>DATMSP010000069.1:0-89819 GCA_035565295.1 Cellvibrio sp. | reverse complement strand
GTTTTCCCATTTCTAATAGTAAAAAAAATTGGATTAATATTATTTAGAATAATGGTTAATGCGCATAACAAAGTTTAAGAGTTATAAAAAGCGACTGTGATTCAATGATTAAGTATGAGAAGGATGTTAAAAGATAATATTGTTGAGCAGGCGAGTAATTTTTTTCCCCAATCTTTACTCGGTAATGACTATCAATCCAATTCAGATACAGTAAATCAGTTGTTGTTTAAGAATTATATGACTGCTAAAGATAGCCACTATGAAAAAATAAATTCGCAAGATGGTTGTCTTGTTGTTAATGGGTATGATGAAGGTGGTGCGCCTTTAATTTTTAGCCTTAAGTATACTTTAATTAATGCTCGTTGGTTGATTGACGATATTCACGTTGTCTTTATTGAAAGTAAAAATGATTTTTCTGGCAGTGCTAAATATCCTGCTGAATATTCGCAGTGAAGCTGAAAATGCAAAATCCCAAACAAGGCGGCCATAAGCCGCCCCAACATCACCAAATATACTTCCTGCAAAATCCCTGCATCCCGCACAATAAGTCTGCCAATGCAGAGGTGGCCTGTGGCGGTAAGTCCAAGCTGCTGTTCAGGTTGCCAAGCAGGTATTCCATTGCATAAAGATACTCTCGCAAGCGGTATATTTTATAGTCGACTTCATTTTTTTTGACTCCGTAGCCAAGGGTTTGCAAATGGCTGCAGTCGGGTGAATGTAAATCTAGGTAGGCGAATTGATAAAATAAGTATTGCTGGTGGGTGAGGGTAATAATGCTGTTATTGGGAGATGGTATGTTTAAGGCATCCAAAGATATAGATTTTGCGTCCATAAGTAAGGCCTCGCGTTTAAGGTTTTGAACCGTCACCACGAGGTTGCAATTCGTGGAGACGGACTGAACAGGGTTGCAACCACCGGCCTCAAACACCCGGCCCACCCGAAGGTGGCCCCGTCCAGCCCGCCATAACAAAAGGCATGGCCGTTCTATCAAAGTAGACGGCAACTATTTGTTGTGTGTGCGTCGCCAAACACTGGGTGAAACACCACATACTCGACGGAATGCGACAGAAAATTTACTGGGGTTTGTATAACCCGTGCAGAGGGCAATTTCAGTTACCGTAAGCCGCTCATCACGCAAAAGTTGTTTCGCATACTCCATGCGTCTTACCGTGAAATAGGCATAGGGCGCAAATCCGGTTGCTGCGTGAAATGCTCGCGTAAATGTGCGCGGGTCTTGCCCGGTCAATGCGGTGAGTTCAGACACACGCAAATCTTCTCCGAGACGGCTTTCCATTAAATCCAGCACAAGCTGCAGGCGTGCTCCTTTGAGGGGATGAATCAGGGGCTGCTTGTGTTCATGAGCTTTGATACTGGTGAGGCGGTTGAGCAGAACATGTATGCCGTGCTCGAAAAAAGCCCCAGAAAGCCCATTCACTTCAGCATCTCTCCAGAGTGCCGTCATAACACTCGTCAACAGAGCATCATTGTGCAATCGAGATGCAGATTCTACTAATGCGTCTGAGGTAATCGGGCGGTCGCTAGCATCCTGTAACGCATCAAGGTTAACGGCTATGCCCAGCATTTGGGTTTTCGGCCAGTAACCGCTGGCGGCCGTATTGGGCAGGGCAATGGCTACTGTGCCTGGGCGCAAAACGCCCTCCAACTGTGGTCCATCACCCACTCTGCGCATATGTCCAATATGGCCAGTGCAAAGGTTGAGCATCAACCAGGGAGCGGGAGAGTAATCACCTTCCGCCGCATCAAAACTGGCGTGAGCGAGCAGGGCAATACCCTGACGGTCGGCAATTGAAATGCTGGGGTTTACGCCCAGTTTCGACATGCGAGTGTTGAATTTCTCATGCTCCTGTTGCGATGTGTTGTTCTTCACTTTGCGTAATCCCAGTGCACATTCTTGTAAATATTTACTTTTTTGGAGTAAACATACCGGTTTTGGAGCGGCAGATAAATCTTTTCCTCATTACTCTAAATGATAATATATATCAATTGCAAGTGAGGATAAATGTAGTATGTGTTGGTTAAAAGGTAAACAAACAAAAGTGCTTATGGTAGGTGTCATCCTTGCCCCTGTTGCTTGGGGGCAGGCAGAAACCGAAAATGCCAATCCAGTTCAAACATTAACCCCTATTCGGGTAACCGCAGATCCACTTGAGCGCCCGCAAAGCGAAAATGGAAATAGTGTTGAAATTTTTGAGCAGGAAGATCTGGAGCATACTGCTGGCCTTATCACCTTGCGAGATGTTTTGAGTTCAGTATCAAACCTGTCTCTGGTAACCGGCACGGGTAAAGCGCCAACCGTTCGCGGTATTGATGGCACTGGGCCGGCAGAAAATGCCAATGCATTTTTCGCCGGAAGCCGTCCACGTTTAAGCTGGCAGATAGATGGTCGACCAGCCACTTACAATGAAGTGGTGTTTGGTGATTTAGGTTTATTTGATGTTGAGCGCATCGAGGTTTTAAGGGGCCCGCAAAGTACCCTGGTGGGGCGCAATGCCATTGCGGGAACCGTAAACATCAAAACGAATGATCCCACCTCTGAGTCGGAAGGTGCTTTGCGCATTGCGGCTGGCAATTATGACCAGCGTTTGCTTTCAGGGATGGTGAACTTGCCTGTTGTTAAGGATGAGCTTGCTTTTCGCTTGTCGGCTGATTGGCTGGAGAAAACATCGGCTGTTAATTATAAGGCGTTCCCTGGCATTGATAACCCTGGCGAAATCGAAGGTTTATCTGTTCAGGGGAAAATGTTACTGACTCCAGAAACCCCGCTAGATTCTCGCTTGTTGTTGACCTTGTCTCACAAAGAATATTCCGGCCCCAATGGTGAAATTATTGTAAGGCCGTTTGATGCGCGAAACTCGAATTTTCCGGCGCAGCCAAGACATGAGCCCAAGTACACCAGTTTGATTGGCGACTATTCGCAGTCATTAAATGACCAGTGGCAATTCCAACTCATTTCATCGGCGACCCATTTTGATTTCACCCGCACAGCAGTGCCGGGCACCAGTAGTGCTACAGTGGAAACCCAAGAGTACGCCCTGGAGCCGCGGGTGAATTACACTCATGATGGCGTCAAGCTGGTCACGGGCTTGTACTACTATCGCGCGCGTCAGGACGAATTTATTGAATTCCTGGGAGGGCAAAATTTTGATGACCATACAGATACTTTAGCGGCTTATGTGGAAGGTGTTCTTCCCCTGGCAGACACTGTGGATTTGTCTTTGGGGCTGCGTTACGAAGAGGAGACCAGGCAGCGAGAGGGCGGTGATGCTACAGGAACACTGGTGAAGATCTCTGCTGATGAGACCTATGAAGCTGTCTTGCCAAAAATTGGCCTGAACTGGCAGACCTCAGAAAATACCAATCTGGGGCTGCAAATTTCCAAGGGGTATAACGCTGGCGGCGGCGGTATAACCTTCAGCTTCCCCATCGTGAATTATGAATTTAAAGAAGAAACGGCATGGACTTATGAGCTTTATGGTCGTCAAGAGTTTGCTAAGGGGCTAATCCGCACTACCCAAAATGTGTTTTATTCCCGTTACAAGGATATGCAGCTTCCCTTCGATTTAACACCCAATAATTCGCGCGATGAAGCCTTTGTTGTGCGTAACGCCAATGCTGTTGATACTCATGGATTAGAGCTGGGGCTTGAGGCAACCCTGACAGAGAGCCTTGATATTTTGGCAAACCTCGCATGGCTCAATACAGAGGTGACTGACTATCCGCATTCTGGTATTGAAGGGAATGAGTTATTAACCGCGCCTAAGATGACCGCCAATCTGGGTGTTTCATGGCAGTTTAACAATTGGCGAGCTAATCTAAGTTCACGCTACTCCGACAGTTATTTCACCGATGTCAATAATCGTCCAGGAGGCAAAACGGATCCCTATATTGTTGCTGATGCGCAACTGAGTTATGAAATAGGTGTTTTTCGCTGGTTTATCAGTGCAAAAAATCTGTTTGATAGCGATAAGCCTGTCGCTCGTTATCCTGGCCTCGCCCCGGCGGGCAGCACCTCACCCGATAGTGCTTTTGACTCTGCAGTGCTGTTGCAGCCGCGCACAACGCTGGTTGGCGTGCAGCTAAAATATTGAGTGCGATATATGTACCAACTTAATAATCGCAATTGGCCTATTGTTATTTTTGATTTTCAGGGGCCTCAAACTCTTGCAGAACATGAAAAAAATTTAGCGGATTGGGATAAACAGTTTTTATTTGCAAAGCCCTTTGTTGCTGTGCGAATTTTTCATGACGAATATGCACTTATGCATCCGGAAGGTGCAGGGCAGGTGACTAAAATATGGTTGCGCGATGGAGCTGCGCAATCTATTAAAAAATCAGTACTTGCTATGATAAATATTGTTCCTGAAAGCGCTTACGAGCGGATGAAGCATATGAGTGTTGAAGCGGTTTTTGGAGTGCCTGGAGGGATTTTTAAAAGTTATCACGATGCTGTGAAATGGTTTAATAGCAATATTGATACAGCTATTGCTATGAATATGGATCCGCTAGGGTTGAATTAGAGATTAGCAAAGCGTTCAATCTGATTTTAAGAGGTGACAATATTGCCAGTAAAGCGACCACTACTTTTTATGGGGGAGTGTCAGCAATCAGATAAATTTTACTCTTTCCTGGGTTGCTCCAAATAGCACTTTTACACGAATCTGGTGCCTTCACGCTTCCGCGATGTTTGTTATCGCTTGCAGTCAAAACAGGGCAGGGATTAGCCTCTATATAAATATAGTTTAATATCAGTATATTGAGAAATAATAAAGTGATCATAGAAGCAGCCAAGACCATTTTTTATGGATGCTGCTTATGGCTATTTCTATTCTGGATATGGCCCCTTTACCTTAGCTCTTAATAGGAAGTTGTGTCTGCAAGGAGATTGTCACGAGCGATAATTGCATATAACGAGTTTTGGCATCACTTTTTTCTCTGTAAAAATGACTCCGATTCCTGTATCGAAGTTCCTATAGCTAATTGAAGTTTTTTCACGTTAATGCAATATTTCAATATTGCATTCTAAATTTTTGTTTCATCCCTGTTAAATGTTTTCCGAAAAAATAATTTAACTCTATCCCAGAGACGCTGAAAAAAATTGGCTTGCTCTACAGATTCAAGGGCAATCAAATGTTGGGTGCTCAATACTTTATCATCAAGTTCAATGCTGAGTATGCCGTATTGCTCGCCTTTTTGGATGGGGGCTGTAATCATTTTAGGGGGGCGAACTTTTGGTGTAATTTGCTCGGCCTTCCCCTGGGGTATGGTCAGTTGAATGGATTCATTCAAACCCAAACTGAATTCCGCAGTTTTGCCTTCCCATACTTGAGCTTTTGTCACTGTCTTGTTATTGGCATAAAGTGTGATGGTTTCGAAGTGCTTGAATCCATAATTCAATAGTTTTTGGGCTTCAGTCGCGCGCGCCTCGTCGCTCTTTGCTCCTAAAATTACCGCTATCAAGCGAGTGGCTTCTCGTTTGGCGGAAGCTACCAAACAATACCCCGCTTCTTCTGTATTTCCAGTCTTTAGGCCGTCTACCGTTCGGTCTCGTTCAAGCAGAAGGTTGCGATTGGGTTGACGGATATTATTGTAGGTGTAGGACTTTTCAGCATACAAATGATAATAGTCAGGGTGATCATTGATAATGGCTCTCGCCAGTTTGGAAAGATCCCTTGCGCTGGTAAAATGATTTTCGGCTGGCATTCCAGAGGCATCGGCAAAATGTGTTTCCTCCATTCCCAAGTCCCGCGCCTTTTTGTTCATCATATCGACAAAGGCCTGTTCGTCGCCGCTGATATATTCGGCCAGGGCTATGGTTGCATCGTTACCCGATTGGATAATGACACCGCGCAATAACTCGCCCACAGACACCTGTGTTCCCTCCTTGACAAACATTCGCGAGCCGCCCATTTTCCATGCCTTTATACTGATTTTTACCAGGTTTGATTCGGAAATAAGCCCCCGTTGGATTTCATCTATGACGAGATAGCTGGACATAAGTTTGGTAAGGCTGGCCGGCGGCAAGTGCTGGTCCGCATTTTTTTCGGCGAGAAGGCTACCTGTGCTGGCATCTATTAAAATATAGGCATTGGCAGCAATTTCGGGAGCTGCTGGGATTGCTGATTTTTCTTCTGGCTGTGCTATGGTTGGCTGGGATCTGGCAAAAGGAATAATCAGTAGTGCGACGATCATTACGGATAAGCGGGAATATAAATGCATGTTGCTCCAGTTATTTTTCGATCAATTTTCATTGGTGCTAAGCTGGCGATTAACTTTTCAATCCTCAGACCGGTTCAATTAATTCAAATGCCCCCTCGGCATTGTGTACTTCCTTTCCGTGCAGGGGTGGATTAAACACACAAGCTAATTCAAGTTCGCTCCATGCCCGAAGGATATGTTTATCGTGCTCATTCAGTATGTATAGCGTACCTGGATTGATGGGGTGTATCTCGTTGTTTGCCATGTCTTCAATTTCCCCTGTGCCGCGAATACAGTAAACGGCTTCAATATGATGCTGATAATGCATATAGAGTTTTGCTCCGGGGTAAATATGTGTGATATGAAAAGAGAAGCCGACTCCATCGCTTTTTAATAATAGGCGGTTGCTTTCCCAACCATTCGATTTTACTAGGCGATCTTCCGCAGCAGAATTTTTCAGGTTTCGTATAATCATAATTTACTCTTAGAATGTTTTCGTGGTGAAAATTTTTTAATAGAATTTTTATCAGTGTGAACTTAACGCGTGCATTTTTCCTGTCGTATGTCTTTGCTCTGAAGCAAAGCTTAATTGCAAAATGGTTAACCCTTTTATCAAATCTTCTTCGCCTATAGTGAGCGAGCAAAAGCATTTTATAACCTGGCTTTGGTTGCCAGAGGTTTCGATGATGAGCCCGCGTCTGAAAGCTTCGCGACATATTGCTGCTGCCGCCTTGCCATTGATGCATTCAATACCTTGCATCAGGCCACGACCTTTTACGCATAATGCGGTGGAGGGGTAGTTATCGACAATTTGCTCGAGAAATTTATGCATAATCTCCGACTTGCGATTGATTTCTTTGGCAAAGGTCTCTGACGACCAATAATATTCCAGTGTCGCCGTTGCAGTAATAAATGCGTGATTGTTGCCGCGAAATGTGCCGTTGTGCTCGCCGGGAAGCCACTGATCCAATTCGGGTTTTAGCCATACCATTGAAAATGGCAGGCCAAAGCCGCTCAAGGATTTGGATAGTGTGACTATGTCCGGTGATATCCCGCTCGGTTCAAAACTGAAAAATGTGCCTGTGCGTCCGCATCCCGCCTGGATATCATCGATAATCAGCAGCATGTCATATTTGCGGCAAAGTTTTTCCAGGCCTCTCAGCCACTCTGTGTCGGCTACGTTCAAACCACCTTCACCTTGAACGGTTTCTACAATGACGGCTGCGGGCAAATCCACACCGCTGGATGCATCATCCAACAATTTATCTATCATGCTTAATGTGTCGGCTTCTGTGCCGAAGTAACCGCAAAAGGGCATTCGAGAAATATTGTTTAAACTGACTCCCGCGCCGCCGCGATGGTGCTCATTGCCTGTGGCAGCGACTGCCCCTAAGGAAACGCCATGAAACCCGTTGGTAAAGGCAATGATATTGCTTCTTCCTTTGACTTTGCGGGCCAGCTTTAATGCGGCTTCTACGGCGTTGGTTCCGGTGGGGCCGGTAAATTGTGCCCGGAATGACATATTCCGTGGATGGAGAATACAATCCCTGAATCGCTGAAGGAACTGTGCCTTTGCCTGGGTGTGCATATCAAGTCCGTGGGTAACACCATCCTGTCTTATATAGCTTATCAGTGCCTCTTTCAGCAGGGGATTGTTATGCCCATAGTTTAATGAGCCTGCGCCACATAAAAAATCCAGGTAAGGTCTGTTGTTTTCATCGAACATATAACTTCCGCGCGCCTGATGAAAAACTGCTGGAAATGAGCGGGCATAAGATTGAACTGTTGATTCCATTTCATTAAAGATCGACATAAATTTTTCTCATTCAATTATTGGTTTAGCGTGAGGGGCGAGACTTCAGCAGCCCCTTTAAATCATCGATATGCTCTTGCATGGGTTTTTCTGCATGCTGAGATAGGGGGGAGAGGGTGACGAGATACTCGTCTTCATGTTGGCCGTCAAAGTGCTTGTCTGCATCAAACATCAACGACTTTACTGCGTCTGCTCCCTGCTCTTTGGCAAAACTTTCAAAAAGTGCCCAGGAGGCCTGGTTGTCTGGCGTGATAGTGGTGCACATGATGGTCACATTTTCACAAATGGGTTGGCTGACCAGCCATTTCAGCATTTTCTTGGCCAGGCCATCCCCGCGGAACTTGTCTGCGACCACTACTTGCCAAATAAACAAAGCATTCGGGGTCTGGGGTGGGAAGTAACCTGAAACAAAGCCTACCAGGGTGCCATTAAAAACAGCGGCAACCGAGGTTGCGGCAAAGTGGGTGCACTGCAATAGATTGCAATAGACAGAGTTGCTATCCAGGGGCGGGCTTTTGGCAACCAGCAGATTCAGCGCGGAGCCATCTGACGGGGTGGGGTTGCGCAAGACAAGCGCGTCGGGTTTTCTCTGGGTATTTTCCATATCACATAGCCTTTTGCATTAGTCTTTTTATTTGGTTAGCTGTCTATGTATTTTTTGTTGATAGAATTATCAGAAATAGCCAAAAATTAAATAAAAAGGATGATTTAAGATCAAAAACAGCATTTTGCAGGCTTTTTTTGCAGATTTTCACCCTGTGTTGGTAGTGAAATAATGCATAGCATGCTAAGTAATAACCATACCATAGATACTGTGGAATGCAAATCGTTCTATTTTTCCATGACAAAATTTGGTAAACACGGCATGCTGCCAAGTCCAATTGATTTCCCTTCTTATAGGCTGTGATTTGCTGCTATGAACAACGTGGATGAGGTCCTTACGTCGCTGCGACGGGTAATACGTGCGATTGATTTGCACTCACAACATTTGGTAAAAACGGCCAGCGTTACAGGTCCTCAGTTGAGGCTGCTGCAACTTATGAGTGCGGATGGGCAACCGACTGTGAGCGATCTGGCCAAAAAAATGAGCCTGAGCCAGGCGACAGTCACAAGTATTATGGATCGTTTGGCAAATCGGGGGTTGATCGAAAGGGTTCGCTCTACCGATGACAAGCGAAAGGTGCATCCGAAACTGACCGAGGAGGGAAGAGAGATATTGGCAAAAACGCCCACTCCATTGCAGGATAGTTTTGTTCGCAACTTCAATTCTCTAAAAAGCTGGGAGCAGAATATGATCATAGCGTCGATTCAGCGCATTGCTGAAATGATGGGGGCCGAGGGTGTAGATGCGGCGCCATTTTTGGATATAGGATCTCTCGATCGAAAAGAAGATGGCGGGCTTTAGTTTGCCTGTGAGCAAAGCGATGTTTTGATGGATTATGCGATTATCGTTTCTGTGGTATTTTTTATCTTTTGCGCGGGTAGCTTCCAGCATCAATCGCATTTTCGATCGCGCCAATAATTCGGCCAAAATGATATGAAAAAAGTAACCTAACCCGCAATGGGATAAATCTTAAGCCTTGATGATTTCCCAAAAATGGCATTCACCAAATATTTATAAATATCCCTATCCAAACTCGGCTTCATAACCCCATTGATAATATCCTGGTAACCCCATTCGCTGGAAGTTACGCCCAGTACACACCAGTTATTGATAATTAAATGCTGCGTAGATTCCTGATCGGCATGGGTTTCAATCAATGCCACCGGGCCCTTGTAGGGCCAGCTTTTCAGTGCGAGTTCGGCGAAGCCCTGCAGCATTTGGATATTATGGTTTAGATAATGCTCAGTGCCCGCGCACAGCCCACTGCATTTTTTTAACTGGTAGCGCAGGCAGGGGCGGGTGGTGATGGGCTCCAGGCCGCAGGCGCAGTAGCAGAGTTTGTATTCATCGCTGATTAGCTTGATGGCATCTTTGGCTTTTTTTATTGAAGGAAAAAGCCCGTAAAGTTTTTGCTGGGTGTGTGCGCTACTTTCAATGGGGGCTATCTCTGGAGTTAGCCAGCCCATTTTATTTTCTTGCAGGAGGATGGTGTGCAATTGGCTTGTACGGCGCAATCTGCGGTTAAGCAGGGGTTGCAGCTGTTTTATTTTTTGCGATTCCAGGATCAGCGCACTGAGTTCGCCAGCGGTGGTATCCCAGGTGATATCGCGGGTCTGCTGGCAAATGCGCATTTCCTTGGAGGCCTTGTGGTCGCTGGTAAAGTGCGATAGCACGCGCTTGCGGATATCGATGCTTTTGCCGATATACAGCAGCTCTTTGTTTTCGCCCCAAAAATAGTAAACGCCAGGTTGGTTCGGAAGCTTTGCGATTACGGCGGAATCGAGATAGGCCGGCAGGCTCTGTTTGCGATATTGGTTTTTAACCGCGAGGCGAAAACTTTCTATACCGTGTTCTTGTTCGGCAATTTCCATAAACTTGTAAGTGGCTTTGGCATCATCCAGGGCTCGGTGGCGATTGCTGACAAAAATCTGATGTCGGGCAATGATTTTTTCCAGGCTATGGCCACTGCGATCTGCATAGAGGGCGCGCGACAATTTTACCGTACACATCAGGGGTGCCTTGAAGGCATAGGCGAGCCGTGCAAATTCATTGCGAATAAAACCGTAATCAAAACGCACATTGTGGGCAATAAACAATTTGCCTTTGATGCGTTGCAAAATCTCTTTGGCCACCTGCTCAAAACGCGGAGCCGAGGCCACCATGGCATCGGTAATGCCGGTCAGCTGCTGGATGCCCAGGGGGATGCGAATGCCAGGGTTGATCAGGGTGGACCACTCGCGAACCTCATTTTCATAGATCTCGACAATACCTATTTCTGTCACTCGATCAAAAGTAACGTTACCGCCAGTGGTTTCCACATCGATAAGTACAGCGGGGAGCGGGATGCTTTTCAGCATAGGGGGTTCCTAGCTTGTGTGCTGTTTATTTATACAGGTGTGTGCAGTCTAGCATGGCTAATTGAGGGATTCAAAGCGGTGTTGGTTATTTTGCGGGCAAATGGGATGTTTAGAGGCTGTAATACTCAATTAATGAGGTGCAGGACTTGGGGGGGCTAGGCAAAAGCCATATAGGAGAATTCGGTAATCTTAGATGTTTCTCAATTTTAATGGATGTGAGATTGATGAAGGCGCGGGTCAATTATCGCCGCGTTTTGCCGTAACATTTTTCAGCAATTTCAATGAGTATTCCCCGCTCAACATAAAATTGCGCGGTGCACCATAGACTTCAGTTGTCTAGGGTGAAACCGCGGCAGCGTTCCATTGCTGTGCAATGTGTAAATTATGTCTTGCAGGATCAGGCCATTAAAAATGGACATTGGCAGAGAACACCAGATTGCGCGGATCGCCCAGGAAGCTCTGGTTGGCCCAGTAGTGTTCGTCAGTCAGGTTGTTGACATTCAACCTCAGGGTAACCAGTGTGTCGTTTATCGGAAGAATATAGCGGGCACCAAGGTCGATCAGTGTATAAGCGGGCAATTTATCGGTATTGATATTGTTACCAAAAAATTCCCCTGTGTAGCTTGCACCACCATTTACGCTTAGTCCGGGCACTGCCGAGATATTGTATTCGCTGTAAAACTTGATAAGCTTTTCGGCAACACCTACAGGTTTTTTACCCTCTATTTCAGGAAATTGTTTGTTGTCTTTTACTTTTGCATCCAGCAAAGTAAAGCCGCCCAGAAGGGTCAAGTTGTCGGTGATTTTTCCCGTTGCAGAGAATTCGATTCCCTTGTGTTGTTGACGACCATCTTGGACAAATTGCGCCTGCGTCTCGCTGAGTATTTGATAATATTCCAGCGGTTTATCTATGTTAAAGATGGCGCTGGTCAGCAGTAATTTGCCAACGGATGCTTTGATACCCCATTCAACTTGTTTGCTGATCAATGGGTCCATAATCTCATCGGGGTTGGTGACTTCATAGGTCTGATATAGCTTGCCTGCCACGCCGCCCTGTTCGAGGCCTTCCATATAGCTTGCATAGGTTGTGAGCTGTTCAATCGGCTTGTAGATCAGTGATACCGTGGGCGTAACTTCACTTTTCTTATAGTGCTCGGTGACAACACCACTGGTGTTAAAATTTTTGTAATACACCTTGCTGTCGCTCAGGCCTAGCAAGGCCGACCAGTGCTGATTAAATTGGATATCATCGCCAATAGTCAGGCTGCGGGTGCGCTGGTCATAAGCGGGGTAGACGGGTTGCGTACCGTGCGCTGCCCACACGGGCTCATTAAAATAAACCGGTTTATCCAGCTTTAGACCATTGAAGTTTTGTCCGACAGAGCCATCGGGATAATTATCCCAAATGCTGGTACTGTTCTGCAGGCCAGTGGTTAGCTTATGTTGAATATTGCCTGTGGAAAAATGAAAATCGGTAAATAGATAGCCGCCGGTTCCCATAATTTTTTGCGGCGCATCTTCATTGGTGGTTATGCGTTGGTTGAAGGTGCCGTTTGCCTGGATGGTATTTGTCGCAGTGGTGCCTGTGCGCGAGTTGTATTCGTCGAGATAGCCTGCGCGCAACTTGATATTCTTGCTGATTTCCCAGCGAATATTGGTTCCCAGTCGCTCGGACTCCATCTCCTGCATGGCCCAGGGGTGCGACCAGATTTTACCGGTATCAATATCATCGGCGTCGGGGCGAGGGGTGGCATTGTTTGCCAGGGACCAGTAAGCATTGCGTCCATCCAGGCGATAGTCGCGCTTGGAAGCATCAATATCTATCAACAGGGAATCTGTAACCTGCCAGTCAAAGGCAGCGCTGATAAAATCTCTTTTGTTGTTTTGTTTATCGATAGTGGTTTCACCATCCTGGGTGACCAGATTGATGCGATAACCGAAGGTTCCATTGCTATCGATTTGGCCACCGAAATCGCCGTGGGCATAATAATTCTGTCCACCGGCGTTGCCGAGGGTGATGGAGTTCAAGCGATCAGCGGTAGGTTTTTTGGTAATGAAATTCACCATTCCACCGAGATTGCCTGCACCATAAATAAACCCGGACAAGCCGGTCAGCACTTCCATGCGTTCAATTTCTTCCATGGTAGTACCGTGGGCATAATTCCACTTTTGCCGACTTATACCATTGCGCGCAAAGGTAGTTGTCTGAAAGCCGCGCAGAAATACATAAGGATTATCATTTTGCGTTTGCGGCCAAAAATACTGGGTTGCCGGATTTATTTTAAATACCTGGTCCGCGCTGGTCGCCTGCAGGTTTTCAATAAGTTCGCTGCTGACAACATTGATTGAATAGGGCGTGTCCTGCAGGCTGCGCCCCTCCCAGATGCCCACCTGGGATATTGCTTCGCTCTTATAGCCGTTATCGGCGCTGCCATCTTCAATAACCGTGGCTTCAACTTTAACGGTATTCAATTTTTGCGGCTTCTCTGAGTTCTGCTGTGCCAATGCCGTGGTTGCCGTCGATATCGCGCATGCCAATAGGCTGATGTTGAGTAGGGTGTGCTTCATAAAATATTCTCGTTAAAAAAGCCCATCCATGGTTGGCTGGTAATTAGCATCGAAGGTATATCGAATCCTTAGTGCTGCGCGGCTTTCTGGGGGGGTGCGATTGCAGTCATCTGGTTGGCAGCGGTTATCCGCCACCAGCACAATGAGCCTGCTCATATTTCAGTCAAATGATAATGGTGTTGCTATTGATAATTATTAGCATTTGATGTTGGCGCAGAATATCAATTATCTCGTTTAAATAAAAGAACTAGTTCAATAACCTGAAAGTTTGGGAGGGGGCGACTCTATACGGAGCGCTAGTTTTTTCAGCCGGTGTCCGCTGCGAGAAAAGCAGATTGCAAAAGATGTGCGGATGAACAGCATCTAAGACCGATGGGTCATTTTCTAGCTCGAAAATCTCGTTGGCGGATTATCATCGTTTTGCACTGAGCTTCCATTCGTTGGGTGTGAGGCCAATCCAACGACGAAAGGCCGCTGCAAATTTGGCCGGATTGGCGTATCCCACAGCGGTCGCTGTCTCTGTTACCGACATATTCGATCGTAAAAGGATTTTTGCATGGGCCATGCGCTGAACCGTCAGGTATTGAAAAGGGGTATAGCCCGTTTGACGTTTGAATATTCGGGTGAGCGTGCGCGCATCGACGTCTGCCAAACGTGCCAGTTCTTCTACCCGTAAATCCTCATCTAGACGTTGTTCGATAAGGTCAAAGACCGCAGTTAAACGGGAAGGCCCTGGGAGTGGGTCATGACGCCTGTGCGAAAAGGATTTGGATCTTGAAACAAGCCGGTGAAGTATCAGCGAAAGCCCGTGGTCAAAAAATGCCGATGCGGCTCCATGGGATTCGGCATCACTCAGCAGGGCGAGCATAAGGGCGGAGATCAGCTCGTCATCAATCAGCTGATTGGCAGCGGATTGCAGCTCCTCGATAGCAATCTTGCCGCTGTGACATGCCGGTATATCGTTGATATCAAAAGCAATAGCCAGCATATCCATCTGCGGTGAGAAACCTTCTGCTGCAGGTCCTGGCAAGGCTAGCCCGACTCTCCCCGGGCGCCATACATCATTCATATGAACCTGATGGTTGACTTTGCGAGTGCGTCCTCCCCCTCCCACACAAAGCCCCAATACCGCATAGGGCTGGGCTTGTCCCACCCCGGAAAACGCGTTGAATTGCGCCTGGCTGATGACTACCGAACCCGAGGGGTTGGAAATCAGTCTATTCGGTCCAGGGCCGAGAGAGGCCAGTCGGGAAAATAAACTATTGCGATGTGTGATCCAGTTGGCCATTTAAAGTCGGTTTTGTCGGTTTTGGATTGTATCCGTGTCGTTTTTGGAGTTGTTGGATTCTAAAGCAACAATATAATAATCGAGAATGATTTTCAATTGCGATTTTGCGTGGGATGGACCTACTCGGGAGATGTGGTGTGAGTGTGAAATGTGTAAAAAAGGCGGGTTTTCAAGGGGTAGTGTTTGCAGCTGTTATTCCTCTGTGTTCCGCTGCGCTGGCTAAGGATTTACTAACGGAAGGGAGCTTGTCAAAAATTGAGGAGATTACGGTGGTTGGTGAAAAAACCAATCGTTCTCTGCGCGACACAGCATCCAGCGTGATTGCGATAACGGATGAGGGCTTGGCCAAGGCACCCGGAATTGTCTCTGTCGCTAACCTGCTGGATCATATCCCCAATCTGGTCAATGTAGAACCCGGCAACGATGCACCGGCTGTTCGCGGAGTGGATGGCACTGGCCCAGCCTCGGGTGCCAATGCCTTTTTTGCCGGCACAAGACCGCGTTTGAACTACCAGGTGGATGGCCGCACTCTGGGCTTCAATGAAGCGGTATTCCAGGATTCGAGTGTGTGGGATGTAAGTCAGGTGGAAGTCTATCGCGGACCGCAAAGTACATTGCAGGGGCGCAACTCCATCGCCGGTGCCGTGGTGATGAAAACGGCCGATCCCACTTTCGATTGGCAGGGCAAAGCCAGGGGCATTATCGGTGATCAAAAGCATCGGGTGAATTCCCTTGCCTTGTCAGGCCCTCTGGTAGATAACCTGCTTGCGTTTCGCCTTGCCGGAGATCACCAGTCGAGCGAAACGGCTGTGAAATTCACTCCTTATGCGGAAGAAGATGACCCCACTCTCTATCGCACTGAAACTCTGCACGGCAAGCTGTTATATACGCCCACGGAAGATATTCGCTCACTCCTGACGGTGGGCGTGACAGATGGCCGGGCGCCACAGTCGGAGCGAGTGATAAGACCTTTTGAGGATCGCATTGCGCAATTCCCCAAGCAGCCGACCTTTCATTCAAAGAACACCTACGGCATTTGGGACACCTCCTGGGGTATTTCAGATAGGGTTGCATTGGAATTAAATCTGTCTTACACGGATTTTCACACAGATCGTCACGCGCCCAGCGGGCAGGGAAATTTGCAGATTGATGGCGACGAAACGGTGGTGCAACCCATGCTGAGGCTCGGTGAAAAAGATGGGACCCTTTCCGGTTTTGTGGGCGCCTATATTTTTCGCAGTGCCCAGGACGAGTTTATAGATCTGTTTGGCGGCGGTTCGTTTAAGGATGAAACGGATAACAATGCTGTCTTTGGCGAGAGCACTTGGCGGATCAATAATGAAGTTGACCTCACTTTAGGTTTCCGCTACGAACAAGAGGAGCGTTATCGCTTCGGTGGCGCAGGTCCCCTGAAGGTGAACTTTAGTGATGAGTACAAGGAGTTTTTGCCCAAGTCGACCCTCGCCTGGCATGCCACTGATACCTGGACTTTCGGTTTTACCGCCGGGCGCGGTTATAACGGTGGCGGCGCAGGCATTACCTTTAGTCCGCCGTTTGTTGCCTACAGCTACGACCCTGAGTATGTATGGAATTACGAAGGATTTACCCGTGCGCAATTATTGGATGGCCGCTTGGGATTGACCGCCAACCTGTTTTATAACGAGTTCGAGGATATGCAGTTACCTTTCAGTCTTGCCGCCAATTCCAGTGTGATTCGCAATGCTGAGCGCGCGACTACTTACGGTCTGGAAGCAGGTGTGAATTATGCGCTTTCAACTGGCAACCAAGTCTTTATCAATGCCGGACTGCTGCAAACCGAGGTGGATAGCTACAGCGACCCGACAGTGGAAGGTAAAGAGTTGCCTCGGTCTCCGGCGTATTCCATAGATGCAGGAGTAGTCGTTTCACCTATCAATAATTTGGAGCTAAGTGCCAATGTGCGCTATTCCGATGCTTACTATTCCGATGCCAGTAACACGCCGCGCGGCAAGATAGATGCTTATTCTGTCGTCAATGCCCAGGTGGCGTATCAGTGGGCCCGGGCGCGATTCTTTGTTTCTGCAAGAAATTTGCTGGACAGCGATCAAGAAGTCTCCATTCTGACGGGAGCTACCGCTGCAGGTGATTCAGCAACGCTGCTGCAACCGCGCAGATTGATTGCCGGCATTGAGTACAGCTTTTAAGGGTTGATCATGTCCTCCGCTCGCAGCGCTATTAAAACCTGGTATCTGGTCCACAAGTGGTCAAGCCTGATCTGCATGGTATTTTTAATCATGCTGTGCGCAACTGGCTTGCCTCTGATTTTTCATGAAGAAATTGATCAGTGGACACGGGCTCCGCAACTTTCGCATCAGCACCCCTCTGATGCGCGGGCCAAGCTTGAGCAGGTAGTGCAGCAGGCAAAAGCCGAAAAACCCGGCTGGAGCCTTATCTTTCTGATTATGGATAAGGAGCATCCCATCATCAAAGTCGTACTCGGTCCGAGTATGAAGGCGGGCGAGAGCGACGCTCATATTATTTCGTTCGATGCGCGAAGCGGAGAGCGCATTGCCGCTCCGCCGCCCAATGAGGGGGTGATGTATTTTATCCTGGATCTGCATGCCAGCCTGTTGATGGGATTGCCCGGCACTTTATTTTTAGGGTTTATGGGGGTGGTGTTTGTGGTATCGGTGGTATCCGGCATTGTGGTTTATGCACCCTTTATGCGGAAATTGCCGTTTTCCACTGTGCGCAAGCAGCGCGGCCCCCGACTCAAATGGCTGGATATCCATAACCTGACGGGAATCATCACCGTGATTTGGGTATTGGTGGTGGGAATCAGTGGCATTATCCTCACTATGGTCACGCCTATAACCGCTGTCTGGCAACGCGATCAGCTTGCCGCTATAGCCGCTCCTTATCGGGGACTGCCTGCGGTAGAAAATCCCGTATCTGTGGACAGGGTATTGGAGACCGTTTACCGCGAAGTTCCCGATGCCGATGTGTCCTTTGTATCCTGGCCGGGAAGTCCGTTTGCAACGGCTCATCATTATACAGTCGCGCTGCGTGGCGATACGCCTTTGACAGAGCGTTTGATTACTGTGGCCATGGTGGATGCGGAGTCGGCAGAGTTGACCACCCTGGAAAAAACCCCCTGGTATCTCACAGCGGTCAATCTCTCTGTCCCCCTTCACTTTGGCGATTACGGCAGTCTGCCTTTGAAAATTATCTGGGCACTTTTGGATATTGTGGCAATAGTGGTGCTGGGTTCGGGTATCTATTTATGGTTGGCGCGTTCAAGTGTGCGATCTGATAAGCGCACGGAAAAAGTGGCATTGTCTTTAGATGAGGTGAATCAATGAGTTCTGTGAAAATGAAAAAGATCAGATCAAGCTGGGAAATCTATTGCTGGCCGGCAGCCGTTAATGCTGTTTGCCTGGTGGGAGTGCTGGCAGCACTGATCGGCGATGGCTGGTGGGACTTGCTGTCTTGGGTATGCCTGGGCGGCACTGTGATGGGCATGGCGCTGGCTACTATCTCGTTTCCTTTCGGCGCTGCAAATCGACTTAAGGCACACTTGGTATTTAAACGCGTGGAGCGCTGGCGTTATTACCCCGGGGACAACACACGCGATCTCCAGGGGTGAGGCTACTGGGTTTATCTTGACGGTGAGTTTCATTCTGCAAGTGTCATCTATAGGCCTGTGCCAGGTGAGCTGGTCGATGCGCTTTGCTCCCCCGGATTATTTTGCTGCAAACAAATGGCTGCAATAACCTTATTTGCACTTTCGCCGGAACAGTCCACAGGTTTTTTACCGCAAATGCCCAAGTAGATGCTCAGTGTAAGCGCCCAGCGCTTCCTGACCTCTGGGTGTCACTCTGAAGCCCCGTCAGGTCGACAGGGTTTGTATTGTGTCGCCTAAAATATCTGGTTGTTTTCCTACAAGAATTACAGCTCCTGGCGACTATAATTGTCATCTTCCTTTGGGCATTATAGTTGGATTGGCGCAGGGTCTTAGTGCTGACATAAAAGGAAGTATATATGCTTATTCTGCCTCGCAACACCAATCGTTTTCTAGACCTTTGCATATAGTTTCCTGGCGTTAGAGCCAAATTTCTCTTACATATTTATTCCTGGAAAACTTATGAACATTCAATCATTCGTAGCGGCTTTATTTTTGTTGGTGTTTAGTCTGTCTGCAACTGCTGCTCCTGTGGAGTTTGAGGAGCTGAGTCTGAGTACAGACGGCGTAGCGGGGGCTGGCCTGTACTTCAAGGATGCCAAGATGGCTGCGTCGGATTATTCCGCTGTATCCTTGGCAAACTATGTGGCTGCTAATGCAGGCCAGCTCAATTTTGAGGAGGGGCAATATATCAAACTGGATACAGCTTCTTCGAAAAGCAAAAATATCACGGCTATAGAACCCAATAGTGTCTATATTCTGGTTTTAGGGTTGCTCTCCTTATTTTTCGTGCGCCGTAATCAGGGAAAATCAAAACACTGATAAGTGTTGGGGGCGCGGTATCGCGCCCTTATACTACTGCCCCTTACTTTTTGTTTGCAGTCTCTGCGCTGTCCAATCCAGGATGCTGGGATGATGCATGACCCAACCGCCGACCAGACCTATACTGCTGCCCAGCAGAATATCTCCCATACGCGTGACCACCAGTGATTCATGCAGCACCTGGGCTGCCGATCCTTCTGCCAGCAGCATGGTCAAGGGGGTAATAAAAATAACCGCCAGGCCATAGTGGTGTACCACTAAGATTTCTACCATAAAAAACAGCAGAATAATGGCAAGCCCCAAAGGCCAGCCATCAAGCCGCAGGGAAAAAATATACCAGGCGAGGCCTATGCCTATGGCGGTGCCGACTATCCGATGAATATTGCGATGTCGCACCAGCGTAAAGTTGCTGCCCTGCATGATGGCCGCGCAGGAAATAGGTACCCAGTAAGGTTTATCCAATCCCAGCAATTCCGCGATTAAAAAAGAGCTGCCGACAAAAATGCCTATCACCAGCGATTCCAGCAGGACTCTCAACCTGTCTTTGTTATTTTCGCTGGTCGCCTGGGCCGGTGGCAGTGTCACACTTACGCTGTAGATAAACGCCAGCAGGCAGGCGAGCAGGCAGCCCAGTGCGACCAGTCCCGCCCTTATGGGGATAGACGCAATATCGAAGGTTAGGGTACAGCCGAGTGCTGTGAAAAAAATAAAAAAGAAATTGCCCGGTGCGGGTATGGCGTAATAGCGGCAGATAAAGTCTGCCACTATGGCGGTGAGGCCCAACACCAGTGCCGATGCATAAGGGTTGAAGCCTGCGGATAATCCCAGCGCAAAGCAGATAACCAGTCCCAGGGATATGATGGCCAGTGTCAGCAGGCGGTGAGCAATATGGGTGCGCGGTATATAGAGGATAACCAGTGTACCTACGCAGGCCAGTATGGCATTGGCTGTCTGCCCAATAAAGGTGCCGACCAGTATGGGTATCGCCATGGCAATGGTGGCGATCAGGGCAATATGCCAGGGACGACTGGGGGTGTTCAGGCTGAGCAGAGTTTTGATTTCTTTGCGCAACCATTGCTGTTGATCGGGTTGTTTTTGAGAATTATTCATAGCACCTGATTTGCTGCGGCAATAACAATAAATAAATAGTGTGACCTGGTTGGCATTAAAAATAATAATAAGTTATATTGGCTTCCGGAGCCAGCCTGTAGGTTATGAGATGAAAATAATTACTCAAGGCAGGGCCAGGTAATTCGCATTTGGAAAATATCGCTATAAAAATAACCCCTGCGAGTGCTTCTCAATAATTCGCTTTTATATTGCACGGATGGCGAAACTTTGTTGTAGAGATGTATCATGACCCGCGCTTTAGTTTGTAACTTGCCTTTAGTTGTTTTGGCTGGGGCTTTCTCCTGTTCGGCCTGTGCCCTGTCTGGCCAGGAGGCAACTCTGGAGGATTACCTCAGTTTATCCCTCGCCGAACTGAGCCAGGTTAAAATTTCGATTGCCACGGGCAGTAACACAGCCTTTGATAAAACACCTGCAACCGCTTCTATCATTCACTCCAGTGAAATTGCAGCCATGGGAGCCAAAACCCTGGATGAGGTGCTGGAAACTGTAGCGGGTTTTCATGTTTCCATCTCTACCATCAGCCGTATGGATTCTGTTTATTCCATTCGCGGCATGCACACGGGCTTAAGCCCCCAGGTTTTGCTGTTGCTCGACGGAATACCTGTGCAATCTATGCAAAGTGCCAAGCCATCACTCTTTCGCCTTCCGGTAGCGGCTATAGAGCGGGTTGAGGTTATTCGCGGGCCGGGTTCCGCTATTTATGGCGCAGATGCATTTTCCGGTGTGATCAATATTATCACCAAGGACGCCTACTCAATGGGGGACGCCCAAGTGGGGGTGGGCTCGGGATCTTTCAATAGTCATGAATTCTGGGCCCAGGGCGCCACCGAGTGGCGCGGCTGGGGTATAGCATTCAGCACCAACTATCTGGAAAGCGATGGCGATAAGAGTCGTCGTATTGACAGGGATGCGCAGTCAGCTTTGGATTCCATCTTCGGCACTGAGGCATCGCTCGCGCCGGGCGCCGTGGCAACTCGCTATCAAGTCCTGAACAATCATCTGAACCTTAATAGCGAGCAGTTTGATATTAATATTTGGGGCTGGCTGTCGCAGGACGCGGGTATAGGGGCGGGTGCGACCCAGGCGCTCGATCCCACCGGTTACGATGACAGCAGTCTCTGGCAGGCCGATGTGACTTACCATTTGCCACAGTGGTCCGAGGAGTGGGATACGGATTTTCGGGTAAGTTATCAGCGCTATCATTTGACCACGCATTTTACGTTATTTCCTGCGGGTGTTGTTCTGCCGATTGGCAGTAGCGGCAATGTTTACTTTCATCCTTCGGCCGGGATTGTCCAGTTTCCCGATGGTCTCTTCGGCAATCCTGAATCGGTTCGTACCGATACGGCCATGGATTTTATTTCTTCGTTTACCGGTTGGGATGCGCATCGCATCAGAGTGGCAACTGGGGTGCGATATGTAAAGGCGGTTGCGGAGGAGAGCAAAAACTTTGGCCCCGGTGTGCTCGACGGCAGCTCAGGTGTTCGCGATGGCTCCCTGGTTGATGTGAGCAATTCAATCAATGTATTTATGCTGCCCCAGTCAAGCACGGTCAGCTATATTTCCCTGCAGGATGAATGGCAGATAGCCCAGAGCCTGGCACTGACTTCAGGTGTGCGCTACGACCATTACTCCGATTTTGGCGGTACCACCAATCCGAGGCTGGCACTGGTGTGGTCGGCCAATCAGGATGTCACGACTAAATTGCTCTATGGCAGTGCCTTCCGCGCGCCGTCTTTTATGGAGCTATATTTCCAGAACAATCCTGTTTCCCTCGGCAATACCCAATTGCATCCCGAGCGCATGGATACTCTGGAAATGGGAGTCAATTATCGTTTGACTGGCGAATTGCAGACCTCTTTCACTGTGTTTAAGTATCTGGCGCAGGATTTGATCGAGTTTACACCTGACCGCGGAGCGCGCACGCAAACTGCGCAGAATGCCCGCGATCAGGAGGCGGTGGGGATTGAGTGGGAGCTGAACTGGAAGCCCTCTGCGCAATGGCACCTGAGCGGCAGCTACTCCTGGCAGAATGCACGCGATAAACAGACGAGGGAGGATATTGCAGATGCCCCAGGCCAACAAATCAAGCTCAATGCTAAATGGGAATTTGCTCCGCGCTGGTTCATCAGCAGTCAGGCTTATTATGTGGCCGATCGCCAGCGTATAGAGGACGATTACCGTCTTGCGGTTGACGATTACACGCTGATGAATCTCAGTCTGCGCCGCGAAAAGATACTGCGCAACCTGGATATTTCTCTGACGGTGCGCAATATTGCCGACACTAAAGCCTATGAGCCGAGCAGCCTGTCCCTCGGCGAGGATTATCCGCTGGAGCAGCGCAGTAGCTGGGTGGAGTTGAGATATTTGTTTAACTGAGGAACATCTGAAAAATGTTGACGAAGGCAACGCAGGTAATTTTTCAGAGGTTCCCTAAGGCTGGTTTTTTTTCTCTCTGCGGGCACTGATGAAAATAACTAAGCTTGCCGTTGGGAGTTTTTAGAAATTCCTTTATGCAAAGACATCCTTTTCAACGAGGGCGCTGCGGAAATCTGCTCAGCGATTGTGCCTTGTCTTTCAGGTATTGAGAGTCACCTTTACCAGGTTGCCGGAAAAATAGCGCGGCTCCAGTGCATACCAGTCGATATGTTCGGTGGGCCAGAGTTTTTCGCATTGTTTGATCAGGCTGAAGAAGGGGCTGCGTCCTGGGTCTGCAAGCACCACCGTTTTCACACCGGCCTGCGCAGCGCGCTTTAGCATGGCAAACCACTCATCGGCCAGCTCATCCCAAAAACAGATATCGCCACCGACAATCACATCATACTGAGTCAGGTCTTTCTTTTTCATTTGCTTCATGGCACGGTTCAGGGTGGTAATGCGCACATCATTCAGCTCTGCCTGGGCATGCAGGAATGCAAACACATCGGCATCGACATCCATGCCTGTCACTCTGCAGCCTTTGCGGGCAAAATAAATAGAGGTTGGCCCCCAGCCGCAGCCGACATCCAGCACGCGTGTTTTTTTGGTGAGCTTATGCTGGGCAAAAAAATCCATCAGCAGGTAACTGGAATCCCAGTGACGATCGCCGTGGACGCTGGGCGTGACCTGGCGTTTGATTTTTTTGATTTTGGGATGTTTTTCGGTGTAGAGCCAAACACCGTAGGCACCTTGGGTATGTTTTTCGGGGAGGGCAACTAATTCCGGCACGGTCATTTCTCTTTTATAAAGATGTAAGTGGTGATGAACATCATTGAAACACCTGCTGCTGTGTTTCTCACAAACGATAAATACCTGCGGGGGTATGATTGTTCATTCGTGCGAGATTCGTCAACAACAAATATTGCAATGCAGGGAATTCTATTGAGGGTTTGTGACAATTCGATAAAAGAAGGGGGCGATGATGCTTTTATCAATTGTTTCTGCGGTGGGGGGGCTTCATCAGGCACTATAAACGTACCTGCTTGTGACTCAGTGCTTCTGTGTGAAGGTTCGCTCTGGGAGCTGAACCGCTTGTCGGCGATATATTGCTTGTGCTTACCCCGAAATTGACGATTCACGGCCAGTTTTGTCTATTGGCACTACGTCTACGGCCTCTAGTTTGTTACACTGCGCGCCTTTTTTAACCTGGCCCCAGCTTTTGCGCGCAACCTCGGGGGCGCTTGCTTATGCTGCTACTGGATACTTGCTATGACTGCTAACCCTTTTGCCAATATTCGCATAGTGCTGGTGAATACTACCCACCCGGGCAATATCGGCGGCGCTGCCCGTGCCATGAAAAACATGGGCCTGTCGCGCCTCTACCTGGTGGCTCCCAAGGAGTTCCCCTCGGACAAGGCCACCTGGCGCTCGGCGGGGGCCACCGATGTGCTGGAGAATGCCATAGTGGTGGATACCCTGGATGAGGCAATTCAGGGTTGTAGTCTGGTGGTGGGCACCAGTGCCCGCGAGCGCCGTATTCCCTGGCCTCTGCTGGATCCGCGCGAGTGCGGCGAAAGCGTTTGGACAGAGGCCGGCCAGCATGAAGTGGCACTATTGTTTGGCCGCGAAGATCGCGGTTTGACCAATGAAGAGCTGCACAAATGCAATTATCACGTACATATCCCCGCCAATGAAGAATACAGCTCACTCAACCTGGCAACTGCGGTGCAGGTGATTTGTTACGAGATCCGTATGGCATACCTGAAAGCTACGGCAGGCAATACCCTGCCGCAGCATGTGTGGGATATGCCGCCCGCCGACGCCCAGGCGCTGGATAACTATTACCAGCAATTGGAAAAGTCGCTGGTGGATGTGGGTTTCCTCGATCCCGCCAACCCCAAGCAAACCATGACTCGCCTGCGCCGTCTCTATAACCGCGTGCGCCTGGACCAAATGGAGCTGAATATTTTGCGCGGAGTCTTAACCGCCATTCAAAACTATGTGTTCTACAGCAATAAGGTGTTGGGCAAACAGGGTATTGCACCAGGTGTAGATGCCCTGCGTGAGGCGGCGAAAACGATAGAAAGCAAAGGTGAAAACGAGTAGTAATCGCATTAATGACGGTATTGGTACAAGAGTTGGTTGGAAAAGGCTTAATAGTTGAGTAAAATGGTAGGATATTGATGTCGCTTAAATAGCTTTTGAAGGGTTACTGATCTCATCCACGGAAAATACTATGAAATTGACCACCAAAGGCCGTTACGCGGTAACGGCAATGCTGGATTTGGCACTTCACAGTGAAAAAGGGCCAGTCAGTTTGGCGGATATATCCTTTCGCCAAGGCATTTCACTCTCCTATCTTGAACAATTATTTGCACGTTTGCGCCGTTTCAACCTGGTGAAAAGTGTGCGCGGCCCGGGCGGTGGCTATCGCCTGGTGGGGCGCACGCTGGATATTTCGGTCGCCCAGGTGGTGGATGCCGTGAGTGAATCCATAGACGCCACCCGCTGTGAGGGCAAGGGCGATTGCCAGGATGGCCAGGTCTGTCTGACTCACTATCTGTGGCAGGATTTGAGCGCGCAGATTCATTTGTTTTTAAGTGGGATTACTCTGGCTGACCTGGTGTCGCGTCGCGATATTCAAGCGGTGGGTTCGCGCCAGGATATGCGCCTGACCAACAGCTACAAAACCGATCAGTGCATAACCTTGAGTGAAATTCTCTAGCGATCACATTTTTAATGTTTGGGCCCAAGTTTGCGTACACCTATATATCTTGATTACGCGGCCACCACGCCGGTGGCGCCTGAGGTTGCCGCAAAAATGGCGGCCTGCCTGACACTTGAAGGCAAGTTTGCCAATCCTGCATCGCGCTCACATCTATTGGGCTGGCAGGCGGAAGAGTTGGTTGAACAGGCGCGAGGGCAGGTGGCGGCGTTGATTGGTGCCGATCCGCGCGAAATTGTATGGACCAGCGGTGCCACAGAGGCGAACAATCTGGCTTTGAAAGGTGCGGCGGAAAGTTATCGCGCGCAATATCCCAGTGGTGGCCATATTGTGGTATCGGCGATCGAACACAAGGCCGTGCTAGACCCAGTGAGTTGGCTCGAAGACCAGGGCTTCAGGGTTACCCGGTTGCAGCCCACGCGAGAGGGATTGATTACAGCGGAGGCCCTGCAGGCAGCGCTGTGTGATGACACTTTTTTGGCAAGTGTAATGCTGGTCAACAATGAGCTTGGCTGCATTAATGATGTCCAAGCCTTAAGTGCACTGTGCAAGCCGCGAGGTGTATTGCTGCATTGCGATGCTGCACAAGCTGCAGGAAAAATTGCACTGAATGTGACTGCGCTGGGGGTGGATTTGCTATCGCTCTCCGCCCATAAGTTTTACGGCCCCAAGGGCATAGGCGCGCTCTATGTGCGCCGTGCCGGCGAGGTGAAGATCGCTGCGCAGATTCACGGCGGCGGCCATGAGCGCAATATGCGCTCGGGCACCCTGGCCACTCACCAGTGTGTGGGCATGGGCGAGGCGGCGGAACTGGCTGCACAGCTGTTGCAGGAAGATAGTCAGCGGATTGCGCAGTTGCGCGATCAGTTATGGCAGGGCGTCAAGAGCTTGCCCCATCTGCAGCGCAATGGCGCTGTAGAGAAACGCGTTAGCGGTATTTTGAATGTGGCTTTTGCCAATGAGTTAGGGCAGGGCTGTGATGGCGAAATGCTGTTGTTGTCGCTGCGGGATATTGCGGTCTCCAGTGGTTCCGCCTGCAACTCCGCGAGCATGTCGCCGAGCTATGTGTTGAAAGCCATTGGTTTGAGCGATGCCCAGGCGCAGGCATCACTGAGATTCAGCCTGGGGCGTTACACCACTGCTGAAGAAATTGAATTTGCGATTGCACAGATCAGCAGTGCAGTTGCCAGGTTACAAAAGGCGTAAGCCGAGGTCTGTTGTTATGTCGGAACAAGTTGAACATCTCATCAAAAAAGAATACGCCGCGGGTTTTCACACCCAGATCGATTCTGAAACCCTGCCACCTGGTTTAAATGAAGAGGTGATCCGGTTTATTTCGGCCAAGAAAAATGAACCCGAGTGGCTGCTGGAGTGGCGACTCAAGGCCTATCAGGCCTGGCTGGAAATGACCGAGCCCGAGTGGGCGCACGTCAAGTATGAAGATATAGATTTTCAGGCGGTCTCCTATTATTCCGCCCCCAAATCCATGGATGAAAAACCGAAAAGCCTGGACGAGGTTGACCCTGAGCTGCTGCGCACCTATGAAAAGCTGGGTATTCCCCTGCATGAACAGGCCGCGCTGGCCGGTGTGGCAATGGATGTGGTGTTTGACTCTGTCTCTGTGGTCACTACCTTCCGCGAAAAACTGCTGGAGGCCGGTGTTATTTTCTGCTCGATCAGTGAGGCTGTGCAAAAATATCCCGAGCTGGTCAAAAAATATCTCGGCTCAGTGGTGCCCCCCAAAGACAATTATTATGCTGC
The DNA here is from genome assembly GCA_035565295.1 of Cellvibrio sp. Classification (GTDB taxonomy): domain Bacteria; phylum Pseudomonadota; class Gammaproteobacteria; order Pseudomonadales; family Cellvibrionaceae; genus Cellvibrio. The sequence goes on along the minus strand of DATMSP010000069.1, from coordinate 62,455 downwards.
CTTGAATTGCGCAGTATTTTCCGACGGTTCTTTCGTGTATATCCCGAAAGGCGTGCGCTGCCCTATGGAGCTGTCGACCTATTTCCGCATCAACGAGCAGAACACCGGGCAGTTTGAACGCACGCTGATTATTGCCGATGAAGGTTCCCATGTGAGTTACCTTGAAGGCTGCACCGCGCCCATGCGCGATGAAAACCAGTTGCATGCTGCGGTGGTGGAGCTGGTAGCTTGCGATAATGCGGAAATCAAATATTCCACTGTGCAGAACTGGTATCCCGGCAATGAAGAGGGCAAAGGCGGTATCTACAATTTTGTGACCAAGCGCGGTGTCTGCCACACCAATGCGAAAATTTCTTGGACGCAGGTGGAGACAGGCTCTGCAGTCACCTGGAAATATCCCAGCTGCATCTTGCGCGGCGACAATAGTGTGGGTGAGTTTTATTCGGTGGCCCTGACCAACAATTATCAGCAGGCCGATACCGGGACCAAGATGATTCATATTGGCAAGAATACCAAATCCACCATTATCTCCAAGGGGATTTCTGCCGGCAAAAGCTCCAATGCCTATCGCGGGCTGGTGCGCATGAATCCGGGGGCCGAGGGAGCGCGCAACTACACCCAGTGCGATTCACTGTTGATCGGCGATAAATGCGGTGCCCATACCTTCCCCTATATTGAAAGCAAGAATCCCACCGCAGTGATCGAGCACGAAGCCACCACCTCCAAGGTGAGCGACGACCAGTTGTTCCTCTGTCGCCAGCGTGGTCTGGATACGGAGAAGGCGGTTTCGATGATTGTGAACGGTTTCTGCCGCGAAGTATTTAAAGAGTTGCCCATGGAATTTGCTGTGGAGGCGGGCAAGTTGCTGGAAGTGAGTCTGGAAGGCTCGGTGGGTTAAGTTTTCTGCTGGCGAGCTGTCCCGGAAACTCCCGATAGCTATAAGTTAAGTCAACGTTTTAGAAAATATTTTTGGATTAAAAAATTTATGTTGCGCATTACTGATTTGTTCGCCAAGGTTGAAGAGAAAGATATTCTGAAAGGTTTGGGGCTGACGGTTAACCCTGGCGAAGTCCACGCCATCATGGGCCCCAATGGCGCCGGCAAAAGTACGCTGGGTAATGTGTTGTCCGGTCGCGATGGCTATGAAGTAACCGGCGGCTCGGTTGAATTCAAGGGTAAGGATTTATTTGAACTGGACATTGAAGAGCGCGCCCGCGAAGGCTTGTTCCTCGCCTTCCAATACCCAGTAGAAATTCCCGGTGTCAGTAATATGGAATTTTTAAAGGCGTCGGTGGATGCCAAGCGCAAGCACCAGGGGCAAACCGAATTGTCTGCAGTTGAGTTTATGAAACTCGCACGCGAAACCAGCAAGCGCGTCAGCCTCGATGCGGCGTTTTTGAAGCGCGGTGTCAATGAAGGTTTTTCCGGCGGCGAGAAGAAGCGCAATGAAATTATGCAGATGATGTTGCTGGAGCCCAGCCTGTGCATACTTGATGAAACCGATTCAGGTCTGGATATCGATGCCCTGCAAGTGGTGGCCAGTGGCGTTAACGCCATGCGTTCGCCCGAGCGCAGTTTTATCGTAGTCACTCACTACCAGCGTCTGCTGGATTATATAGTGCCGGATTATGTGCATGTACTGGCTAATGGCCGCATAGTCAAAACCGGTGGCAAAGAGCTGGCCCTGGAGCTGGAAGAAAAAGGCTATGCCTGGCTTGAAGAAGAGGCTGTGTAAGTCATGAGTGATTTTCAACAACAGGCTCTGACCCTGGCCGCAAAGCAGCAGAGTCCTGCGTGGCTGGCTGGCCTGCGCACCCAGGCCGCTGCCGATTGGCAGAATATTATCTGGCCCACGCGCAAGACCGAGCACTGGAAATACACGCCGCTGGTTTCCCTGCAAAAAAATATTCCCGCCAGCTGGGCTGCTGCCAGTGGCAATGGCCGGGTGGATGCAGAGTTTATTGCGGTTGATGCCGTTCGCCTGGTATTTATCAATGGTGTATTTGATCCTGCCAGCTCAAGCGAACTGCCTGCAGAGGTTGTACGTTTCTCCCAGGCGAATGCTGAACAGCAGGCTGTGCTTGCCGAGCATCTCGGCAAGGTTATCGAAGGTCAGCAGCATCTCTTTGCCACGCTGAATAATGCCTGGCTCGATGATGGCGTATTGGTGCATGTAGCGCGCGGGAAAAAACTGGCGAAGCCCATTTATGTGGTGCAGGTTTCCAGTGCAAGAGAGCAGACGCTGTCGGTCAATCAACGCCTGTTGGTTGTGCTTGAGGATTCGGCGCAGGCAGAAATCATTGAACATTTTATTTCAACCGCAGAGCCGCAAAACAGTTTTGTCAACGCGGTGAGCGAGATTGTGGTGGGCGATAACGCCCAACTGCAACACTATCGCCTACATCTGGAGGAAGAGAATATCCAGCATATTGGTGCTGTGCATGTGAACCTGCTGCGCAGTGCGCGCATGCGCGGTTTTACCCTTGCGCTCGGTAGCCGTTTAAAGCGGATTGACTACCAGGTCAATCACCGCGGTGAAGGCGCTGAGTTGGATTTGCAGGGCGTCTATCTGCCGCGCAATAATCAATTGGTGGATTACCACACTAATATTCAGCATTGGGTTCCGCACTGCACAACCAGCGAAGTCTTCCGCGGCATTATTGCCGACTCTGCCCAGGCGATTTTCAACGGGCGTATTTATATTCATCCGCATGCGCAGAAAACCCTGGCGGAGTTGAGCAATAAAAATTTGCTTACCTCCAACAAAGCTGAGGTCAACACCAAGCCGGAATTGGAAATCTACGCTGATGATGTCAAATGTGCCCACGGTGCGACGGTCAGCCAGCTCAATGCCACCGCGCTCTATTATTTGCAGAGTCGCGGCATATCGCGCACTGAGGCGGAAGTGATGATGAGCTTTGGCTTTATCAACGAGCTTTTGCAGCAGGTGCCTGAACTTGCCGTACAGGAATATCTGCTGCCGCGCCTGGCGGCACTCTTTGGTCGCGACCAAACGCTCTTAGCCATGGCAGATGCATAATGTGTGCAGCAATATTTGATGTTGAAAAAATCCGCGGCGATTTTCCCATACTGCACCAACAGGTGAATGGTCAGCCGCTGGTGTATCTGGACAATGCTGCCACCACGCAAAAACCCAATGCCGTGATAGAAGCTATCAGCGATTACTATCGCACCGACAACAGCAATGTCCACCGCGGCGCCCATGCGCTGGCCGATCGCGCCACGGTAAAATTCGAGGCGGCGCGCACTAAGGTGGCCGAGTTTTTACATGCGCCCGATGCGCGACAAATTATCTGGACTCGCGGCACTACCGAAAGCATCAACCTGGTTGCCGCGTCCTGGGGGCGAACCAACCTGAAAGCCGGTGATCGCATTCTGGTTTCCGCCATGGAACACCATTCCAATATAGTGCCCTGGCAATTGGCTGCCCAGGCCACAGGTGCAGTGGTAGAGCCGATAGCGGTTGATGCCAGCGGCACCATTGATCTCTATGCCTTCGAAGCCATGCTGGATGAACGGGTAAAAATGGTTGCCCTAGGCCATGTCTCCAATGCTATGGGCACCATCAACCCGGTCGACAAAATTATTGCCCGCGCCCATGCAGTGGGTGCATTGGTGCTGGTTGATGGTGCCCAGGCAGTGAGCCATTGGGCGGTGGATGTGCAGAAGCTGGATTGCGATTTCTATGCTTTTTCCGCGCACAAATTATTTGGCCCCACCGGTTTGGGTGTGCTCTATGGCAAACGCGAACTGCTGGAGGCCATGCCCCCTTACCAGGGCGGTGGTGAGATGATTGAAAGTGTGAGCTTTGCCGGCACCAGCTTTAACCAGCTGCCTTATAAATTCGAGGCAGGTACGCCGGATATAGCCGGTGTGATCGGCCTGGGGGCGGCTATAGATTATTTGAACAATCTCGACCGCGAGGCGGCCGCGGCTCACGAGCAGGCGCTACTGGCTTATGCTGAAGAGAAGGCCCGCGCGACTGAGGGTATCAGGCTGGTGGGCACGGCAGACCATAAAACCAGTGTGATGAGCTTTCTTCTGGAGGGGGCACATCCGGCCGATGTCGGTGTCTTACTGGATAAGCAGGGCATAGCCGTGCGCACAGGCAACCACTGTGCCCAGCCGATTATGGAGCAGTTTGGCATTCCCGGCACCGTGCGCGCGAGTTTCAGTTTTTACAATACCTTTGCTGAAGTTGATCGCCTGTTTGCGGCGATTGAAAAAGCAAAACTGTTTTTAATGTAGATAGTTTTTTATTGGAGACGATCATGAGCGTTGCATCCTTCGATCCGCTACAGCAATCCGTTTCGGTAACCCCTGCCGCCGCCGCGCACTTCCGCCGTCAGGTCAACACTAGTGCCGATGCCAAGGCTATACGCCTGAGCGTAAAGCAAAGCGGCTGCACTGGCTGGATGTATGTGGTCGACCTGGTGCCTGAGGGCAGGGCCGAAGACCTCCACCTGGCGCTTGGCGAAGGGGTGGAGCTGCTGGTGGACCCGGCGAGTCTGCCAGTGGTGAGCGGCACTGAAATCGATTACGTCACCGAGGGTGTGAACCGCCAATTGAAATTCAACAATCCGCGAGTCAAGGATTACTGCGGTTGCGGTGAAAGTTTTAGCGTTGAAGGCTAAGGTCTGCTGCAATTGACCTCACTGTGGGCTTCCGTTCAATGCCCGGTTTAATGTTTAATTTGGAAAGCTTATGTCTGAAAGACGCATGGTGGTAGCGCTTGCCGACTGTCCCGCACGCCGAGTGCCCGACGGCACCCCGCTGACTATCCCGCAGGATACCTTTGTTACCATCACCCAGGCGCTGGGCGGCAATTATACGGTGACCTACCACGGGCAAATGGTGCGAGTGGATGGCACCGATGCCGATAAGCTGGGGTTGGAAGCGGAGATCATCCAATTCCCCGAGCCCGGCGATGACAATATTGTCGAAGCCCAGGTATGGCAGGCATTGGGCAGTGTCTTTGACCCGGAAATTCCAGTGGACCTGGTCAACCTGGGGTTGATCTATGGTGTCAAGATAGATCAACTCACCAAGCATGTGGATATCCGTATGACCTTGACCGCCCCGGCCTGCGGTATGGGGCCAGTGCTGGTGGGCGATGTCGAATACCGGGTGCGCAAAGTGCCTAACGTCAAGTCCGTCAAGGTGGAGCTGGTATTCGACCCTCCCTGGGCGCGCCATATGATGAGTGAAGAGGCGCAACTGGAAACGGGTATGTTCTTTTAAATGGTCGGAACCGCCAATCGCGGATTGAGTAAATAATGACCCAATTTGGTATAGAGGTAAGTGCTGAGGATATAGTGGATGCCCTCAGCTTTTTTGACTCCTGGGAAGACAGATACAAGTACATTATCGATCTGGGCAAGGAATTGCCGGCCTTGCCCGAGCGCTTTCGCACGGATGAATACCTGGTTCGCGGCTGCCAGAGCCAGGTCTGGCTGACCCATGAGCTGCGCGACAAGCAGCTGTTTTTCCAGGCGGATAGCGATGCCTTTATCGTCAAAGGCCTGCTGGGAGTGGTACTGGCAGCCTATAATGGTAAAACAGCCGCGCAAATACTGGCGGTGGATATAGAGGGCTATTTCGCCCGCCTGGATCTGTTGCAACACCTGAGTTCGACCCGTGGCAATGGTTTGAAGGCAATGGTGAAACGTATTCAAGATACCGCTGCAAGCCTTTAATTTTCTGCTGTTTTTTCCTTTTTGGTGCATATAAAAAAGTCTCCAACCCGCGTATAATTCGCGGGTTTTGCATTTATAGAACCCAAAAAGCCCCGAAATCCTGGTCCTAAGGGACATTTCAGGAGCTTATTTTTCGGGTAATTTAGAGAAATCTGGAGATTTTCATGGCTGTTGAACAAACTTTATCCATTATCAAACCTGATGCAGTGAGCAAAAACTACATAGGTCAAATCGTTGCCCGCTTCGAAAAAGCCGGCCTGACCATTGCCGCACAGCGCATGTTGCAATTGAGCCGTGCCCAGGCTGAAGGCTTCTACGCCGAACACAAAGGCCGTCCCTTCTTTGATGGCCTGGTGGACTTTATGACTTCCGGTCCCGTTGTTGTACAGGTACTGTCGGGCGAAAACGCCATATTGTTAAACCGCGAATTGATGGGTGCCACTGATCCGGCAAAAGCGGCACCAGGCACCATACGCGCAGATTTCGCTTCGGCGATTGATGCCAATGCCGTACACGGTTCAGATTCACCCGCGTCTGCTGCGCGCGAAATCGCCTACTTCTTTGCCTCTAATGAAGTATTGGTGCGTTAACAGCGAGCAGTAGCGATCTTTCAGTAAATATTTTTAGTTTTATTCAGGTAATACACAATGGCTGAGCAATTTAATCCAATCCCGGCTGACGCGGCAGGTGCAACCCCTGACGCGGGTGCAAGCGTGGAAACCGGCTCAGTCAAGGTCAACCTGCTGGGTATGCCCGAGGCCAAACTGGTGGCCTTTTTTGAAACCCTGGGCGAGAAAAAATTTCGCGCAGTGCAAGTGCTGAAATGGATTCACCAGTTGGGCGCAGATAACTTTGATGATATGACCAATGTCAGCAAAGAGCTGCGCGCAAAATTAAAACTCTGTGCTGAAATTCGCCCGCCGGAAGTGGTGAAGCAGCTCGACTCTGCCGATGGCACGCGTAAATTCCTGATACGTGTCAGCGGCGATAATGTGGTTGAGACTGTGTATATTCCCGAGGGCGATCGCGGCACCCTCTGCGTATCATCACAGGTAGGATGCTCGCTGGACTGCAGTTTCTGTGCAACCGGCAAGCAGGGCTTCAACCGCGATTTGACGGCGGCGGAAATTATTGGCCAGGTGTGGATTGCCGCTAAATCCTTTGGCCAGCTGAGCGCCAATGGGCCGCGTGCAGTGACCAATATTGTGATGATGGGTATGGGCGAGCCGCTGCTGAATTTTGACAATGTGGTCGATTCCATGAACCTGATGATGCACGATAACGGCTATGGTATTTCCAAGCGTCGCGTTACCCTGTCGACCTCGGGTGTGGTGCCGCAGTTGGATCGTTTAAGCCAGTATACCGATGCCTGCCTCGCGATTTCGCTGCATGCGCCCAACGATGAGCTGCGCAATGAACTGGTGCCCATCAATCGCAAATATCCTATCGCCATGCTGTTGGATTCTGCCAAGCGCTATATTGAAGCCATGCCCGATTCCCATCGCAAAATCACGATTGAATACACCTTGATTGACCAGGTCAATGACCGTCCGCATCACGCTCACCAACTGGCGGCGCTGCTGCGCGATGTACCGGTAAAAATCAATCTGATTCCGTTTAATCCGTTTAATTTGTCGAACTACAAGCGGGTCAGCAATAATGCACTGCGTCGCTTCCAGGATATCTTGATGCAAGAGGGCTACATCACCACCGTGCGCACCACGCGCGGCGACGATATAGATGCGGCCTGCGGGCAATTGGCAGGCTCGGTGAACGATATCACCAAGCGCAGTGAACGCTATCGCGCGAAATTTGATGAAGCTCAGCCCGTGCGAATTATTGGTGAGTGATACGTGCAGTAAAGAGAAACGCTCACCGGCAACCTAACCACAAGCATAAAGAGAAGCAGCATGAAAAATAGCCTTTTTTTTCTAAAAGCCCAGTATTTTGCAGCCTTTGTAATTCTGTGCTTAATGGTGTCGGGCTGTGTTACCAAACAGAATGGCCGGGTGATTGATAAAACCCAGGCTCTGGATCTGCATATCAAAATGGCTCTGGGTTACATAGACAAAGGCAATCGCGAAGCTGGCCGCCTGCATCTGAAAAAGGCTTTTGACATAGATAAGAATTCGCCAGCGGCCATAGGCGCTATGGCACAGCTGTATATTTTGGAAGGCGAGCCTGTGCTCGCCGAAGAGCAGTTCAAACTCGCCTTGAAGCGCGATAAAAATCTTACTGAAGTCCACAACAACTACGGTATTTTCCTGTTTAACCAGAAACGCTACGAAGAGTCCTATGCGGAGTTTGAAAAAGCTGCCGCAGACCTGGCCTATCTCGGTCGCGCCCAGACCCTGACCAATGTCGGTCGGGTCGCTCTGAAGCTGGGCAATGTCACGCGCGCCCAGGCCGCCTTTGAACACGCCACTATTTTGGATAAAACCGTTCCCGATGCCTATATCGAGCTGGCCGATATTTATTTCCAGAAAGAGGCTTATGCAGATGCTAAAAAGAATCTTGACCTCTATAACACGATTGGCCAGGAGTCGGCGCGCAGCCTGTTTTTAGGCATTCGTCTGGAAAATGTTTTTGGCAACAAGGAGAAGGAAGAGCGGCTGGCCAATCAGCTGAAAAACCGTTTTCCCTATTCCAATGAGCATTTGCAATACAAACAGCATAATTTGAATTGAGGTCCTAATGATTAATTCCGAAGGAACCCCAGCGATCAAAGGAGTGTCGCCAGGTAAGCGACTGTTGCAAGGCCGACTGCAGCTAGGATTGACGCAAGAGCAGGTGGCAAAAGAGTTATACATTACCATAACAAAAGTAAAGGCCCTGGAATCCGATGACTATGGCCGCATCAATGCAGATACTTTTATTCGCGGTTATATCCGCGCCTATGCCAATTTGTTGAAGTTGGATGTGGTGGAAATATTGGCTGCCTACGATCAGTTGCAGCAGGAAAAAGATGAGCAACTGGCAGCGATTGCCGAGACAAAACCGGAACCCCAGACGGCTGCGAGAGGCAATAAGGGGGCCATGCCTTTCCTGATGATAATAGGCGCGCTGCTTGCCGGCTTGTGGTTGATCTCTGTGTGGTTTTTGGATAACCAGCAGGACAACAACTATAGCGCTCTGCCGCAGGCCAGTTCATCCGTGTGGTCGAGCAGTGAAGCTGTCGCGGAGTCGAGCACTGCAGCCTTGCCGGCAGCAGCCGATTCGACAGTTGCTCCGCTGGTTGTTGCCGATGCCTCCAGCCGCAGCTCTTCAGTGGCTGCGAGCGCGACGCTGTACAGCAGCTCCAGGTTGAGCAGTGTGGCCAGCTCAATGCAGGCTTCCAGTGTTGCTGCGGCCACGGCTTCTTCAGCCAGTGTTGCTCAGTCAGCCAAGTCGACAGCGCTGGACACCATTGTTTTTAGCTTCAGTGCTGAGTGTTGGCTGGAAGTGAGCGATTCCCGCGGCGACGTTCTCGCCACCGAATTGCAGGCCCCCGGCAGCAAACTGACTCTGGTCGGCAAGGCGCCGTTTGATGTGAAGCTGGGCAATGCGCCCGGTGTGGATATTCAGCTCAATGGTAAAAAGGTTGAAGTTATCCCGCTGCTGGGTTCCAACGTACTGACATTGCGAGTCAATAATTAATTGCCTGGCGAACGCCGGGCACAGTAGTTTTTAAAGGTAGATATATGCATTGTGAATCGCCAATTAAGCGCCGCAAGACACGGCAGATCATGGTTGGAAATGTGCCTGTTGGTGGCGATGCACCTATTTCTGTGCAGAGCATGACCAATACGGAAACCACTGATGTTGCGGCAACGGTTGCACAGATTCGCAGAATCCAATTGGCGGGTGCCGATATTGTGCGCGTCTCTGTTCCGACTATGGAAGCTGCCGAAGCCTTTGGTGAAATTCGCAAGCAGGTGAGCATTCCGCTGGTGGCCGATATCCACTTTGATTATCGCATCGCCCTGCGCGTGGCCGACCTGGGTGTCGATTGCCTGCGTATCAATCCCGGCAATATTGGCCGCGAAAAGCGTATCCAGGCGGTGGTGGATAAGGCGCGCGATCTGAATATTCCTATTCGCATTGGTGTGAATGCGGGCTCCCTGGAAAAAGATTTACAGAAGAAATACGGTGAACCTACGCCGGATGCCCTGGTGGAATCTGCACTGCGCCATGTCGATATTCTCGACAAGCTGAATTTCCAGAATTTTAAAGTCAGTGTAAAAGCCTCGGATGTCTTTATGGCGGTAGCGGCTTATCGCAAGCTCTCTGCGCAGATCGAACAGCCCCTGCATCTGGGCATCACTGAAGCCGGTGTGCTGCGCGCGGGTACGGTTAAATCGGCAGTGGGTCTGGGCGCGCTGCTGATGGATGGCATAGGTGATACAGTGCGCATTTCCCTGGCCGCCGATCCGGTCGAAGAAGTGAAAGTGGGCTGGGATCTGCTGCGCAGTTTGAAGTTGCGCAGCAAAGGTGTGAATTTTATCGCCTGCCCAAGCTGCTCGCGGCAGAATTTTGATGTGATCAAAACCATGAATGAGCTTGAGGCAAGGGTAGAGGATATCACCACGCCTATAGATGTCGCGGTGATTGGCTGTGTGGTCAATGGCCCGGGTGAAGCCAAAGAGGCAGACCTGGGATTGGCCGGTGGTACGCCCAACAACCTGGTGTATATCAACGGTGAGCCCAATCATAAAATCAGCAATGAAAACCTGGTGGACAATCTGGAAAAATTGATTCGCGCCAAAGTGGCAGAAAAAGAAAAGCAAAAAGCCGAAGATGAAAAAAATATTATTGTTCGTGTTTAGTCTGTTCAGTATTGATAAACGCAGCAATCTGTTGAGTTAGGAAATTATTTTGAAAAAGATTCAAGCTATACGTGGAATGAACGATATATTGCCCGCTGATTCTCCAGCCTGGCAGTATGTTGAAGCCAGGGTTGCCGATATTTTGCAGCGCTATGGCTACCAGGAAATCCGTTTTCCCATTTTGGAATCGACCGATCTTTTCAAGCGCTCTATCGGCGAAGTTACCGATATTGTTGAAAAGGAAATGTATACCTTTGATGACCGCAATGGCGAAAGTGTCACGCTGCGCCCTGAGGGCACGGCCTGCTGTGTGCGCGCCTGCGAAGAACACGGCCTGCTCTACAACCAGACCCAGCGCCTTTGGTACAAGGGGCCTATGTTTCGCTATGAGCGCCCGCAAAAAGGTCGCTATCGCCAGTTCCACCAGATAGGTGTCGAGACCTTCGGCATGGACGGGCCGGATATAGATGCAGAAATTTTATTGTTGAGTGCGCGCATTTTGCGTGAACTTGGCGTGGCTGAGTTTGTCACATTGCAGGTAAATTCTCTGGGTGACGCAGCCTCGCGCGATGCCTACAAAGAGGCATTGGTGGCCTACCTGGAGCAGCACAAAGAAAAATTGGATGCAGATAGCCAGCGTCGATTGACCACCAATCCCCTGCGTATTCTCGATAGCAAAGAGGCCAGCACCCAGGCACTACTGGATCAGGCCCCGGTATTACTGGATTATCTGGATGAGCACTCGCGCGAGCATTTCGCCCAGTTAAAAGATTTATTGGACGCTGCAGGCATAGTCTATCAAGTCAACCCGCGCCTGGTGCGCGGCCTGGATTATTACGGCAAGACGGCCTTTGAGTGGGTAACCGATAAGTTGGGTTCGCAGAGCACCGTCTGTGCCGGCGGTCGCTACGACAACCTGGTTGAACAATTGGGCGGCAAGCCCACCCCGGCGGTAGGTTTTGGTATTGGCCTGGAGCGACTGGTGCTGTTGTTGCAGGCGGTTGCCGCCGTGCCGGGAGATTTGACGCAGATTGCCGATGTCTATCTGGTGGCGGTGGGCAATGTCCAGAGACAGGCCCTGCAGTTGGCCGAGACCTTGCGCACGGCTTTGCCGGCGCTGCGGGTCATCAATCACTGCGGCGGTGGCAACTTTAAAAATCAGCTGAAAAAGGCCGATAAAAGCACCGCTGGGATTGCTTTGATCCTGGGCGAAGATGAAGTGGCCAAATGTGTGCTTGCCGTTAAATTTTTGCGCGAAGACAAGCCTCAGCAAACTATTCCACTGAGCGATATTGTCGGTTTTTTACAAAACCTTGCCTAACCTATTTTTTATTCAAAACTTAATATAAATATCAGGAGTTTATTGTGAGCGTACATTTATCAGAAGAAGAACAAATTGAAGTATTCAAACGCTGGTGGAAGGAAAACGGTAAATTTGTGGCAGTGGCTATAGTCGCTGCTGTGGTGGGATACTTTGCCTGGACTGGCTGGAAGGACAAGCAACAGAGCGTTGCTGAAGATGCATCGGCGCGCTATGAAACCCTGGTTAAATTGCTGGGCGTTGAATCTGGCAAGAAATTAACCGAGGCCGACCGCGCAACTGCCGAGCAAATAGCCAATGAGCTGAAAAGCAAAAACAGCAAGACTATCTACGCTCAGAGCGCGGCGTTTTTCCTTGCCAAGTTAGCGGTTGAGGGCGGTGATCTGGATAAAGCCGGCAAAGAGTTGCAATGGGTTCTGGATGCCAAGCCCGATGTGGCTACCAGCCAACTGGCGCATGTGCGCCTGGCCCGCGTACTGATTGCCAAGGGCGCTTACGACGATGCCCTGAAGCAAATAGCGGAAGAGCCAAGTAAAGCTTTTGCCGCAGAATATGCAGAAGTGCGCGGCGATATCCTCAAAGCCCAAGGCAATAACGCTGCCGCCTTGACGGCCTACGAAAAAGCCCTGGCCGATACCGATCCACAGGCCCAGGAGCGCACAATGGTATTGCGCATGAAGGCGGACGATTTGCGTTTACCGGAAGGGCAGGCTGCTGCTCAGGTACCTGCTGCAGCGACTACGGAGAAGGCACAATGAGGCATTTAACATGGGGCGTTCTGCTCTGTGCCTTACTCTTGTCAGGCTGTTCGCTGTTTGCCAAAAAAACCGGCCAGGAACCTATAGAACTGGAGAGTTTTAAAAAAACGGCCAAGCTTAAAGAGGTCTGGAGTAAAGACGCGGGCGCTGGCCAGAGTATTGGTTTTTCCCGCCTTACACCCGCGCTCGATGGCGATAAAATGTTTGTCGTAGACCACGAGGGGATAGTGACGGCCCTGGATAGTCACAAAGGCAAAAAGCTCTGGTCGAAAAATATCACTAAAGAGTGGACGGGCCTGTTTGGCAAGTTTGTTCACTTCTTTAAAGCGGGCGATGTCAATAGCGGCATCACCGGCGGTATCAGCAGTGCCGATGGCATACTGTTCGTAGGCAGCTATGCCGGCGAAGTAATTGCCTTGTCGGCCGTTGATGGCAAAGAGATCTGGCGCAGGCAATTAAAAGGGGAAATTTCTTCTGTGCCGCAGGGCAATGGCAGTGTGGTCGCTGTGCAGACCATGAATGGCAAGCTGTTTGTGCTGGATGCCAAGACAGGTGCGGATCTCTGGTTCTTTGAGAACCCGCCGCCGCTGCTGACACTGCGCGGTACAGCTTCACCGGTAGTGACCGATTCGGCAATCTATGCCGGATTTTCCAATGGCCGGCTGATGGCTTTCAATCCGAGCAATGGCCTGATCCTCTGGGACCAGCGTCTGGCTATGCCCAAGGGTCGCTCGGAACTGGATCGCATGGTGGATATTCACGCGAGCCCACTGTTGAAAGACGGTATTTTATATGTGGGCACCTATCAGGGTCGCATTGCCGCGCTGGCGCGGGGCACCGGCAGCAATCTCTGGGGGCTGGATGGCTCCACCAGCGAAAACCTGGCGGTTTCCGATGATAAATTGTTTGTCAGTCACAGCGATGGCAAAATAGTTGCCTATAATTTAACCTCGGGTGAGCAGGTCTGGAGCAACGAGAAATTATTGCGTCGCGGCCTGGGTGGGCCACAGGTGTTCGGTGATTATCTGGCAGTGGTGGATTTTGAGGGCTATATGCATGTCCTCAGTCAAGCCAACGGCGAGTTGGCAGCGCGCACCCGGGTAGACAGGAAAGGCGTGCGCGCTCCTCTGTTGAGCGATGGCACAACACTTTATGTGTATGGCAATGCGGGAGATATCACCGCGTTCACTGCCTCTGCCAAAAAATAGCCCTGCGGGCCAGTGCTGATGTCTGATCGAGCCACTTAAGGGAAAATGCCCTTAAGTGGCTAAGTTTTTTGTAAGTTGCTGAGTTTTTGCAAGCAGCGGCTGAAGTTTTGAACCTTAATTTATTGATGTACATATTATGATTCCTGTAATTGCCCTGGTAGGTCGTCCCAACGTCGGTAAGTCGACTTTATTCAATCGCCTTACTCGCAGTCGCGATGCGATTGTTGCCGATTATCCCGGCCTGACTCGCGATAGAAAATATGGTGAGGGCGCGATCGAAAGCCGCCGTTTTATAGTGATTGATACCGGCGGTATCAGCGGTGAGGAAGAGGGCATTGACAGCGTGATGGCGGGGCAGTCGCTGCTTGCTATCCAGGAGGCGGACATAGTGCTGTTTATCCTCGACAGTCGCGCGGGCCTCAATAGTGCCGACCATATGATCGCCAAGCATTTGCGCGTGAACAATAAAAAAACCTATCTGGTCGCCAATAAAATTGATGGTGTCGATCCCGATATAGCGCTCGCACCTTTCTATGAGTTGGGCATGGGCGAAATATTTGCTACCACGGCCACCCACGGTCGCGGTGTTATGTCGATGATGGAAGAGGTTCTGGAGGCTATTCCCGAGAACCTGGAAGATGCCAGCGAGAGCGAGGCCAAGGGAATCAAGATTGCCATTGTCGGCCGTCCCAATGTCGGCAAGTCTACCCTGGTCAATCGCCTGCTCGGCGAAGAGCGCGTGGTGGTCTTCGATGAGCCGGGCACGACCCGCGACAGTATCTATATCAATTACGAGCGCTTCGGCCAGCCCTTTACCCTGATCGATACTGCCGGGGTGCGCCGTCGCAAGAATATTGACCTGGCGGTGGAAAAGTTTTCCATTGTCAAAACCATGCAGGCCATTGATGATGCCAATGTGGTGATCCTGGTAATGGATGCCAGTGAAGGTGTGGTTGAGCAGGATCTGCATTTGATGGGCGCTGCCATTGAGGCGGGTCGTGCGCTGGTGATTGCGCTGAATAAATGGGATGGTCTTGACGAATCCCACAAGCAGTATGTCAAAAGCGAACTGGAAAGACGTCTGCGTTTTGTCGATTTTGCCACTATCCATTTTATCTCTGCACTGCACGGTACAGGTGTGGGCAATCTGTATAAATCCGTGGAAAAAGCCTATCAATCGGCCACCGATAAATTCTCCACCAATTATCTCACCCGCATACTGCAGGATGCCGTTACTGAGCACCAGCCGCCGATGATCCAGGGGCGCCGCATTAAATTGCGCTATGCCCACCCGGGCGGGCATAACCCGCCGATAGTAGTCATACACGGCAACCAGACCGGTGATGTGCCCGGTCACTACGTCAAGTATTTGGAGAAAACCTTCAGGCGTGTGCTGGATTTGCACGGAACTCCGATTCGCATTGAATTCAGGACCACCGAAAACCCCTACAGCGAAAAGAAAAAGCTGATGACGCAAAAACAGTTTATTAAAAAGCGGCGCATGGAAGAGCAGGCAAGAAAACGCAAAAAATAAGCGATGGGCTCGCAGTGAACACACTGGCGAGCCTTTTGTTTTTTGCCCGGCTGTTTTGCAATATGATCCTTGATACATTATGAGCAATTTAATAGTTATTGTTGTCTGCCTCGCCATGGGGCTGTTACTGCAGCGCAACCGCAGCCTGCCCGATTCCCTCGCCGTATCGCTCAACACTTATGTTATTTACCTGGCGCTGCCCGCCGTTGTTTTAGCGGAAATACATCATTTAAAAATAGATAGCCACGCGCTCCTGCCGATCCTCTTCGCCTGGCTGGTGATGGCCGCCAGTGCCCTGTTTATCTGGCTGGTTGCAGGCTACCTGCAGTGGTCGAAGGCTGTTACAGGCGCGCTGATGCTGACGGTGCCGCTCGGCAATACCAGCTTTGTCGGTATACCCCTGATTGAAGCTCTGCTTGGCAGAGAGGCCATTCCCTATGCGATTCTCTACGACCAGTTCGGCTCCTTTATTGCGCTCAATACCTATGGCAGCTTTGTTGCCGCCTATTACAGCGGCAGGGCCGGCTCTTGGAAAAAACTGCTGCGGGTTGTGGGCAGTTTCCCGCCTTTTATAGCCCTGATAGTCGCTTTTGTCACATTGCCGCTGGCTTATCCTGACTGGTTGTCTGAGGTATTATTGCGAATTTCATCTACACTTGTACCTGTTGTCATGGTTGCTGTGGGCCTGCAGTGGCAACTGCGCCTGGAGCCGCAATATATCCTGCCCTTGTCGGTCGGTTTGATTACCAGCCTGGTACTGACCCCTTTATTTGCCTGGGGGACATTGCTGGCATTAGGATTTCAGGGGCTGGCCGCCCAGGTGATTGTGCTGGAAGCTGCCATGCCAGCGATGATCTCGGCAGGCGTACTGGCGGTGAGCTACCAATTGGCACCGCGACTGGCTTCCAGCCTGGTAGGTTATGGCTTGCTGTTTTCGCTGCTCACGACCTGGCTGTGGCGGCAAGTGATCTGAATATTTTTTGCAATTTAGTTGTTTGCTTGTTGGACTGTTTTTATTTTTGAAGCCATAGGCGCAAGTCTGTGCAATTGCGGATAAAACATGTACCCACCCCAATTGAGCGACGCACACTGGAAATACAATCCCCTGCAGCCGGATGCTTATCTGTTGCACCTGGGCGCTACTCAGGCCCACACAGGCGCGCGCGCCGCTGAAGATATCTACAACTCCCAGCATCACCTTATTCTGGAAAAAGACACAGCGCTGACGGCGGCGGTAGCGGCCAATATGATGCGGCTTTATCTGGGCAAACCACTGGAGGAATCCATCCAGTTGCAATGGCAATTGGATGCGAAAAAGTTACTCGCTGATTTGACTGGTGTGATGCAGCGCGATGATATTTTTCTGGCAGTCAACGAACGCTACAATTATCTATTTCTGCTGAGCCCGCTGTGCAGATTGGTGGAAGAATTTCCGGTGTTGCAGCAGAAACTTACCATTATGTCGCTGGCTATGCCTGATATCTACGAGCGCACGCTCTACTGCGTCTGGCTATCCCTGTGTATCGCCAAGGAGATGCGTCTGAGTCAGGAGGATACAGCTCAGGTGGCATTTGCCGCGCTGCTGCATGACATAGGTATGCTGCATGTGGATGCCACCCTATTGCGGCAGCGCGGGGCTATATCGCCCGAGGAGTGGCAACAGATCCAGCAGCATGTAACCATCAGTTTTCAATTATTGAAAGCCACAAAAAACCTTCCCTCGGCGATTGCCTATGCGGTTTATGAGCACCACGAGCAGAGCGATGGCACTGGCTATCCTCTTGGTAAACTGGAAAACGAGCTGGGATTGGCTGGTCAGATAATCAATGTGGCCGATGCAATTATCGCGATTCATTTTAACTACGAAAATTATCAAGGGCGCAGCTGGCGCCATGTAATTCCACTTATCCATATGAATGCCCAGGCCTATTTGACCCGCGCCAATGAAATGCTGTTGGCGATAGTCAGGCGCAGCGACCTGCCGGTAAAAAATGTTGTGCAGGGCGATGCAGCGCCGGAGTTTGTTGAGGCTCTGTTGCAAAAGAATGCCGAGTTGAGAAATTGGTTTGCAGAGCTTCGCGAAAGTCTGGTGAGTATTGGCTATACCCACGGCGACAAACGTCTGCATGCACTGCAAAATGTGATGCTGCACCTGGCCACAGCCGCCTCGGGCTCGGGAATTTTTAATGAGCTGCATACGGAGCTGCTGGTCGGAGAGCAGATGGAGTCGGAACAGCTGGCCCAGCAGGTAGAAAAAATGCATTTGCTGCAGCAGGAAATCATTTTTCATCTGCAGCGCTTGAGTCGCATGACACAGTTATACCTGGACTCGGGCGAGTGCAAGAATCAGGAGATCAGGTCTGCCCTTGCCCAGGGGCTGAAGCGCACGCAAAAATATCTACCCTGAACAAGCTTGCAGTCCAAGCCGACAGATAGCTGCGCGAACAGGCAGCTATTTTCCCTATCTTCACTTTATTGCTGATGCCAGAAAGGCTGCCCTACCGTGGGTGTGCTGGGGCTGGCGGTCTGGCGTTTTTGCATCAGGCCCGCGCTGTAGGCTTTTCTTCCCGCATCTATCGCATCGGCAAAGGCCTCGGCCATCAGCGGCGGATTGTGGGCCTTGGCAACGGCGGTATTTAACAGAATGCCATCGAATCCCATTTCCATCGCCTCGGCGGCCTGCGAGGGTGCGCCCAGGCCCGCATCTATAATCATGGGCACATCTTTGATGCGCTCGCGCAGGGTGCGCAGGTTGTAGCGATTCAATAACCCCTGGCCCGTGCCTATGGGCGCGCCCCAGGGCATCAATACCTGGCAGCCCACATCCAGCAGGCGCTTGCAGAGAATCAAATCGTCGGTGCAATAGGGCAGAACCTTGAAACCGTTTTTAATCAGGATGTCGGCGGCCTCGACCAGGCCAAAGGGGTCCGGCTGCAAATTGTAATCATCGCCCACCACCTCCAGCTTGATCCAGTCGGTGGCAAAAATCTCGCGCGACATTTCCGCCAGGGTCACGGCTTCCTTTACCGATTTGCAGCCGGCGGTATTGGGCAGCAGCCGGCAGCCGCTCTCCTGGATAAACTGCCAGATGGCATCGCCGGAGCGATCTGTCGGGTTTTGTCTGCGCAGGCCGAGGGTGACAATTTCTGCGCGCGATTGCGCGATGGAGTCGCGCATTAATTGCGGTGAAGCATAGAGCGAAGTGCCCAGCAAAAAGCGACTGCTAAAGCTTTCGCCGTAGAGAGTGAAATCGCGCAGGAGTTGAGTCGTGTTCATCTCAGCCGCCTCCCACAGGTTTTACGATATCGATCAAATCACCCGCTAGAATACTGCGCTCGGCATAGCGCGAGCGAGGTACAAATTCGCTGTTGATGGCCACGGCAATTTTGCTATCGCCATAACCCCATTGCAGCAGGGCATCGCTGAGCGGAGTGTTCTCAGCAATACTTGTGGGTTCATTATTGAGGCTTACTTGAATCATAGGAAATATCAGTTCAATGGTCTGTGCGGTGGTGTTTGCTGTTCAACAGCTCAGCGAATACCGCATCTGTCTGTTTAAAAATATGTGCGATTATATTGTCCACCACGGCGGGTGCCAGCAGATAACCATGGCGGAACAGACCGTTGGCCGTCACCAATCCATCCTGGACTATCACGCGCGGCAGGTTATCCATAAATGCGGGGCGCAGGTTGGTGTCCATTTCAATAATATTGGCTTCGGCAAAGGCCGGCGAGAGTGTGTAGAGCGCGCTGCTCAATTCGAGTGTGGATTGCAGGGTGACCGCTGATCGGTCTTCGCTTTCAATTTGCGTAGCGCCGATAATAAAACGGTGATGGGGTTTGGGCACAATATACAATTGGTAGCGCGGGTGCATCAGTCGCACAGGGCGCTGCAATTGAATCTCTTTGGTTTCCACATGCAGTGTTTCACCGCGCACTCCGCGCAAATTCACACTTTGCGACTTGGCGCCGAGACCGCGACAATCTATCACCAGATCAAAATTTTCTTCAAGACTTGCGCTGACAACCTTGTAGTTAAAGACCTCAACCGGTGTGTGTTCGCGGATATCGGCACCCAGGGCAATAATTTTTTCGCCGAGAGCCTGCATGAGTTCGCGGTTATCTATATGAGCTTCTTCGGCGAGAAACAATCCCTGCATAAAGTTGGGATTCAAATCGGGTTCGAGGGCGTGTATCTGCTGCTGGTTGACACGTTTGTAACTGTTGCATTGCGGAATCACAAACTGCAGTTCCCGTTCAAACTGCTCCAGCTCGCTGACATCCTGCGGATGCGCCACCACCAGGCTGCCGCGCTGAAAAAACAGGGGGGCAGGGGGGGTGAGCTTCTCCAGCCACTGCGGCCAGCGCTGCAGCGCATATTGGCCCATGCGGTAAACTCCGGCATCGGATACTACCGCTTCACTCAGGGGCGCAATCATGCCCGCCGCAGTAAAAGCGGCGGCGCGCGCAGTCTGCGGTCTATAGGCAATCAGTGAACCCGCCTCAAACAGCGTGACCTTGCAGTTGGCCTGCAGCAAATGCCAGGCGAGCAGTCGTCCCAGCAGGCCTGCACCGGCAATCGCAATAGCATGTGGCTGTGAATCGGTCATTGTGCCTCGTTATTGTGATGGTTGAGGCGGGGAAATTGAGCGAGATAAGGGCCTGGGCCATAGCTTGCTTGTTCCCTCCGCAGGTCTCAACCTGATCAGGTTCTACGGGTTGGGCCGAGCCCATCTCAGCCTCCGTATAATCTGATGATTACCAAGGCGCCCCGACAAGAAAGTGGTTAATATACTTGGCTGCGCCAGCAAGTGCAATCGAGAATAGAGTGGCTGTGGAGGTAGAAATGCGGGTTCTGCTGGTTGAAGATGATCATATGATTGGCGAGTCGGTGGCCGAGAGCCTGACTGCTGCGGGTTATGCAGTGGATTGGGTAAAAGACGGTGATCAGGGTTTGGCAGCCACTGGCTATCAGCAATACGATCTATTGCTGCTGGATCTGGGGTTGCCGGGTCGCGATGGTATGTCGCTGCTGCGCAAATTGCGGCAACAGCAAAATCCGCTGCCTATTATCATACTGACGGCGCGCGATGCGATAGAGGATCGTGTAGCCGGTCTGGACGCGGGCGCGGATGATTATCTGGTCAAACCCTTTGTGCTGGCCGAATTGAGTGCGCGCATTCGCGCGCTCGTCAGGCGGCAGTCGCACAGTGCCGGGCCGCACCTCAGCAATGGCATTATTTCATTGGATCTGGCCACTCGCGAAGCCTATCTGGCCGGCACTTCGGCCGTCCGTTTGTCCGCTCGCGAATTTTCCCTGCTGGAGGCGCTGCTAGTGCGCCCTGGAGCGATACTCTCGCGCAGCGCGCTGGAAGAAAAAATTTACGGTTGGGGCTCGGAGGTGGAGAGCAATGCGGTGGAATTTCTGATTCATTCGCTGCGCAAGAAATTTGGCAATTCTATTATCAAGAATATTCGGGGGTTGGGGTGGATGGTCGCAAAAGCCAATTGACAGATTCACTGCAATTTCGCCTGTCGCTGAGTGCAGCGCTTGCTATTGTACTGGTGGCGATGATCGCGGGCATGTTTTCCTATTGGTGGTCTTTTGAAGAGGCTATCGAAGTGCAGGATGAACAATTGATTCAACTGGCCGCCCTGGTCAATCACCAGCGTATTGCTGAACCTGATTCAGCAGCGGATATTGAGGTTTCAAAAATAGATCCCGAATCACATTTTGTGGTGCAGTGGCTGGATACACCGCCCGGTCAATTTGTCGAACTGCCGGATATGCCTGCAGATCTCGATGATGGTTTGCAGACCCGTTTGATCCAGGGGCAGAGCTGGCGCTTGTTTGTAAAGAAAGTGGCCAATGGCCGGCGCGTGGCCGTTGCCCAGCAAACCGAGGTGCGCGATGAATTTGCCCGCACCAGCGCCTTAAATACTTTAATTCCCCTGGCTGTACTTATACCTCTGTTGCTGATTGGCGTTGCCTACTCCAGCCGTTGGGTATTTGCTCCCCTGAAAAAAATGGCGATGCAATTGGATAGCCGCAGCGATAGTGATTTGACCTCGTTGCCCGAGGAAAACCTCGCCGCTGAAATTGCGCCTTTTGTCAGGGCTATCAATCGTCTGTTGCAACGCATCAGCGAATTTGTCGAGCAGCAGCGCAAGTTTACCCGCGATGCTGCCCATGAGTTGCGGTCTCCACTCACTGCTATCTCGCTGCAGACTGAACGCCTGCTGGAACTCAGCACGGATGCCCCACTGCATTCGCGCCTGATCAACCTGCACAAAGCCACCGAGCGCACGCGCATTCTTATCGAGCAACTGTTGATCAGTGCGCGAGTTCAGCAAGAGGCCGGCGATGTGCGTGTGGTGATATCCCTGAAAGAACTACTGCGTGAAGTGCTGGAAGATTTGCTGCCTTTGGCTGAGGTTAAAGTTATAGATATCTCTGTTGAAGGCGAGGATATTCAGGTTCGCAGCCAGGCGATAGATTTGCATATATTGATTAAAAACCTGGTAGAAAATGCAATTCGCTATAGTCCTCCCTCAGCAAAAATTGGAATTTTCCTCAGGGAAAACTCCCAGTATGCCGAGCTTGTTGTACAGGATAACGGGCCGGGTATTTGCAGCGCTGAGCAGGAGCGGGTTTTCGATCCTTTTTATCG
Source organism: Cellvibrio sp. (assembly GCA_035565295.1). Classification (GTDB taxonomy): domain Bacteria; phylum Pseudomonadota; class Gammaproteobacteria; order Pseudomonadales; family Cellvibrionaceae; genus Cellvibrio. The sequence goes on along the minus strand of DATMSP010000069.1, from coordinate 40,441 downwards.
CGTTGCGGGCAATGATCAGCCTGGGTCTGGCCTGGGGTTGACTATTGTGCGAACTATTGCCAGTCGCCTGGGGTTGAAGATTGCGCTTTACAACAATACTGGTGCTGGGCAGTCAGGCTTGTCTGCTCAGGTGATTTTCCCCAAGCAAAGCACTTGAGTACTGGCGGGTTTCAGCTGTCTTGCCGGCAGGGTTTTACTATATCCAGGTCTTCGCTGTAAATACGGGTGCTGATATTGAGCAATCCCAGGACTGTGTGAAACAGGTTGTCGTGGGAAAAATTCTGGTTTTGCCTTTTCTTCAAACAATTTCCATCGATTTTATTTGCCCGTTTGAAATCCTCGGAAAACCAAAATAAAAAGGGCACCTGCTTTTGCGTTTTGGGGGCTATAGTGTAAGGCATACCGTGCAAATATAAATGGTTCTCGCCCAGGGATTCCCCGTGATCGGATAAATACACCAGCGAGGTATTGTACTCACGGCTTTTTGTTTTTAACCACTCTATGGTGCTATTGAGAAAATAATCTGTATAGGCGATGGTGTTATCGAAGGCATTCACCACCTCCTGAGTGGTACAGTGTTGCAATTGATTGCTCTTGCACAGCGGTGAAAAGCGCTCCATGGATGGGGGGTAGCGATTAAAGTAATCCGGCCCGTGGCTTCCTTTCTGGTGCAGGACAATCATTTTACTGCCCCTGCTCGCATTCACTTTTTCATCGAGATTGTGCAGCAGTACTGCATCAAAGCATTCGCGATCATTGCAGAGTTCCGGTACTTGCAATTGCCGCATATCCTCATAGTCCACCCTGTCGCAGGCGCCTTTGCAGTTGGAGTTGTTATCGCGCCAGAGCACTGGGATTCCCGCATGATGAACCACATCCAATAACCCCTGTTGCGACTTGGCTTTGCGGTCTGAATAGTTGTTGTGCCCCAACACTGAGAACATACAGGGCACAGACACAGCTGTCTCTGTGCCGCAGGAGGTCACCTGGGGAAAGTTGATGATATCCTGCTGCGCGAGCAACGGCGTTGTCTCGCGAGTATAACCATTGATGGAAAAATGGTCGCTGCGCGCTGTTTCACCGACCACCAGAATAAACAAGGTGGGTTTACCCTGGGCCTTTGCCCAGCTCTTCACAGCGGCATCATTTTCTATGGGCAGTATCTCCACTGGGTTTTTGTTGCTGCCTATATAGGAAATGCCAGCATAGATAACGTTGAGTGGATTGGCCATTTGCCGGATATTTTTGTGGTTGCGGAAAAAAGAGGCGTAGTCGGCACTCATGGAAAAAACCAGCGCAAGGCAAATTCCCAGGGCTACACCTATGGCAATAAGCCGCGTGGCAATTTCGGTTTTAATGCTGGAAAAACCTATGCTGACTTTGGCCAGCAGGAATGATGGGGCTATGCCAAGGAAAACAATGTAATACAGCAAGTGAATATTGAGCAAGTTGTGCACTTCCGCAGTATCCGTCTCCATCAGGTTTTGAATCATCAATCTGTGAATAACAATGCCGTAAGTATCCATAAAATAGGCTGTGCAGGCCGCTGTTATCAAGAGCATGCTGATTAGGGGCTTGCCGATACGAGGCAGCATCAGCAATGAAACAAAGATAAATGTCAGCAGCCACAGCAGCAGTCCAAGGCTTAGCAAAAATACCAGATTGGCAAGATGGGGTTTAATAAACGTTTGCTGGATTGCCGTAAAAAAACTGGCGTTGTCAAACAGCACAAAAAATAGTGCTATCGCCAGGGATACTCCAGTGGGGTGCAGGGATAAATTCCTGTCGGCCGGTATCTGAGATACTGCTGGACTGGCGGTAAGGTTGGTGGTTGGAGAGCTGATAGGTGATTGCATAAAAATATCGCCAGCTAAGTCAATATTAGGATTTTTTAAACATCAATAAATACAGGGCAAGCGAAAAAAACCAGCAGATGGCCAGTGTCCAAATATCGTGGGAAATAAAATGGGCACCGCGGATTTGCTGTGCCCCGCCGAGCACAAGGCCAGCCAGAAGCGCCCCGACCAGGCCAGGCCAGCGCCAGGGCGAGTTATAGCTGCCCCCTAAAAAATACAGTGCAATCCAGGCATAACCGGCACTGGCCTGGCCTGCGGGAAAACAGCCTGCGCCATTGCGCAGGAAAATCTGCTCCGCTACTGGGTGATATTCCAGGCTGCCGCCATAGCGAGCGAATTCCCAGGGACAGGAGATGGAGAGGGAAGCTTTGGCAATACTTATTAGCAGGCTGCCACCGGCAACGGCGAACAGTAGATACAGCAGGTGTCTGCGGTGATGTTGTTGCGATGTTTCAATATAAGTGGCCACCAGCAGTAACAGGCAGATGAACGCGAGCAATAGCGAAAGATTGCGCCCACCCTTATGAAAGAAATTTTCCGCGAGCCAGCTGTTTTTCCAGGACCAGGCTCCCCCTTGCAGGCGATAAAAATAGTCGGCCAGGGTCTGGTCCAGGTTGTAGGCGCTGATCAGCAGCGAAATACTGATCAGGAGCATGAGTGGTACTAAGAAATGTATTAACAGGGAGCGTTGGGTTTTTGCTGGCATAAATGGCATCTTCAGAATGGCACAGGGCCATACTAAATTTGCAAACTTAGGAGAGACTTAGCTAGAGCAGTCTTGGATTAGCGCATAAGCCGTGCTTAGGGGAGGGGTAGTGCGGTAGAGCAGATTCTTGAGGCTGTGACAGCTTTCAGTTCAATACCTTTTTCACCACCGCCGTAAACTCGCCTTTGCCCAGCTGAGTTTTCACTGTATCGCCAGGATTGATCTGGCTGCTGCTGACAACAGGGGTTTTGCCATCGCCGAGGGTGACCAGTGCGTAGCCGCGCTCAAGGGTGTTAAGCGGGCTCAGGGTATTCAGCATGCGCACAGCTTCACTGAAACGCTGTTGTTTGCGATTGAATAAAGCCTGCTGTGCCTTGCCGAGACGCTGCTGCGCTTGTTGCAGACGCCCCTGCAATTGCACCAGGCGCACTTCCGGGTGCAAAGGTTTTTGGCGGATAACCAGCGTGTTTATTCTATGGGTGTAGTTTGCCAGGATTTTCTGCATGGCATTTCTCAAGCGCAATTCCAGCGAGTCCAAACGCTGTGCCTGCTGTTCCAGTTTCTCTTTGGGGTGGCGCAGGCGCGAGCGCAGCCATTGAAGTTTTTGCTGCAAATATTGTAATTTGCGCTGGATAATTTCTTCCAGCACTACCTCATAGCCAATAAATTTTTCCAGCCAGTCTTCGCCATCGGGAACAATGAGTTCCGCCGCCGCCGAGGGTGTGGGCGCACGCAGGTCGGCAACAAAGTCGGCAATGGTAAAATCAATTTCGTGGCCCACAGCGCTGACAATCGGCAGCTCGCTGGCATGGATAGCGCGAGCGACTATCTCCTCGTTGAATGGCCAGAGATCCTCCAGGGAGCCTCCACCGCGAGACAATACCACTAGATCAAAAAGATTGGCGCGGTTGGCCAGGGCAATGGCTTTGACAATTTGCGGCGCCGACTCCTTGCCCTGCACGGCCACTGGAATAACGGTGACGGGAATACTGGGGAAACGGCGTCCCAGCACCGATAAAATATCGCGAATGGCTGCACCTGTGGGCGAAGTGATCACGGCAATATGTTTTGGCAGTGGCGGCAATGGCTTTTTAAGGTGCTCGTCAAACAGGCCCTCGCGGGCCAGTTTCAGCTTCAGCTCGTCGAAAGCGCGCTGCAATGCTCCAGCGCCGGCCTCCTCCATATGTTCGACGATAATTTGGTAGTCGCCGCGGCCCTCGTAGAGGCTGACCCGCGCGCGCACCAATACATGCTGACCCTGCTGCGGCCTGAAACGCACGGCCATATTGCGATTGCGGAACATGGCGCAGCGCACCTGCGCCTGCTCGTCTTTCAGGGTGAAATACCAGTGACCGGAGGAGGGCACTGAGACATTGGAGAGTTCGCCCTCAATCCACAGCAGCGGCAGATGGGTTTCCAATAGTTGCTTGGCGCGGCGGTTCAGCTGGCTGACCGTAATCACTTCGCGCTCGCTCTGGGGGCTAAAAAGGTCAGAAGGTGTCATGGCGGCATTTTAGGGGAAGCATGTCGCCTTCGACAATGGCTTTGTTTTAATCAGTAAAAGGTGGACAGCAGCAGAAAAAGCGTAAAACTGGCCTGGGGGGATGATTCAGAGGGTGAAATTTCCCTTCAAACCTCTATAATGCCACCCGTCCTGGCACAAAATGCCAATAATTATTGTTTTAATCCCATACCACCCGTAAATGGAGTCTTAACGTGAAATCACCTGTAAGAGTTACTGTCACTGGCGCCGCTGGCCAAATTAGCTATTCCCTGCTGTTCCGCATTGCTGCGGGCGATATGCTGGGTAAAGATCAACCAGTCATCCTGCAATTGTTGGAAATCACCCCAGCCCTGAAAGCGCTGCAAGGCGTGGCTATGGAACTGGATGATTGCGCATTCCCGCTGTTGGCTGGCATTGTGACTACTGATGACCCTGCGGTTGCTTTCAAAGACTCCGATTACGCCTTGTTGGTCGGTGCCCGTCCACGCGGACCAGGTATGGAGCGTAAAGATCTGCTGGCTGCCAACGCCGCTATCTTCTCTGTACAAGGTGCAGCGATTGACGATCACGCTTCGCGCAATATCAAAGTATTGGTCGTCGGCAACCCAGCCAACACCAATGCCCTGATTGCCCAGCGCAATGCGCCCAATATCAACCCACGTCAATTCACGGCCATGACTCGCCTGGATCACAATCGCGGTCTGACCCAACTGGCGCAGAAGACAGGTACCAGCATCAATGACATCACCAGGCTGACCATCTGGGGCAACCACTCTTCCACACAATACCCCGATCTGCATGAAGCTAAAGTGAATGACAAATCAGCGCTGAGTCTGATTGACCAGGCCTGGTACGAAGCTGACTACATTCCAACCGTACAACAGCGCGGTGCTGCCATTATTGCCGCTCGCGGTGCATCTTCTGCGGCCTCTGCAGCCAATGCGGCTATCAACCATATTCGCGATTGGGCACTGGGCACTCCAGCCAATGACTGGGTGAGCATGGGTGTATACAGCGATGGTAGCTACGGCATTGATAAGGGCCTGATCTACTCGTTCCCGGTGACTTGCAAAAATGGCGATTGGGAAATCGTGCAGGGCCTGGATATCAATGAATTCTCTCGCGCAAAAATGAAAGCGACTGAAAAAGAGTTGCAGGAAGAGCGCGATGCGGTAAAAGAATTGCTGCCTGCGTAAGTAGGAGCGAGTTTGGAAAAAGCGCGATTTTATCGCGCTTTTTTTATGCCTGGGAAAATGAAGTATGCCTAGGGAACCTCTGAAAAATTACCTGCGTTGCCATAGCGGTGTTAAAAACTGCTTAAAAATGCTTATTCAGTCCCTCTAAACTCCGCTTTTTAAGCTGTTTTTGCCTTGCTCTGGCCGCCCCGCCAACATTTTTCAGAGGCTCCCTAGATTTCCTGGAACTCCATCCAGGCGCTCCTGCTCTCCCCCGGCTGCAAATGCCACTGTTCCTGCAGCACAGCTCCGCGCTCTACGCAAATATAATCCTGCTCATTGCCTGCACCCACATCTGCCATTGTTGCGGCGAGCGCTGCGCCGGGATTCCAGACTACAACGCTGGGGCAGTTGTGATGTGTGATCGCAATGCTGGGTTGGCTTTGTATCTTTAGAGGATTATCGATTCCGGGAAAAACGCGATCCACTTCTCCGCTAAATTTCACATCTTCAGCTTGATACTTTTCTGCGTGTTTTTCCAGATTATCCAAATAGGTTTTGCCACTCAGACCGGTGACTCTCACGTCCTCCAGTGAACTCACCGCATGGTAGTTGTGCAGCACCCAGCTGCAGGCAAAGGCCTTGCTGTCGGTGTTGCTGATTGCAATGGCAAGTTTCGCTGTTTTTCCCAGGGTCATGGTGAGCTGTGCGCTGAACGCAAATTCAAACAGCTCATTGGCTGGGCTGGCAAAGCTAAAGGCCAGCTCGGCGCAGCCATTTTCCAGGATGCTGGCAGCGCTCAATTGCCAGGGGCGATTGCGGGCAAAGCCGTGCTTGGGTTTTTTGCTGTCTGTGGGATGGGGGCCAAACCAGGGCAGGCACAGGGGCACCCCGCCGCGCAGGGCTGTGCCCTGTGAGAAATTGCAATTAGGGCTGAGCCAGAGCAGGGGGGCTCCGTGAGTGGTGGTAAATTCCAGCAGCTGGGCGCCCTGCAGGGCGATCACGGCACTGCACAGGGGAGTCTGCAATCGCAGCAGCGGCAGGCCTGAGCCGGGACTTTGTGGGTATTGTTCGCGGCTGGAGACCAGTTGCAAGAAGTTGTTGTCCGCCAACAGGCGTTGCAACTGTTGAATATTCGCGCTGGACAGGGATTCCAGGTGTAGTGTATCCGATAACATAGCTTTCCCCTTTGTTTGCGGCTGATTATTTTGGCTGATGAATTCTAGCCAAAATCCATCTCGCCCACATTCGATTAATGCACAGATTTTTTGGAATTGATTGGCTTAAAACAGTATGATGCACGCTTTTATCCTTTGTGTCAGTCAGGTGTTCTAGTGAGTAAATCGCAATACGTTATAGGTCAGCGTTGGATCAGTGAAGCAGAGGCCGAATTAGGCCTGGGAATAGTATTGGATGTGGTCAATCGACGTTTGACACTTAGTTTTCCTGCAGCGGGTGAGCGCAGAACCTATGCCCTTGAGAATGCCCCTGTCAGCCGTGTGATCTATGAGGCGGGCGAAAAAGTTCGCCATCAGGACGGCACCAGCATAAAAATTACCAAGGTGATCGAGCAGCACGGCTGCCTGCTGTATCAGGGTGTGACCGAAGAAAAAGAAGAGCTTGCGTTTCCCGAATTTGAGCTGGATAGCTTTGTTCAGTTCAGCACTCCGCGCGATCGCTTATTTGCCGGGCAAATCGACAAGCACAGCCATTTCACCCTGCGCTACCAGACCCTGGAATACGCCAACCAGCATCGCCAGTCACCCATCTTCGGGCTGGCGGGCCCGCGTGTGCAATTGCTGCCACACCAACTCTATATTGCCAATGAAGTGGCTCAGCGTCATGCCCCACGGGTGCTATTGGCGGATGAGGTCGGTCTCGGTAAAACCATCGAAGCCGGCCTGGTGCTGCACCAGCAACTGATCAGTGGCCGGGTGCAGCGCGCACTTATTGTTGTGCCTACCAGTTTGCAACATCAGTGGTTAGTGGAAATGTTGCGACGTTTCAACCTGGCCTTTACGCTTCTTGATGAGGCGCGCTGCCAGGCTCTTGTGGGGTTGGATAGTCTTGAAGAGTCAGTCGATTATGTTGATGACTTCAATGATGACGGCGATCAGCAGGCGAGCGGCGATAATCCTTTCGAGAGCGCGCAGTTGGTTTTGTGTTCGCTGGATTTTCTCACCAGGCACCCCGAGCGCTACGCCCAGGCGCTGGCGGCAGACTGGGATCTGCTATTGGTGGATGAAGCTCACCACCTGCAGTGGAGCGAGCAATCGGTAAGCCTTGCCTATCAGTGCATCGAAGGCTTGGCGAAGGTAGCGAAAGGTCTGCTGCTGCTTACCGCAACGCCGGAACAATTGGGATTGGAGAGCCACTTTGCGCGTTTGCGCCTGCTGGACCCTGATCGCTATTACGACTTGGCAAAATTTATTGCCGAGCAAAAATCCTACGAACCACTCAACCAGGTGGTGCAGTCGCTGCTGGCCATTCGCTCAGAGGAGAGTGGCATTTTACCGGCAGAGCTGCTCAAGGTGTTAACCCAGTATCTACCTGACGAAACCCTTGCCGAGTTACAGCAATTGGCTGCTGTAGAAAGTTTGGCCAAGGCGGTTGATCAGGCAATTAATTATTTGCTGGATAGGCATGGCACTGGCCGTGTACTGTTTCGCAACACCCGCAGTTCGATCCCCGGATTTCCCGAGCGCCAGTTGCACAAGCACTCGCTGGATATTTCCACCGCGCAGCTTGCAGAACTCAGTCACTTGCCCTTGGCAGAGCAGCTCTGTGCGGAAACCTACTGGCAGCGGCAGGCGAACGACTGGTGGCTGGATGATCCGCGGGTGACCTGGCTGAGTGATTGGCTCAAACAAAATCGCCGCAAGAAAGTCCTGGTGATCTGTGCCAGCGCCGACACCGCACAAGCATTGGAAGATTATCTGCGTCTGCGCAAAGGCCTGCTGACCTCGGTTTTCCATGAAGGCTTGAGCCTGGTAGAGCGCGACCGCTCGGCCGCCTATTTCGCCGATATGGAAGAGGGCGCGCAGGTATTGGTCTGCTCCGAAATCGGCAGCGAGGGTCGCAACTTCCAGTTCTCCCAGGATATAGTGCTGTTTGATTTGCCCTTGAATCCAGACCTGCTGGAGCAGCGCATCGGCCGCCTGGATCGTATTGGCCAAACGGCGACCATCAATGTCCATGTTCCTTTTTACCAGGGCAGCGTGCAGCAAAAATTGATGGACTGGTATCACCAGGGCTTAAATGCATTTGAAAAAACCTGCGCTATAGGCCAGGCTGTTTACGCCAGGTTTAGCGAGACCCTGCTGTCAGCGCTGGCGAACAATGATGAAGCGAAATTTGCAGCGCTGTTGCAGGATACCAAAGCCTATGCCGCCGATCTGGTTGCGCAATTGCAGAATGGTCGCGATCGCCTGCTGGAGTTAAACTCCTGCAAGCCAGTCGAGGCCGCCGGGCTGGTCAATCTATTGGCAGAGAAGGATGAAGACGAATATCTGCAAGACTATATGGATTCCGTGTTCGATGCCTTTGGCATAGATTCGGAAAGACACAGCGAACACAGCCTGGTGTTGCACCCCAGCGACCATATGCGCTTTGAACAATTCCCCGGCCTGCCTGAAGCGGGGTTGACCATTACCTATCAGCGCCAGCAGGCCCTGTCGCGCGAGGATATGCAATTTATCACCTGGGAGCATCCCATGGTACGCGGTGCGCAGGAACTGATTGCGCTCACCGAATTTGGCAACACCGCATTCTGCACCTTGAAGTTGCCGCCGTTAAAGCCGGGCAACCTGATGCTGGAAGCGCTGTTTGTGCTGCATTGCCCGGCTCCGGCGGAGCTGCAGCTATTCCGCTTTATGCCGCAATCGCTGTTGCGCATACTGCTGGATCAATCCGGCAAGGATCTCGCAGCAATCCTCAGTGTCGATAAACTCGGCAAACTCTTGCAGAAAGTCCCGCGCAACAATGCCCAGAACCTGGTGCGCCACGCGCGCGCGACCCTGGTGGAGATGCTGCAAAACGCCGAGGCAAAAGCGCTGCCGCAGCAGCGTGAACTGATTGCTGCGGCGCAGCAGCAGGTAACGCTGGAAATTAATGCCGAGCTTGCGCGCATGCGCGCACTGGCCCTGGTCAATCCCAATGTGCGTCAGTCGGAGATTGATCACCTTGAGCAGCGCCTGGCCGCCAGCCAACACTACCTGGCTCAGGCGAAATTGCGCTTGGATGCGCTGCGTGTGATTATGACCATATAAATTCCTGCGGCAGTCGGTCTCTGCTGACTGCCGCACATTTTTATCATTTACTATTTATTGGAAACCTCCATGTATATTTTTTCTGTCAATGCAAAAGCCAAAAAAGCCCGCGATGGTATCCAGGAAGGCCAGTCGGTGCCTTTTATTGTCTATATCAATTTCATTGATCTGTTTGGTGCGGAGCAATTGTGCAAGGTCTATCTGATGCGCGCTGGCTTTACTGAAATTGAAATCGAAAAACGCAAGCTGGTGCCGAGCAACCTGACCGGTGATCCGCGTGTTGTGGCTGCCGACAAGGCTATGGCGGAAGCCATACAGACTGGCTATATGATCCAGATGTTTGACGAGTAATGATTGTCAGGCCGGAAGGGCTATTGGCTGCCTGCGAATACTGAGTTTGGGTCGAACTTTTTTATAGAGTTCCAGTCTAGATCCCGTTAATAACAGGACATTAATGGGATTCGGGCTGTGGGATACTCTGCGCTATCAAAACGCCGCTCTTGCGGTACTCTGGCTCTGGTTGCGGCCCTGCATTTGTTATTTATTTATATCGCTGTACATTTTTCCTCACTTCCGCCACAGGCTGGCCATTTGCAAGCTGTTATACGACTGGTCTTGTTGCACTCCGAAGTGGAACCTATCGATCAGGGTATGGCAGAGCCAGCGCCGGCCATTGCCAGCCCCTCAATTCATCTGGAGCTGCAGGCCCCCAGGGTCTATCTCTTTGAATCCGAGATTGGCAGCCCCAATCCCAGCCATGAAGAATCACCCCGCGCCAACAGGGATTTGCAGATGTTTGATCCGCGCCTGCAAAAAAAATTACAGGAGGCGGCTGAACGCAACTCGCGCAGTGTAACAACGCTGGAAAGCAGCTGGATGGATGCTACCGGCAACAGTCATGTCAAACTTGGCAATGGCAAGTGTCTCAGGTCGATGGCTCCCGCCAGACCAGGGGAGGTGACTAATTGGCAATTGCCCAGCAACTGCGGAAAGAGTGAAGGTGACAAAATGCTGGAAAATATGGAGCGGGAGTTGAATAAGTCCAAGCGATAAAAAACCGCTGAGGTGAATTGCACCCCAGCGGTTTTTTGTGCTCAGCCTTTTTAGGGGCGGAAAAACTAATTAAGCAAATTTCTGCTTAATCAAATTTTTTCGGACGAAAACTTTTGCTTTTGGTTTCACCACTGCGCGCAGCCTTGGGTTTATCGCCAAAGCTGATTTTGCCGCGCGGTGCGTCGTCGCGGCTGCGCGGCTTGTCAGAAAAACTGCGCGGCTTATCGCCGAATTCGCGTTTTTCCGAAAAGCTGCGCGGGCCGCGATCGCCAAAGTCGCGATCCCGGCCGCCGTGACCACCCTGGTCAACAGAAATCTGCAACGGACGATTGCGAACACGTACATTTTTCAGATGACCGAGGACTTCTGCGGACAGACCTTTTGGCAGATCCACGGTGGAGAATTCATCGTGCAGTTTGATATGGCCGATGTTGCTGCTGGAAATGCCGGCTTCATTGGCAATTGCGCCGACTATATCACCGGGGCGGGCTTCATGGTTGCGACCCACCTCTATGCGATAGCGCTGCATATTTTCATCGCTGCCACTCTCGCGGCGCGGGCGATCTTCGCGTGGGCCGCGCTCGCGTGGACCGCGTTCACTGCGCTCGTTGCGCTCACTGAAGCGATCATCGCGGCTGCTGCTGCGCTCGGGTTTGACATCGGTGAACTTCACTTGCAGCGGGCGATCCTGCTGCAGGATAAAGGCCAGGGCAGAGGCTATATCTTCGGGTGATACATCGTTCTTATGGCTGTATTCAGCCAGCAAATCATTAAAAAAGGCCAGATCGGATTGCTCGGTCAGCGCCTTGGTGATCTGAGCGGTAAATTGCTCGATACGATGCTTGGTTACAGTGGCACCGCTGGGCAACTCCATCAGGGTGATAGGTTTCTTGGTGGCCTTCTCGATGGTATAGAGCAGGCGTTTTTCGCGCGGTGCGACAAACAGAATTGCCTTGCCGCTGCGACCGGCGCGGCCGGTGCGGCCGATACGGTGAACATAGGCTTCACTATCGTAGGGGATGTCATAGTTGATGACATGGCTAACGCGCTCAACGTCTATGCCGCGCGCCGCAACATCGGTGGCAATCAATATATCGAGCTTGTTGGTTTTCAAACGCTCGATGGTGCGTTCGCGCAATTGCTGGTTCATATCACCGTTGATGGGCGCTGCTGAGTAGCCGCGCGCTTCGAGCTTTTCAGCGAGTTCGATGGTAGCGGTTTTGGTGCGCACAAAAATAATGATCGCATCGAAAGGTTCAACTTCGAGTATGCGGGTCAGGGCATCGAGCTTGTTGGTGCCGCTTACCATCCAGTAAACCTGCTCAATATTGGAGGCAGTGGATTGGTTGCTGGCAATTTTAATTTCTTGCGGATTATTCAAATAGTTATTGCACACATTGCGAATTTCTTTCGGCATTGTGGCTGAGAAAAGCGCAGTTTGACGGGTCTTGGGTGTGTGCTCCAAAATCCATTCAACGTCATCGATAAAGCCCATGCGAAGCATTTCATCGGCTTCGTCGAGTACCAGGCTTTTCAGGTTGTTCAAGTTCAGGCTGCCGCGACGCAAGTGGTCCATTACCCGGCCAGGTGTGCCCACCACTACATGGACACCGCGCTTGAGCTGGCGCAATTGGCTGGTCATATCCTGGCCACCATAAATCGGCAGCACGTGGAAACCGGGGATTTCCGCCGCGTATTTCTGGAAGGCTTCAGCGACCTGGATCGCCAGCTCGCGAGTGGGTGCCAGTACCAGGATTTGCGGTTCAGCTTGTTTAATGTCGATGCGCGACAGCAGTGGCAGTGCGAAGGCCGCCGTTTTACCTGTACCGGTTTGCGCCATACCCAGGATGTCACCGCCGGCCAGCAGAACAGGAATGGCCGCAGCCTGGATGGGGGAGGGCTGCTCGTAGCCTACATTTTTTACGGCTTTGAGTACAGGCTCAGAGAGGGCTAAGTCGCTAAACAGAATTGGGTCAGTCATTTTTTAACCTATATATAAAAACAAAAAAGCAATATTCATCGCCTGGCCATAGCAGGTTGCTGAAGCGGCCAGTGAGTGGGTTGGTCTTTTGTTTTTTGATCAAATAAATATTGCTACACAAAAATTGTGGAGCCCATGTGGGCGCGATGATCGGGTCGCTATGGTTGTGAAACCTTGCTTGAAAAAAGGTTTGCACACAAACAAGAATTGCAATGGATGCAATTTGGGGCGATTAAATCAACGAATCCCGCGTGCTCTTTTCAAAACTATGACGATGGAGAGCACAGTGCAATCGCGGCGAGTTACTCCAGACATCGCGAAGATTGCGCACTTTTTGCAGGCTGAAATAGCGAACGGTCGTGTCAGTATCCGGGCAGCCCTCAGGCATCCTGCCTGCTCAGCATAACCCCGCAACACAACTCTCACGAATAGGAGGGGCTTACTGAAAGTGCGCGCAGTATAAGGGGTTGAGCAAATTAAAGCCAGTAAAATTGCGCCAAATCACAACTCTATGCGCCATCTAAAGCAAGACTTGTGTTCTGATTCCGCTTAAAAGGCATGAAAAAGTGCATTCAGAATAAATCCTGGGGTAGACTCCCACTCACTTCCCCGGTTCTGCGAGTCCATAAGCCCATGTCAGAAAAGCATATCTCTACCAGCGCCCTGGCGCGCCTGCTGCACAAGGAGAGCAAGGAGTTGTTCAGCCTGCTGGCCCAGGGTGGGTGGATGGTCAAGGTGGATAACCACTGGCAGCTGACCGAAAAAGGCAAATTCGAGGGGGGAATTTATATCAATCACCCCAAGTACGGTGAATATATCGCCTGGCCGGAGACGGTGCAGGATCACCCGCTGTTAAAACTATTGCCGGAAGCCCCCCTGGGGGCTACCCATATCGGCGGCAAGCTGGAATTGCCGGCGCGCCTGGTCAACCTGCTCCTGGCCGAGCGCGGCTGGATCAAGAAGCATATCCGCGGCTGGCTGCTGACGCCGCGCGGCAAGGCCATAGGTGGCGAGCAGCACACCAGCGATCAGGGTATTCCCTTTGTCACCTGGCCGGAGACCCTGCTGGAGAATCCGCGCTTTCTCACTGCAGTGGCGCAGCTGAACGGCGCTGCCTTTGCGCTATCACCCCAGGCATTGAGCGGTCAGACAATGCATTCCCCGCAAGCATTTATTGTCGAGAACTGGCTCTATTTCGCTGGGGTGCAACACGCCTGTCAATATGAATTACAATTTGCCGAGGAGCGGGCCAAGGCAGATTTTTTTATCAAGGATGCAGAGCTGGCCATTGATATCTGGAGTGTTGAAGATACTGCAGCCACCTTGAGTGAAAAGCTGGAGAGACAGGCCTTTTATAAAAAACATAATTACGAGTTTATTGAAATCCACCAGGAAGCCCTGCAGCAGTTGGATGAGCTGTTGGCCAAATCTTTATTGGGGGTTGGCTTGGCAATCTATTAGGGCTCGGGTGTGATAGCGGTGTATTAGTTTTGTATACTTACCCCAATTGAATTTTAATTGTAGACAGGAGAAAAAATGGCAAGTGTATTTACTTTGATAATGGAGGGAAAAATTCCCGGTCATTTTGTCTGGCAGGATGATATCGCCATAGCTATTTTAACCATCCAGCCGATTCGCGAGGGGCATGTGCTGGTTATTCCCCGATTGGAAGTCGATCAATGGACAGATTTACCCGCAGAAGTGATGGCGCATCTGGTCGAGGTGAGCCATAAAATTTCCCAGGTGTTAAAACAGGCATTTCCCTGTAAGCGGGTGGGTCTGATGATCGCCGGGTTGGAAGTACCCCACACCCATATCCATTTGGTCCCTATGGACACCATGGAAGATTTAAGCTTTGCCAAGGCAAAAAGCGCCGAGGCGGATGCGCTGAAAAATATTGCAGCAAAAATCCGCGACCTCTTGCAATAATCCATTTTTGTGTTGCGCTGCGGCAGATAATATTAGCGAATTATCGTCTAAATTTTTATTAGAAAAATGTCTGTCGCAGCTGACCTTTCCTCTGGGCTCTTTTGTAGGGCTGTGATGATTCAGAGCCCCCAATTTGCGTTCAACTCCGGGTACACTATAGTTAGTGAGTTACCTGCAAGGTTTAGCCTTCTTTAATTCTGCAGCCTGAATTATGGCGTTATCTACAGGTGACGCTTGTGTAGTATCAATATCTCGTGGTGGGTTTACCTGCTTCAATGGATTTTATTGGCAGGTTTTTGGCGCAGCCATTTTGCTTCCGTTACTATTCGCCGGTATTTGATGTTGGCGAATGAAAGTGAGCAAGGATAAAACTGATTACTATGTTTTCATGTCAGGGGTGGACATTCTTTTTAGGCCTCGGGTTTGCGGTAGCGGCAGACCTGGTGTTCGCTGACGCTGCGAAAAAAGATACCCTGGAAGATTATCTCAACATGTCTTTGGCTGAGCTTGGGCAAATAAAAGTTTCTATTGCCACGGGTAATGGCACTCCTCTGGATAAAGCGCCAGCGACCGCAACAGTTATCAAGGTGGCGGAAATTGAGGCTATGGGGGCGAGAACCCTCGATGATATTTTGCAAACTGTGCCAGGTGTGCATATTTCCCTGTCTTCATTAAGCCGCCTCGACACGGTTTATTCCATTCGCGGCATTCGCACAGAAACCAGCTCGGGTGTATTGCTGATGCTCAATGGTGTTCCTGTGCAATCAGCACTTCAGGGTGCTCGGCCCACGCTATTTCTCCTGCCGGTGAGAAGCATTGAGCGGATTGAAGTTATTCGCGGGCCCGGCTCAGCTATCTATGGTGCAGATGCCTATGCGGGAGTGATCAACGTGATTACCAAAACAGCGCAGACCATCGAGGGTACTGAAGTGGGCGCGCGCCTGGGTTCGTTTAATCAGCGTGATCTCTGGCTGGAGAGCGGAAGCGAATGGCAGGGCCTGGATATATCCTTAAATATGGTGTACCAAGAAAGCGACGGCGATCCTGCTCGCAGAGTGGTCCGCGATCAGCAATCGGCACTGGATGAGCAGCTGGGCACCCATGCGTCGCTTGCCCCGGGAAGTCTCGCTACCCGCTACAAGGTATTGGATAGCCATCTTGCGCTGACCAGTGAGCAGACTCAGGTGAACCTGTGGAACTGGTCGACCGCTGATGCCGGCATAGGGGCGGGGGCAAGCCAGGCCCTTGATCCCACGGGCAGTGATGACAATAGTTTATGGATGGGCGATTTTACCCATCATTTTAATGCGGTTCCCGATCGTTGGGATAACAGCCTGCGGGTGAGTTACCTGTATATTGATATGCAGGCGAAGTTCAATATTTTTCCTCCCGGTGCCATTTTGCCTATAGGGGCGGACGGCAATGTCAACAGCAAAACGCCGGCTGGTCTGGTGCACTTTCCCGAGGGCTTGATTGGCAGCCCCGGCAGTATTTCAAGAAATGCGAGAGTGGATTTTATCTCTATGTTTAATGGCTGGGAGGATCACCGCATGCGCATTGCCACGGGTGCAGTAGATCAGCGCGTGCATGCCACTGAGCGCAAGAATTTTGGTCCGGGCGTTATTGATGGAAGCCTTGCCGAGGTGGATGGCACCCTCTATTCGGTAACAGACAGCGAGTATGTCTATCTGCAAGACAGTTCGCGCAGATCCCTGTATCTCTCGCTGCAGGATGAATGGCAGTTCAGGGATGATATTGCACTGACCTCGGGGCTGCGCTACGACCACTATTCTGATGTTGGCAATACGGTCAATCCGCGTCTTGCGCTGGTGTGGGAGAGCAGTCGGCAGTTAACCACCAAGCTGTTGTATGGGACTGCCTTTCGCGCCCCCTCGTTTTCAGAGCTATATATCAAAAATAATCCTGTGTCGCTGGGCAATCCCGATTTGGAGCCAGAGCAGATTCGCACCCTGGAATGGGCATTTAACTATCGTGTGAGGGATAGCCTGCAAACCACGCTGACATTATTCCGCTATCAGGCGCGGGATATGATCGACTTTGTTGCAGATGCCGATGCAACCAGTGAAACAGCACAAAATATTCACGATGTGGATGGTCGCGGCTTTGAACTGGAATTGAGTTGGCAACCCGTTCCTCAATTTCGCTTCAATTCCAGCTACTCCTGGCAGGATGCGCGCAATTGCAATGGCGAGGCAGCGGTGGCCGATGCCCCTGGAGAACAGTTGAAGTTAAATAGCAACTGGGAATTTGCCCGCAATTGGTTTCTCAATAGCCAGGTGAATTGGGTGGCGGATCGCAAGCGAAGTCTTGCAGATAGCCGCCCGGAGATCGCAGATTACACTCTGGTCAATTTGACTTTGCATCGCAAAAATATTTATCCCGGGTTCGATTTGACTCTGGCCGTGCGCAATGCCACCGCAGAAGATGCGCGCGAACCCAGTTCGGGTGATCTTGTGCCGGTCGCGATTGGCGAAGATTATCCGCTGCAGTCGAGAAGCTTCTGGTTGGGGTTCAGTTATTCCCTGCCGCGATGAGCCACTGAAATAAGTTGAAGAGGGCAAGCAAATGACGCAAACGCGAAAACAGGATGTCAGTATGCGCAAACAGGCTTTTGCGCGGCGAACGGCCACCCGGATATGGAGTGAAGAAGCCAGCATCCACAATCCTTATTTGGCCACCCGTGCGCTTTGCCATGGCTATGATCTGCATGAGTTGATGGCAAAGCGATCCTTTGTTGATGTTTTTTATCTGCTGTTTCGCGGCGAACTGCCGGGCAGTGCCCAGGCACAATTGCTGCAGACATTGATGATAGCGCTGATCAACCCTGGCCCGCGCCACCCCGCTACCCGGGCGGCCATGAATGCGGGGATTGGCAAGACCAATCCCCTGCATATCATGCCTATAGCGGCCTCACTGTTGGGAGGTGAGCACAGGGGGGGCGCTGAGGTGGAAGCCGCCATGCGCTTTCTCGCCAAATACCAGGGCAGCGATCCCTGTGTGGTGTCAAGAAGTGCAATGTTGCAGGAGATGGATGCCGCCGCAAAAGAGACATCTGTCACCCCCGGCTTTGGCAAGCACTATGGTGGCGTCGATCCCATGGCGGCCACTATGGCCAGGCAGATATTAGCGCTGGAGGGGGCGGGGCGAAGCCTTAAATGGGCGGAAAAATTGGTGGCAAGTCTGTTGCCTCACGGTATTGGCTGGCTGATGACCGGCCTGGCCGCCGCTGTCTTCACCGATCTGGGTTTCCCGCCGCGGGTGGGAGCCTGTTTATTTCAGTTAATGGGGTGCCCAGGGCTGCTTGCCCACGGCCTTGAAATGGCGAACCAGCCGATTAATGCAATGCCTTTTGTCAGCGATGAAAACTATGTTATCGAACGATAAGCCCGCTACCAGCATCAGTGCCCTGCGCTATGAATCCGAGTTTATAGATTACCTGGATCAGCGCCGGGGGAAAATTCTCAGTCGCACCGGTGGCTGGTTTCCCGGCAAGGGGGTCTTTAGCCACGGCTACTCTATGCTGGAGGAGTTGGTTGGTAGCAAGTCCTATTTCCAGGTGTTGATTTTAAATGCGACTGGCAGGTTGGTGGAGCGGCCGCTGGCCGATTGGCTGGAAGCGGCCTTCACCTGCCTCAGCTGGCCGGACCCACGCATCTGGTGCAACCAGATTGGCGCCCTGGCCGGCAGTGTGCGCACCTCTGTCACGGCGGCCACTGTGATGGGAGCCCTGGCGGCCGACTCGAGGATTTACGGTTCATTCACTATTTTGGGCGGGATGGAATTTATCCAGGATGCGATGCAAAAGGCTAGATCTGGGCTCACGGCCGCAGAGATAGTATCGTCGATGCAGCCCCAGCGCGGCGGCAAGCCTTTGATCCTGGGTTATTTCCGTCCTATAGCCAAGGGCGACGAGCGCATTCCGGCCATGGAAAGGGTTGGGCGGGAATTGGGCTTTGCGGTGGGCGAGCATTTGCAATTGGCCTACCAAATTGAAGAGGTTCTGCGCAATAATTACGATGAAGGCATGAATATCAATGGTTATGCCTCAGCATTTTTATCGGATCAGGGATTCTCGCCGCAGCAGGCCTATCAAATGATCAGCATGCTGGTGGCCAGTGGTGTGACTGCCTGTTGCGTGGACAGCCTGCAGCGTCCCGCCGATACCTTTTTGCCGCTGCGCTGTAATGATATTGAATACAAGGGGGAGCCTTTGCGACCGGTGCCGGATTAACAGGTTTTCTAGCCGCCCGGCGTTGCCGACACCTTGTTGTCGGCGAGGCTTTTGACCCTGTCGCTCATGGGGGGAATCTCCTCTCGGTCGATGCGGATATCCAACAGGGTTGGGCCCTGCCTGGTAAAGAGTGCCGCTATATCCAGTTCATCCAGCTGCGCGCTGGTTTCTATCACTATGCCCTCAACACCCATGGCCTTCGCCTGGGCTGCATAATCCACTTGATTCAGCTCCCAGCCAATCGACTCCTGATTGCCCAGTCTCTGCCCATGCATCACCATGCCCAGCGCGGCATCATTCAGCAGAACGAAGACAATATTGAGGTTTTGCTGTGCCGCCACGCTCAGTTCCTGTGCGCCCATTAAATAAGAGCCATCGCCGACTATGCTGAGCGTGGGCACCTGGCGATTGGCAATCGCCGAGCCTATGGCTGCACCAATAGACCAGGCCATTGAGCCATAGCCCATGGCAATGCGATAGAGTCCCTGGTTATTGCTTCGGGTGAGATAGTGGGTCGCCCATGCCCAGCCATTGCCGGCATCGACAAAGATGCGGGTATTTTCGGGCAGGTGCTGCGACAGATAGCACATCAGCCGCTGGGGCTTGACGGGGCTCTGGTCCGACTGGCATTTATCTGGCTCCTTCAGGCTGGTATGGCTGCCATTGCAATTGAGAGGGACATGATTCAGAGGCGACCGCCAACGCTTGCCTTCCTCATGAGCGTTGCGAGCATGGGCCAGCAGACGGGCAAAAATCACCTGGATATTTCCCAGTACGTGCAAATTGGCCATAGGAGAGCGAGTAAAGTGTTCTTTGGCTGAATCTATATGCACCAGTTTTTTGTTGAGTATATCGCTGGTCCAACCGCTGCTGCTGAGCTCACCCAGGGCTGTACCCACCGCCAGGATTAAATCAATACTGGTGTTTTGCAGTAACTGTTTGGCGCTTTCATGGCCGGCAAAGCCGTGGATGCCGCGATACTGGGGGTGTTTTTCATTGACCCAGGTTTTGCCCATCGGATTGCTGACAAATGCTGCCCCGGTCAATTCGATAAACTCCTGGATGGTGGCACTGGCATTGCCCACATCGCTGCCGATATACAAAACAATATTGTCGGCGGAGTTTATTTTTTCGCAGAGCTGCGCAATAGCCACTTCGTCGGACATGGAGAAATCATGGGTGAGCAGATTGCTGCTGAGCGGCGCGGGAACCGCTGAGTGCGCGCGCAGTATATCCGAGGGAATACTGATATGGGTCGGCCCCTTGGGGCCGCGATGCGCGGCCATAATTGCCGCAATTAATTTTCCCTCCATCTGCTCTTCGTGAGATACCAGAGTATTGTAGAGGGTGACGTAGCGAAAAATACCTACAGTATCTATAGAAGTACAGCTGGACTCCTGCAGGGCGCGCTTGCCGAACTTGGGCAGCGGTGTTTGTGCAGTGATCACCAGCATAGGAGTATCTTCCAGCAGGGCAGAGGCTACGCCGGTAATCAAGTTGGTGGCCCCGGGTCCCGTAGTGGCGCAGACTACACCCATCTTCCCGCTCTCGCGGTAATAGCCGTCGGCCATAAACGCTGCACCGCTCTCGTGCCTGGCAACCACGAGTCGCGGCCCACCTTTGCGGGCGCTTCGCGCCAGGGCATTGAGCAGGGGTTCTATTGCACCTCCCGGCACTCCAAAAACAGTATCTATGCCCAGTTGGTTGAGGTAGTCGACCAGCAGGTCGGCGTAGGTGATGGGTTCATTTTCTGTCATGAATCGTTCATCCCTTGGTAAATGCGAAAGGCGTTGCATCATTCTAGGGAACCTCTGAAAAATTACCTAGGTTGTCATCGCTGCGTTAAAAACAGGTAACTTGTTAAAGCGGCGACGCACTAAATGCTCATTTAGTTTGTTTAAACTCCGCTTTTTAAGCTGTTTTTGCCTTGCTCTGACTGCCTCGTCGACATTTTTCAGAGGTTCCCTATCGTGGCTGGATGTGGAGCCTGGGCATCGAAAATATTATAAGCATAGTGTCTTCTGACAACTATGTTGTCGCTTTTGCGTCGAGGTATTAGGCAAATTTTAAATATTAATTCGCAAATTCTGCTGAATCCTTGCGCTGAAGTTTTCGAATACGCCCGCCTGCTGTGCATAGCTTTTCCATTCGCTGACCACGTTCAGGATATGCTCGATAATCTGTTTGGCCTCGCGATTGAAATTACCAATCAATTGGGCGGCCTGGAGCAGGTCGTCGCGGGTAAAATTATCGCGCTTACCATTTAGGCTGAGTTGATGCGAGTTGACCCAGGGCGAGTCTGGCTTGTAGCTGTAGGCAATATCAAAGGCGGGAGAGAGCTGCCAGCGACTGTGCGGATCAGGCAATAGAAACCCTGTATTTTTGCTGTGGTCATCGTGGTTGCGGGCGATGATATTGAAGGCCATGCGGCGATAGATTTCCACCGCTTCCGCGCGGGTTAAGTGCAGTTGTCGCGCAACACTGAAGAGTTGCTCGTAACTGTAGTGGCCAGGCATCTTGTAGTCGGCGTGATCCATGGCACAGAGGGATTGATAGTGCAGCTTGCGATTGCCGATGCGATCAAAGCGCTTGGTTAAAAAGTGGGCGCGCTGGCCATCGAGCAATAATTCGCAGGGGGACATATTGATGCCTGCATCCACCGCCATGCGATAGTAGGCATACTCCATTCGGCCAAAGCCTTTGGGGTCGCCAAAGACTTCGCTCTGGCTGTGGTGCTCGGTGACGCCGTCGAACTTCAGCAGGTAGTGTTCAAAACCCGGTGGGGCATCCACCTGTCCCGAGCGTATTTCGCTGCGGGCTGCGTTGAGAGCCACCAGAGCCTTTGCTCGCGCACCACCGGCGGAGGTTCCCACCTGCAGTATCGCCGCCATGGCATTTTTATCGCTGCTATTGAGCGAGGTGGCTATGCCTGAGCGCTGGTCGAGCACTTGCTGTGCCATGCCGACAAGGGATTCCAGTTCCAATTTGTTATGGGCTTGGGGGTTGCGCTGCAATGCGGGTGCATACTCCAGGGCTCCCATGCCGCGCTTGCCAGTGTAGAGCAGGCGCTCCAGCGGGTTCAGCGAATTGGCATCGCGGCCGTTGCGGGCCAGCCAGGCGTTAATAACGGCGTTGCCGAAGTCGTCTGGCAGTGTATCCGCAAACGCGGCCGGGAGCCCTTTATAGGTGTTGGGGTTGAGCTGTGGATAGCTGAATTTGCGCTGTCCGCCTGTCGTTGTCGGCATGCGTATAGGGGAGATCTGTACCCCTGTGGCCACCCATTCGGGAGTGAATTCGAAAGTGGCGGTAGCGTTTGCAGGCTCCCAGGCCAGGGCGCCAACCAGCTTGTCCCAAAGCCAGACTTCGGCGAGATTTTCCATTACCAATCCAGCCTTGGTTCACTGATGCCCAGTGGGGCCTGGTTGGCTTTAGGCCGCGCTCGTTGGCGCTGGTTGCCGCGCAGCTTGAGCTGCTCCAGGGGGCTGAAGCTAGTGTGGGGTATAAAGTTTTCCAGGTAGTGCAGGCTCTCTAGGGCGCGCAGGGCGGCAATCAGGTTTTCAAACTTCCCGCCGCCAGCAATCAATTGGCGGTAACTTTTGGCGGTGATGCCAATTTCGTCCGCCAGTGCCTGTTGGGTCATATTGCGCTCGAGTCTCAGTCGTTCCAAGCGCTGGCCAATTTCGCCGGCAATGGCAAGATTGCTCATTGAATTAAAATTCATAAGAGGTTATAAACTACCTTTTGTTGCGTATTTTTTAATTTACAGGGTAAATATATACCTTTTTAAATAAAAATACAATTTAGGGTAAAAAACTATCTCCTAATATTTAAAAACTAATTTTTGGGGTAAATAAATACCTTTTGTTTGTGGTTTTATGCCTCGACTATGGCTCCTTTGTTGATGCCCTCAAAAGCTTTGACGCGAATGTTGGAGTGGGGATGTTCAGCTTTGATACTTTGCGCCAGGTGATGGGCAATAAGCTCGACAGTCGTATCATTATCCATCAGGTAGCAGCAGCGCTGGGGCAGGGTAAGTTCAAATTTACCCTGTTGTGCCTGGTAGGCAAAATGGTAGTAGTTCTGTTGATTGTGGATGGGCTCTGCAGTCAGGTCTTCGCGTGTGCCTATATAGATGTCGCGCCAACGCTGCGCCCAAAGGGCTTCAAGAGGGGCTGATTTTTCGCCGTTCTGCCAGATATCAATGCGCGAGCGATGGCCGTGGGCAATGCGCTGGCAGTTGCCCAGATGTTTTTTCAGGCCGTGGCTGTAGTGGTAGGAGGCACCTTCAATATGTTCGCTGGTGAAATCCAGTTCCAGGCTGGCAACGCTTTCGGGAAACAGTTGCTTGAGTTGGCTGATGCACCACTGGGCAACGCTGGTGGGGGTGAGTATGGTGGCGTCTACCAGGGCAATGGCATCGCGCGGTGAGCGTGTGTGCAGGTATTCGCCATCAGGGCCAAATTGCCAGTGGATATCGAGGAATGCCCCATCCTCAGTAATGCGGATGTTGGGCGAGTGGACGGGCACGGCCAGGCGGTGATCCAGTTCGGTATCGAGCCACTGGCGCAGTACTTTTTTAACTGTGCCAAAATCGCACACCATTCCCTGTTCATCCAGCTCTCCGTAGAGTTTTATGTTGGCAAGCCAGGTTTCACCCAGGAGCCCGCGCTCCGGATCGAGAAAGCTGAAATCAACATTGGTGAGGTTATCAACAAACAGTAGCATGGGATATATTCTGACAGTGGTTAAAAGGATTGCATCATAGCATTTGCCGAGAGAATGTTAACGAATGCTAGTCGCATAAATTTTAATTTGTCTGATAAATGTACGGTCTGCAGCCAGCGTAAATTGTGGCGGGTAATGCTTCATTAAGAATGAGATTGTTAAAAATAGTCTATGCTCTTGAGGTTGTAGTTATTAGAATGCGAGGTTGTTGATTTGGTCTGAAGCGGCATGGAGGTTTCATTGAGCCAGCTAAGAACAGTGCTCGGTTCGGCTGTTATCTTTTTGAAGTGCTCGATTATATGGATGATCAGTAGCTTGATTGTTCTGTCTGGTAATGCCTGGTCGTCTGAGGCAGCCTTGCAAGTGGCATTTGTCTATAACTTCATTAAATTCATTGATTGGCCCGCTGAAACTCCCAGTCCCTCTCTGCGACTGTGTGTAGTGGGTGCTAATAAAGAAATGCATGAGGCCTTGGATCAGCTCAATGGCAAGTCAGCGAATAAGCGCGAAATAGAACTGGTTTATCTCACCGCAGCAACCAATGCGTCGCCCCCCCTTGAATCCTGTCAAATGATATATCGGCCAAGCCGCAGCATGGTTATAGCTCTGCCACAACAATTGCCTAAAGGGGTAGTATTGGTTGCGCACGAACAGGATCAGCGCGATCCCAGTGCCAGTATTATTTTGATAAGAAATAGCGAGGGGCGAATTGAGTTTGAAGTCAATCCCACCGCCATTGCCCAGGCGGGAATCAAAATTAGCAGTCAATTGCTAAAGCTGGCAAAAAATGCGCAAGCGGTTCAGGCAGGGAAGAATCCACTATGACAAGACGATGGAATCTCTCTTTAAAAATCAGTTTTCTGGCTATGCTGGTGTCCTCCATTGCGGTGTTGGGTGCGTCCCTGGTGGGGGTGTGGCAGCAGCATGAGGCCGCGCGTGAACATATTAGCGGTCAGTTGCAGATTCTGGCCCAGGCCACGGCTTTTAGTGCGGCTGCCCCCAGTTTATTTGGCGATGAGCAGGCTGCGAAAGATGTGTTGCAAGCATTGAGTGTCGACCCGCAAGTGATCTCTGCGCGCCTGGTGATGGCCAATCAGCAAATCCTGGCCGAATATCATCGCAGCGATAAACAGGTTCGCAAAATTGATAAGCAAATAGCGGTTGCCGTGGTCTGGAAAGATGAGCAGGTAGGGAATTTGGATCTCTATGTCGATATGTCGGCATTGCAGAACCAGCTCTATCGGCAGATAGGATTTGCGTTGGTGATTGCTTTGATTGCATTGGCCTTTGCCGGGGTATTGGCTACCAAATTGGTTAAAATTATCACTAAGCCGCTGCGCGGTTTAAGTGAGCTGGCGGAGTTGGTCGGAAGCAAAGGCGATTACAGTCTGCGCGCGCCCATTGATATCAGCCGCGACGAAGTGGGATTGCTGGCGCTCAGGTTTAACGCAATGCTGGAGCGCATAGAGACCCAGGACAGCGAGCTGCGCAAGCAGCATGAATTATTGGAGTTGCGGGTAGAAGAGCGCACTTCGCAATTGCGGCAGGCTACCGAGCGAGCAGAGGCGGCAAGTCGCGCGAAAAGTGAATTTCTGGCAGTTATGAGTCACGAAATACGCACGCCAATGAATGGTATCCTGGGGATGACAAGCCTGTTGCTGGACAGTCCGCTCGACGCTACGCAAAAACGTTTCGCGCGAGTGGTGCGCCGTTCAGGTGAAGATTTGCTAATCATCATCAACGATATTCTCGACTTCTCGAAGATTGAGGCCGGTAAGCTGGAGTTGGACCCAAGGCCATTTCAATTGAGTACGCTGCTGGAGGATTTGGCTGAGCGCTATGCACCTGTGGCACAGGGCAAGGGCCTGGAATTGCTGTGCAGCACGCCTATACCCCCACTCTCGGTAAAAGGTGACTCGGCGCGTATCGCCCAGGTGCTGACCAATCTGCTCAGCAATGCGATTAAATTTACCGAGCGCGGTGAGGTTTTGCTGTCGGTAAAAAATCTTGGCGAGCTTGAGGGTAGGGTGTTGTTGCATTTTGGGGTGCGCGATACGGGTATTGGCATCACTCAGGAGCAGAAATCAAAACTGTTTAACGCTTTCACCCAGGCTGATTCCTCTATGACTCGCAAGTATGGGGGCACGGGTTTGGGGCTGGTGATATCTCAGCGTTTAGTTGGCTTGATGGGTGGTGAAATTGTTATTGATAGTGAGGAGCGGGCAGGTTCTCATTTTCATTTCACAATCAGTTTGCCTAAGGTTGATGACCTGCGTAATTTTCAGCCAGTGACGGGCTTTGGGCGCTTGCGAGTGCTGGCGGTAGATGACAACCAGACCAATCTGGAAATTTTACAAAACTGGCTGGCCAACTGGGGTGTAACACCTCAAGTGGCAACCTCGGCAGAGCAGGCCCTGCAACTTCTGCAGCAGAATCAGGCATTGAGCAAGCCTTTCAATCTGTTGATCACCGACTGGATGATGCCGGAGATGGATGGGGGGCAATTGATCGAAACTCTGCGCAAGGACCCTGCATTTAATGAGCTGTCAATTGTGGTGTTAAGTTCGGCGGGAATCCTGCCGGAGCAGCATAAATCATCTGCGGCTTATCTGTTAAAGCCGGTGCGGCAGTCGGAGCTGCACAATATATTGCTCGATGTAGTTGCCGGAGTAGAGCTTAAAGTGCGAGATGGTGCACTTGAGTCGACGCGAGAGGCGTTGGTCGGTGGAATAAGTTTGCCGAAATTGTATGGGAGGGTGTTGCTTGCAGAAGACAATCCCGTCAATCAGGAAGTTGCCATAGCCATGTTGCAGCGCATAGGGTTGCATTACAAGGTGGCAGCTAATGGCAGGCAGGCGCTTGACCTGTTGCGGGATGACAGCTTCGATTTAATATTGATGGATTGCCAGATGCCGGTAATGGATGGCTTTGAGGCTACCGCTAAAATTCGTGAGGCTGAAGCTGAGGTTGGCTTAATCAAGCAGCCTATTATAGCGCTCACGGCAAATGCCATAGTGGGTGATCGGGAAATGTGCCTTGCCAAAGGCATGGATGATTATCTGAGCAAACCTTTCAGTATTGAACAGCTGCATGAAATATTGTTGCGTTGGTTGCCGCGCCGGGAGCAGCATAATGGGCTGGTGTCGAATCCCGCGAGTGTTCCCGGATTGGATATTGATAAAAAAGTAATTGAACAATTGAAGGTATTGGGTGATGGCTTGTTAGAGCGCGTGATCCAGCTTTTTTACGAGACAAGCCCGGGCCTGCTGATAACATTGCAAGATGCACTCGATAGCGGGAATGCCGATTTGCTGTATAAAACTGCGCACTCTTTGAAGAATAGCAGTGCCAATCTGGGTATTACTGAATTGACTGAGAGATGTCGCGATGTGGAAACGCGCGCACGCCAGGGCAGCCTGGCAGGGGCAAGGGATTTGCTGGTCGCCATAAACGAAAGTTACGCGAGAGCTGTAATTGCCTTAAGTGATTACCAGGAAGGCGGTAAATATTGTGATTAACATTAATGCCAACTCATCGACTATCCTGATTGTCGACGACGACGAAGCTGCGCGCTTGATGATGGCTACCACGCTGGAGCGCGCAGGGTTTGTGGTGCTGGCTGCGGCCGATTGTGCCAGTGCCAGAGAAATTTTTTTCAGGCAAAAACTGGATATTGCCCTGCTGGATGTCCTCTTGCCCGATGGTGACGGCTTTAATTTATGTCAGGAGTTTTTAAATCACCCCAATGGTCGCGACCTGCCGATAGCCATGGTTACAGGTCTGGATGATCTCGATTCCATCAAGCAGGGCTATAAAAGCGGTGCAACCGATTTTATTACCAAGCCCGTCAGTTGGGCGGTGCTGCCTTATCGCATCCACTATATCCTGCAGGCCAGTCGCGCGCTCATTGCGCTGAGCGTCAGCGAAAGCAAAACCCGTGCACTCTTATCCAGTATTCCCGATATCCTTATGCTGCTGCACCGCGATGGCCGTGTACTGGATATGCAGGTGGGCTCCTATGTGTTTGATATGGAGGAGTGGAGTTACACGGCGGAGGACGATAATAGTAAGCGATTGCCGCCCGTGGTTTATGCCATTATCAGTCCGCATATTGATGCTGTTATCAATGGTGAGGGGATGAAGCTGCTGGAGTTCGAATGGTCGCAATCATCCGCCAAGGAGCGTTTCTGGGAGGCGCGTATCCAGCCTCGCGATAGCGATAAGGTATTGATGGTGGTAAGGGATATCACCAAGCGCAAACAGCACGAATCGCAATTGCGGCTGTCGGCCAAGGTGTTTGAGGGCAGCAATGAGGCAATTATTATTGCCGATGCCAATATGCATATAATTTCAGTGAATCGCGCCTATCAAAAAATCATGGGGTATTCCGAGGCTGAGGTGACAGAAGTTCGCACCCCTGCTGTTGCCATGCATTTGCATACCCACAGTTTTTCGCGCAATTTTATGGCGGTGCTGAATGAGCGCGGCTATTGGCAGGGAGAAATGTTTAATGAGCGCAAAAGCGGCGAGGTTTTCCCCAGCTGGTTTTCAATCAGTCTGGTTGCCAATAGTCGCGGTGAGCCGGAAAATTATATTGCTATCTTTAATGATATTACCGAGCATAAAAACACGCGTGCGCAAATTGATTTTCTCGCTCACCACGACAATTTGACTGGTCTGCCAAATCGTGTACTGCTGAACGACCGCCTGGACATGGCTATCAACTCAGCCAGGCGTGAGAAGCGCATGCTGGGTATTTTATTTATCGATCTGGACCGCTTCAAAAATGTCAACGATTCCCTTGGACATTCATCGGGCGATCAGATTTTGAAGGAGATGGGCAGTCGTTTGAGTGCAGTGATTACCACTGGTGATACCGTATCGCGTTTGGGAGGAGATGAGTTTGTAGTCTTATTTCCCAAGATTAAGGATGAGGACAATCTTGTCGATTTGGCGCAGAAGTTAAGTGAATCCCTGCGGCAACCATATCAGCTTAATGACATCAGTTTGCATATAACGCCCAGTATCGGCATAGCCATGTATCCAACGGATGGCGGCGATACAGATACCCTGATTAAAAATGCCGACGCAGCCATGTATCTGGCAAAGGAGAAGGGACGCAATAACTTTCAGTTTTATACTCCCGCACTCAACGCCCGCACGCTGGATCGCCTGAAACTTGAAAATGATATGCGCAATGGTATAGCGCTGGGTCATTTTGTATTGCACTACCAGCCTTTGGTTGTCGGCAGCGATCGCCGCTTGCGCGGCGTTGAAGCACTGGTGCGCTGGAACCATCCCGAGCGCGGCCTGATTCCCCCGCTGGAGTTTATCTCTCTGGCAGAGGAGACAGGTTTAATTATCCCGCTGGGAGAATGGGTGCTGGCAACTGCGGTGCGACAGGTGAATGAGTGGCATAAAAAAGGCTACAAAGATCTGGTGGTCAGCGTCAATATCTCTGCTTTGCAATTCCGCCAGGAGGATTTTTTTGAGCGGGTAGAGGCAATTCTCCGCGAGACAGGTACCAGTCCGCACTATATTGAATTGGAACTCACTGAAAGTATTTTGATGGGCAATATGGATTCATCTATCCAATTGTTGCAGAGCTTTTGCGACCTGGGTTGCCAAATTGCTATAGATGATTTCGGCACAGGCTTTTCCAGCCTGAGTTACCTGCGTCATCTACCTGTCCATATGCTAAAGATCGATCAATCTTTTGTGCGCGATATGCTGACAGAGCCAGCGTCACTGGCGATAGTTGATTCCATTATTACGCTTGCCACTGCCTTGGGTAAAGATACTATTGCCGAGGGTGTGGAAACAGAAATTGAATACCAAATGCTGCTGCATCACGGTTGCCGTTTGATGCAAGGTTATTATTTTTCCAGGCCTTTGCCTGCGGCAGAATTTGAGCGATGGATTGCCTCAACCACTTTGATTAATCTCGGCAACCTTTAATAATAGGCGTGGGGTGCGGTCAGCTATGAAGTTTATTTGCTTGATGGGTAGCCTTATTGCGAGCGCTTTTCTTTCTGCCTCTACTTTCGCACAGCAATTTTCTCAGGATGAATTATTTAATTTTTCACTGGAAGAATTAATGGATATCCGCATAACATCATCAACCCTTACCGAAAAAAATATTCGCACAGTACCCTCATCCATCACAATATTCACCCGTCAGCAAATAGAGACGTTGGGGGTTGATAGCCTGGAGGAGTTGCTCAATTATGTGCCTGGTTTTCAAAGTTTTCGTCAGGCTGATGCCGGAAACGAGTACTACCATTCGGCACGTGGACGCAGAACAGGAACAACGAGTCGCGAAGTGCTAGTGCTAATTGATGGGCAGCGCTTGAATCAGACTTATAATGCAGCCCCTGGAATGCCCTTGATTGCACTCAACGATCTTGAAAAAGTGGAAATCATTCGTGGCCCGGGTTCATCCATCTACGGTTCAAATGCATTTACTGGCGTTATTAATATTACACGTTTGCGCGATAAGAATGCGCTTGAATTGCAAGTCGGTAGTCACAATCACAGGCAGGCTGCTGTATTTTTTGGTGAAACCTATGACGATGTCAGCGTAAATGCCTATGCCAATTTTCTTCGTGATCGGGGTGAAGGCTATACATTGGAAAAGCCTTCAACCTTTCAGCGCTATTATGTGCGCGATCCCCTTGAGGGATATGATGTTGATGTGAATGTCGAGCTTAATAACACTCGCTTGGATATTATGCATTCAAATCAATGGGCCAATGATTTTTATGTGGTGGAAAGATTGTCGGAGGGATATAACGAGCGAGGACATGAATATTCAAGTATTCAACTGCAGCAAAGCCTAAATGGTGATGCCATAGATACGAGCGCAAAACTGCGTTATTGTAACTGGCTTGGTCATATGTTGGTTCCCATAGATTCGCGCAAAACTTCCGTTTTTTTCGATGAGCAGAGCCTAGAGTTCAATATTTATAATGACTGGAAAATCAGCCAGACCCAGAGTCTGCAGTTCGGTTTGGAGCAGAGGTATGTTCGTAATGGTCGGACAGAGCAGGAAAGTTCTCTGGGAGCAATATTGTTGAATGATGCTGTTAGTTACGATATCTCGGGTGTGTACGTACAGCATCAGAATAAGTTCAGCGAAGATACCGAATTGACCTTGGGGGGGCGCTTTGATCACTATGCTTCCATTAGCTCGGCCTTTAGTCCCCGTCTCGGATTGGTGCATCAGTTAACGAATGTGCAAACTATCAAACTGCTGTATGGTCATGCTTTTCGCGCTCCAGGCACAGCAGAGCTGGAGTTAAAGGAAAATGCTGTCATTGTCGGCAATCCGGAGTTAAGGCCGGAGACAATAGCGACGACGGAATTAGTTTGGATGGCTAATTGGAAAAATCAAACAGTTACCATTACAGGTTTCAATAGCCGAGTAAAAAATAGCATTCTTCAGGGATTCAATGGTGCCAGGCGTCAATATCTCAATGCAGCTGGTGTTGAAGTTTCACAAGGTATCGAGATTGAATCACTATTGCAGTTTTCTATGCAATGGCAATTGCGGGCGCAATATAGCCTGTTTAATCAATTGCCGGAATCAGCTTTTCGCCAGGCCGATAATCTGGCTGCGATAATCCTCAATTACCAGTCAAACCATTGGAATGTTAATATCGCGGCGAATCATGCGGGCGAGCGCCAAATGCTGGCGGGCGCTAGCAGGATTCAGCTGAATGATTATTGGTTGCTTAACAGCAAGCTTCAGTATGTGTTTGCAGGGGAGAAAAAAATTTACCTGCAGGCAAAAAACCTCGCAAACCAGGCCTATTTTACACCGCCTCAGGGGCGGGCTTTTTCAGCGGGTATTCCCAATCGAGGTCGCGAGCTGAGTTTGGGTCTGGAGTGGGATTTTCAGTGAATCGCTGAAAAATTACTCTGCGATATCGAGTGTTGTTGGGTGCTGGTGCGCGGGGACGAAATTTTAAAAGTTATAGCGCTCCAGGTTCACAATTGCCAAGCCATTATATTTTTCCGAGCACGGCCAGGCGTATGTCCTGCAGGGGAAGTGTTTTTTTCACCGCGCCCAACTTAACCGCTTCCTTGGGCATGCCGTAGACCACACAGGTCTCCTCATCCTGGGCCACCGTCAGGCTGCCAGCCTCAAGCATTTCCTTCAAGCCGCGGGCGCCGTCATCACCCATCCCGGTCATGATGATGCCGGTCGCGTTCCTGCCGGCAAATCTGGCCACTGAACGAAATAGTACGTCCACCGAAGGGCGATGGCGATTAATCAGCGGGCCATCAATCACCTCCACATGATAATAGGCTCCGCTGCGTTTCAGCAGCATATGTTTTCCACCTGGGGCGATCAGCGCGAGCCCGGGAATAACGCGGTCATTATTTTTCGCCTCGCGAACCTCGATTTCGCACAGGCTGTTAAGTCGCGCGGCAAATGATGCGGTAAATTTTTCTGGCATATGTTGCACTATTACTATCCCCGGGCACACGCGCGGAAGGCTGGTGAGTACTGTTTCCAGCGCCTGGGTGCCACCAGTGGATGTGCCTATGGCAACCAGGCGTTCAGTGGTCTGCGCCATAGCCTGGCTGCCATTGGCTGCGGGCATTATTTCATCGGCCGTTAATTTTTGGCTGACACTGCGATTTGCGGGCAGCTGGCCGAGGCGCTTGATATTGGCGCGGGCTGCTGCGCGCACAGCAGATACCAGTTGCACGGAAGAGTCCTCGAGGAAATTTTTTAAACCTATTTTGGGTTTGGTAATAATTTCCACTGCACCAGCTGCCAGTGCCTGCAGCGAGGTTTCGGCTCCCTTCTCTGTCAGCGATGAGCAGATAACCACTGGCACGGGATGCTCCGCCATAATTTTTTTCAAGAAAGTAATGCCGTCCATGCGCGGCATTTCCACATCAAGCACTATGACATCCGGCCATTCGCGGGCCAGCTTTTCCATCGCAAAAATAGGGTCCGATGCTGCTCCCATTACTTGGATGTCGGATTGACTGTTAAGAACTCCCATGAGTACCTGACGCACAACAGCAGAGTCATCAACCAGCAGAACCTTTATCTTTTTCATAGCTTATTCTTCGTTATGGTTTTCGTTTGGGATTGATAGCGAACCCACACGTTGCCGCTCCAAACCTCAAAGATAATATTTCTATGTCCTGTTAGCCCGACATCTTGAGACAAAGGGGTTACATGATGCTGGGCTAACAACTGCTGCGCGGCTGCTATATTTTTTTCCGATACGCTGTGTCTATGCCGCAGTGTATATTCAGGAAACATATTGCCTCCACCAAACACCTTGATCTGGTACTCCTTCAAATGGGTCTTATGGCTGCGCGCTTGCTGTATAAAGAGCTCCATTGCTTCATCGGCATATTTTCCCTGTAGTGGCTCGTGCCTGCTGGCGCGGCGCGGCAGCATATAATGACACATGCCGCCAATTAGGCGCTGTGGGTGCCACAGGGTGATAGCAATGCATGAACCCAGCAGGGTGCGAATACGCGTTGCGGGCCCACCGAAATAAAAATCGCCGGGCTGCAGGTTGATATCGATGATATCGTTTGGCTTAATCATGGTTTGCAATAAATGGAGGGTGCAATTATTTTTATTGCATCGCAAATGCCGTTGAGGCTTTCTGAGTGGCTAACAAAGAGATATCCTCCTGATTTAAGGTGTGGCAGTATGCGAGCAACAACCTGGCGCTTGGTATCCAGGTCGAAATAAATCATTACATTGCGCAGAAAAATTAGATCAAATTCGCCAACGTTAGGAATTTTTTGATTTAGGTTGATTTGCGAGAAATTCACTTTGCTGCGCAGGTTCCTGTCAATTAAAAATGTACCCTCCTGGCGGCCTATGCCTTTCAGGCAATATTTGCTCAGCTGAGATTTGGCAATATTGTCGGCTCGCCCAATCGCATAATGGCCATTGCGTGCAATGGCCAGCATCTTGGTGCTGATATCAGATCCAAAAACTTCCCAGGAAGTTGTGGTTAATCCATCGGCGAGTGTCATTGCAATGCTGTACGCTTCTTCACCGGAGGAGCTGGCCGCGCTCCATACGCGGAAAGGTTTGGCTGGCTGCAGTTGTGTCAGGATCTTCTGTTTTAAAAAATCAAAATGCTTTGGCTCGCGAAAAAAATAGGTTTCATTAGTGGTGAGGAGATCTATTGCAATCTGCAATTCGGCACCGGCATTATCGCCTTTTATAAACTGAAAGTAATTTCCGTAGCTGTCAATTTTTAGGTGTTTCAGTCGTTTTGAAAGGCGTCCAGCGACCAAGGCTTTTTTGGCCGGGGAAAGATTGATACCGGTAGTCTCCTGTAGCCAGGATTGAAATTGCTTAAATTCACTTTCATTCAATTCGATAGAATTCACACAGGCGCCTTTGCTTGATGATTGCAACGAAAGCTTGCTGTCAGAGTAGGAGTGAAACAGGCTTGGCAGCGCTACTGATTGGAATTGATGATGCCTGATCCAGCTTCAGAAAGCATTGCCATCTCCTCCACCGATAGCACCTTGTCCAGATTTAATACTATGACAAATTTTCCGTTGACTTTTGCCATTCCGCTAATAAAGTCAACGCGAATTTTTGCTCCAAAGGTGGGGGAGGGTTCGATTTCACTGGAGGGAATTTCCATAACGGCAGAGACAGCATCGACCATTATCCCCAGGTCCTGATTATCGCCGCTATCACCATGTGTCTCTATGATAACTATGCAGCTTCGCCGTGTTGCCTCAGAGGTCTGGCGGCCAAAGCGCGCGGATAAATCCACCACGGGTACGACAGAGCCGCGAACATTGATTACACCGCGAACAAAACCCGGCATCATAGGGACAGTGGTCAGATTGCCGTATTCGATGATTTCTTTAATGGCGAGAATACCAATCGCGAACATTTCCCCGCCCAGGGAAAAGGTCAGGTATTGTGCCTCTTCGCCATCGGGAACCAGGCTGGAATGATTGGAAACAGCGAGTTCTCCCATAGCCCTTCTCCTTAGAAACGAGTGAATTCATGTTCGGCAAAGCCTGCGCTGCCTGCAAAGGCTGGCTTTGGCGATTGCCGGATAGAGGCGGTGGTTTTCTTGTCGTTGATCGCGGCTTTATGGTTGGTGTTGCGCGGCCTGCTAGCGCCGCTATGATTTTCTACAGTAAAAAAGCTCATGGCCTGTTGCAATTGCTCTGCCTGACTGCTCATCTCCTCCGAGGTTGCCGCCAGTTCCTCGCTGCTGGAGGCATTTTGCTGGGTGATCTGGTTGAGTTGGGTCATGGCAGTATTGATCTGGCCCACGCCGCTGGCCTGTTCCTCGGAGGCTGCGCTGATTTCCTGCACCAGATCCGAGGTTTTATTGATTGACGGCACAATTTCGTCAAGCAGTTTTCCAGCCTTTTCCGCCAACTGCACACTGCTCGACGATAGTTCACCAATTTCCTGGGCTGCTACCTGGCTGCGCTCGGCGAGTTTGCGCACTTCTGCTGCCACTACCGCAAAGCCTTTGCCGTGCTCGCCTGCGCGCGCCGCTTCAATGGCCGCATTGAGCGCGAGCAGGTTGGTTTGGTAGGCTATATCATCAATAATACCGATACGCTGTGCGATTTGTTTCATGGCATTGACGGTTTGCTGCACCGCCATGCCACCTTCAGTAGCCTCTTTGGCTGCCTTGCTGGCCATGCCATCGGTCACCTTGGCATTTTCGGTATTCTGATTGATGCTTGCGCTCATCTCTTCAATGGACGCGCTGGTCTCTTCGACGCTGGCCGCCTGTTCGCTGGTAGCCTGACTCATGGATTGGGCTGTAGCGCTCACTTCTTCAGAGGCGCTGGCCAGGCTGTCCGCTGAACTGCGAACCTCAGTAATAATACTCGATAATTTGCCAATCATATTTTGCATGGCGGTCATCAATATACCCGTCTCATCCCTGGAGTCGACATCAACCTTGACAGTGAGATCGCCATCGGCGAGTTTGCTCGCCACTGCTGCGGCATTGATCAGGGGTTTGGATATGATCCGCGCAATAAACATGGCCAACAGCATGCCGAGCAACAGGGCGCCGATCAGGACAACTATAATGGCAAGGCGCGAGCTTTTATACATGTCTGCCCCTCGCGCCGCCTCTGCCGTTGCGCCCTTATCATTGTAATCCACCAGTTTCAGGGCCGCTGCTGTCACTGGGTCAAAGGTTTGTTTAGAGGGACCATAAAAAAAGTTTCGCGCTTCATCGCCGGTGGTCGTTCTGGATATCTCCAGAAGTTTTTTGCTAGCCTCCTTATATTGCTGCCAGTTGTGGGTGACATCAGAAAAAAGTTGGCGATCGTCTTCACTGGTCAATAGCTTTTCATAGGTTGTCAGGCGATCTTCAAAGGATTTAGCTGCTTCAGCTGCCTGCTGTTCCATATTGGCCATTTCCTCCTGGTCTTTTGCAAGCACATGGCGGGCTTCTTTGATGCGATATTCTGCAACGAAAAAGCGCATGCCTTGCGCAGCTCGCATGGAGGGCATCCAATTGCTGGCTATTTCGTTGGCGACCTTATTGACAGAGGCGAGCTGGAAGATGGAAAAAATTCCCATAAAAGCCGTTAAGATAAGCACCAGCATAAATGCAGCAAGCAGTTTGGTGGCGATTTTCAGATCATAAAACCATTTCATGATATGTCCTCTTTAACATTTTATTCATTGAGTATTGGCTGAAAACCATTGGCGGATATCATCCGGTATGGGCAAGCGGTGCGCTGTATGGCGGGGAACTGCGATTTTCCTGTTGTATTATTTTTTGAACCAGAGTGGGTATATCCAAAATTAATGCAACCGCGCCATTGCCGAGAATGGTTGATCCGCTGATTCCCTGGAGCGAAGTGAATAATTTGCCCAGCGGCTTGATCACCGTCTGAAACTCACCTTGCAACTCATCAACGACCAGGCCTGCCGTTTGGCCCGCGGTGCGAACCACCACAACGTTTTCGCGGCGGCCATGATTTTCAGGAAGGTTAAATTGGCTGCGCAAGAATATGAGTGGCAATACTTCACCGCGCAAATTCAGATAATTGCGCTCGCGCGCAGAGGTGCGCTCGCCATCATTGAGTTCGACACATTCGCGCACCATGTCCAAGGGGACAACATAGCTGGCCTGGCCAACGCCCACCAGGAACCCATCAATAATGGCCAGAGTTAACGGCAGGCGAATGCTTACTCTGGTTCCCTGGCCGGGATTGCTATCAAGGTCGATGGTGCCGCGCAGGGCGGTGATATTGCGTTTTACCACATCCATTCCCACTCCGCGCCCGGATAGATTGGTTATCGCCTCTGCCGTGGAAAAGCCAGGTTCGAAGATCAATTTATAGATATCCTGATCTGCTAATGAGGTATTCGCAGATATCAGCTCGCGCTCGATTGCCTTTTGTAAAATCCGCTCGCGATTCAGCCCTCCACCGTCGTCAATGATATCAATCACTATGCTGCCGGAGTCGTGGTAGGCATTGAGTTTCAGTGTGCCTCTGGCAGGTTTGCCTGACGCCAGGCGGCGCTCTGGCGATTCAATGCCGTGATCCATACTATTGCGCAGCAAATGCATGAGTGGATCGCTGATTTTTTCCACAACGGTTTTATCCACCTCTGTATCCGCGCCGCTGATTTGCAAATCAATATCCTTGCCGAGTTCGTTGCTGACATCGCGCACTACGCGCTGGAAGCGATTGAATGTATCGCCTATGGGAACCATGCGTAAACGCAGGGCGCCATCCCGGATCTCTTCTACCAGGTCTATTACCCCTGATGTGGCCTCGTAGAGTGCGGCATTTTGCGCGTTGCGGGCGATAAGGCTGGCTCCCGCACTGGCAATCACCAGCTCGCCGATAAGATTGATAAGTTGATCCAGTTTATCGGCCTGCACGCGGATATAGCTGGTCTCCTTGCTCTTTTGATCCTTGACTCGGGTTTGCTTATCCAGGGCTGCCTGAACTACCACAGGCTCCACCAGATGCTGCGCCACTAAAATGTCGCCAAGTAAACTGGTTTGAGCCGCTGCGGCCGAGCGTTGCTGTTGCAGGCTCTGCTCCAGTTCCGAGGGTGTCAGGGCACCGCTGTTAAGCAAAATTTCACCAAGGCGGACTGCGTCTTCAGGCAGTGCATTGATCAATTCAATATATTCCGTAATTTTACTGTGCGGGGGGAGTATGCGAACCAGGCAATCGTCCTCGACAAAGCGAAATACATCGGCAATGGCTGTTTTATCTGCGTTCGAATCCAGATCGATTTCGAACCCCAGATAACAGGATTCAGGATCCATTTCTGTTTCTGCCGGCATGGCTTCAAAGAGAGTGGTAACCCTCATCATGGTGCCCAGGGTATTGAGATAGCGAAGAAAGGAAATAGGGTCCATGCCATTGCGGAATACATCACTGCCAAATCGAAGTGAGATATGCCATAGATTTGAAGTGACCGTATCTTGCAGAACCCCAATATTGGGTGAGTCGTGCTCAAGTGATGGCGTATCTGCCAAGGGTTGCAACTGATTAGCCTGATAGGACTGTAATTGTGCACGCAATTGAATCTCGCGCGCCTGGGCATCGCTGCTTAATTCCCCCTTGTCTATGGCGTATACATTTAACAGCTCGGTAAGGTGATCGCCACTTTGCAACAAGAGCGCAATGAGATTTTTATCAATGCTGATGGCGCCATCGCGAAGGCGGTCGAGTACATCCTCCAGTATGTGTGTAAAACTGACAATAGGAGTCAAGCCAAATAGGCCGGCAGAGCCTTTAATGGTGTGGGCAGCCCTGAATACGGCATCAATGGTATCCGCGTCTTCGGGCGCACCTTCAAGATGCAGCAATGATTCTTCCATGGTTTGCAGCAGCTCGCGGGCCTCCTGAATAAAGGTCTGCATTACCTGATCGAGATTGAAGTTCAAGGTGTACTCCTAGATTCTGGTATATTGTTCCTGGGAGGAACCCATTGACATAAGTACCGGATCGCCAAAATAACTGCCGAGGTTGTAAAGCTCAAAAATATCAACAACTGCCGGGCTGTGATTCACAAGTCGCAGGCTGCAACTGCGCTGAGCTGCTTCGCGTTTGGCTAAAATAAAAACCTGTACAGCAGAGCTGTCTATTTCACTCACTTTGGCAAGATCCAGCTCTATATCTCCTGGCTTTTCCAGTTGACCGAGCAATTGCATTTTCAATTCGCTTACATTGTAAATTGTCAGCTCACCTTCGATGCGAATCACTGTCTGCCCACTGTTGTTTTCGCAATTGATATCCATTGATTTTTTCCGAAGTTAATTGATCAGCATGGCGACCGCCTGCAGCATCTGCTCAGGCTTGAATGGCTTTACCACCCAGGCTTTTGCGCCTGCGGCCTGTCCGGCTTTTTTCTTTTCATCTGACCCCTCGGTTGTCAACATAATGACCGGAGTAAATTTGTAGTTTGTCTGTTTTTTCATTTCCGTTACAAAAGTAATACCATCCATATTGGGCATATTCACGTCGGAAATTACCAGATTTATCTTTTGTCCATTCAATTTTGTCAGTGCATCTCTGCCATCCACTGCCTCGATAATGCCATAGCCTGCACCCTTCAAGGCAATACCAACCACTTGACGAATGCTGGCGGAATCATCCACCACCAAAATAGTTTTCGACATAACTAACTCCTAAAAAAAAGTAATTTCTGATTTCCCCGATTTTTCTTGCGCTTTATTGCCGTGATGCACCGCAACCTGTTCCAGGGTGGTGTAGGTTTTGCTGATTTCTGCAAGCCAGCCATCGGCATCAATCAATGGCATATCTCCCTTGTGAATATTCTGCTGTTGTTCGGCAATACGGTTGGCCAGCTTGCCCATATCGGCGATGACATGACTGAGAATCTGGCCGACGCGATCCTGGAACTGTAAGTTGACCATTATCTCCTCGACGTTGTGCTGTACTCCTGCGCTCTCCTGTTCCAAAGATTGGGCGGAATTGATGATTCGCTCGCCCGAACTGCGGAATTGTGTCAAGACTTCCACTACAGCAGATTCGGATTCAGTCAGGCGATTGCCGTCTTCGCGGGCAAATTCTGCGGTGCGATCGAGGGTTTTTTGCAAGGCTACATTGGCCTGCTCAATGCGCTTGCCAATTCGCGATCCGGTTTCACCCGAGCGGCTTGACAGGGTACGCACCTCATCGGCAACCACAGCAAAGCCGCGACCATGCTCACCTGCGCGCGCTGCTTCAATGGCGGCATTGAGGGCTAGCAGGTTGGTCTGCGAGGCGATACCTGCGACTTCGGCGCCCATGTCGCGCAGCTCATCAGTGATCTTTGAAAGTTCTGTGATTTCACTGACCAGCTCATCGCGATTGCGAATGGCGTGATTTAGTGTTTGCGTCATTTGTCCCAGTTGGGTGTTGGCAAACGCTATCACGCTGCTCAGTCCAGAGTTTCCTTCCATCTCGCCAACGGTTTGGCGAGATGCATCCACGGCACTTTGCAAGCGATTGTGAATGTCGGAAAAGCGTTTCGATAATTCATTCACGTTCTCTTCTATTTGATTTTTTGCCAGTTCGGTCTGGCGCTGCCATAGGGGAAGCAGTTTTTTTAATAGCTGCTGGTAATTGTCGTTTGCTGTTGATATTTGCTTAAGTTTTTTCAAGTTGTTGTCGCGGTCGCTGTCCTCTTCTTGCAATTGCCTGGCGATTTTTACCAGCCATAGAATTCTGTTGAAGGAGAAAATTATTAAACCTAGGGCGGCTATAGAAATTACCCAGCGCAATAAATTGGATGATGGATTAAAAATTAACGTTGCGAGGAACAAACTGCTCGCCACAGTTAATGCGAGGATGATTGGTGCGCTTGAATTAAATGGCTTTTTTTTGTTGTGTTCTGGTTCTGGTTCTGGGTGGGTGCGGTAGGTGTTAGAATCCATGCAGGATAACCCCCATGTTTGCCATCAAAAAATAAAATTTAGGAAATGTTTGTTCGTGGTTTTTTAAGGTATAGCCAGATATTAT
>DATMSP010000068.1:0-95781 GCA_035565295.1 Cellvibrio sp. | reverse complement strand
CGCCATCAAACTGCTGCAATTCAGCGAGACCCTCGACCAGGTAGCCCGTGAAGCCATGCCCCACCTGCTCTGCTCTTATCTCTATGATATCGCCAGCCTCTATATGACCTTCTATGAAGCCTGCCCTATCCTAAAAGAAGGCATTGCCGCAGACGTGCGCGATAGCCGTTTGCGCCTGTGCCATCTGGTGGCGCGCACGCTGAAGCAGGGGTTGGAGTTGCTGGGGATTGAGGTGATGGAAAGAATGTAGTTCTCTTGGATTCGGACTTGCCACAAGTAAATTTGTACTTACGGCAAGCCCGAAATCAAAACTGAATTTGCAAAACCACCCGAGAAAGTTCTGCTATTAATCAATGATTATAAATCGCAAAACCCATACAGCCCTG
Source organism: Cellvibrio sp. (assembly GCA_035565295.1). Taxonomy (GTDB): domain Bacteria; phylum Pseudomonadota; class Gammaproteobacteria; order Pseudomonadales; family Cellvibrionaceae; genus Cellvibrio. Next base: position 95,395 of record DATMSP010000068.1, on the reverse strand, counting down.
TAGATCAAGGGAAATCACTTTGCATTTTCCAAAAGAAAAACAACTTCTGACCTGTCCTTTTGCAAACTGTTTTCACTCTGTAACTTTAGCGCAAACTCAAGTGGAGTAAGCTCAAACTGATGGTCTTTCAAATTTATATTAACGCCATTCAGCAACAGCATTTTGACCTCCTCTGCCGAATTGGCTAATACAGCTCCGTGCAGGGGCGAAAGCTGATGCATATCGATTCGATTGACATCAAGCCCTTTGCCAATTAAATATTTCAATACCTGTTCACGCTCTGATACAGGCGATTCGCCTTGAGTGACAAAAGCAGCCCCCACCCCTTGATGCAAGACATCGACATCTTGTTTGGTGCCTCGAGCCGCAAATAAATACTCACGACAAAGAGATTTTGAAAAAGGTATTTTTAAACCGCCCCTGTCAGCACAAATCAATAGCTCCTCTATTCCCTGATTAACAAGAACATGAATAAATAAACTTACATAACCAACCAGCACGAATCCAGCAAGAAGAGCAACAACAATCTTTCTCATTCTCAACCTCAGATTTTGTTAGCAAAGGGTGGCAGAGCACGGTTAGTACAAGTTATTAACTCATGATTGCGCAGACCTTGAAATTTTGCCTGAAGAATAATTTGGAACGGACTCCGAAAACTACGCGAAAGCTACACCTTAATACTCTCATAAATTTTTGCATCAATGATGGGATTTGTCATTTTTTAAATATTCAAACCAATATCTGGTTGCATGACCGCCTTCAAAACAACAGCGCTCTCCTAACTCGATTGATACACGAACGTATTAAACCTGCACCTAAGGATTTTCACTGCTCCTCAAATAGAGAAATGACCCTGCGTGCAGTCAATAAAAAATGACTTGAACCGGCATTGAAACATCAGGAAGTATTTGCGCTGGTGACAACACATTGAACTTTTACAACCCCAATAAAAACCCTGCAAAATCCCGTTATTCAATCCGCCAACGAAAACGAATATATTGCCGGCAGGCCACCGCCATCTCCGCCTTTTTGCAAGGCTCGAACTGCCAGGTTTCAGTGACTTGCTTTAACGCCGCCGCATCCAGTTCGGCAAAGCCGCTGGTTTTCTCTACCTCACCGCGCTCAACGCGACCGCTCTGCGCAAGGTTCAACGAGAGCGTGACAAAACTTTCGCGTCCCAACTGCTCGTAGCCCTCTGGTGGCTGCGTCTGCGCCAGGCATTTTGGCGATGAGGCATTTACCAGGGGAGGTTCCGCTGATGACTGCTGGCTGCTGGCATGGCTAGTATTGGATGCAGAAGAAGATTCTGTGCTATTGGATTCTGGTGGTGCTGAACTTGCCGCAGAAGAAAAACTGACTGCGCCAACCTGCTGGATACACTGCTCACCGAGCACGGCTTCATACAATACGGGAACTCCCGCTTCTCTGCTGGCATAAATAGCGGCCTGCACCAGATTGACCTTGGGTACGGCCTTATTCTTGGCCTTCTGATAGCTCGACATAAATGTCACAACAATAACGCTGGTGACAATCACTGTTGCTGTGATTCCAACGGTGCGGCGGGTGCGCTTGCTAAGAATAGTGAAAGGCATAAATGAGGGGGTCTCAATAATAAAAAAATACGCAGCGACCTCAAGGGACGCTGCGTATTTAGAGTTAACTAACTGCGTTTAACTTGCCACAACCAGCCGCTTTACGAATGCTTTCTGCGCGCAGAGGCTATATTCGGCAGTTGGTTTAGCTTGGTTAAAATTCTGCTCAACTCATCAAAGCTGCGAATCTCCACGGTGACTTGCATCTCCACCGTATTCTTGCGCTTGTCTGAAAGGGTTTGCAGTGCGCTGATATTGATGCGCTCATTATCCAACAGGGTGGTGATATCGCGCAACAGACCATAGCGGTCATAAGCCTCAATAATGATATCCACCGAGTAGGAACTCTGCGGTGCATTGCCCCACTCCACCTTGATAATGCGCTGCGGCTCATCGGCCTGCAACTGCAGGATATTGCTGCAATCCTGGCGATGGATGGAAACGCCGCGCCCCAGGGTGATGTAACCGGTGATGGCATCGCCGGGAACCGGATTGCAGCAGCTGGCAATTTGCGTCAGCAGGTTGCCGACGCCTTCGATATAAAAATCCGAATCTTTTTTCTTGCTGGGCGATTTTTCCTTGAAGGGAATCAGGGGCTGCTGAGGGTTAGCTTCATCCAATTGCTTCTGCGCGGCGTTGAGCACCTGGCCCACACCTATATCGCTCGCGCCCACCGCTGAGTACAGATCATCCAGGTTGTTGAAACGCAATTTCTTCGCGAGGCTTTCAAAGTCCAGATCCAACAGCGCCAAGCGCTTGAATTCGCGGTCTAGCAGGGCCTGGCCCTCGGCAATATTCTGATCGCGCGCCTGCTGCTTGAACCAATGCTGGATCTTGGCCCGCGCCCGCGCAGTATTGACATAGCCCAGCGCCGGATTGAGCCAATCGCGGCTCGGCGCCTCGCGCTTGCCGGTGAGAATCTCCACCTGGTCGGCGTTATTCAACTGGTAGTTCAGCGGCACTATGCGGTTATTGATCTTGGCCCCGCGGCAGTGATGGCCGACATCTGTGTGTATGCGATAGGCAAAATCCAGCGGCGTGGCCGTGCGCGGCAGGTCCACCACATGGCCGTCCGGGGTAAATACATAGATGCGATCCTGGTCCACCGCGCGCAGGTCGTCCTGCAACTGTTGGCTGTCGCCACCCAGCTCTTCATGCCATTCAAGTACTTGGCGCAACCAGGCAATCTTCTGTTCATAGCTGTCCTGCGCGGCATCGGTGTCCGTGCCCTTGTAGCGCCAGTGCGCACACACGCCCAGCTCCGATTCCTCGTGCATTTCGAAGGTGCGTATCTGGATTTCCAGTACTTTGTTTTCCGGGCCCAATACCGCCGTGTGCAGCGAGCGATAACCGTTTTCCTTGGGGGAAGCTATGTAGTCATCAAACTCGTGGGGAATATTTCGCCAGAGGCTGTGCACTATACCCAGCACCGCGTAGCAGTCGCGCACGCTGGGAACCAGTACGCGCACGGCGCGAATATCGTAAACCTGCGAGAAAGGAATATCCTTGCGCTTCATTTTGCGCCAGATACTGTAGATATGCTTGGCCCTGCCCGAGACCTCGCCATTGATATTGGCCGCACCCAGCTCCTCGCGCAGCAGGCTCAGCATATGGTCGATATACTCCTGGCGGGCGAGGCGGCGCTCGTCCAGCAGGGTCGCTATCTGTTTGTATTCTTCAGGCTCAAGATAGCGGAAGGACAGATCCTCCAGCTCCCATTTGATATGGCCTATGCCCAGGCGATGGGCCAGCGGAGCATAGATATCGGAAACCTCTCGCGCCACCTGGTAGCGGCGCTGGTTGCTGGCATTTTTCACCGCGCGAATGGCGCAGGTGCGCTCGGCCAGCTTGATCAGTGCAACGCGCACATCATCAACCATGGCTACCAGCATCTTGCGGATTTTTTCTGCCTGCACCTCAGCTTCGTTGCCGAGGATGCGCTCTTCAGTCTCATTGCGCTGGTAACTGATAGCGGCCATCCGCAACACACCTTTTACCAGCTTGCTGACAGTATCGCCGAACCCAGTCTGGATCTCGGCCAGGCTGATTTTGTTTTCGCGCACAGCGCGATAGAGGATGGCTGCCACCAGGGCATCCTGGTCGAGCTGCAGATCCGCCAGTATCTCGGCCATTTCCAGGCCGATGCGGAAGCAGGAGGAGTCATCGCCCCAACTATGGTCATCTTCGGAGTGAATATTCACCAAAGAAAGACTTAATTCAGCAGCGCGCCGCAACTCTTTGCGGGTGCTTTCAGACTGCGAGTGCAGGCTATTGAGGCGATCGATCCAGGCTTCTACATCGACCTGACCATCGTCTGCAATGGGGTGATCCTGACGAACTTTGACCATATATCCGCCTTCTTATTCTGCTGAAAGGTCGCGGCCTTTCTTTATATCGCGAACATTCCCGTTTCACGAAACCTGTGTTGGATTAGCAATATTCTATTTTGGTGCAACTCTTTCTTATTGCTGCAAATAACCTATTTTTTAGCCTGGCCAGCCCTACTTTTACTTACTTTGCTTTTGATAAATAGCGCCATGGATTCTATATGGGCAGTATGAGGAAACATATCCATCACCCCGAGGGAGTCTAGCTGATAACCCGCCTCTGCCAACACCTTGGCGTCTCGCGCCAGGGTTGCCGGGTTGCAACTGACATAGACTATGCGCCTGGGTGAAAGTTGCGGCAGCTTGGAAATGATTTCTTTGGCGCCATCGCGAGGCGGGTCCAGCAGCACCGCATCTATCTCGCCGCACGTCTGGTATAGCCGGTTTTCACTGGTCTTGCCCAGATCTGCAGCAAGAAACGAGACATTGGCAATATTGGCCCGCGCGGCATTTTCCCGCCCGCGCTCCACCATCGAATCCACAGCTTCAATCCCGAACACCTCAGCGCAGCGCTGCGCCAGCGGCAGGGTAAAATTGCCTATGCCACAAAACAGATCCAGGACTCGCTCATCGCCTTGCAACGCCAGCCACTCAATGGCCTGGGCGACCATTTTATTGTTTACCTGCGGATTCACCTGGGTGAAATCCTGGGGATGGAACCCCAGTTCAAGCCCAGGGCCTTGCAATTGATAGACCAAGCGGGGGTCTACCAGCTTGCCGGTGAAATCTTTTAATGACGCGCCCTCTGCGCCCTGCAACCAGACAGTAAAATCCAGGCTTTGTGCCAGGGATTCGAGGGCGGCGAGATCTGCCGCATCCAGCGGCTTGGTGTGGCGCAGCACCAGAGTTGCACCGGGATGAGCGGCAATCAGTTCAATATGGGTCACGGCCCTGGCTGAGCGCAGCCCCGTCAGCCAGGTTTTCAGCGGCGCCAGCAGACGATTGAGGTCGGCAGCCAATACCAGGCATTGATCTATCTGTACCAGTTTGTTGCTCTGGCGCTGGCGAAAGCCGAGAGTCACTTCACCATCATCTTCATACCAGACACCCAGGCGTGCCCTGGTGCGATAGCCCTCGGAAGCCGAGTGGATGGGGGTCACAACTTGCCTGGGAATCACTCCGCCCCAGCGCTCAAGCTGCTCCAATACCGCATCCTGCTTCATAAGCAACTGCTGTTCGGGATCAAGATGCTGCAACTGGCAGCCACCGCAGAGCGCATAATGAGCGCAGGGAGGTGGCTGGCGATAGGGCGATGCTGCAATGACTTCGTCCGCGCGCGCTTCGGCATAGCGCGAGTGCTCCTCCAGCAGGCGCGCTGTGACCCGCTCGCCGGCCAGGGCGCCATCGATAAACAGGGTTTTGTCTTTCCACTGGGAAATGCCGCGGCCATCGTGGCTCATGCGGTCGATACTGAACTCACCCAGGCGCATATTGAACTGCGAGATTTTTTTCTCCGGCGCCCTGGGTTTATCACGGCGCGGCGCATCATCTTTGGCAAATGCAAATTCGCCCTCAGCTTTTTTCGGGCGCGGTTTTTTCCCCAGCGGGGTGCCGCCCCTGTTGCCGTTCTTACCATTGCGGTTGGACATTACTCAATCCCAAAAAATGTAAAATGACGAGGCACCCATTGCCTATTCAGATGGTTCTCATCATAGGCTGGCAACATCCTATTCCCCGTCTCTACTGCTCAGCTATTAAACAGGCCAGACGACAGATAGCGATCGCCTCTATCGCAAATAATGGCCACTATTACAGCATTTTCCACCTGCTGGCTTAAGCGCAGCGCAGCTGCCACAGCCCCGCCAGAAGATACGCCGCAAAAAATCCCCTCTCTGCGCGCCAGTTCGCGGGTTATATGCTCCGCCTCTTGCTGCGACATGCTCACTATTTGGTCGACGCGACTCTTGTCATAGATCTTTGGCAGATAGGCCTCCGGCCAGCGGCGGATACCGGGAATGCTGGCACCCTCTTCCGGCTGCAGGCCGATAATCTCAATGGCAGGGTTCTGCTCTTTCAAATAGCGAGAGGTGCCCATGATAGTCCCAGTCGTTCCCATGGAGCTGACAAAGTGAGTGATCAAACCCTGGGTTTGTCGCCAGATCTCCGGGCCGGTGGTGTTGTAGTGAGCCAGCGGATTATCGCCATTGCCAAACTGATCCAGGACCTTGCCCTTGCCTTCCGCCTGCATCGCCAGCGCCAGATCCCGCGCGCCCTCCATGCCCTGCTCTTTGGTCACCAGAATCAGCTCGGCGCCATAGGCGGTCATGGCCGCTTTGCGCTCCGCGGTGCTGTTGTCGGGCATGATCAGGATCATGCGGTAACCCTTGATGGCCGCCACCATGGCCAGGGCAATACCGGTGTTGCCACTGGTGGCCTCGATCAAGGTATCGCCAGGGCTAATATAGCCGCGCTCTTCGGCCTGCTGGATCATGGACAGTGCCGGGCGATCCTTGACCGACCCCGCCGGGTTATTGCCCTCCAGCTTCACCAGCAGGGTATTACTGGTAGCGCCGGGCAAGCGCTGCAACCGCACCAGCGGCGTATTGCCAACAAAAGCTTCAATAGTGGGGAAATCCATAACATCCTCAAACAAAATCGCAATAGCCGGGAAAGCTGCCGGGTAGACAGGCTCATCTGCAGGGCACTGTCGCGGCGAACGTTTTGACACTTTCGCCAAAGGGCGGCTATTCTAACGCTGAAAGGGTGCCAGAGCTAAGCAAATTTGCCCTTCCGTGAGCATGGGTCATGCGCCATCATACCAGTCATCCGAACAGGACACCTTATCAATGCCCTTCACGCCGAAAAGCTTTAAACGCAATGTGTGGCAACTTATTTTTATACCGGTTTTTGTTCTCATTGTTGTACTTTCTGTCAGCCTGACCTGCTTTTATCTCTACGAAATAAACCGGTTTGTCGACCTGCGCGGCAATGCCATAGCGAAAAAGACCGCGCAATTGATCCACAACCCCCACATCCAGCAAAATAAGGCGCTGTTGCAAACGCTTCTCGACAATTCGCTGGAAGACCCCTATGTGCGAGCTATACATGTGCAGCTCAACAATAGCGGCGAATTTATCCACAGCGGCCCCGAATTCATGCTGGAGCCAGAAGCAGCGCCTGCGCCCGATGGCACCAAGCCCATGCGCCGCAACGCATCGCGCAGTATTTTGTTCTCACACCCCATCAGCGACAGCCAGGGCGAGAACAATATCGGCTGGGTTGAAATAGAAATGCTTTCGTCGCCTTATATGGTGATCCACTACCAGACCATTCTGATCAGCATTGCTGTCTCCCTGCTCTGTATTATGATCGGCGCCTCCATAGCCACTCGCCTGCTGAAGGCGATCACCGAGCCGCTGCGACACATCAAACAGGTCATCAATAAAATTGCCAAGGGCGAATTGCAGACGCGCGTCAAGCCTCAGGACAGCGGCGAGTTTATCGATATAGCCTCGGCCATTAATGAGATGGCCACCTCGCTGGAAAACGCGCAGCAGGATTTGCAGAACCATATTGAGCAATCGACCCAGGATCTGATTGAAACACTCGAAACCATTGAAATAAAAAATATTGAGCTGGATCTAGCCCGCAAAGAGGCGATTGAAGGCAGCCGGGTTAAATCTGAATTCCTGGCCAATACCAGTCACGAGATTCGCACACCGCTGAATGGTATTTTGGGGTTTGTCGCCCTCGCCCTGAAAACCGATATGGACGAGCAGCAGGCCGACTACCTCAACACCATTCGCAGCTCTGCCGAAAACCTGCTGACGGTTATCAACGGCATTCTCGATTTCTCCAAACTGGAAGCGGGCAAGCTCACCCTCGACTACGCGCCCCTGCCGCTGCGGCAAACCATCGATGAAACCCTGCATATACTGGCCCCCGATGCCCACGAAAAGAACCTGCAGTTGATTGCCCAGGTCGATAGCGATGTTCCCGGCAACCTGCTCGGCGATTCACTGCGCTTTAAGCAGGTACTTTCCAACCTGGTTAGCAATGCCATTAAATTCAGCGATCAGGGAAATATCCTGGTGCGAGTCAAAACCATTGCCGCGAAGGAGACCAACCTGATGCTGAAAATCAGCGTCAGCGACCAGGGCAAGGGCCTGAACCAAACAGAGCTGGAGCAACTGTTTAAACCCTTTTTCCAAACCGACTCATCCAACACCCGCGAGCAGGGCGGCACCGGCCTGGGCCTCGCCATCTGCAAAGGCCTGGTGGCGCGCATGAACGGCGAAATCGGTGTGGACAGCCAGCCCGATCAGGGATCGACCTTCTGGTTTACCCTGCGCCTGGGCATAGATAAAAAACAGGCCAGCCCGGTCCCGGCGATCAACCTGAAAAACCATCGCGTGCTTATCTGGAGCAACAATGGCGATACCCTGGAACAACTGCAAACCCTGTTGCACGAATGGAAAATGGAGCAGGAGATCCTCAATGAACTGCACGATGTATTTCCGGTCATTCGCCAGGCGCATACCAGCCATCCCTACTCTCTGCTGATCATTGATGTGGCGCCCGGCGAGCGTAAAATCCAGCCGATGCTACTGCACAGTATCAATGAGCAGCTCAGCGATGAATTCAATTGCAAAACCATCGTCTGCTGCACGTCTGCGCAGCAGCGCTTCTTCCGCAGCGGCAGTCATAACAGCCACACTACCTTTCTCAACAAACCTATTGCTTACGATGGCCTGCTGAAGGCGCTCTGCAAGAAACTCAATATCTCTGCCAGCGAAAATCGCAGCGAACAGGCGATAGAAGCGCGCAACCAGGCTCCCAGCGTGTCAGTGCTGCTGGTCGATGACAACCCGGCCAATTTGCAGCTGGCCTCGGAGTTGCTGCGCGGCCTCAACACCCATGTGGTGCAGGCCAATAATGGCCTGCAGGCGATAGAATCCTGCAAAAATAATGTGTTCGATGTGATTTTTATGGATATCCAAATGCCCGGCATGGACGGCCTTGAAGCCACACAACATATCCGCGATATCGAGGGTGAAGCGCGCAGGACACCGATTATTGCCCTCACCGCCCACTCGCTGACCAACCAGAAATCGCAATTGCTGATTGCCGGCATGGACGACTGCATCAGCAAACCCGTGAATGAGGCACAATTGGCGCACACCATTAATCGCTGGGCCTGCCTCAGTGGGAAAAGGGAATTGGTTATCCAGGACGAAATCCAGGATTTGCCCGAACTGCCCGCGCCAACCAGCAGCGAAAAAGAAGAAAACAGTTCGGTGAATATTGCTCTCTGCCTGAAGTTGGCCAATAACAAACCGGCCCTGGCCCGCGATATGCTGCAGATGATGCTGGTAAACCTGCCCGACGAAAAGGCCGATATCAATCAGGCGATAGCGGACAAGGATATGGACACCTTGTCTGAGTTGATACACAGACTCTATGGCAGTTGCTGTTACTGCGGTGTCCCGCGCTTGAAAAGTATCAGTGGGCTGCTCGATAAATTATTGCACGCGAAGGAATACACTGAGGCCCTGAAAACCATTGCCACTTTAAACAATAATATTGATGATATTGTGCGCTGGGGGAAAGACCGCGATCTGAACCGGGTATTCGGCATTGATGAGCCGTCAGCAGCAGTCGGTCGCTAGCGGGCGATCAGGAAAATAATTCGCGGCTGGCCAGCGGCTTGCTGCCGAGCAGGGGCTTGAGCAGGCAGCGGGTAATGCGCTTTGCCGTCTGGCGCACCTCCTGATCGCCATAATCGCGCTGGGCCATGGCGAGAATATGCTGACCGCTAAATTGCTGGTTCAGGGGCAAGAGGGGCTCGGCGATACGAAAACCGCTCTCGCAATCCAATGAATAGAATTGTCCGGCAACTATAGGCCTTCCCTCCAGTGCCTCAAGGCTGAAATCTATCGCATAGCCAAGACTGACCAGCAGGCACAATTCAAAATGACGCAGCACGGGCTCCAGATCCTGCTGTTGGTGCAGAGCCTGCAGACTCTCTTGGTAGAGATAGAAAATATCATCGTGAGGGTCCAGCTCGGGCAGCAGCCGCAGCAATAACTCATTCAAATAAAAGCCGCTGTAGAGATGCCTGGCCACGAGCGGGAAATGCGCTGTATCGGATTCAAACGCGGTCAGCAGTTTCAAATCGGTTTTGCCCTGGAAGGAAATCAATAAGCGCGTAAAAGGATTGAGCAAATTGCGCTTTTGCGCCTTGCGCGAGCGAACCCCGCGCACCACAGTGGTCAGCCGACCAAATTGCGGAGTAAAAAAATCCACCAGCATACTGGTGTCGCGGTAGGGGCGGGTATGCAAAATATACGCGGGCTGATGTTCGATTTGCATAGCGTTATTGACGCCTGGCCGGCGAGTTATTGCAGGTTAAAAATCGTTATAGCCTAAGCTGCGCAGCGCGCGCTCGTCGTCGGACCAGCCCGACTTCACCTTGACCCACAGCTTGAGCATTATTTTCATATCAAATAATTTTTCCATATCCATACGCGCCTGCTGGCCGATAAGCTTCATGCGCTCACCTTTATCGCCGATCAGGATTTTTTTCTGGCCATCGCGCTCCACCAGGATCAGCGCGGAAATATTCAACAGATTGCCCTCCTGCTTGAACTCCTCGATCTCCACCGCCATCTGATAGGGCAATTCATCACCCAATTGCCGGGTAATTTTTTCGCGGACAATTTCCGCAGCCATAAAGCGCGAACTGCGATCAGTGATCTGGTCTTCCGGGTAGAGGTGGACAGCGGCGGGCAAACGCTCAACCAGCAGTGACTCCAGGCGATCCAGATTGATATCGCGCAGCGCTGAGAGCGGAATAATTTCTGCCACGTTCAATTTTTCAGCCAACTTCTGCAGGTGCGGCAAGAGCGCTTCCTTATCGTCAATCTGATCGACCTTATTGACTGCGAGAATAATCGGGCAGCGGACATGGTCCAGCTGTTTGGCAACAGCTTCATCCTCCTCTGTCCAGATAAAGCGATCCACCATAAACACCACTACATCGACATCTTTCATGGCGGTGCTGGCAGCGCGGTTCATGTAGCGATTGATGGCTTTCTGCTGTCCCAGATGCAACCCAGGGGTATCGACAAAAATAATCTGCACATCGCCCTCGGTTTTGATGCCCACCACATTGTTACGCGTGGTCTGTGGCTTGCGCGAGGTGATACTGATCTTTTGCCCCAGCATATGATTGAGCAAAGTGGATTTACCCACGTTGGGACGACCAACAATAGCGACATAGCCACACTGGGTCGATGGTGAATCGGTATTGTCGGACATAGATAAAACCTAAAAATAAGAGATAAGGCTGAGACTGGCAAGCGCGGCCAGCCCGCTATAGATTGAGCAAACGCAAGACTTCACTGGCCGCCAGCTTTTCCGCTTCGCGGCGATTGCTGGCCTGGGCGCGAACAGCCTGCTTTAATACCGCCACCCGACACTCAATGGTAAATATATGGGAGTGAGCCTCACCCAGGGTTTCCACCACCTCATACTCCGGCAGGGGTTTGCGCTGGGATTGCAGGTACTCCTGCAGGCGCGACTTGGGATCTTTATCGGTTGCCTCCAGGGACAGCGCATTCAGGCGCTGCTCATACCATCTTAAAACATGGCTGCGGCAGGCTTCAAACTGAACTTCACTGAAGAGTGCGCCTATCATGGCCTCAACCGAATCCGCCAGAATCGAATCGCGGCTGTGGCCGCCGGATTTCATTTCACCCTCGCCGAGAATCAGGCATTCGCCCACGCCAAATTCGCGGGCGATTTCCGCCAGGGTCTCGCCCTTGACCAGTTGTGCGCGAATGCGGCTCAGCTGCCCTTCCCTGGCGAGGGGAAAGCGGTTGAAAAGTGCTTCACCGATAATAAGATTGAGAATGGAATCGCCGAGAAACTCAAGGCGCTCATTGTTCTGGGCACCGTGGCTGCGGTGAGTCAAGGCCAATTGCAATAGCTTTTGCTGCTTGAATTCATAACCCAGGCGCTGCTGCAATCGCTGGAGTTTAATATTTTGCACTGGGCGGTTCCACTCTGGGTTTGCAGCAAAGATCCGGCAGCTCAGCGTCCAGATGATTGGCAAAACTCAGCACCAGATCTATATTGTAGAAAAAATCAGCGCGGGTTTCGTAATCCACTTTAACCACCAGGCCACCCGATTTTCGCTCTACAACAATTTTCTTCGACGCCTCGCTGGTGACGTTATTGATCATATAGAAATTTTGCATATTGCTTCTGATCTCGCCATCTGTCATTTTCTGCAGCGATTGTCCGCTGGTCGCGGCAAGCTCTTTCAGTCCAGCAATGATATAGCGGTTTTCGGTATACATGGGGATTACCGCAAAAGCAAACTTACCGATAAATACACAGACAAGAATAATCAGCAGAGTGTCCCACAGACCCATGCCGCGCTGCTTGCGTAAGTTCTTCATAAGCTCCCCCCAAGAGAAAAATTATTGAATAGACCCGGTGCGATCAAAACTGGGGATGCTGAAGAAATCCTGCCAATGCATCCAGACCGCAAATGCTTTGCCGACTATGGCATCGTCGGAGACAAAGCCCCAGTCGCGACTATCCATGCTGTTATCGCGGTTGTCACCCATCATAAAATAATGCCCCTCGGGCACTTTCCAGGCGCCGCGCACGCTCAGGAAGCCTGGGACCAAATGTTTATAGGCGGTGAACTCTTTGCCATCAATCGTTTCAGTCACTGCGCGCAATTGCGGAGCCCCTACAGGAAGCATAGCCTGCAATTTCTCCGGCACCACCTCACCATTGATCGTCAAGACGTGATTCACATAGGAAATCTCATCTCCCGGCAAGCCGATCACGCGTTTGATAAAGTAGGTTTTCGGGTTGTGCGGTGGGAAAAACACCATCACATCACCGCGCTTGGGCTTGCTCACCGGAATCATGGTCTTGTTCAATACGGGAGCGCGCACCCCATAGGCAAATTTGTTTACCAGGATAAAATCGCCAACCTGCAGGGTCGGGATCATGGAGCCCGATGGAATCTGGAAGGGTTCCAGCAGGAAAGAGCGCAGGAAAAATACCACAAACAGCACAGGGAAAAAGGATTTGGCAAACTCCACCAGCGTCGGCTCGCGGCCAGCGGCCGTTTTCGCCGTCTGGTAGGCCAACTGGTTTTGCGGCTGGGCGACATCAACCCTGGCAAATTGCTGCTCGACTGCCGCCAATTTTGCCTTGCGTGGGCGCGCCAACACCAGGGCATCGAGCAGCCAGATAAGGCCGGTAACGAATACCGCCAGGGTCAAAATCAGGGGGAGATTAATATTCATAGGTTCCTTTGCTGAATCAATTATCTATTTTCAGGACTGCAAAAAACGCCGCCTGCGGGATTTCAACACTGCCCACCTGCTTCATGCGTTTTTTACCTGCTTTTTGTTTTTCCAACAGCTTTTTCTTGCGCGTGGCATCGCCGCCATAACATTTAGCGGTTACATCCTTGCGCAAGGCTTTTACCGTTGAGCGGGCGACAATCTGCCCACCTATAGCAGCTTGAATGGCCACATCGTACATTTGCCGCGGGATCAGCTCTTTCATTTTGTCGGTCAGTGAGTGGCCGATTTTGTGGGCTTTATCGCGATGCACAATAATCGCCAGGGCATCCACCTTTTCGCCGTTAATCAACACATCCAGGCGCACCAGGCTGGCCGGCTGGAAGCGCACAAAGCTGTAATCGAGTGAGGCAAAACCGCGGCTGACCGATTTCAGGCGATCAAAAAAGTCGGTGACCACTTCGTTCATCGGCATTTCATAGCTAACAGAGACCTGCGAGCCAGTAAACTGCAAATCTTTTTGCACACCACGCTTTTCAATGCACAGGGTGATCACATTGCCCAAGTGCTCTTGCGGCACCAGTATATTGGCCTCCACAGTCGGTTCGCGCATCTCTTTGATCAGGCCCGGCTCCGGCAGCTTGGAGGGGTTATCCACGTAAATAGTTTCATTTTTATTATTGACCACTTCATAGACCACCGTCGGTGCTGTAGTAATCAAATCCAGGTTGTATTCGCGCTCCAGGCGCTCCTGGATAATTTCCATATGCAGCATGCCGAGGAAGCCGCAGCGGAAACCAAAGCCCAGGGCGTCGGAACTTTCCGGCTCATAAAACAGAGAGGCATCGTTCAGGGTGAGCTTGGCCAGGGCCTCGCGGAAATCTTCGAAATCGTCAGAGCTGACCGGGAACATGCCGGCATAGACTTGCGGCTTGATTTTCTGGAAGCCTTCCAGCGCTTCCACCTCGGGGGTGGCCGCATGGGTGATGGTATCGCCCACGGGAGCGCCGTGAATGTCCTTGATGCCGGCAACCACGAAACCTACTTCACCGGCCTTGAGTTCTTTCAATTGCGTCAGCTTTGGACTGAATACACCCACGCCATCGACAATTTGTGCTTTGCCGATGGTTTTCAGGATAATCTTGTCTTTTAAGCGCAAAGTACCGTGTTTTACCCGCACCAGAGAAACAACTCCCAGGTAGTTATCGAACCAGGAGTCAATGATCAGAGCCTGCAGTGGGGCATCCACATCGCCCACAGGGGCAGGCACCAGGCGAACAAGCTCTTCCAATACATCCTGCATGCCCATACCCGACTTGGCCGAGCAGCGCACAGCTTCAGAGGCATCTATGCCGATGATATCTTCAATCTCTTGGGAGACGCGCTCTGGCTCCACCTGGGGCAAATCCATCTTATTGAGCACAGGGATAACTTCCAGCCCTTGCTCGATGGCGGTATAGCAGTTGGCCACCGACTGGGCTTCTACGCCCTGGGCAGCATCCACCACCAGCAATGCGCCCTCACAAGCCGCCAGCGAGCGGGATACTTCATAGGTGAAGTCGACGTGCCCTGGAGTATCAATGAAATTCAGCTGGTAGGTCTTACCATCCCTGGCCTTGTAGTGCAGGGTGACACTGTGAGCCTTGATGGTGATACCGCGCTCGCGCTCCAGATCCATGGAATCCAGTACCTGGGCCTCCATTTCACGCTCACTCAGGCCACCGCACATTTGGATAAAGCGGTCGGCAATGGTGGATTTACCGTGGTCAATATGGGCAATAATAGAAAAATTACGGATATGGCTTAGGTCGGTCACAGGCTGCAGATACTTTATGGAAGTGAGTGGATTGGCTAGCGTCCCGCAAAGGGAGCTGCCGCGAATGGCGGGCATTCTAGCTTATTTGCCCCCCGCATGCTATGTGCCCGCCGGGGCGGCAAGGGGGCAATTTCCGGATAAGGCGGGCCTGTTTGGCAAAAGCCGAATTTGACCACCAGCGTCTCTCCGGCAAAAAATGCACAAAAAAATAGTGCATATCCATCCAGATATGCACTATTTCGCAACCACTGCCAGCAGAAACTCAATCGCGCAACAAGCAATTCAGCTCGTCTACTACCTCTTCCCAATCAGAGTAAGGCTGACGGGCTTCACGCAGGAAGGCCGCCTGTTCAGCGGTCCAGAAGCTGGCGCTGGCCAGGGGTTCAGCCTGTGGCAATGGCCGATGGCGCTCGATAAACGCGTCTATTTCACTGGGGGAATTAGGCAAACCCAGCTTGGCGAACAGCTCTTTGAGTGTATACAACATCTTAGCCCCCTAAAATAGCAACGTCAGAGACCTTTGTATTGTCGCGCAAACAAAGATCACACCCCATATAATTCGCTGACTAGCATACCTTTTACTGACAAATATTGCCGACTTTTTTCATAGTATGCCGCCAAACTCTCGCGCGCTGGTCTCTTTTGCGCAAGAGGGCTGCAAGCCTGACCGGATACTGCAGCCAGGGCCGGGACCAGGCATCCAAATACAGTTCTTCAGCAAAAATAGCCGAACCAGACTGATGCGACAGCCTGGCACTATTAACATGGAGAAACTTGAGAGAATAGGTCTTCGGAACCGGGGAGCCGAGCTTAAACGGGGTTCTTCCCTAAGAAAAACTGGCGGACCTCCTGCCAGTCATTTACCCTGATTTCTGCCGCCTCATTGAGGTTGTGCGGTGCGGTAAACAATATCCCCTGCCCTGCAAATCCATCAAAATGACGCGAGCTGTCATCGATAAGGTAATCGGCGCGAACAACACTTTTATTGCCGCAAAAAATAAAATTCAGCGGGGAAATAAATGGCAGATACTTTGTCAGCCAGGCAAATTTTGCAGCGAAGGATGCAGGGTGCTCCATAGCCGCTGTGGCAATGAAAATATCGTAATCCTGGCTCAACTCCTGGATCACGGCAAATGCATCGGGGTAGATGGGAATATCGACAAAAAATTCAGGATGGTCAGGGTAGGAGCGCACCCGGGCAACATGATCCAGAGGCACACTGTGATAAATTTTCCTGCCGGCAAGGTCGGCCTTGTTGAGAGTTGTATTGAACTCCTTGTTATACCACTGCAAATGGCGCGTCATGGTGTCGACAATCGTTTCATCCATATCAATGGCAATACGCTTTCTCATACAAATCCTTATTGATCAACAGAGTCTTGGCAAACTCCTCCGTGCCTGCGCACGGGGGAGTTTGTCTAACTTAAAAATTGTGAGCAGCCAGAGGGCTGATATCTGCATCGTAATCGATAGATGCAACACCAAAACCAAACAACTTCAGGAAATCATCGCGATATCCCTTGTGATCGGTGATCTCAAACAAATTCTCTTCGGTAACCTGCGGCCAGATAGCTTCCACTTTCGCCTGCACCTCAGGGTCCAGCTCTTTATTGTCAACACGATAGCGGCCCGCATTATCCAGGCGCGGAGTCGCGTTGTACAAACACTCGCTGAACAGGCGCTGGATCTGCTCGATGCAACCTTCGTTGGTGCCGTTTTCTTTCATGACCTTAATCAGAATCGACAAATACAATGGCATTACCGGGATCGCAGAGCTGGCCTGGGTAACCAAGGCTTTTAGCACCGCAACGCGGGCATTGCCCTGCAAACCCGCCAATTTCGCGCTTATGGCACTGGCTGCGCGATCCAGGTCTTCTTTGGCCTTGCCGATAGTGGCATGACCGTAGATAGGCCAGGTCAACTTATCGCCGAGATAAGTATAGGCAACCGTTTTACAGCCTTCTGCCAACAGGTCAGCATTTTTCAAGGCATCAATCCACAGTTCCCAATCTTCACCGCCCATGACTTTTACCGTGTGGGCAATTTCCTCTTCGCTGGCAGGCTCAACCGTCACATCGGCAATCTTCAAGGTATCTGTATTGAGATTTTTCGCCGTGTAGCTTTTGCCTATAGGCTTTAGCACCGAAGAAAATACTTCGCCGGTTTTCGGGTCAGTGCGGCGCGGCGCGGCCAGACTGTAGACCACCAGATCCACCTTGCCTATGCCGCCCTTCAACAGCTCGATCACCTGCTGCTTGCAGTCTTCCGAAAAAGCGTCGCCATTGATGGTGTGAGCGTAAAGGCCGGCAGTTTGCGCGGCATCGTGGAATGCGGAGGTATTATAGTAACCTGCTGAGGCGCACTTGGATTCTGCGGGCGGTTTTTCAAAGCACACACCCAGCGTTTGTGCACCACTGCCAAACGCAGCGGTAATCCGCGAAGCCAAACCATAGCCAGTGGAGCAGCCGAGCACCAATACTTTTTTAGGGCCGCCGGCAACAGGGCCCTGAGCTTTGGTATAGGCGATCTGCTCTTGCACATTGGCCGCACAACCTTGCGGGTGGGCATTGATACAGATGAAACCGCGAACTTTGGGTTTGATAATCATGGAATTAGCCTTTTCTGTTTGACAACGGTGAAATGGAAAACACAATCTCTCGATGTATCCGCTACGACAAAATGCAGGCATTATACAGAAAGCCAGCCAATGTCACAGACCAACCGCCACCACTGGGCAAATTTTAACCACAACACTATAAAAGCCGCCCACCCAAGTAAATACCTTAAGGAGAAACCCATGATCTACGCCATGCTCACTATGGTTTTGCTGACTTTTGCCGTAGCCGTCTATTTATTTTTAGTGCGGGTCAATGCAGTCAAAAAAGGTGAAGTCAAAATCAGCTATTTTCGTTTGAATAATGGCAAGGATGTGCCTGACAAGCTGCTTCAGGCTGCGCGCAACTACAGTAATCTGTTTGAAGTTCCCACGCTATTTTATGTGGGCTGCGCCCTGACCCTGGCCCTGCACCTGGAGAGCGCCGCCACCCTGGTGCTGAGCTGGGTATTTGTCGGCTCGCGCATTGTTCACAGCTGGATACACCTCAGCTACAACAATGTCCTGCACCGGATGAAAGCTTTTATGCTGGGGAATATTTGCGTACTGCTGATCTGGATAATGCTGGTGTTGCAATACGCAGCCAACCAACAACCGCTATAGCTAATACATACACAAGACATAAAAAAACGGTCCGGGCAAACAGGGTTTATTTACCCTACCTGCACGGACCGTCTATCCCGATCAAAACACCGGCAGATGCCGGCTTAGAATTGTTCGATCAATACAACCGCATTCTTACTGGCAAACTGCACCTTGCCATTGGCAACCACGGCGGTGTTGCCCGAGTAGGCATCACGCACTTTCTGGCCGTTGGCAAATACACCCTGAACGTCAATAGCCGTTGCAGCAGTGGTTGGCAAATCCAAAGCGACCACCACCTTATCAGTCACACCGCTCTTGTCGTAAGTCCGCTTAAAGGTGTAGGGTTTTTCCTGCAACATTTGATGCACACCGGCGCCAATAGCGGGGTGCGCCTGACGGAAGCGGGCCAGCTTGCTCCAGTGCTCATGAACATCTGCCACCTTGAAGCCATGCTTGTCGATATTTTTCGCAAGCTCATCCCAGTTCATAAAAGAGCGCAGTTGGGCATCGCCTGTAGCTTCTTTTATCAATAGATCGCGCGAGGTTTCATCGCCGTAATAAATTTGCGCTGCACCCGGAGCCAGCAATAATTTATTGGCATTTTCCAGCGGCTGCAAACGCTCGCGATCGTGAGAGTTGCCATCATCGTGAGAGGCGATATAGTTCAATACCGAATAACCTTGCAAGCCGCCGTTCAGACGTCCTGAGTAGGCACTGAAGGTTTCTTCATAGCTTTTCTTGGCGTCATAGACAAACGAAAAATTGATCAGACTGTGGAAACCATAGTCAAACCAATTGACATAGGTATTTGCACCCATATCGTATTTTTTCTCGTGACCAATGCCGTAACCGTACACTTCGCCAGTCATAAAGAAAGGATCATCGCTCAGCTTTTTGCTGGGATTCTTTGCCTTCCACTCTTCAAATGCCGCTGAAGCAACCACACTCAACTCTTTCCACACACCTGGCTCTGTGTGCTTGGCAGTATCCACGCGGAAACCGTCAATACCGAATTTTTTAATCCAGTCAGCATGCCATTTCATAATGTAAAAACGCGGCGCACGGGGATAACCGGTTTTGGCAAAAAACTCATCCAGCTCTTTCACTTCCTGGTCGTAACGGCCTTCTGCTTTCCACTTTTTCACCAGTGCTGGAGGCAGTTCAACATTTTCATTGCTGTCAGTGCGAATATCGGGAAGATTTTTCACCAGGGTGCAATCGATAGTAGTTTTGGGATCTTTATAGGTGCAGGTCGGAGACGTTCTAACCCAACTGGCGGGCCACACGGGATCAATCTCGGTCACTGGGCCGGTGTGGTTGATCACCACATCCATCAGCACTCGTATACCGTGGGCGTGGGCGGTCTCAACAAACTCGCGCATCTCATCCATAGTGCCGAGGTTGGCGTCGACACGGGTCCAGTCACTGGCCCAGTAGCCGTGGAAACCATAGGACTTTCCCGTACCTTCATCGGTGCCGGCGTGAATCTGCTCAACAATGGGCGTAGTCCAGATAACATTTACACCCAACTTTTCAAAATATCCTGATTTGATTTTGGCCGTCACACCCGCCAGGTCGCCACCGGCAAAGCCGCGCAGGGGCGCCCCATCAGCTTTGCGGCCATAGGCCAGGTCGTTGGCGGGATTGCCATTGTTAAAACGATCGGTAATCAAAAAATAAACGCTGGCGTTATCCCAGACAAAAGGCTTTGCCGCGCTGGGTTTTTCGCTTTCAAGGTGACTGCATGAAACCCCCACGCCGGCCATCAACAGGGCGAGGAGCGGAAGTCTAATAGCTTTTAAAATTCTAGGGGACTGAATCATTATTATGTGTTCCTAAGTCAGTTTAGAGATCTGTACAGGACTGGGCACAGCGCGATAAAAGTATAAAAAATAACCAGCAATAAAATACAACGCAAAGCTTACCCATCAACTTTATGTTTAAAATCGCAAAAAGCAAATGCAATGTCGCCTAACCTTGCAACTAGCTTAGATGTAAAAGACGACACCCTGGATGCACCCTGGCAAAAAAAATTATAGGATTCTAATCATAGCCTAAAAATCAAACAAGATTATTTAGCTTGGCATATTGCAGTAACATGATGGTTTTGCCATCTTTAATCTTGCCCTCACCAATCATGGCATAGGCTTCATTGAAACCGAGCTCCAGCACTTCGATATTTTCGTGTTCATCGGCAACACCGCCACCATCGCTCACCTTCATATCCTGTGAGTATTCAGCGATAAAAAAATGAATAACCTCAGTCACTGAACCGGGAGACATATAGGCTTCAAATACTTTTTGTACACTTTTCAGCTTGTAACCCGTCTCTTCCTCTGATTCTTTTCTGATGCAGTCTTCGGGATTGTGCTCGTCCAGCAGGCCGGCACAGGCCTCGATAAGCATGCCATCGGGATTGCCATTGACATAGGTGGGCATACGAAATTGGCGAGTGAGTATCACGGTTTTTTTGGCTGAATTATACAGCAGTATGGTTGCGCCATTGCCGCGATCATAGGCCTCGCGATGCTGCCTCGCCCAGGTGCCGTCGTTCTGCTGATAATCGAATGAGTATTTGTTAAGCGTGTACCAGTTATCCGATAATACCTGCCTATCAATATTTCTTATTTTGTCGTTCATAGTCCTACCCTGAAAATATAAAAAAGCTTAAGCAAAAAAATTAATCCCAGGCTTAATGCGCTAGCCCTGTGGTGCGCTGTGCGCGAAACTCTATGGGAATATGCTCAGATGAGCCGCCCTGAGTGTGCATGGTAAACCAAATTTCATCGCCGACTATACTGCCGCGATAATGATGCACCGCCGTGCGACCATCATCCTCTGTCTGAGTGGTAAATTGCAGGCTGCTGCCATCAACTGTGCCCTGGACAATTCCGCGCGCATAGCCCAAAAAAGAAGCCGTGCCATAGATTTCATCGCCGCCGCCATTGAAGACAAAGGTTTCACTGTAGCCTGCATTGGGCCAATCGTAGCTGACCTCCGCCTTCCATTCGCCATTGAGCGCAGGCCGCGTCTCTATTACCATAAAATCCATCAGGTTTCTGGCGGCGTTGGTAAAAGTTGATACCGCTATCACAACCGTTCCGATAAAAATGATAATCGCAACAATTTTATTATTTTTAATTTTTGCGCTGATGCGTTCAAATTGCGTTCTCGATCCAGTCATAGAATCAGCTCCATGGTGTCCAGCCATCTGTTACTTTTCAGATATTATTCCAGGGCCAACAGCAGAGAAAAACGGAAATAGCGGCAGCGCGCCCCGGCGAACCCATATCGAATATAGCTACCCAAGCCCCCCTTTCCAAGTTTTTTGCAGCCATAGAAGCTCCAATACACCTCCCGCGGCTGGCTATTCCCAGGCTAGCCAGGTCGCAATAAGCACCCATAAATATGGCCTATGCCCGCCGCCAGTAGTAGAATGACGGCCAGTCCATTTCCAGCTGTTGATACCTGCCATGATTCCTCGCATTGACCAGACCTCCCCCGTCCAGGCCCTGTATTTGTCCTTTATTAACCAGTTGCGCGATAGCGGCTTCAAAGGCGATCTCAGCCCTGATTACGCCAACCGCACGGTGCTGGCCACCGACAATTCGATTTATCAGGTGCTCCCGCAGGGGGTGATCTACCCGAGGGATAGCGCGGATGTGGTCTTGCTGGCCAGGCTGAGCCAGGAGCCGAAATACACCTCCATAGTGCTGAGCCCGCGCGGCGGCGGCACCGGCACCAATGGCCAGTCGCTCACCGACGGCCTGGTGGTGGATACCTCCAAGTACATGAACAGCATCCTCGAAATCAATGCTGAAGAGCGCTGGGTACGGGTGCAGTGCGGCGTGGTGAAAGACCAGCTGAATGCCGCGATCAAGCCCTACGGCCTGTTCTTTGCCCCTGAACTTTCCACCAGCAACCGCGCCACTATCGGTGGCATGATCAATACCGACGCCTCCGGCCAGGGTTCCTGCCGCTATGGCAAAACCCGCGACCATGTGCTGGAACTCAAGACGATACTGCTGGATGGCAGCGAGTGGACCTCCAGCGCGATTAATGATTTACAGCTGGCTACCTACAGCGCGCGCGATGACCGTGTCGGTGAAGTACATCGCCTGATTGATGAAATACAACGCGATCATGCCGAGGCGATTGCAGCAAAATTTCCCAAGTTGAATCGCTGCCTGACCGGCTACGACCTCGCCCATATCCGCGACCCGCAGGGCCAGTTCAATCTCAACAATATCCTGTGCGGCAGCGAGGGAACCCTGGGCTTTATTGTTGAAGCCAAAATCAATCTGCTGCCTATTCCCAAATACTCGGCGCTGATTAACGTCAATTACCGCGATTTCAACGCGGCGCTGCGCGATGCAGGGCAGTTGATGAAGGCCGACCCCACCTCGATTGAAACCGTGGATTCAAAAGTGCTGAACCTGGCGATGAAGGATATAGTCTGGCACAGCGTGGCAGAGTTTTTCCCCGAGCCGGCCAGCGGCGAAAAAGTCCAGGGCATCAACCTGGTCGAGTACACCGCTCACGATGAAGCCGAATTGAATGCCGCTGTTAAAAAATTTACCGATCAACTGGATGCCGATGCACAGAGCGGCCAGGAGATTCGCATCAGCTACTCGGTGGCCTGGGGCAATGAGTCGGTGAACAAAATCTGGGGCATGCGCAAAAAAGCCGTGGGCCTGCTGGGCAATGCCGCTGGCGAGGCCCGCCCGATTCCGTTTGTGGAAGATACCGCCGTACCGCCAGAAAACCTGGCCGACTTTATCCTTGAATTCCGCCAGCTGCTGGACGAAAACAAGTTGGCCTACGGCATGTTCGGCCATGTCGATGCCGGTGTTCTGCATGTGCGCCCGGCGATTGATATGAAAGACCCTGAGCAGGAAAAATTGGTTCGCGTCATCAGCGATAAGGTTGCCGCGCTTACCCACAAGTACAATGGCCTGCTCTGGGGCGAGCACGGCAAAGGCGTGCGCTCGGAGTATGCGCCGACCTTCTTTGGCGATTTATACCTGCAACTGCAGCGCATCAAGGCAGCCTTTGATCCGCGCAATCAGCTCAACCCAGGCAAGATCGCCACACCGGCGGCCGATATAGAATTGTTGAAAATTGATGGGGTAACCACCCGCGGCCAGCAGGATCGTAAAATTCCCGTGCAAGTCTGGGAGGGCTACAGCGAGGGTATGCACTGCAATGGCAATGGCCTGTGCTACAACTGGAACCCCAATGATGCCATGTGTCCCTCCTGGAAAGGTACCCGCGAGCGGGTTCATTCGCCCAAAGGGCGCGCCTCATTGATGCGCGAGTGGATCAAGCAATTGAGCGAGCGCGGTGTCAATCCGCTCGGCGAGAGCGCCGCGCTGAAAAACAGCCGCTTTCTGTTTACCCTGCCCGCGCGCATTATCAATACGATTGGCAAGCGCAATGGCGAATACGATTTTTCCCATGAAGTCCACAACTCCATGATGGGTTGCCTCGCCTGCAAGTCCTGCGCAGGGCAGTGTCCGATTAAAGTGGATGTACCGGAATTCCGCAGTAAGTTTTTAGAACTGTATTACAGCCGCTACCTGCGCCCGCTGAAAGATTATTTTATCGGCGGCCTGGAATATATGATTCCCACATTGGCGCGCGTGCCCTGGCTATACAACGCCGCAATGAAACCGCGCTTTATGCAGAATATAATGGCCAAGGTCGCCGGCATGGTGGATAGCCCGCTGCTGTCGGGCATCAACTTAACGCGGGAGCTGAATAACCTGCAGGTTCCCTTTGCCACCCTGGAAAACATCGCCAAACTGACAGCCACCGAAAAACAGCAAGCCGTTATTTTTGTTCAGGATGCCTTTACCAGTTACTTTGAAACCCCAGTGGTGATCGACTCCCTGAAAGTCCTCCGCGCTTTAGGTTTCACCCCCCTGGTCGCGCCCTTCAAGCCCAATGGCAAGCCGCTGCAGGTGCATGGATTTTTAAAGGCCTTCGCCAAAGCGGCCGATGCCAATGCGACCCAGCTCAATGGCCTGGCGTCATCGGGTATTCCACTGATAGGCATGGACCCGGCCATGACCCTGGCCTATCGCGGCGAATACAAAAAATTATTGGGCGAACAAGCACCCAAGGTCATGTTGGTACAGGAGTGGCTGGTCAAACAAAAAGAATTGTTGGCCCAACAGGCCAATAAATTCCGCCCAGGCGATTATTCACTGCTGGCACACTGTACGGAAAAAACCAATGCGGTCAGCTCCAGCAAAGAGTGGCAGACGGTATTTGCACAATTGGGCCAGAATCTGAAGGTGATTGAAACCGGCTGCTGCGGCATGTCGGGCACCTATGGCCACGAAGCGGCCAATGTCGACACCTCGAAAAAGATTTATGAATTATCCTGGTCCCAGGTGATAAAAAATCCCGCCAATTCCGGCAAGTTGACTGCCACTGGCTATTCCTGCCGCAGCCAGGTGAAACGCATGGATGATGTAAAATTACCTCATCCGCTGCAAGTGCTGCTCAAGCAAATGATTTAACCTTAATAATAAAAAAACCCGCCATTGCAACAATCGCGGGTTTTTTAACGCCTGGACAGGCGAGCCTCCTCGCCAATATTTTTCAGAAGCCCATTAACGCTTTGCTGGTCGCTTCAAAATGATGACCATTGTCTGCATATTATTCTGTGTGCTGCTCACCACTTCCCATCCTTCACGGCCCCACTCGTTCAAGGTTTTTTCGAGCTGCTCAGCATTAACCCTGCCACTAAAGAAAAAACGTTTAGTAAAATTAACAACAGTATATTCCCAGCGCATAATATTTTCCATGAGGTAAAGTCTCACTTACTCGATGATTTGCTCACTGTCATCATCCACCAACTCTATATCGGTCACCACTTTCTGCACCAATTTCACCCGGCCACTTTTCACCAGGGCATCGCGCAACACAAATTCAATCTGTGCATTCAGGCTGCGCAAGTCATCATCTGCCCAGCGCTGCAATGCCGCCAGCACCTGTTCATTGATACGCAGAGGATAGGCTTTTTTAGACAAGGAAGTATCCTTTTAAATCAGAGCCAGCTGGCCGTTAATAAATAGAGCCCACATTGACAATGGGTTTCGCCTGCTGATCGCCGCAGAGCACCACCAGCAGATTGCTGACCATAGCCGCCTTGCGCTCCTCATCCAACTCCACAGTCCCCAGCTCGGACAATTGGGTAATAGCATCGGTAACCATGCCCACAGCCCCTTTTACAATAATTTCGCGCGCCGACAGGACCGCACTGGCCTGCTGCCGCTGCAACATCGCCTGGGCAATTTCCGGCGCATAAGCGAGATGGCTCAAGCGCGCCTCCAATACTTCCACACCCGCTTGTTCCAGCCGGTCCTGCACTTCGAGGCAGAGTTTTTTGGCGATAGCATTGGCATCGCTGCGCAGCGATAATTTTTCTTCGTCTGCGGTGTGCTCGTAAGGGTAGCTGGTGGCCAGATTGCGCAGTGCCGCCTCGCTTTGGATAACCACATAGTTTTCATAGTCATCTACTTCGAACACGGCCTCCGCCGAATCCACCACGCGCCATACCACTACTGCGGCAATTTCAATCGGGTTGCCATTGGCATCGTTGACTTTCAAGCGACTGCTTTCAAAGTTGCGCACCCGCAGGCTGACGGATTGCTTGCTGTAAAAGGGATTGGCCCAGCGCAGCCCACTGTGGCGATCGGTGCCGGCATAGCGGCCAAACAATTGCATCACCTTGCCCTGATTGGGGTGCACCAGGTAAAAACCCGGCCAGCAAGCGGCAACTGCCACCGCAGGCACAATACCCGCCAAATTGACCCATTCAGGCAATAGCAAGGCTGCCGCAACACTGGCCAGTTGCGCCGCCAGTAAGAAGGCAAACATGCCATAGCCCGAGACACTTTTCACTGCAATTTCACGATTCATGTAAAGCTCCTTGTACCGACCCATATTGATATCATTTAGATATCAATATATGCCGACATTTAACTTAAGTAAAGACCCCCTATTGTTTTTCTTATTTATTGTCAGGGGAATGATAAATCCCAGCCAAAATCCACCGATTGGAACAGGGCTAGTCACCATTATCGGTTTTTGGGGATCGAGGGGAGAATTGCTTAAGATTGTCGAAGCATTGGATGCGGTATTTATGGTGTCGCAGCAGGTTTGCTGGTTGGTGCAATATCCTCAGGCTTCAATGCCGGTGGCGGTTCCGGCAGCTCTTTGGCATTGACGCTATCGCGCAGACTCTCTTCACTTTCGAACAGGCGATCAAAGCTCATCTGCGGATCATCCCATTTACCGGTGATGCGGTAACTCACACTCGCCGCCTGGTCGACCTGCTTCTTAAATAATTTACTCACCAGATAAACGCCGGCGGCCGCAGGCAAACCTGTAGCAAGTGCTGCAACAAACGTCAGATTACTGGCAACCGGCAGCGCCGCCACCAGGCGGGTGTTAATGCGCTCGCGATTTAAATCCAGCTTGCCCGCCATTTGCAGGCGGCTGGAAGGCGTCTGCACCACCAGTGGTTCGGCAAAGGTCATAATGCCCGGCTCAAACTGCACTTTGCCGCTGATCTGGTCGTAGGCCAGGCCGCTCTTATAGAGATCGGAAAAGTCCAGGCGCAGGCGGCGCGCCAGTGAGTCAAAGTTGAGTATCGACAACAGGCGCAAGAAGCCATCACTGCTGACACTGGGCGAGCGCTTGAAGCGGCCCTTCTCAATCAGTACATCCATATTGCCGGAGAGTTTTTTCAAACTGAAATCCTGCGGATCACCGGCCCAGCTGAGATTGACCCGGAATTTTGCCGAGCTGCTTTCGATAGTGTCGGGCTTTTGCCACTGCTGCAAAACCGTAGATAAATCAGTGGCGGACAGCAGGCCGGAAAAATGGGTCTCGGCGCCCTGCTCGCCCAGGGTCCAGGTCAATCTGGCTCCGGCTGCAGCATTGTCTGCATCGCTGACAGTGACATCGCGAATCGATCCCTGAATATTGTCAAACACCACCCCACGCTGGTTGGGGCGAATCTGCAGCGACCAATTGCCATAACTTTTATCGTCCATATAGAGCTGTTTCACACTCACATTGGCCAGCGGCAGAGTGCGCGGATCAATGCTGGGGCCGCGAATAGGTACTTCACTGGCTGTGTTTTCCGGTGTGCTTTCTGCCGCAGGTTTGCCCTCAAGAATTTCGCGGGAAAGGCGCAGCTCCTGCAAATTGATTTGCAGGGGTTTGGCTTGATCATTGGGCAAATAGATATCGCCCTTGACGATAGGATTGGCAAACTGAACTGTCCAGGCTTCCGCCAGGCGCGCCGCCTGCACATCAATTTTAGCCAGACTCAATGGCCCTACCTGGTAGTGATCCAGCAACACTTCGGCGCGGAACGGCAGGCCTGCCACCAGCGCACTGTTCTCTGCAACAGCCTCAGGAAGGTTATTTTCATCACCCAGGCTCAATTGATCCTGATAATCCTGGTAGCGCTGCTGCACTTTTTTCCAGGGTTCGATATCCAGTGACGGCAACTGGCCGCTGAGCAAAAATTGCGGCTGTGCATGTAACTGTGCCTGGCCGCCGAGCGCGATATTGGCATTGTGCAATTTATTGTTGTTACGCGATTCAAGCTCAAACAGCGCCTGCAGGTTATCGCCATAGCTGACATCCACCAGCGACTTGTTATCGTAGAGCGACATGTTGTAAACCAGCGAACGTTCGGCATCAGCTTCTTTGGTATAAGGTGCGGGCAAATCAACGGCAACTCCCGCCAGTTGGCTGGTGACAGTGACCACTGCAAAGGCAGCATCGGCTGGCGTTGCCGCCGTATTTTTTCCCGCAGCTTCACTGCGCGCGCGATGATTTAATTCTATGTGCGCGCTGTAGGGAATTTTTCCGCGTAAAAAGAGTGCCTCGGGGCGCTGGCTCCAGTTGGCGAGTGCGCGACTGTCTACTTCACCTTTAACGTCAATCAGAGTCTGGCTCGAGTGAGCCTGTTTTTTGGTACTGAGCAAGGCGATAACAGGCTCGTCGAAGAGGTGCGCCTGCAGACCTTCACTGGCGATGCCGCTATCCTGGTTGTAACTGATATGACCCTTGATATCGCGCATGCTCAATTTTAAATTGCCCATCGCAAAAGACGGCGCGGCCAACTCTATATCGATTTGCTGTGCAGCACCGGGGGCATCGCGTTCCAGCGGCACAGCAATATTGACCTTGGTCTGCATGCTACCTTCGAGCGACCAGGTATCCATATTGGCTCCGATATATTGCCGCAGCATACTCTCGCGCAGCACGCGCAAACCATCGGCAGCTGTGCCGCTCACAGCGCCGTCGACATGGAGAATCGCACCGGCACCCGCCGGGTTGGGACTCACATCGATCTGTGTCGGCTGCAGATCGCTGGAAAATAATTTGCCCTGATCGACACTCGCGCGCACATGATTGTCATCCACCAGCAGACGGCCACTGAGCTCGGTCAGCGCCGGCCATTCGGGGTGGTAATCCAAGCTCGCCTGGTGGATATCGAGATAGAGCTGGTGAGTATGGGCCGCCGGGGCGCGATCGCTGAGGGTCGCGCGGTAGACAAAGCCGCCCTCGCTGACATGGCCGCTGTTATTTTCACCGATACTTTTGCCCAGCCAAGTCAGCAGCGATTGGGGCACAACGGCCGGGGTAAACTTGCGATACTGGCTGGCCCCCAGCTGCTTTGCACCTATTTGCAGATAGAGATCGACATCGCCAGTGCCATGCTTCCAGGGCATGGCCAGCCACATATAGCCTTTGGCCTGCTCCTCACCTTGAATAAATTCCAGTGCGCCGCTGTTGACATAAATCTGGTTATTTTCTGGCTGCAATGACCAGGCGACCTGACCTTTGGCGCGATCAAACTCCATAGGATCGCTGAAGGTGGGCGAGTAGTGCATGCTGAAGCCCTGCTGGCTGTCGATATCGACATGGCCGCCGCGCTGTCCCGCAGTGACAAAGCCATCCAATCGGTTCAAGGCCGGCACTCCCTGCCAGGCATTGTTCGCCACCTGATACAGATTTGCGCTCAATTGCCAGTCGCTCAGTTTGTGCTTGGGTATGGCCACTTCAATATTGCGCAGCTCGCCGCGTGGGTCGAGCTTTCTCATGATTTCACGCAACCGCGCCTCGCCCCAGACGCCCGAACTGTCCAGGGCATGATTCAGGTGTTCGAGGTTGATATGCTGCATATGCAATACAATCGGCGCATCGAAATTATCCGATGAAGCGGCGAGGTTGACCTTTTCCACCAGGTGCTCACCAATACGGGTATTGATATTTTGCAGGGCCAATTGCCATTGGCCGCTGTAGAGTCCGCGACCCACCAAGTCGGTAGTGAAGCTGTCCAGCACCAGCTTATGATTTTTAACGGGCAGGCTCAGGCGCTCTATGCCGGCCTGGCCCACCACTTCAAAGCCGCTTTGCTCCGGGCGACTTTTAAACCAGAGTTTTGCATTGAGTGTACCTTCGCTATGAATCTCGGCGCTGGTGCCATGCAGCAAGAGTGCTGTGGCGGCCGCGATGGGTGCATTGGTGGGAAATTGGTTAAGCTCCAGGAATGCATCGCTGCTAAAACGTTTGCTGTTGCGCGGATCGCCCTTGGCTTCAACCGTAAGCAACAGGGATTTGGGGCGATTGTCGACATCAACCTGCAGCGTCAGCCGGTGGAAACCATCGGCATTTTCAATCCGCACACTGGGGGATTCCAGCAGGGTCTTCTCGCCCGAGGCAAATTCAAAATTAAAATGGCTGCGATCGATTTCAATATGTCGCGATAGCAATAGCATATCGATCAGGCTATCCAGATCTGCCGCTTCCTGCTCCGGGCTTTCCTTGATTTGCGGCAGCCCCGGAATTCGCCAGAAACCCTTGTCTGTCTGCACAAAATCCAGATGGGCTTCGCGCAGCGTGAGAGAGCTCCACACCAGACGCCCGTGCAGCAGGCTGTCCAATAAATCCAGACGCAGCTCGGCTTGATCGAGAGCGAATATAGGTTGATCGGATTGGCTGGTGATACGCAACTGCCGGACTTCCAGCATGGGCTTTAAATCTTTCCACTCGGCACGCAGCGAGCCTATGCTGACATTGGCATTGAACTGATCGGAAAGATAGCGGCTGATCTGCTGCGGATAGTCGCCCAGCAAATGGGAAAAGCTACGCCCAGCCTGCACCAGCACCGCTAAACCAATAGCGGCAACAGCGAAGCAGATGTAAAACCATTTCACCAGTTTGCGGAGTACAGCGGTCATTCCGGGTAATCAATTCCTGCAGTCAATAAAGTGCTGGTCGGTCTAGACCAGGACTATGTCGTATTTCTCTTGTGAGTATAAGGCTTCCACCTGGAACTCAATGGTGCGCCCGATAAATGCTTCCAGGTCGGCAACGTAGGCGGCCTCTTCATCGAGCAGCCTGTCCACCACCACGGGTGCGGCCAAAATCAAAAAGCGCTGGTTGTCGTAGGCGCGCGACTCGCGCAGAATTTCGCGAAAAATTTCGTAGCACACAGTTTCCGCCGACTTCAACTGGCCGCGCCCCATGCATACCGGGCAGGGCTCGCAGAGCATCTGACCGAGCGATTCGCGGGTGCGCTTGCGCGCCATCTCCACCAGACCCAGTTCGGACACGCCGGTGATGCGGGTTTTCGCATGGTCTTTTTCCAGCGCTTTCTCCAGGGTGCGCAATACCTGGCGCTGGTGCTCCTGATCCTGCATATCGATAAAATCGAGAATGATAATACCGCCGAGATTGCGCAGCCTTATCTGCCGGGCTATGGCCGTCGCCGCTTCCAGATTGGTTTTGAAGATGGTCTCTTCCAGATTGCGATGGCCGACAAAAGCGCCGGTGTTCACATCTACCGTGGTCATGGCTTCAGTCTGCTCAATAATCAGATAGCCATTGGATTTCAAGGCCACGCGCGGCTCAAGCGCGCGGCGAATCTCCTCCTCCACCCCATACAAATCCAGCAGCGGACGCTCACCTGTGTAGCACTCCATCATATCCACCAACTGCGGCGAATACTTGCTGGCAAAGTCCAGCATTTGCTGGAAGGTCAGGCGCGAGTCCACCCTGATCTTATCTATAGGGGCGCGCGCCAGGTCGCGCAGTGCGCGCAGAGTAAGCGGCATATCCTGATAAATAACATTCGGCACAGTAATGCTGGGGAGTTTGTCCGTTAAATCAGCCCAAAGTTTCTGTAAAAATGGAATATCTGCCAAAATAGCCTCAGCGCTTGCGCCCTCGGCAACCGTTCGCACGATAAATCCACCCTTAATAGCACTCTCCGCAGCCGCCGACTCCACTATCTGGCGCAGCCGCTCGCGCTCCTGCTCATCCTCAATGCGCACCGAAACGCCTATATGGCTGCCGTTGGGCATATACACCAGGTAGCGCGATGACAGGGTGATATGAGTTGTCAGGCGGGCGCCCTTGGTGCTGATGGGATCCTTCGCCACCTGGACAAGAATGGTCTGGCCCTCGCGAACCAGGGTACGTATATCCGGTACATCGACATTGCGCGGTTCGCCTTCAGGCGCTTCGGGCACCATATCAGCAGCGTGGATAAATCCGGTTCGCTCCAGGCCTATATCGACAAAGGCGGCCTGCATACCCGGCAGCACGCGCACCACTTTGCCTTTGTAGATATTGCCCACATAGCCCTTGCCGTGGCTGCGCTCAATATAGAGTTCTTGCACCACACCGTTTTCAACCAGGGCGACCCGCGTCTCCACTGGCGAGACGTTGATAAGAATTTCTTCACTCATTATTATCTTTTTTCCTTTAGCTCAAAGGTCTGGGTGCACACGGATTTATCGCTGCCACCAGGCCAGACCGCGCTCGCGAAAAAGCTCTACCAGTTGCTCGATCGGCAGCCCCACGACACCGGAAAAACTACCCTGGAGCTTTTCCACAAACACCGCGCCCAGCCCCTGGATGGCGTAACCCCCGGCTTTGTCCTGCGGCTCTCCGGTGTGCCAATAGGCAGCAATTTCAGCATCATCGAGCGGACGGAAGCTCACCTCAGTCACCGACAATTTATCATATATCCCAGTATCGCAAGCCAGGGCTATGGCCGTCATCACCTGATGGGTCTGGCCGGATAATTGCCGCAACATAGCTGCCGCGTGCAACTGATCGCGCGGCTTCTCCAGGATACGCTCCTCGCTGACAACAATGGTATCCGAGCCCAGCACCGGTTTAAGCTCCAACCCCTGCAACCTTGCCGCTGCCAATCCAGCAGCAGCCTTTTCCCTGGCGAGGCGCAGCACGTAGTCGCAGGGCGCCTCGCCAGGCAGAGGGATTTCACTGACCTCTACACGAATGACCTGATGCGAAACACCGATTTGCTGAAGCAATTCGCGGCGGCGCGGCGATTGTGAAGCGAGATAAAGCCCTGGCAGGGGTTGCGGCGAAACCATTCAATACTCCATTGAATTCCTGGACCTGGGCTCCAGGCTCTGGCCTCACCCTGTTTCCAGGAATATTTAGGTTTGATCAACTAATACGATAGTGACTACTGATTCTTTCCATGCCTTGGCGAAACAGCGGCCAGAAGAGCGCGCTGGTTATAGCCGGAGCTATATACAGCAGACCCGGCACAGGCCTGCCCGCCATGGTCTGCACCCAGGCATTGGGAATCTGCGAAATAATGACCAGCACAAATACCCAGGCAGCCTCTTTCCAGAGGGCAAAATTGCGCACGCGCCTGTAGGACATGATGCTGATATAGGCCACAATCATCATCGCCAGGCTGTGCTGGCCGAGCGGTACCGCAAACAGCAAATCCTGAAACAACCCAACGACACACAAAAACAACAGACTGATGGTCAGGGGAAACACCGATACCCAATAGATAGTCATCAGCAGCACCAGTTCAGGCCGCCACCAGCGCCAGGATAATGGCAGCGGATAGACGGACAGCACCAGCGCCACCAGGAAACTGGCTACCACAATAAAGTATTTGCTCCACTGATAGGGGATCATTAACGCCTCACAGGAACTGAGGCGGCTGAGGAGGTGCTGGAGCTGGAAATACCACCGGGCACCGTCTCTGGCGAAGGCGCCAGGCTATGGGTATCGAATACCAGCAAGACGTGGCGACTGCGATCCAGGCGCGCCATGGGCCGCGCCACCACACGGGCAAATGCCTGGCCGGAATTGCGCACCACCTTCTCCACTTCGGCCACAGGGTAACCTATAGGGAAACGCTCTCCCAGGCCGGAACTGACCAGCAGGTCGCCCTCGCGGATATCGGCATTGATAGATACATGGCGCAAATTCAGCTGGTTCAAATCACCAGTGCCTTCGGCGATAGCGCGCACACCGTTGCGGTTTACCTGTATCGGAATCGCATGGGTGGGGTCGGAGATCAGCATTACACGACTGCTCTCCTCATCCACAGCAATGACCTGCCCCATCAGACCAAAGGCATCCAGCACCGGCTGCCCTTCATAGACGCCATCGCGATTACCGCGGTTGATGACCACCAGGTGGCTGAGGGGATTGGGGGATACGCCAATTAATTCGGCGATCAGCACCTTGTCCTGCAGCATATCGGTTGCGTTCAGCAACTGCCGCAGACGCACATTCTCGGCAGCCAGGGCGGCCATTTGCAACAATTTGCGCTGGTGAATAAGGAGTTCGGTTTTAAGCTGCACGTTCTCCGCTTGCAGATCGCTTCGCGAAGTGAACAGGTCCTCGCTCCACTCGCCAATGCGGCGCGGAACGTCGGTCAACTGATAAAAGGGAACTGTCAGAAAATTCAGCTTTTGCCGGGCCGGCTCAAGCATGGGCGTATAGAGCCCCACCAGGATCATTGCAATCATGGCAATGACCAGCAGCAGCACCCGCAAAGTGACAGAAGAACCCGATGTAAATAGCGGTTTGATAGCAATTTCTCCCAGGTCCCAGGCAATAGCGCTGCTATTGCCTTGTTACACCAATGCGGGCCCCACCCACTTTAAGACAAACCAACAGACCAGCGGCTATTACGACGAAAGCAGATCTATACGCTTATCGTTCATTTCCATGGCCATACCGCCGCCGCGGGCAACACAGGTCAGAGGATCTTCAGCAACAATAAAGGGCAGACCTGTCTCATTCGACAAGAGACGGTCGATATCGCGCAACAGAGCACCGCCGCCGGTCAGGACAACGCCATTTTCAGCAATATCGGAAGCCAGTTCTGGTGGGGATTGTTCCAGCGCACTTTTCACTGCCTGCACAATGCCAGCCAAAGGCTCCTGCAGTGCTTCGAGAATTTCGTCGCTGCTCAGGGTAAAGCTGCGCGGCACACCCTCGGCAAGGTTGCGGCCGCGAACATCGATTTCACGGATCTCGCTGCCGGCAAAGGCACAGCCAATTTCCTGCTTGATACGCTCGGCAGTAGCATCACCTATCACGCTGCCGTAGTTGCGACGCACATAGTTGACGATGGACTCGTCAAAGCGATCTCCGCCGATACGAACAGAATCGGAGTAGACCACACCATTGAGCGAGATCACTGCAATTTCAGTGGTGCCACCACCTATATCCACTACCATGGAGCCACTGGCTTCGGCCACTTTCAGGCCCGCACCTATGGCTGCGGCCATGGGCTCCTCAATGAGACGCACTTCGCGGGCACCTGCACCCAGCGCCGATTCGCGGATCGCGCGCTTCTCCACTTCGGTCGACAGACAGGGAACACTGATCAGCACACGCGGGCTGGGGTTGAACCAACTGTTCTCGTGCACTTTCTTAATAAAGTGCTGCAGCATTTTTTCAGTGACCTGGAAATCGGCTATCACGCCGTCTTTCAAGGGGCGTATCGCCGTGATATTGCCCGGGGTACGACCCAGCATGCGCTTAGCCTCAATGCCGACAGCTTCAACGGTTTTACGACCGTCGTGATGACGGATGGCAACAACAGAGGGTTCATTGAGAACAATACCGCGACCACGGACATAGATCAGAGTATTAGCAGTACCAAGATCTATGGACAGATCGTTAGAGAATGCTCCACGCAAGGATTTAATAAACATGAAAAGACGGCCTTATTAATCTAAATTAGCAACTAGGGCGGATAAAGAGCGGCAGTATAAGGGAAATTTGCCAACAAGTCGGCTAATTTTATGCAAATTAATTTATTTTTATACAGACCAAAAAACACCCAATTTGAATCTTTTGCAACAACCTACGAATAAACTTTTTATGTGAATGGCGCCAAAAACATCATTGATAAAATTGGCAGCCAACCAGTCATAAGCCGGTGACAGCGCCAGCTCTCGCCAACAGGGTTGACCCAGCCGGGGCTCACACACCCATTAAATGGGTTTATTGCAACTACTGGTTAAAAATAGTAACAGAAATAATGACAAGCGGCAGCTACAGCCCAATTGCATTTTGGTCGCTGCTGACAAAAGCCATTGCCGGCAAAAAAAAATATTTGCGCGAGCAGTCCAGGCGCTGATGTGGAAAAACACCGCAGATTTTTTTGCCTCAATAATGCGGTGGACGCTCATTGGTCTCCCCCAGCGGCTCAGCTCCCTGGGAGTAAACCAGGTCTTCGAATTTTTTAGCCAGAACACGCATCTGCTGCTGCAACTGCATAATATCGGCATGCTGTTGGGTAACTACCGCATTCAACTGCGCAATAGTATCCTCCTGATAGGCAAAGCGCTCCTGCAGATCAATTAATTCCTCGCTGATATTACTCATTCTTCGCGCTCTCTAAAATAGTGTAGGCCGTATCAATCAGGTGAATTGCGCGCGCATCAATGCGCAGCGCCTGCCCCATACGATTAGTGACATAGCCAAAGCCCAATTGATAATCGGGGTCGGCAAATCCCAGGCAACCGCCCGCGCCGGGATGACCAAAAGCGCGTGCGCCGCGACCAAAGCGGCTATCGGGACAATCCTGCTGCGACAGCATAAAGCCACAGCTGAAACGCATCGGCATGGCCAGCACTTCATCCATTGCAAAAGATTGCTGCTGCCAGCAAAAAGGCAGATGACTTGCCGGCAGCAGATCGCCACCAGCGCCGGCCAGGGCGCCGTAAATACGGGCCAGGCCAGCGGCATTGGTGTGGGCATTGGCGGCGGGTATTTGCGCCTGCCGCCACTCGCGGCTATTGCTGGCGGTCATCAGACTGATGGGATTGCAAAAAGCGCGATTGGTTACACCGCGCGGATTGGCTTTCATGATTTTTCCCAGCGCCACTATATCTGAATCAACACTCAAATCACTCAGCGATTTTTTCAGGGGAGCGCTATCGGCAATGCTCGGCAGCAAATCATCAGGCACACCAAAATAACAATCGACAGCCAGAGGCGCGGCTATCTCGCGCTGGAAATAATCATCAAAACTACTGCTGTTACTAGCGCGAACTATCAGTTCTCCCAGCAGCCAGCCGAATAAAAAAGGCGAATATCCCTGCGCAGTATCAGGCTGCCACCAGGGCGTTTCCGCCGCAACTGACTGGATCATTTGCGGCCAGTTGAAAATAGCTGCATCGCCAATATGCTGGTTAAATGCCGACAGGCCACTGCGATGGCAAAGCACATCGCGCACACGGATTTGCTGTTTGCCCGCCTGGGCAAACTCAGGCCAGTAATCTGCAACCGGCCGCTCCAGATCCAATCGTCCCTGGGCGACCAGGCGCAGGATGCAAAGTGCAACCAGTCCCTTGCCCGCTGAAAAAATATTGACGCAGGTGCTTTCGGACCAGGGTTTATTTTCCAGCTGCGCAGCGCGATTGCTGTATTCGCCCGCCCAGATATTAACCGCCCACTCACCGCGGTGATGCAAGGCCAAACCCGCGCCCTGCTCGCCGGCGCCGGCAAAATTATCCGCAAATGCCTCCACCAGGGGCGCCCATTGCGGCTGCCAAAAACCTTTTACCACTGATGACTCCCCGCAATTTGCTCTGGACAAAGTTGACCATTCTAACAGCGCCTGCCCCAGACAGCACTAAAGCCTGTTATTGGTTTACAATGGCCGGGCCTCACCCTTGTCATCCCACGCCATGAGTTCCCTATGAGCAATCGCACCGATACCCACAATAAAAACAGCCGCCTGGTCTATTCCACAGACACGGGTAGAATCAAAGAGCAACCAGCGGCAGCGGCACTGCCCCAGGGCGATGGCATAGTGCGCATTCGCCGTGAAACGGCGGGCCGCAATGGTAAGGGCGTGACCACCATCAGCGGCTTATTGCTTGAAGAAGCCGAGTTAAAAAATATCGCCAAACAGTTAAAGCAGTTGTGTGGTGTTGGCGGTTCGGTCAAAGACGGCACTATTGAAATCCAGGGCGACCACCGCGATAAAATCAAACTGGAACTGGAAAAG
This sequence comes from Cellvibrio sp., assembly GCA_035565295.1. Classification (GTDB taxonomy): domain Bacteria; phylum Pseudomonadota; class Gammaproteobacteria; order Pseudomonadales; family Cellvibrionaceae; genus Cellvibrio. The sequence goes on along the minus strand of DATMSP010000068.1, from coordinate 57,775 downwards.
CGCGGCCACAGCGTAAAATTGGCTGGAGGTTAATCCAGAAAATCCCATGGAAAATCTACTGCCCGACCCCACCATGCTCATCGAATTGGCCAATACTCCTATGCCCTATGGCAAGTACCAAGGCCGTCTGCTGATAGATTTACCCGAACCCTATGTGGTCTGGATGCATGGCAATGGCTTTCCCAAGGGCAAGCTGGGCCAGCAGCTGCGGCTGCTTTACGAGATAAAGTTAAATGGCCTGGAAGCCCTGTTAACCCCTTTGAGAAACCGCCGCGCCTAATGATCGCGCGCCCACTGCAACCCTCCTCTTGGCGCTGGCCTGCTTCTTGCAAAACCCCTGTTACCTAACCCGAACGACATTTTCCTGACAGTGAGGCCCCCATGGATTCGCAAACTTTTATGCAACTAACCGACACATCCCTCAAGATAGGTCTGGGCGCTGCGATTGCGGCACTCATAGCCTGGCTGATGCTCTGGCGCAGCTCTAACACGCAAAATAACTCGCCGCGGGAAAACCGCCGCCTGCAGATCCTGGAGGAGGTGTCCACCCAGGTGGGAGCCGTTACCCATATATTCGCCAAATATTCGGCGCTGGTGGTCGAATCCATCCAGTTTGGCGACCGGTGGCCCCAGGCCCGGCGTCAAGAGTTGGACATGATCAACACTGAGCTGGTCAATGAATTCAGAAAGCTGGCGGATGCTGAGGCCAAACTGCTGATGCTGGGCGAAAAGAATCTGGAGCGCAGCCTGCGCTTGTACGGCGCCAAGATTGCCGTATTCCGCAAGCAGGTGTATGTCTGCCGCAAGGACATCACCCATGAGCAGATCAGCTCTCTGCGCCTCGGCGTAACCCAGGTTCGCGAACAGTTTTACAATATGCTGAGCCGTAAATACGACAGGCTTTTAGCAAGCGCCTAATTTCACGCTCTGCCACAAAAGCGCTCGCATTATGCGGGCGCTTTTCATTGGAGAAGAGATACCCCTACAACTTAAAACCAAACTTGAAAAACGTTTACCTCAGCGACATCAAATATTTATCCAATCGCAATACCGCTGTCATAAAAAGCCGTTAGTGTGTCGTCAAAATCACACCACCAGGACTTTTTATCATGAAAGCAACTCGTCTCAGCATTGCCCTCAGCAGCCTTATGGCGCTGGCCTCTTTGAATACCCAAGCAGCTCCCATACTACTCGGCATTGGCAGCTTGTCTGGCACAGCCGATTTGTCAGGATTGAGCGGTAACCTGGAAAGCGGTGTAGCCGAAAATGTGTTTGGCGGCCTCGGCTCAGGCCTGGCTTATGCTGGCGGCAGCACCTTTATAGTGACACCAGATCGCGGTCCCAATGCCCAGGCTTACGCTGGCGGCGCAGCTATAGATAACACCACCAGTTATATTTCGCGCTTCCACACATTGGATATGCAGATCACCCAAAGTGCGAGCGGCCTGCCCTTTTCCATTACACCCACTCTGAGCAGCACCACTTTGCTCTACAGCCCTACCGCACTGAATTATGCAGCGGGCGCAGCACCAGCAGAAAATACTGCGGAAAAATTCTATTTCACCGGCCGCGCCGATAACTTTGCTGCGGGTGTATCCACCAACCCCGACAACGCGCGCCTCGACCTCGAAGGCATTCGCGTTTCCAACGATGGCAAAAGTGTATTTATCTCTGATGAATACGGCCCCTATGTCTATCAGTTCGATCGCGCTACCGGCGAGCGTATCAAATCCTTCGCACTGCCCGCTGATCTCGCCATCAGCAATCTGGCGGGAACAGAAGCCGCAGAAATTTCCGGCAACAGCAGCGGTCGCACTACCAACAAAGGCATGGAAGGCCTGGCGATCACTCCCGATGGCAAAACCCTGGTCGGCATCATGCAAGCCCCACTCCTGCAAGACACCAGCAAAACAGTGCGCATAGTGACGGTTGATATTGAAACCGGTGCAACCAAACAATTTGCCTACAACCTGACAACCGGTTCAGGAGTGAGTGAAATTGTGGCCATCAATGACCATGAGTTTTTGATTGACGAGCGCGATGGCAAAGGCCTCGGCGACAACAGTGAGGCCAAAGTAAAACAGATTTTCAAAATTGATTTGACCGGTGCCCAGGAAATCAGCGGGCTGTCTGGTGACCTTTCAGCAAAAGCGGTAAGCAAAACCCTGTCTTTCGATTTTAAAAGCATGCTGGTTGCCGCCGGTGTAGCCGCAGAAAATATTCCCGCGAAAATTGAAGGCATGGCCTTTGGCGATAGGGTCCAGTACAACGGCGAATGGCTGCAGACACTGCTGATCGCCAATGATAACGATTTCCTGTCCACTATTACCGACAGCAAGCACCCTTTAGGCTTTGATAACACCAACAATTTCTACATGTTTGGTTTCAGCGATGCCGACCTGGCTGGCTTTACACAGCAGGCATTCACCACTGAGGTTCCCGAGCCCTCGGAACTGCTGATGCTGCTCTCCGGCCTGGGTTTATTGGCGTTCGTGAACCTGCGCCGTCGCAAAACGCAATAATCAACGCTTTCTAACCCCCTACCCAAGGATGGGTAATCTGTAAAATTGCGCTGTTTTTAACAATATCCTGCCTTTCTTCTCCTAAACTTATCTGACTGTGGCTTTGCCACTATTTACCGCGCCCCGATTCTGGGACAATAGCGGCATTTTTCCGGGCCGCACCTGTCCTTTTTAGTAGTCGACACTATGAACACCACCGCCATCAACCTGTTTGATCACCCCCGCTATTGGGCCGAATGCTATGGCCCCGCGCCGTTTCTGCCCATGAGCCGCGCCGAGATGGACAAGCTCGGCTGGGACAGCTGCGATATCATCATTGTCTGCGGCGATGCCTATGTGGACCACCCCAGTTTTGGTATGGCGGTGATCGGCCGTTTCCTGGAATCCCAGGGTTTTCGCGTAGGCATTATCGCCCAGCCCGACTGGCGCAGCGCCGAGGCCTTCAAGGCCCTGGGCAAGCCCAACCTGTTCTTTGGGGTCAGTGCCGGCAATATGGACTCTATGATCAACCGCTACACCGCCGACCTGCGCATGCGCTCAGACGATGCCTACACCCCAGGAGGCCTGGGTGGAAAACGCCCCGACCGCTGTGTGACGGTGTACAGTCAGCGCTGTAAAGAAGCTTACAAAGATGTGCCTATTGTCCTCGGCGGTATTGAGGCCAGCCTGCGCCGTATCGCCCAGTACGATTACTGGAGCAATGAAGTGCGGCGCTCGGTACTGATCGATGCCACCGCCGATATCCTCCTGTACGGCAACGCCGAGCGCGCGATTGCCGATATAGCACACCTGCTTGCCGCCGGTCGCTCGATCAAAGAGATTGATAATATTCGCGGTACAGTGGTTATCAAAAAATCCGCACCGGATGGCTGGACTGAAATCGATTCGAGCCGTATCGACTGGCCGGGCAATATCGATAAATTGCCCAACCCCTACGAATACCAACACGATACAAAATCTATCGTGGATGTTGCACAAACCGACATCAATAATTCGCAAGTGGGTATGCGGCAGTTGGATACCGAGAATATGGCCGCGCAAATCGCGGCGCTCAATCCGGATCAAGCCAGCGAGCTGAATACCCAGGGCTGCCCCGCCCAGGGAGTTGCATCAGCCAAGGCGGTCGATCCCAATGAACCTCAGCCGATTCGCATTATTCCCATGCCGCTGCAAAATCGTAGCGATCTGGTGGATGACGATAAAGTCTATGTGCGTCTGCCCAATTTCGAGAAGGTGCGCAACGATCCAATCCTCTACGCCCACGCCTCGCGCGTGCTGCACCAGGAAGCCAACCCTTACAATGCGCGACCGCTAGTGCAAAAGCACGGCAATCGCGAAGTCTGGGTAAACCCACCGCCGATCCCGCTGCAAACCGATGAGCTGGATGGGGTATTTGACCTGCCCTATCAGCGCGTACCGCATCCCAGTTATGGCGATGCAAAAATCCCCGCGTATGACATGATCAAAACCTCCGTGAATATTATGCGCGGCTGTTTTGGCGGCTGCACTTTTTGCTCTATCACTGAACACGAAGGCCGGATTATCCAAAGCCGCTCACAGGAATCGGTGCTGCGCGAAATTGAAAATATCCGCGATAAGGTGCCCGGCTTTACCGGGCATATTTCCGACCTGGGCGGCCCCACCGCCAATATGTATCACCTGACCTGCAAGGACCTGCCGACCCTGAGCAAATGTCGTCGTCTGTCCTGCGTCTACCCGACCATTTGCAAAAACCTGATTACCGATCACAAGCACACCACCGCACTCTATCGAGCTGCGCGCAAACTGAAAGGCATCAATCGTATTTCGATTGCCTCGGGGCTGCGCTATGACCTGGCGGTGCGCGATCCGGAATATGTTAAGGAATTGGTGACCCATCACGTCGGTGGCTATTTGAAAATCGCCCCCGAGCACACCGAAGAAAGCCCGCTGTCGATGATGATGAAGCCGAAGATGAGCAGCTACTACGACTTCAAGAAAATGTTTGACCAGTTCTCCCGCGAAGCGGGCAAGAAACAATATCTGATTCCCTACTTTATCGCCGCGCACCCGGGCACCCGCGATGAAGATATGCTCAATATGGCGCTGTGGCTGAAGAAAAACAATTTCGAAGTGGACCAAGTGCAGACTTTTTACCCCTCGCCCATGTCACTGGCAACAGCCATGTATTTTTCCGAGCGCAACCCACTGAAAAAACTCAGCTACAAGAGCAATAAAATCACCATCCCGCGCGGCCTGGATCAGCGCCGTCTGCACAAGGCCCTGCTGCGCTACCACGACCCGGCGGGCTGGGATGTGATACGCGATGCACTGCTGAAAATGCGCAAGGGCCATTTGATCGGCTCAACGGCATCGGCATTGATTCCTGCGGCAAATCCGAAGGTGGCAAATCGCGGAGCCAATCCCAACGCGCGCAATATCATCAATAGCAAACCTGCCGCGCAAAAAGCCAGAGCTTTCGGCGATAAATTTGAAAGTGCAAAAAAATATAATGCGCAGCCGGCGGCTAACAAATCGGCGGCGAACAATAAGGCAGCAATAAAAAACAATCCCGGCCTCAAAGCAGAGGGCAAAACCACCCCGAACAAAGCAGCAACACCCAACACTCGCAATAGCAATAACAAACCGTCAGCAACTAACGGGAAAAAATTTACACCGGGGAATAATAGGAAAAAATAGTAGTCAAAAAAACGGGCATCCACCGACCACTGAGATGCTCGACTTGAGGCGGTGTGCGCTGAGCATATGCGACTCAAACAGCCACTGGCTGACACGGAGGTAAAGGTGGCGGACAATCTAAAGGAGTAGGATTATGAATAATATCGCGAAAAACGATCTGCTATTTCAACAAATCAGCCAACTCGTTCAAGAGGCGCGCCAACAGCTCCGGCGCAGCGTCAATGGCGCAATGGTATATACCTACTGGCAGATCGGCCAGCTGATTATCGAGCATGAGCAACAGGGCGAAAGCCGTGCGGCCTATGGCAAGCAACAGCTGGAACAATTATCGATGCGCCTGACGACGGAGTTTGGTAAAGGGTTTGATCCAACCAATCTGCGCAATATGCGCCGCCTCTATGAAGCATTCCCAATTCGAGACGCACTGCGTCTCGAATTGGGTTGGACGCACTACCGGATATTACTCAGAGTAGATAACCCCAAGGCGAGAGAGTGGTATTTGACCGAGGCCATCAGCCAAAACTGGAGCAGCCGCGCCTTGGAGCGCCAAATCGGCACGCTATATTACGAGCGTCTCTTATCCAGCCAGAAAAAAGCGCCCGTGGAAACCGAAGCTCAGAGCAATACCACTCCCCTCGCCGATAATCCCAAAGATTACCTGCGCGACCCTTATATCCTGGATTTTCTCAGCCTGGATTCGCGCAGCTATCTTGAGGCAGATTTAGAGCAAAGCATAATCAATAACCTGCAACAGTTTTTACTGGAATTGGGTAAAGGTTTCGCATTTGTCGAACGCCAACAACGTATACATACAGACGATGGCGACTACTACATAGATCTGGTGTTTTACAATTATCTGTTGAAGTGTTTTGTCTTGGTGGATTTAAAACTGAACAAACTAAGCCACCAGGATGTAGGCCAAATGGATATGTACGTTCGCCTTTACGAAGAACAAAAACGCGGCACCGAAGACAATCCCACCATCGGCCTGATCCTGTGCAGCCAACACAACCAAACCGTCGCGCAATATTCGATACTAAAAGACAGTCAGCAATTATTTGCTTCCAAGTATTTAACCTTATTGCCCAGCGAAGAAGAGTTAAAACGAGAAATTGAGCGGGAGCGGAAGCTGATCGAAAACAGAATTGAGCAGATGCGAGGCAGATATGATATTTGAACTTATTTTTTCTTTTTATCGCTATTTCACAGAGGAGTGGTAGTGATATCCACCTACCCGCTCCGTAATCTTGAAATAAAAAAGGAAGGCCTGCAACAGCCTTCCTTTTTTACGGGTAGCAACTTATCTCAATATTATTCCGGCAGAGTAATATTCAACTCCAGCACCGAGCAGTTATCCGACTCATCCAGGCTTACCACAACCTGGTCAGAGTCAATCTTGATGTACTTGCGGATCACATCAATGATTTCCTGCTGCATTTTGGCCAGAAATTCTGGCTGTGTGCGTTTGTGACGCTCGTGGGCGACGATAATCTGCAGGCGCTCTTTGGCCAGCGACGCCGATGAGGGCGTGCTCTTTTTACGAAAGTAGTCGAAAAAGCTCACTATCTAACTCCTAGCAAACGTTTGAAGAAACCTTTCTTTTCCTGCTCTAGAAAGCGATGAGGTACATCTTTGCCCAACAACCTGTCAACGGCATCGTTGTAAGCTTGGCCTGCCTGGGTTTCTGCATCCAGAATAACCGGTGCCCCCTGGTTGGATGCTTTCAACACGGCTTCCGATTCAGGGATAACACCCAGCAGCGGAATGGCCAAAATATCTTCCACATCGCTCACACTTAACATTTCGCCGTTGGCAACGCGCGCAGGGTTGTAACGGGTTAAGAGCAGATGTTCTTTAATTGGTTCCAGGTTTTGTTCAGCCCTGCGCGATTTGCTTTGCAGGATACCGAGGATACGATCCGAATCGCGCACCGAAGACACTTCGGGGTTGGTGACAATGATAGCGATATCGGCAAAGTACAAGGCCATCAATGCGCCCTGTTCAATACCGGCAGGCGAATCACAGACAATATAGTCGAATTCTTTCGCCAGGGTATTTAAAATAATTTCCACTTCCTCTTTGACCAATGCGTCTTTATCGCGGGTCTGCGAGGCGGGCAGTACAAACAGGCCCTCAGTGCGCTTGTCTTTGATCAAGGCCTGGTTCAGCGTTGCCTCACCCTTGATCACATTGACAAAATCATAGACCACACGGCGCTCGCAGCCCATAATCAGGTCGAGGTTGCGCAGGCCCACATCAAAGTCGATAACCACTGTCTTATGGCCACGCATTGCTAAACCTGTGCTGATTGCAGCGCTCGTGGTGGTTTTACCCACGCCGCCCTTACCCGATGTAACAACAATAATCTTAGCCAAGAGGGGGCTCCTTTACATTTGTGTGATCTTACGTGGATGTTTGAAACAGTTTTTAATCGTGCATTCGTTGTAAAGCAAACGCTCAGGCTTATCCGCCAGCTTATTTATCAACAACTAAGGCCTCAATATTCACCTTTTCGCCGCTCAGGGAAATTTGTGCAGGCTTTTTAAATAAATTTGTGGGCAGCGCATCCTGCAAGACAAAATTGCCCGCTACCGACACCAGCTCAGCTTCCAGTTGCTGGCAAAAAATACGCGCACTTTCATCGCCTTTTACACCCGCCAGGGCACGACCGCGCAATGAACCGTAAATATGGATATGGCCATCGGCCAATACTTCAGCGCCCTCACTCACCTGTGCCAGCACAATCAGATCTGCACCTTCCGCATAGATTTGCTGACCAGAGCGGACTGGTCGCGTGATCACTTTACTGAGGCGCTGCACTAAGCGCTCCTCAACCACCGTTTCAACAATGGTCTCCACCACGCGCTCCACCGAGGCCTCTGTGGCTTTGGGGATTTCTTTAGGTATTTTCAGCGCGCGCTCAGAGGGTTTGGGCAAGATTGCCAGACCCGTTGCCTGGACAGCGGTCAACAAAGGCTCGGGGACGCCGCTAAAACCGAGCGGCTGCAAATCCAGGGAACGACAAATTTGCACCAATTGGGCGGCACTTTCAATAAGCGCGGAGCATTTTTCAGGATTTTCCAGTTTATCCAGGCTGATCAGTACCGGAGAGTTGGTAAAGAACTGGGGTGCCTGGTCGATTTTTTCTTTCAGCTCAGCTGCAAGTGTATCCGGGTTGTATTCCACCAGGGCCAGGACTACCACAGTCAAGGCGCTGCCCTTTAGCTGAAAGCTCACATCAATCATTACAAACGCTCGCACTTATTATGTAAGGTGGTCATTATCAAGGCCCTTGCATTTTAGTCAAGCAACTTAGGTGTTTGCTGCGCATCAAGGGTGTTTGGGGAAGGCCTTGATAGAACCATATGCAACAGAATAGGGTCTATTCAGTGACTGTTAAGGCCTCGACCGCTATAAGTGTACAAAACTTAGGCGAATGCCAGATTTCTACCACAGGACAAATACGGGACAACAACCATGAAACTGTTTAGTCGCTTGCTGCAAATGTTCCCTCGCGTCGTGCGGGTCATAGCCCTATTGCCAGTGCTGACCTGGTGGCCTGTCGCTTATGCGGAAATTGATCTGGATGATCGTCAGCGCGAGGTGCAATTTAGCCAGGCAGAGCTGGACCAGTTGCTTGCACCCATCGCCCTCTACCCGGATACAGTGCTGTCGCAAGTGTTGATTGCCTCAACCTACCCGATAGAAGTCGTGCAGGCAGATCGCTGGGTGGAAAAGAATCCCAACAGCAAAGGTGCCGATGCGGTTGCCAGGGTGGAAAACCAGGACTGGGACCCCAGCGTCAAGGCCCTGGTGGCGTTCCCCGATATTCTGCGACGCATGAGCGATGATGTCGATTGGACGCAAAAGCTGGGCGATGCTTTTTTGAGCGATGAAGGCCGGGTGATGGACAGCGTCCAGAACCTGCGCAAGAAAGCCTATAACTCCGGCAACTTGAATAAGGTGCAACATCTGAAAGTGGAGCGCGAGGCCGACCAGATTATTATCGAGCCCGCCCAGGAGCGGGTTGTCTATGTACCGGTTTACGATACCCGCGTGGTCTATGGCGGCTGGTGGTGGCCTGACTATCCCCCCGTGTACTGGCATCAGCCTGCCAGCTATGTCTATATTTCCGGGTTCTATTGGGGACCCAGCATTTACATAGGCCCCACTTTTTTCTATAGCTCATGCCGCTGGCGCGAGCGCCAGGTGGTGGTTATAGATCGCCACTACCACTACACATCCCACCCGGTTTTCTATACCGGCAGAAGCATCAGCCGCTACCAAGGTGCGCGCGTATGGCGCCACGAGCCAGAACATAGACGCGGTGTGGCCTATTACGACAACCGACTGCGCGAACAGTATGGCAGCCGTCGCGAAAGCTACCGCGACGCTCGTGTCTACCGCGAACAGCAGTCGCCTATGCACACCCAACCGCGCAGCAATGGGGTCTACAGAGCCAGTGACCAGACGCGCCCGCAGACTGAGCGAGCGCAACAATTGCGCGAGCGAATGAACCAAAGGGAGGGTAACTCATTTCAACAACCGCTGGAGCGCACCACCGGTCGGGATACCCGCAACATCGACAATAGCGAGCGTCAGCGCGGCGAGAGTCGCGGCCGTATTACCGGCTCTGAACAGGAGCGCACCAGGGATGTCCGGAGCCCCACTGAAATGCGCATCAACGATAATCTGGGCGCAACCCGACCCTCCCTGCATATGTCCCAAGGCAGTAATGAGGAGCGAAGTGCCCAGGGAAGCCGGGCGGAAAACGCCCTGAGAAATCGCGAAATGCACAATGATGGCAGGAGCCAGCGCCAGTTGCAGAACGATCGTAGCGAAACACGCCAGGAGCGCGGCAATTCGCGTACACAGGAGCGATCTAACGACAATAATCGTTCCTATCGCGTGCAGCGCGAAATGTAAGCACTGTCCGCCGCGAAAGCTGGCCTGTTTCGCGGCGGAATTATCTGCAACAGCCCGCCCGCAACCGCTTCTTTAACGCCTGAGATTTCTTTATAGTAGCCACCCTGTTTCCCCAATAAGGTTTTGGCTCATGGCTCAATTTGTTTTCAGTATGCACAGGCTCGGCAAAATTGTGCCGCCCAAGCGTGAAATCCTCAAAGATATCTCCCTGTCCTTTTTCCCTGGAGCCAAGATCGGCGTACTGGGTTTGAACGGCTCAGGTAAATCCACCCTGTTGAAAATCATGGCCGGTGTCGATACCGATTTCAACGGCGAAGCCCGCCCCATGCCCGACCTTAAAATCGGCTACCTGCCGCAAGAGCCGCATTTGGATCCCGCCAAGGATGTGCTGGGTAATGTCCAGGACGGCGTGCGCGAGGCAGTAGATGCCCTGGCGGAGCTGGATCAAGTCTATGCGGCCTATGCCGAACCCGATGCCGACTTCGATGCCCTGGCGAAAAAGCAGGCCAAATGCGAAGACATTATCCAGGCCTGGGATGCGCACAACCTGCAGCACACCCTGGAAGTGGCCGCCGATGCCCTGCGCCTGCCGCCATGGGATGCCGACGTCACCAAACTCTCCGGTGGTGAGCGCCGCCGCGTGGCCCTCTGCCGCCTGCTGCTGTCGCGCCCGGATATGCTGTTGCTCGACGAACCCACCAACCATTTGGACGCGGAATCCGTCTACTGGCTGGAGCAATTCCTCCACAGCTTTACCGGCACAGTGGTAGCCATTACCCATGATCGCTACTTCCTCGACAATGCCGCCGGCTGGATTCTCGAACTCGACCGCGGCCACGGTATTCCCTATGAGGGCAACTACACCAGCTGGCTGGAGCAGAAAGAAGCGCGCCTGGCGCAGGAAGCCCGCTCTGAAGCTGCGCACCAGAAAGCCCTGAAAACCGAACTGGAGTGGGTTCGCCAGAATCCCAAGGGCCGCCAGGCGAAAAGCAAGGCGCGCCTCGCCCGCTTTGATGAATTGCAATCGCAGGAATTCCAGGCGCGCAATGAAACCAACGAAATCTATATTCCACCGGGCGAGCGCCTGGGCGATAAGGTTATTGTTCTCGAAAATGTTAGCAAGGCCTATGGCGATCGCCTGTTGATCGACAACCTGTCGCTCAGCATTCCCAAGGGTGCCGTGGTGGGCATAGTCGGCGGTAACGGCGCCGGTAAATCCACCCTCTTCCGCATGATCGCCGGCACCGAAAAACCCGATAGCGGCACAGTCACTCTCGGCGAAACCGTCAAGGTGGCCTATGTCGAGCAGAGCCGCGAAAACCTGGACGACAAGAAAACTGTGTGGGATGCCGTTTCCGGCGGCCAGGATATTTTGAAGATCGGCAACTACGAAGTCAGCTCACGCTCTTATGTGGGTCGCTTCAACTTCAAAGGTGCAGATCAGCAAAAGCGCGTGGGAGAACTCTCCGGTGGTGAACGCGGCCGCTTGCATCTTGCCAACACTCTGAAGCAAGGTGCCAACGTATTACTACTCGACGAACCCTCCAACGATCTGGATATTGAAACCCTGCGCGCACTGGAAGATGCGATACTCGCCTTCCCCGGCTGCGTGCTGGTGATCTCGCATGACCGTTGGTTCCTCGACCGCATCGCCACCCACATACTCGCCTACGAAGGCGATTCGGATATTGTATTCTTTGAAGGCAATTACACCGAGTACCATGAGGACTTTGTCAAACGCAAAGGCCACGACTCCCAGCCCAAGCGCATGAAGTACAAACCGCTGAAAGCTTAAGTCAGTATTGCGCTCAAAAATAAAAATGCCCAACAGTAAAAACCTGTTGGGCATTTTTTTCACTACAAAAAAGCTATTGGTTCGACAATAAGGCGTCTCAATTTTGCTTGAGAGGCTCGCCTTATCGCACTTAAAAAGATCCCGTGGTTGTAGCCGTTCCTGTAGCCGGTGTGGTGAATGCGGTATTGGCTCCCGGCTCCCAGACCACCGCTGAACCATTTATTTTTATGCACTTCCACTGCACTGCCGTGCTGGCCGGCAAATTGATCACGCCCTTCCACACAGACGATGAGCTTGCACTGAGCTTAATGGCTTTGCTGGTGGCCCAACTGCCGAGTTGCGCCACACTGCCCACCGCATAGACACTTTGCCCACTGACTGTAGTGGCATTATTGCAAGTAAAAGTGACATTGACCCCTGCCGGTTTCGCATTGACTTTCACTATCACCGAATCAGTGGCTGTAGCACCCTTATCATCAGTAACGGTTAAGGTAATGGTGAATGTGCCTACTGTGCTGATAGTCGCGGTGGGATTCTTGCCGGTCAGACCATTTGACCAGCTGTAACTGACGATGGTGCCATCGCTATCACTGGAGCCTGCGCCGTTGAAGGTAATCAATTGATCCTGCACCACAGTGATATCTGCGCCGGCATTGGCGACAGGAGGTGTGTTTACCACCGCAGGATTCACAGTAATGGTCACAGTATCTGTGGCGGTAGCGCCCTGATTGTCCGTTACTGTCAGTGTAATGGTGTAAACGCCCGGAATAGCAAAACTGGTCACTGCCGTTGCACCGCTCAAGCCATTCGACCATTCATAGCTGACTATATTGCCATTGCTATCCGACGAAGCGCTGCCATTCAATGTCACTGGCTGCCCCACCTGCACCGCTAAATCAGCACCAGCGTTGGCGAGAGGCGCAAAGTTATCGACTATGGTCACCAGCACCGTATCCGTTGCCGTAGCGCCATCGTCGTCCGTCACCGTCAGGGTTTCGAGGAATTGGCCAACCTCGGGATAAACCACATCATCGCTTGGATTGATAATGCCATTACTCCACAAGTAGCTGAAGATAGTACCGTCCACATCGGTTGATGCACTGCCATCAAAACGCACCATGCTGCCAACCAGGGCAATCTTATCCGGACCCGCATTGGCGACCGGGGGAATATTGGCTTGGCTCACATCGACAAAACTATATTTGCGAGTGAGATCATTGACGGTAATCAGATAGGTGGTATTGCTGTTGACTTTAATATCAGCGCCGGATTTATCGAGGGTTTTATCCGCATTGTTATCGCCATAATTATTCGACCAGTCACCACTGACATCCACCTTGAAACGCTGATTATCGGCCGCACCAAAGCTCACCTGCAATTGCCAGGTATTATTACCCACCAACTCCATTGGAGTAGTCTTCCAAGCATTGGGGGTGCCGCGGAAAAATAATTGATTGAAGCTTTTACTGAAGCCGGCCGATTCCGCCGTTGCCGCCGTCACTGCCGCTTTTTTGGTAGCGTACCAGTTAGTGCCGGCAGCGAGATCGAAGATGCGGTAGTTGGGTCTATTGCCCCAGCTGGAGGGGCTATCCTTAAAGGTGCCATTGTCTCCCGTATCATTGACCAAAACATTTTTCACCAGGTTTTGCCGCGCCTTGATCCAGCTGACAGTGCGCCCTTCCACCATCAACTCGCTGTTGTTGACCAATTCATTCAGGTAGGCAACGTACTGGGCTTTGTATTCCGGGATAGACAGCATCTTCAAGGCGAGAATATTTTTCCCCCAGGTGAGCAAGTTGGCCGTACCCGAATCGCCAATCACCGCAGAGGAGGTTCCCAGAGTGTTATCCATATCGAAGGGTATAAACTGCATTACACCGGCTTCATCAAAATACAAATAATAATTGTTGAAGTGCGTCGACATACCATCCCACTGCCCCAATACCGCTTCCGCAGCCATACCTTTCAGCAGCAACTCGGTATTGATTTTTTCTTCGGCATAGAGCTTGAAGTCAGCCCCCGACTTACTGTTGATAGCTTCAAGGAAGGCGACAAAGCTGGTTTTCGCTGCGGCGAATACGGCCTTTTTACCTTTGAATTCGTAGGTACAATCATCGCGACTCATCTTGTTGCTATCCACCGGAATGGGCGTCAGATCCGCAGGCCCACTGCAATTAGGTACTGTGGAGTAACTCATTTTCCACAGCTGGCCGGCATCATTGTCAACGCCAAAACGGCTGGTCAGGTATTCCAATTCGTTGACATCTTCATTCATGCGATACACACCAAAATAGGCGCGCTGGTTATCGCCAGTCACATGGATATAAACGCGGGCATAAGTGGAAGAGTGAACGGTAAAAATACCGAACTTCTGCATAATATCGTTGGCAACGATTTCGCGGATGTAAGTGGGGTCATCGCGAAACCGTTTGATCTTGAGCCCACTCAAACCGCGGAAGGTCTGGGTTCCGACAAACGCGGTGAAATCAAAATTGAAATTGGCCTGCACCCAATCCGCACAATTGACACAGTGGCTGGTGCCCGTTTCTGGATTGACAAAACTGGTATTGCCACTCATCTTCACGCCGATATTAGTGACTGTCTCCGATATACCATTCTTGGTAAAGGTAAAGCTGGTAATCTGCGCCTTGGGCCTCACCAGTTTGGTGGAACTGAGCAGCACATTCCACTGCGCTGGGCTGATCTCGATAGAGATTTCCGGCAGCGCATTGATATCGAATACATATTGATAATCGGCGCTGGAGGGCAGGACAGCAACACTGGGATTGCCGACTGCAAATACAGAGTTGCTGCAGAGCAGCAAGAGCGCAGTGGAAAACAATCTTTTTAGCGAAACATACTTTTTCATAAAAACTTCCTTTAAAACGGATAATAAATAGTCCTGCTAAGATAGCCGCCCACCTGTATCGAATAGGTGAGACAGTTACTTTTTTCAGCCTTAGCACAATCAGGGTTATCAGTATTGACCCTTTCAGCGAGGGCAGAATATACGTCATATGACTTAAGGACACAGCGGGAACTGCCGCTATGACATGGCGGCCGTTTTTTCATGGACCCTAATCAGCAACCGGCAGAGGATTAGCCAGCGACCCCACGTCTGGATTGGCAATATAACCCGCATTTTCCGTCTTGATATTTTCACGCACGGACATTAACTCCTCGCCATAAAAAATATCATCGACAACCCAAGCACCATCCTCCCGAATCACTTTATAGGTAATAATGCTGATATTAAAATGATCGTCGGGTTTGCTCGATGGATTGGGATTCAATCTCACCTGAATCAGATCGGGGGAGATTTCGGCAATCTTAGTCTGTGTATTTTCGAAGCTTAAAGCTTCATCCGGCTCAATCGCCAGCAAATAGGGATCGCCTTCTGCATTCCAGCCGCACAAAGACGCAGCATAGTTTTGGCAAACCCGGTAATTCTCTTCCATTTCTGACTGCAGGGCTTTTGAATACCTCAGTTCAGGCGATTCAAGCTCAGGATTACCATAGGCATTCAAATAGGATTTATAAAAATCCTCGATAGCTTTTCGCGAATTGCTGCTATCAACAGGCCCAGAGCAAGCCGTCGATACCGACATCAGCAATAGTGAAATCCAGAAGATCAGCTTTGCAAACATCATCCCTCTCCCCTGCCGCACACATTATCCATAATCCTCTATCACCGCAGACATTAAACATGAAACCTATTCTATCGCATAACAGGAATAATAAACGGAACGGTGTCGCGAAAACAAACATACCTAGACTACCGCAATCCCCCCCGTCAAATGAAAATCAAAGCCCCGCGTCAAGAATCAGGCATACAAAAAACTCTTACCGAGAGAATTCTCCAGCCGCGTATTCACCATTGAATCCACTCGCCATCTGCCGCGGAATATTTATCGAGGCAAAGTAAAAAACCACTGTCACACCAATCGCGCCGACAATGCTTACATGATCCAGAGCACAAGCGAACAGCTGATTATTAAGCGTCTGATTTCAATATACAAATCACTTATGGCTTATGTTGTGCTTTGCAGCTTAATAAATAAGCACAAAATGAAAATCCTTTTTTCAACACAGAACTTTTAATAGCAATAGTAAAAAATTTCCACAAATCTCTTCGTATGCTGGACGAAAGAGCTGAATCAACAATAGACACCAGCAAATCCCGCAACAATCAACAAGAGCGAGGGTATGATTATGGCCACTATCACAAATAGAGTTCTCACATTGCGACACGATCACGAAAAGAAAATTGTTACGGCAATAGTAACCTGCAATATTAATTTTACGGCACTGGAACTGTGCCAAATGAAAAACTGCAGCGGTATAAGATTGTTCAAACTAAAATGTCAACTCTGGGGCGAGGATTCGGGGCTCACAGGGGCAGATGACTTTCTTTTCACCTACTCCACGGTTTTCTTCTTTCCCGATGCAACACCCACCGCGACCGAGAGCCGCCGCTTTGAGGTAATCCTGGGTGAAGGGGTTCTCGATGAAGACTGGGGACAGGACGAAGTTTACGGATTATTGAAGCTTATCAACCTGTCAACACTGGTAGAAGTCAAGAAAAAAACCAATACTGTTTCACATTCGTTTTAACGTCTACCGTCAATAAAACAGGAACAACCATTAAATCGCCGACAAGGCTCAGGGGTAAGCAAGCTAAAATTACCCCTTTTTTCTAAGACAACCAGAAGCTTTTTAGCTCAGCCGAAACAAATCCTGGAAAACCCAAAGAAAATAAAAATACATTTGCCATAAATCACATCAACAAAAGGGTCCGACTCACTTATCCCTAGCCCGTCGGATATTTAACCAACTCCACAACTCGCCTCCCTGCCGCACTCCTTGCGCTCCTATGGCTTCCCTGCATAAAACTTTCCCTGTCAAACCTCCCTGGCAACATCTATGAATAGCAGCGGTATCACACATTGATCATACCTATGCCTACATCCACCTGAATTCCTTCTTTCCGTATGGCGATATTTTTTGGGGAAAATACCGGGTTTCATCTAGTAGACACGGCTGGACTCATACACCTCCATTTTTATTTGTTTTTTTGCAAAAATAATGTCGGGCAAGATATTCCCGATGAAGACTAAAAATGCCCAGGCTATAGCGGTGGCAAAAGACTTCAGCCCCCAAGAGGAGCTGAGGTCTTTTGGATAGGAGAAAGTTGAAAATGAGAGCAGTGACGGGGTTCGCCGCAAGCAAAGGGCCGCGAAAAATATCTGTGCAGGCAAGGCAGCTCATTTTTTAGCGATGCCCCACCCCTTACCGGCAAATGATGCCGCGAATCCTCAGTGCGGCTTGGAGGCGGGAGCCAGGCTCACCTGGGTAGCATCGGAATTAAATTCAGCCTCCAGATTGAGCGAATCGGCAAGTGCCTGAACCGTTGTTTTAATATCAGACAATTTGATGACGGCAGTCACTTCCCTTCGACCAATGGTCGCATCGGACAAGACAATCGCCACGGGAAAATAGCGATTCAAATCCAGAATTACCTGATCCAGTGACTGCCCCTTGTAAACCAGTTGCCTGTTTCTCCAGGCCAGCAAGCTGGCAGCATTGATTTTTTCTGGTACAGCTCCCGCTCGGGCGGCCTGGAAATTCAGCTGCTGGTTAGCAGTGAGCACCGAGATAGGGACAAATTCCTGCGCAGAGGAGAGGCTGCCAAGGGCTACCCTGCCCTCAATCACAGTCACCAGTGCATCTGCCGCTGTTTGCCTGACCGCAAAATGGGTTCCCAGCACACGCACCACTCCCGCCCCGGTGATAATATCGAAAGGTCGAGCAGCATCGGCAGACACATCAAAGAAGACTTCCCCGCGCTCCAGGGTGACCACTCGGGAGCCGCGTCTCAAGCTGACTTCAAGTTTACTATTGGTATTTAACTGCAGGCGTGAACCATCAGCCAACTGCAGGCTCTTTTGCTCCCCCACAGCCGTTTGCAATTCATAGTGAGTGGTGCCCCCAGTGAAGTAGAAGGACACCATTAACACCAGGGCCGCCAATGAAGCCAGGGCGAAACCCATTCCCTGCCAGCTGCCAAGTAGTGATGACCGAGGCTTAACCGACTCAGGCAAACGCGCCAGTACTTCTCCCCTCTGCCATAAGTGCTCGGCATTGATATAGGCCGCCTGATGCAATGGCGAGGCTTCCAACCAGGCAAAAAATGCCTTCTCCTGCTGCTCACTCAAGCTTGCCGAATTGATTTTCGCCAACCAGGAAATAGCTTCATCCTCAAGGGCATTGCGCAGTATTTTGCGATTCATTGTCCGCTCTCCTCCAGCAAATGCGTCCTTAGGTATTTCAAGACTTTGATAATATGCTTTTCCACTGTACTTTCGGGGATACCCAAGGTCTGACTGATTTCTTTATAGGTTTTATCCTGCATCCTGCTCAAAAGGAAGGTCGTGCGATATTTTTGCGGAAGCCCCGCCAGCGCCTGCTCCAGGCGATGCAAATCCTTGTGGGCAAAAACATTGCGCTCAGGTGTTAAATCGTTGGTTTCCTCTGCATCCAGGGCAGCAATATATTCATGGTGTCGCTTCTGCTTGCGAATGCGGTTAAGCGCAAGATTGCTCGCCGCTTGATACAGATAAGCTTTTGGATTTTCGATGGCCTCGATATTTTCTGCACGAAGAATATTATGAAAGGCATCCTGCACTATATCATCGGCATCGTGGTAGTTTTTTTTGAATTTATAGGAAATCAAACTCCTCAATTCGGAGTAATGGCTTTCAAATAGCGAAACCAGCAGCTGGGCTCCCTTCATTTAAAATTCCACTCCCACTTTTCCTACCAACAGCCTTCCCTCCGCAGGATTTTCTCTGACCCCGGCGATCACAGCAGTATCGTATTGTTCATCCATGATATTTTTGACTGAGAGTTGCAGCTTGGGCTTGCCCGCCCAGTGACTTATGCTGTAGGCCAGATTGAGATCAATGGTAGTGTAGGGATCTATAGAAAATTTATTTTCATTATCCGCAAAGCGCTTGCCAATATAGTTAAAACCCACCCCCCACTCAAACTGCCTGGTGGCAGTATTATGGATAAAAAAGCTTGCGCTTTTTTGCGCAGCCAAGGCGGGAATATTGTTTTTATTGGCTCCAGAGATAATAGTGGGTTTTAGCCATGATACAGCACCCAACACATCCACACTGGATGAAACCTGCCAGGTAAAATCATAGTCCACGCCTTTGCTATTGATGGATTGTGCCGTGGTTGCCTGCCGCATATTGTCGATAATAGCCAATTCCACAATATTATCTTTATTGACGCTAAAGAATGCCAGGCTTGAGAGAAGGCGTCCATCCATGCCCTGCCCCTTAAAACCAACCTCGATTTGATTGGATAACTCTGGATCGACCGGCTGCGAGCCTATATCATCAACATGGTAATTGGCGCGCATGGCCTCGCTATAGTTGGCAAAAAATGATTGATTGGCCGTTGGTTTAAAGGTAGCACCCACTTGCGATGAGAGTTTTTTGTAGGAGGGCAACTCCAGGGTATCTGCATAGCCCACGGCGGTGTAATTGCCCTGGGTAATGGTATAGCCTGTGCCTGCAGAGAGTGACCAGTGATCATTTACCTCCATATTATCCTGGATAAAAATACCGTAATCGTCATAGAGCAACCAATAATTCCTCTCTTCAAAATCGCCATAGGGTCGCCGTGGATCAGAGAGAACTTCGGCAATATCAGAGAGCGTATCGGAGAATTCATCCTCATCCCATAGCTGGCCAGCAAAGGGGTTCTGCATCTCGACCAAATACTCCTTGAACACATCCTGCCTTTGCCAACGGCCGCCCAGGGCCAGCTTGTGGCTCCAGGAAAAGGCGGAAAAGGTTCCGTCAAGTGTCAGGCTCGCCTTGTGGGCAATATCGTATTCCTGCTGATCGTAGAGACTGCGAATCTTTCCTACAGCATACAAATTTTCATACATGGATTGCGGATCAAGAATGATGGGGATAGTCATCAGGTTCGCAGGGCTCAAGAGTAAATAATCATTGCCCAGCTCATCGCCTTTATAAAGCAAATCGGTATTTTGCAAAGTTCCCTCTGTCGCCCTCACGCCGCGCCGGTATTCGTGCTGCCAAAAATAATCGGCGCGCAGTTGCCAGTCAGACGCAAAGTAATGGCTTATTTCAGCACTGAACAATTTGAACTCGGAACTGAAATCAGGAGTGGCCTGCCGCAATACATCGCTTAACTTGAGACCGGCGAAATCGTCCAAAGGCCGCAAGATTTGTACTTCTGGAGTAATTATCTGATCTGCCTGCTGATACTCATAACCCAGGTTCAGGGTAGTGGCAGGACTCAGCTTCCAAGCCAGGGAAGAGGCTGCCAAACCCTTGTCTATATCGCTGATATCACCAGCTTCAGCCTGCTCCTGGCGCGCCAGGATCAAACGAACATCCACATCTTCGTCAAGCGGCAACTGGCGATTGATATCGAGGCTGAGATCGCGATAACCCAGGCCTCCCACCCCCACTTCCGCCGCGACAAAATCTTTAGCTTGTGGCTTCTTGCGGACAACATTGACTATACCACCTGGCTCGGCCTGACCAAACAGCAGGGTGGAAGGGCCTTTTAATATTTCAACGCTTTCTATATTTGCCGGAAGCATTTTGACACCGGTACTACTGCTTAGGCGAAAGCCATCAATATAGATTGCATGCCGGCGAAAACCGCGAATAAAAATATCATCATTGCTGTCAGCCACACCATCACCTGGAGTAATGCCACTGGAAAATTTAACAACATCCGCCAGCTGATTGGCTTGCTGATCTTTGATTAATTGCTGGGGAATAATATTGAGAAAACGCGAGGAATCATAATAAGGCCTGCCAGACTGATTCTGGGTATGGGTAATGGTGTTGTAGCGGAAGGGATAGACCGGCTGGCCGATCACAAGCATCTCATCGACAAAATCCACCGCCGGCAGCGCCTGCGACTCAGGTTCAATGGATTTTTTTTCGAGGATATAGGAATCCGTATCGCTCTGGTAGCGGCACTCTAGCGGAGTATCCACCAGCAGTTGCGCCAGGGCCGCCTCTGTTGCCACAGGCCCGCTGACAGCGGCGGATCTGTAGCTGCCGATCAAACTATTGTCGGCGATGATGGTGATGTTGGCCTGCATGGCAAATTCAATCAACCCTGACTGCAGCGGTTGGCCGGGCAGGTCAAAATGATGCACGGCCAGGTCTTCATTGCTGGCCACAGCACTGCCGCAAGCCAAAAGCACAGCCAGCACAACTGGCCTCGTGGGGATCACAAAACGTTTCTTTAATACCGACATCTTATTTAGCCGCAGCCCATAGCAATTAAGGGAGAATCAACACATTATGCTAGCAACAGAGGAGTAATTGCTAATTTATACGCCAAAATGAGCCAGGTTTTCCTTGTAAACGCGACAAACTTATCACTCCCCGAGGCGCACGGGGGATGGGATAATAAAATCCAATGCCATAGCCTCTTCAACCACTCCCGCCAGACGCTGCAGCTCCCGCTCGCGCAGTAGGTCGAGATCAACGGCCGTGGCAGTTTCAGCGCCGAGCCAGTGCAAGAGTTTTTTACAGGCGCCCGCCGAATCGAACAAACCGTGCAAATAGGTTCCCAATATCTGGCCATCGCCGCTGATAGCGCCATCGCCCTGCAGACTGTCTTCCTCCTGCCAGTAGACAGCGGGATTATCCAGGGCCGGCCCCTCGCTGATACCGCAATGTATTTCGTAGCCTTTTACTTCGGTGACCTTATCCCAGAGATAGCCGCGCTGCTGACGCAATAACTTGTCCGGCTGCAATTGTGTGCGCATTGCCAGGTAACCCAGCCCCGCCACTTCGCCCAGAGCGCTTTCAATCCCATGGGGGTCGGCAATGCTCTCGCCCAGCATCTGGAAGCCACCGCAAATACCTATCACTTTGCCGCCGTAGCGCAGGTGCCGCTGGATATCCTTATCCCAGCCCTGCTCGCGCAGGAACTGCAAATCGGCACAGACATTTTTACTGCCGGGAATAATCAGCAAATCACAGGCAGGTATTGTTTGCTGCGGGCCAACCCAGCTGAAATGGATATCGGGGTGCAACTGCAAGGCATCCATATCCGTGTGATTGGCGATGCGCGGCAGGGCCAGCGCCGCTATGCGGCAGGAGCCCTGACCCTGGCGCAGCTCTTTTACCAGCGCGTCTTCAGCATCCAGGTATAACCCCTGGATGTAGGGAATAACACCCAGCACAGGCTTTCCGGTTTTCTGCTCGAGCCAGTCGAGACCCGATTGCAGCAGCGACAGATCGCCGCGAAAGCGATTGATCACAAAACCTATTACACGCTGCTGCTCGGACTCACTCAACAGGGCAAGGGTGCCGACCAGATGCGCAAACACACCGCCGCGATCAATATCGGCAATCAGTATCACCGGGCAATCCACCGCTTCGGCAAATCCCATATTGGCGATATCGCGATCGCGCAGATTGATTTCTGCGGGGCTGCCCGCCCCCTCCACCACAATCACCTCATAAGCCTGCTGCAAACGGCCATAGGACTCCAGCACCGCCTGCATCGCCTGGACCTTGTAATCGTGATAGACCGCAGCCTCCATAGCTCTCAGGGCTTTTCCGTGCACAATGATTTGCGCATTGGTATCACTGCAGGGCTTGATTAAAATCGGATTCATATCTGTGTGAGGTGGCACACCTGCCGCCTGCGCCTGCAAGGCTTGCGCGCGGCCGATTTCGCCACCGTCTGCAGTGACTGCCGAATTCAAAGCCATATTCTGCGGCTTGAAAGGCACCACCGAAATACCGCGATTTTTCAGGATGCGGCAGAGTGCCGCAACCAGGGTGGTCTTGCCGGCATCGGAGGTGGTGCCCTGGATCATAATGGTCTTGGTCATAGCGGACAGTTCACGAGTGCCTGGTCATAATAGAAAAAGCACATCTCTGAGAGATGTGCTTTTCAGGGGCTGCTAGCAAGGCTAGTCTGCAGTCACATTGGTCACGTCTTCTTTAACGATCAAGGGGCGACTGTCTTTCTGCGATACACTGACTTTAACATTGTTCATGGTCAGTTTATCAACATGACGGAAGAACAGATAGCCGGGCATATCAGGCTCGACAATATCATCTTTCGGTGGGCCTGGATCGGGATATTCGCCAGCGTATTCAGGCTGGGCTCCGTAATTGGTGGAGCCCCCGGGAAAGGTAAGTTCGACATTGGTAAAAGTCAGATTGGTCAGATCGAAGGTCTTGCCGGCAATAGCAATACCGGACATATAAGAGCCCCAGGTTTTTACTATGCCGATCCCCCGCGCGTTGCTCACCGCCAGAATATTTTCAAACGTGATATTGTCGATGCTGCCGACCCGCGGTGTAGCCGTAGTGCGATTGCTGCTGCGATCACCCAACACTATATAAAAAGGTGTACCCACTTTAGTCATGCGAATATTGCGATAGGCCACATCGGAGACCGCACTGCCGTCCACCGACTCCACCGCAATACCGCCGCGTTTTACATCTTCCAGGTCGATATTTTCAAAGCGAATATTCTTGAAGGGGCCAACGGTTGCCGTACCGAACTTGAGGCCATTGGCAACAATAGATTTGAGCACTTTGGAATTGCGCACCAGCACATCCTGGGTGCCGCGACTGGAACCGCTCTTCAGGCAGATGGCATCGTCCTGACTGGAAATGGTGACATCCTCAATCAACACATTATGACAATCCACCGGATCGATACCATCGCGGTTGGAACCCTCCAGCGAACTGATGGTAACGCCGCGAATCAGGATATTGCTCGACTCAAACGGAACCAGGGTCCACATGGCCGAGTTTTTAATGGTGATATTCTGGATCACAATGTTCTCGCTCTGCACCAGGAAAACAGCCATGGGGCGAGTGGCCTCCAGCCCGCTCATCCAGGGACTGCCATTGCCGCCGTTGCCATCGATGGTGCCGCCGCCGTCGATGCGGATATTGCTGGCCTTCTCGGCATAGATAAATGCCTGGCGGCAATTCAGATACTGGCTGTTGTTGCTCAGCTTGGGCTGGGTGGGATAATCGCCGGCAGAACGCACGCCGAGCAGGGTTGCACTAGGTTCAATCCGCAATGTCATATCGCTTTTCAACACAATGGTGCCGGAAAGGAATTTGCCATTGCGCAATCTGACAATACCATTTCTACCGGCGCAATCATCAATCGCCTTTTGAATAGCGACCGTATCCTTGCTTACGCCATCACCCTTAGCGCCATAATTTTTTACATCGCACACAGGCTGGTCTACCAACTCCGGCTTTTCGTCATACCAGGTGCCGTAATATTTTCCATCAGCCCTTGGGAAGTCATCCGGCACAAACCAGCCGCCGCGACGACTCCATTGGTCGGCCGTCTGGTGAAAGCCCGCTGAAGCCGAACCGCCATCGCTGAACAGCACGCTGATCTCTGTCAGCGCGGGAATATTGATGTCGTACCAGCCATCTCCATCCGCATCCTGCATGGCAGTGCCAGGAAAGGTACTGAAGCGCGGATTCTCTACGAACAGATCCTTCTGCATAAACCAATGGGCATAAAGCTCAGTGTTCCAGGAGGCAGGTTTTAAAATATGGAAACTGACTCCCGCCGGCACCACCTCCATGTCATAGCTGGCGGACTTACCGTCATAGCTGGCGGTGATGGTGACTTTGCCTACTGAGTTTGCCGTAACAATGCCATTGATCACTGTGGCTACCTGGCTGTCTGAAGAGGTATAGCGGGCAATCGCAGGATCCAGGGCAACACGGGTGGCTGTGTCATAGTCCGCGCTCAACGCCAGACTCCTGGCAGCACCCGGGACCAAGGGAGAAGTATTGGTCGCAGTGAGGTAAAGGGTCCGCACCACCAGTTGAGGATCGGTCACCCTTATAGTGACAGTATTGCCCGTAACTACCCTGCCGCCGCCAACCTGCGCATCGGACCCCAGTTGCACCACACCGGCTTTCAATGCTGTGATTGTGCGGTTTTCAATTTTGATAATGCCCTGGGTATTGAACCAGAATACATCCTTGGCAGGCTCCTTGTGACCATCGGAATAGAGATCCAACACAGTCACAGTGGTTGTCTCACCCACCAGCAGATCCGTTTTATCCAGAGAGACCTGTATACCCGTCACAATAGCGGACGAGGATGATTTACTGGAGCTGCTGGTAGCAGTGGAAGAGCTGCTCGCCAGGGCAGAAAGCGAGGAGGACACGGAAGAGGAACTTGGCAAGACCGGCACAAGCGAGGACATTGATGAAGCCGGTAACAGCGATGAGCTGCCAAATGAAGAGGCTGGCAAAGACGAAGCCACAGAGGCACTGCTGGCAACTGCACTGCTCGCCAGAGCAGAGCTCGAAGGATTGGCATCGCTGGCCGTTACCGCACTCACACTCGACACCTGGGCGACGCTGGATAAGCCCTGCGATCGCAGCGAAGATGCAACCGAGTCCGACAGGGAAGAAGCCTTCTGCTGGCTGCCGGCATTTTTGCTGCCGCTGCCACCACCGCCACAGGCGGTCAAGGTTGCAACCAGCATAAAGGAAAATAACAGACGCATGAGAGAATAGTTGGGGCTTGCCATGATGACCTCATTCTTATTAATTTTTTTGTCTACATGATTAATGCAATAGCAACTTCAGCACACAAATAACCTGTTATCAGAAACCTTTCATCAGTTGCTGTCAAACATTCGCTTATACCATCCCATCAAATTTGAACCTGCATCACAACTCAATTGGCCGGCAGCACAAGTCTTGCACAGGGCTTGGCCAGCAAGCCAAAAAGCCTGTTAAAAAAGTCACTTTTAACGGGAGGACGGGATAGTTAAGTATCCATCAGGAGGGCTAGGCACACGCGGGGAAAAACAGGCTTGTGGTATCAATATGATTATCCGCACAGAGTCCAACAATGAAAATAATTGTCATTATTGGTTGTGCAATTCCCAGGTCTCGCGTTTTTTTTGTTCGCTCTTGCGCAGCAGGATATAGGTTGCACCCGAGGCGCCGTGGCGTTTTTGCGCCGAGTGGAATGCCATCACATTATCCAGTTGCGGCAGCCAGTGCGCGACACAACTTTTTAATAGCGCGGGCCGATCGCGGCCTTCACTTTTGCCGTGGGTGATCAAGGCACAGCGAATATCGTAATTCATGCAGTCGCCGACAAATTGAAACACCGCCGAACGCGCCTGCTCAATGGTCATATGGTGCAAATCCAGGCGGGCATCAATTGGGTATTTACCCAGGCGTAAATTGCGATAGACACCGGTCTGCACACCATCGCGCTTGAATTCCAGAATAGCGAGGGGATCTACCGGCTCTATATATTCGCCAGAGAGAAAGTTCTTATCTTTCTTCAGCTCTGTAGTCGCGGCCTGGCGGCGCTTCTCCGCATTGGTTTTATCGAGCTGTGTTGCGACCAGGCTGACCTTTTCGGCCACCTTGATGCGCTTTACATCCTGCATCTGCTGCAGGAATAGATTGTCGTCGGGTGTGTTTGTGGTCATGGGGGAGCTTTGGCAAAGACACAGAGATACGAATTGTGAAGCAATTAGCCAGGCGGGGCTAGTCCCGGCAAATAACGCGCTCATTAATTACACAAAAACTTGCAATATTGGGATTACAGTTGTAATCTTTTATTGGGATTACAACTGTAATCCCAACGACTATTCCTGCAAGCCAGCAATGGAGATACATAATGCCAGCAGATTTACAGCTGTCCGATAGCGAATGGGATTTAATGAAAATACTCTGGGAGCACTGCCCTGCCCCCGTTAACGAAATTGCCGAGCACGCCAGCCAATGGCATCCGAAGACGGTGCGCACCATGCTGATCCGCCTGGACAAAAAGGGTATGGTCAATTACACCATCAACAATGGAGTGCAGCATTACCAGCCGCTGTACAGCCGCGAAGAATGCGAATCCCAGGCCACCCAATCTTTTTTACAGCGAGTATTTGACGGTGCCCTCACCCCCATGGTGGCTCATTTTTCGCGCACCAGAAAGCTCACCCGGGAAGAAAAACAAATGCTGCTGAAGCTGCTCGACGATAATAGTGAAGGAGATACAAAATGATAGGACTTGCAGACCTGACGCAAATGCTGATCACCACTGCGGAGTGGTTAGCTGTGGCATCCTTAAAAAGCATACCGCTCATTGCTTTTATCTTTATTCTCCAGCGTGTCCTGCGTAAAAAATTATCGGCAGCGGCACATTATTTATTGTGGTTCAGTGTAATCATAAGCCTGACCATACCTTTTGGCTGGAATCTGCAATTAAAACCCATCTCCAACACTGGCACCTCCTCAGCAGAAACCTTCGCAGCAAGTTCGCTCAGCCTTGCGAGCATAGAAACAAGTGCGGAGACAATCCCAATCGGCATGCAACCACCAGCGCTGTCGTCGCAAGCGGCCAGCTCAGGAATTGAGCTTGACATAGGCCTGCTCAAGCAGCACTACCGCCTGCCTCTCGCTATTATCTGGCTGTGCGGATTATTACTCCTGGCGAGCATCACCCTGAAAAGGGCTCAGTATTTCTATCGCATCAAACGCAATGCTGGCAGTGCCCCAGCGGATCTTTTAGCGCTACTGGAGCAGTGCAAAATAAAATTGCAACTCAAGCAATCCATTGCCCTGCTAAGCTCGCGCGACATTCAAAGCCCCATTACCCTGGGCTGGCTGCGATCCGCCATAGTGCTGCCGGAAAATATCGAGCGGCAGTTTGCACCTGAACACCTCCAGCATGTTCTACTCCACGAACTGGGGCATATCAAAAGACAGGATATTTTGTGCAGCTGGACGATTTGCGCCATCAATATTTTGCATTGGTTTAATCCCTTTGTCTGGCTGGCATGCCGAAAGATGCGCATGGATATGGAAGTAGCCTGTGATGCGTTGGTGCTCAAGCATCTGCCACCCCTACAACACAAACGCTACGGAGCCACCTTGATTGAAATAAGCCAAATACCGCGAGTATCGCCTCGAGTGGCCACCAGTCTTGGTATATTAGAAAATCACAGCGAACTGAAAGAGAGGCTTACCATGATTAAGGAGTTTTCAACCATGAGCGCGAAAAAAACTGCTTTTGTAGCTGTAATTTTAATGGCAACGGCCATCACCGCCCTGGCACAGCCCAACCTGGAATCCAACTCGTCGAACGCCACCCATAGTGCCACCAAAAATAAATCGGCTGCCGAATCGGGAACAACCGTAAAAGAATTTGCAGTGCGAGCGGAAAAAGATCTTAAGATAAAAGTACTTGTGGGCCAGGACTATGCCAATAAAAATATCCAAATCAATATTAGCGAAGAGCCAATGAATTATGGACAAGTTTTAACCCAACTTAAAATCAATGATTTCACTGCATATAAATCCAAGGACTATATTCAAATCATACCCATGAAGGATGCCCGCTCGGTCAATATCCCAGTGGTGGAAAAAGGTAAAAGTTATTTTGAAGATGAGGTGGTGACTGATTCAATAAGAACAGAAAAAGCCTGCGTATCCACAGTCATAGCGGCGGTGAGGCCACTGATTCCCTTTAACGGGCATCTGACCGGATACGAAGATGGGCGAACCATGGTTATCAGCGATACCTATGGCAACATCCAACGGATTAGAAATATTGTAAAGTCGCTGGAAGATAACCTTAAGACCCCTCAGGACTGTAAAAGCATGCAGCTTCCCGAAGAGCGTCCACAAAACAAAAGCAATAAATAATCCATCGTCCCGCTTGCGAGAGCACGACTTTAAAAATTTCGCATATTTTTTTGTATGTATGTAAGGCAAAATAGACATGTCGAGGTGTAGCTTGTGAACGCAAGCCTCACCTCGACATTTTTCAGAAGTTATTTAGACAAGAAACAATATTATTTGTTTGCGCGATTGGCAATCAACTGCTCAACCACTGCGGGATCTGCCAGGGTTGAGGTATCCCCCAGCGAATCCAATTCATTGGCTGCAATCTTGCGCAGGATACGACGCATGATTTTTCCAGAGCGGGTCTTGGGCAAATTCGGAGCCCACTGGATAATATCGGGTTTGGCGATAGCGCCAATTTCTTTGACGCAGAGCGCAATCAATTCCTTGCCCAATTCCGGCGAGGGTTCAACACCACTCATCAACGTCACATAGGCGTAAATGCCCTGGCCCTTGATATCATGGGGATAGCCCACCACCGCAGCCTCGGCTACTTTTTCATGCAGCACCAATGCGCTCTCCACTTCGGCAGTGCCCATGCGATGGCCGGAGACATTCAGCACATCATCAACGCGCCCGGTAATCCAATAATAGCCATCCTCATCGCGGCGCGCGCCGTCGCCGGTAAAGTAATAGCCGGGATAGGTGCTGTAGTAGGTATCAATACAGCGCTGGTGATCGCCATAGACACTGCGGATCTGGCTGGGCCAGGAGGCCTTGATCACCAGGTTGCCCTCGCCCGCACCCTTAATTTCTTTGCCCTCCGCATCCAAAAGCGCAGGCTGCACACCAAAAAATGGCACAGTGGCAGAGCCGGGTTTCAGGGCGATGGCTCCCGGCAGCGGTGTCAGCATATGTGCGCCGGTTTCGGTCTGCCACCAGGTATCCATAATCGGGCAGCGGCTATCGCCAACCACGCGGTAATACCACTCCCAAGCCTCTGGGTTGATCGGCTCACCGACACTGCCCAGCAGTTTTAAACTTTTGCGCGAGGTTTTCTTCACCCAATCATCGCCTGCGCCCATAAGTGCGCGAATCGCTGTGGGTGCGGTGTAAAAAATAGAGACCTGATGCTTGTCTATCACCCGCCAGAAACGCGAGGCATCGGGATAGCTGGGCACACCTTCAAACATCAGCGTGGTGGCACCATTGACCAGGGGGCCGTAGAGGCAGTAACTGTGGCCTGTGACCCAGCCCACATCGGCGGTACACCAGTAGACATCGCCTTCCTGGTAATCAAACACATATTTGTGAGTCATGGCCGCCTGCAGCAGATAGCCCGCCGTGGTGTGCAACACCCCCTTGGGCTTGCCAGTTGAACCTGAGGTATAAAGGATAAACAGCGGGTCTTCTGCGTCCATCACCTCCGGCTCGCAGGTGGCTTTTTGTTTGGCAATCAGATCGTGATACCAGAAATCGCGCTCTTTGTTCCAGTGAATGGAGCCAGCCGTGCGCCGCACCACTATGCAAGTGTGTACACTGGGACACTGCGCCAATGCGATGTCCACATTGCTTTTCAGGGGGACGCGCTTACTGCCGCGCAGCCCTTCATCGGCGGTGATCACCACCTGGCAATCTGAATCCAGGATACGATCTTTCAAGGCCTCAGGAGAAAAACCGCCAAACACCACTGAATGCACCGCACCTATGCGCGTACAGGCCAGCATGGCATAAGCAGTTTCGGGCACCATCGGCATATAGATACAGACGCGATCACCCTTTTTTACACCGCGTGCGCGCAGGGCATTGGCCACCTTGCACACTTCATCATGCAGCTCCTGGTAGCTGGTAAAGTGCTCTTCGTCGGGGTCGTCCCCCTCCCAGATAATCGCCACCTGATCTGCCCGCGCCGGCAGATGGCGGTCGATGCAGTTGACGCTGACATTCAGCTTGCCATCGATAAACCAGGCCACCTCACCCTTGTGCAAATCGCTTTTGCTCAACTGTGACCAGGGCTGCTGCCAGACCAGAAACTGATTGGCCTGCTCCGACCAGAACTGCTCTGGATCGGCAATAGATTGCTGATACAGGAAGGTATAACGCTCCAGGTCAATGGCTGCATGGGCTTTAAAATTATCGGGGACAGGATAAAGGCTTGCATGGGTCATGATTTATTCTCACTGCCGTATTATGTTATTGGCTGGTTTGCGGGCCCACGCGGCCTTGACGGCCTGCCTGTGGGTAATAAATCCAGAAGCTATAGCTTATCAGCAGATACGACCAAAACCCAAGAACAGGCATTGCCGACTGTTTACAAATCAACCAAAAATTTAAGAAAGCGCCAGGGTTATTCCACCCTTAACCTCTCTCGCCACCAGCGGATGCTAAAACCTTTGTTTCAATGGCGCAGCCTGCATCCCCGGCAGCGCCTCTACTCTCAGACAGCTTCCGATTTATTTAACTTTTCTGCTATAGAGTAATTTGCCAACTTATCCTTGAAGCTGGCTACAGCGGTTGCCTTAAAGATAGCTTTATGCTGCCTGTACTGATGGGCAAACCAGCCCTTATAGTTAGCCGAGTGTTTGAAAACCTCCCACATCAGCGGATCCTCGGCATGCTGTTGCAGAAAGGCCTCAAAGTCAGACTCAGAGATAAATTCTCCCGGAGAAAGAGGCGCGGGCTCCACTTCGGCCCATGATAGCGATTGCCATCCCTGCCAATCCTCTGGGGAAAACTCCTCTCCCTGTTCAGCCGAAACCTCCCAGGTATTGAGCAGATAATCAATAATCTGACTGGCCGCCTGAAGAGATGCGCTGTCCCCCAAATAACTGTCGATTGTTAAGCTCAGCATAAGTTCACGATTGATGGGCATGTGAAAATAGTAGTCTTTAAAATGTGTCTGCTCTTTATCTATCTTTGCATAGCGAATAATGGGTCGGGGATGAGTGTCAACACGAAAATCAACAACCTTGTAGCTATAGGCGTTATTGGAAGTGTAGCGAGAAAAAATATTTTTATAGATCAACTCAGTAACACGCCGTTTTGCATTATCAAACTTTAATAAATCATCTCCTTTAAACAGGTTTACACTATAGGTAACAGCCAGCGAAGAACGCTGCGACTCTTTTCCGCCAACCTTATCCAATAGATATTCCAACAAGGTCGCCTCATCCTTACCGGCAACCTCCGAGCTGGACATGGTACTCAGGCGGCTAAAATATTTTTCGCGCGCCAACTCACTGGGACGCGGCAAACGCAATTTATAGCCCTGGCAGACAACCTCATGAAAATCCATTTGCGATGGTTCAATAAAGAACACATGCCGGCCGGGGAAAAAACTGGAAAATAGAATACTTTTTCCAAATAAAAAATCCGCCAACCTTACGACAAATTTTGCAGAGGATCCGCCGAGATAACTGTAAACGAGCCAACCCAGCCACTCCACCGAAGACTGATGCCTGTAGGCAACAACACTGATAACAACAAACAATACAATACAAATCAAAGCACCCACCAGCTGTATCAGCTCGCGAAGGCTCTTGGTGAGGATACCCCCCAACAACGCGATTAAAAATGCAGCAACCTGCGTATCACTCAACAAAAAACTTTCCAACATTGCAAAAACTCCTAATTATTAAACTCTCAAACCTGACAGGAAAAAGAATTTTCATCCAGCATAATTTTATTGTTGCGCGGCAAGTCACCATGATCGCGGGCATAAATGCGCTTAATACGCTGCGTCATGAGAAGCTTCACCACGAGCGCTGTAGCCTGTAAAGCGCCAGCTTTTTGTCGGAAAAAAACCGATTAAAGATATCCCACACCAGCGGATCTTCAGCGTTCGCCGCAACGAGTTTTTTCGAACTCCCTCGCGGAAATAAAATCCTTGCGCATAGGCAACGGCGACTGTATTTCGGAGCATGACTGCGAATCCCACCCTTGCAAGTCGTACCCGACAGGATCATTGCTATTGAGCGGCAGCACACTCCATTCATTAAACAAAAAATCCTCGATATCGGTATCTAGCACCACCTCACCCAGGTGTAGGCTTTTACTCAGATGGATGGTAAGCATAAGTTCAGCACTGATAGGCGCGTGCAAATATTCATCATATTTATTTTCCCAGATATATCGACCATAGCGAATAAAAGGTTTACTACCAGCGCTGATTCGCACATCCTTTAATGTTGTGCGATACCCCTTCTCGCTGCAATACCAATCGTCGCGGGCATAGATTTGCTGGAAAACATAGTCGTTCACCCGTCTTTTCATATTGTCGAAATCGAATAAGTTATCCTTGGCAAAATAATGCAACTGGTAATCAACATGCAGCCTGCTGTTAGGGTTAGGTTCCTGCCCACCCAAAACAGCCAAGTCGTAACTCAGCAGATGCAGCCCCTGGGCATCTTGCGGCTGTGCCACATCCGCCGGGGCCTGCAGTGAACTGTAGAATTCCTGCGGAGCTGTTTTTGCCGGGCACAATAGGCGAAGCCTCTGTGCGCCACAATTTATTTCATGCACATCCATATCGGATCTGCCGATAATAAACTGACCCTGCGTTGGAAAGAGGCTGGCAAAGCGCGCATTTTTTGCAAACGGAAGCCGAGCTAAACCCACCAGCACTCCACCACAATAGCTGCCGATAAAAATGCTCATGTAAAAAAATGAAAAAATGCCAAAGGCATCGCGTATATAGCCAATAACAGCAAGGGAAAAAATCACCGCCCATAGGATAAAGTCAGCCCTGCCCTTTACCGATTTACGGTGACTTTTAGTGAAAGGGCCACACACCAGACCAAAAATAAAACCCCCGAGCGGCCAATAGCCAAGAGGAAACTCCTCCATACCCGCAAACTCCACATCATTAAAATTCAACAATCATATTGATTGCCAGCGCTGCCAATCAAAATCCAATTGTCGCTCACAGACCAAGCTTATTGGTTATTCCAGCATGACTTTGAGCTTCTGGTAGCGCTCCATGATTTCGCGCTGAATCTCCTGTTCAACCAGAGTATCCGGGGTTTTAGCGAGAGGAACCCTAAGCGTGCCCTGAAAGTCATCGAAGTCCAGAGAGGGAATAACCAATTCGTCGGATAAGAAATTGCGGTGCATGGCTCCATCGCCAAGATGCAGGGCGTTGTCAGCCATTTCCCTGACTGAAAAGCTATGCAAACAATCGCTCTGCAAAATCTTATTGTCGCGCAGCAAATCAAATTCCAGCTGGCGACGGCTGCGCATGGAAAGGCTTTCAAAAACCACATCTTCGACGATGGGTTCAGCAGCCGCCCATTCGCGACTGCATAGGTCGCGACGGCCAGCCAGGTCGGCATCCAGGTAGCGCACGCGGGACTTGGGAAATATGGCATCAACCATTCCTGTTAGCTCTGCAAAGCGCCTGGTCATAAGCCTGGCACTCCGGATATTGCCAAGCCTGCAAACCATCTCCAACACAAATTTTTCATTGATAGGGGTATAAAAACCTTGCGCCACCTCTGCACCAGCGGCAGGGCCAATATCTGATCTCACGAAAAACCTGCAGCTCTGCTGGCCCGCGTTATTAACGCCGGAATAAATATGGCATCGACTCACCTGGGAGCTATTGCGCACACCATTCATGGCTGTAAACCCTAAAAACAGGCGGCGCTTCAATAGTTTGGTCAGACCCTCATGGGTAAACTGACTGGCGAGCCCCTGGGCGGAAATAATATTCAGTTCGACGGATATTTTTACTTTTTCCTGGGATGAGTCTTCGTACTCAATAGCGGTATCGCAGACACTGAGGCTGGGCAAATCAAGGGGATGGCGGTTTTTGCGATGGCACTGCTGAAACGCCTTTTCATCGAGGATAATTTTTTTTGCATCGCCCCGAATTCCCTTGGGCGGAGCAAAAACTTCCAGAACAGCCAGTTTTTTTTCTGATTCCCATAACGGAATTTTATGCAGGCGCAATTTGCGCTGAGGGGCATTCAGCCTATCGATTAGAGTATCCATTTTACACTCCCTGCTCAATCTGGTGACTCTCCATGTCGCGCAATAGCCAGTACCGGTGAGCCAAGGCAAAGGCGGCAACCATGGAAAAAATGATAAAAACCATCTTACCCGGTAATCTTATTCGGGTAACGTGAATTTATCACAGAAAATTGTCGAATAAAGCAGATATTGAGAAAAGCACAGCTTGCAGACATTTTTAACCTGCGCTCTCGGCCTGGCGAACCCATGTCGGAGCCACTCTAACGAGCTGCTGAAAAATAGCTGCATTGCCACTGAGTTGATCAGCGCGAAAAGTCTCTCAACCCTCCTATAACCATCATTAATCGCCGCGCACAAAGCGCTGACCAAGGCGGGTCAACAACGCCATTGCCGCTCCCAGCAGCAACCACCCTGGTGCAGACAGCAGCAGTGCCAGCACCATGCCATCAAGAATGGCCATACCGGCAATCATGCGCGGAATCACCGGACCGCTGTAAGGTCGACCGCGCTTGCTTTCATGACGACCCACCAAGGTCAGACACAAGGTGTAAATAAATTGCAAAGCCGCCGCTACGATTACCCACAGAGGCAACTCACCGACAATAGCCTGGGCCGTCACTATAAAGACCAGCGCACGCGCTGCTGCCATTAAAAATACACTGCTCGAGTGTTGCTTGTGAAAAAGATTGTAAGCGTAAATAACCACGAATAATGCCAGTGCACAGAGCAGGCCGGCATAGGAGGGAGCCAGGGCCAAAAGCGCGAAGCCCAGCACAAACAGCCCCAGAGTAATAGCTTTGGCCTGAGCCAGACTGAGTTTGCCTTGCACCAGAGGACGATAGGGTTGATGCTGTTTATCCCACTGGTAATCACAGAGATCATTCAAACTCATGCCAGCACAATAGAATGCCGACATGGCGAGGGCGAGCATGGCAACCAGCAGCCAGCTGACCGGTTGTTGATGAGCGCTGCCAACCAAGACAGCAGCAGTAATCACATTCATCCAGACAGTGGGCAAATTGCTGACCCGACAGAGTGCCAGCGCGGATTTTAAACGCACGTTAGTATTTCCTCGTTAAATTATTCAGTAAACACATGCTGCAAAATCAAATCACAGATATCTGTGGCAGCAAGGGTTTTATCTGGCAACAGATGTGCTTCTGTGGTCATAAAAATAGGGATTGCATCGGGATGATCAACCGCTAAACCGTGCGAACCTTTTACTTGACTCGCCTCCAGGGAAATCACATCCATCACATAGCGAAAGCCCAATTTCTTGCGAATCAATTTGCCCACCATAGCCAGCATGGGAAAGCGCAGTGTGGGATTGAAGAATAATTCGCAAGGGTCATAGCCGGGCTTTTTATGGATCTCGACGCTGCCAGCAAAATCCGGTGCGCGCGTATCGTCATTCCAATAGTAATAGGTAAACCAGGCATTGGGTTCGGCCAACAAGATCAATTCACCTGAACGCTCATGCTGCAAACCAAATTCACGCTTGCCCTCTTCATCCAATACTCGGGCGATACCCGGCTGCCTTTCAAACAGCGCCTTCAATTGCGGAATCAATTCAGCCTGCTGGATATAAACATGGGCAATCTGGTGATCGGCCACCACAAAGGCTTTGCTGCCGGCGGTATCGAGATATTCGCGCCCCAGGTCTTCTTTAATGGCGAGGAGATTGGCCTCGCGCAGCAGG
The DNA here is from genome assembly GCA_035565295.1 of Cellvibrio sp. GTDB lineage: Bacteria > Pseudomonadota > Gammaproteobacteria > Pseudomonadales > Cellvibrionaceae > Cellvibrio. The sequence continues at coordinate 21,520 of DATMSP010000068.1, read as the reverse complement.
CGATTGGGATGCACGGGTGTATCCACCGCAAGAATGCCGTATTCGGAGAGCACTATCACGCGACAATCGCGCTTGGCAAAATAATCCAGCAAGCCGCCCACCACACCATCAATCTCACGCAGGTCTTTGCTGATATCTCCCTGCGGCCCCAGTTTTTGCAAGCAGTAATCGAGATGAGGGAGATATACCAGCTGCAATGTGGGTGAAAATTTTTCCTCTACTTTAACCGCAGCATCGGCAATCCATTGACTGGATTTTATAGATGTTGCCGGCCCCCAGAATTGAAACAGCGGAAAGGTACCCAACTCGCGGGTCAATTCTTCGCGCAGTTCAAGCGGATAGGTATAGCAATCGGGATACTTGCTGCCATCGGCGCAATAGAGAGGCCGCGGAGTCAAGGTGTAGTCCGCACCCGTGGCCATGGCGTACCACCAGAAAGTATTGCTGCACGTGAACGCCGGATTTTTTTCGCGGGCCATATCCCAGATTTTCGGACCCTGCACCAGGCGGTTGCTCTGCCGCCACAGCCACACCTCATTGAGATCGCGAAAGTACCAGCCATTGGCAACAATCCCATGCTCGCTCGGCAATTTGCCGGTGAGATAAGTGGCCTGCACCGAGCAGGTCACTGCCGGCGTCATGGGTTTAATATCGCGGCTCTGACCCAACAGTTTGCACAGGTTGGGCGTATGCTCACCGAGCAATGGTCGAGTCAGCCCCACCACATTAATCACAACAGTTCTTTTCATAAATCACAAAACCCTGACTGACGATGCGAACAAATCTTTTACCCAGAGCAGTTCACGTGCAATCGATTCACTCAGTGAATCCTTGCGCAGATGCTCTGGCAAATTCTTAAAACTGTAGGTTTCCACTTCCAGTGGAATGCTAGGATCCAATTGCGGCAAAAAATCCTCAAGAAAAAATCGTGTCGTGCCGCAATAGCCGAGATGCTGCAAAAAAATCGGCACATGGAAATGCGCGCGACACTCGGAGAACTCGGCACCGGATTGCAGACGCTGTTGGAAATCTGGCAAATCGATAAAGCGCTCCAAGGATTTTCCATCCTTTGGTTTTGCCACCACCTGGTGCAAGTAGACGGGTTCGTTAAATTTTAGCAATCCGGGAATCTCATCGCCACTGGCACAGAGCGCGCTGGAAACCTGCACTTTTACAATAGCTATATTGGCCTCGCGCAACTGCGCGAGGCAGGCTGCTGGATCTTCAAACTCAACGGCCTGGTGGCAGCAATCAAAACAGATACCAATAAATTCCTGCAACTCTACGGGGAAATCCATACGAGTAAAAAAAGCGACTGTTTCCGGGATAGTTTCCAAGACGCACAGCGGTTCAGGCTCGAGCGCAAGACGAACTTTAATTCCACTCTGGCGATAAAGGTTATGCAAATGCGCAAGGCACTCCAGCAAATTTTCGCGCACCACAGGCCAATCGGATTCAGCAAACCCCGGCTTAAACGCAACCGGCACTGTGGATATGGATAACTCCCTGGCCTCACTCGCCAACATCAGTGCGAGATCGGCCAGGCGCTTGGTGTAAGCGACTCGCTCCGGCTTGCGCCAGTCGGGCTCATACACCGCCGACTTAACTGGCTGCTGGTGAAAGGTGCCGTAAGGAAAACCATTGATGGTGAGCAGATAGCAATTATGGGTTTTGCACCAGTCGTGAAACTGGGCAATTTCTGCCGAGCCTATTTCCTGTGAGGCCTGGTGAGAAATCCGCAAGCCCAGAGGAAATGCCTGCGTGGGCGAATATTGCTGCTTGACGGCAATAGCGTGGGAATTTAAATTTTGCAGCACATCGGCCCAGGATTCTCCCGGATGGATATTGCTGCAATAGGTCAAAGGATTCATCAAAGATCGACCAGCTTTTTGGCGCAAGCCAGCATAATATTTTCGTCGATCTGGTTGTATTGTGCAGAGACGCCCTCACCCGTCAGCAAGGTGATGCACAGTTCTCCACCCAAGTGCTCGCGAAAATCCTGCAACGCCTTGTGAATATTGAGTTCTTCCAGCGCAGGGTGATAAAGGCTGAAGCCAATATCCTTTAAGGTCACAATGATTTTTTGCAGCAGGGCTTCATCAATCAGACCCAGGGCATGGGAATAGAGGGAGTCCAGGGTAACGCCGATTGCCACAGCTTCACCGTGGCGCAGATCCGAATGAGAAATTTCCTCTAAACGATGCGCAGCCCAGTGGCCAAAATCCAATGGCCGCGCGCTGCCATACTCGAAAGGATCACCGCTGCTGGCGATATGATGCAAATGCAATTCGGCGCAGCGGCGAATCATATACTCAACCGCATCATCTTTGAACATCGCCAGTTGATGGCGCTGCTGGTAGAGCCAATCAAAAAAGGCCTGGTCTTTGATCAACGCCACTTTAACGGCTTCTACCATGCCGGCACATTGATCGCGCAGCGGCAGGGTGCGCAAAAAATTGAAATCATTGATCACTGCATAAGGCGGCACAAAAGTGCCGAGATAATTTTTGCGGCCAAGGAAATTCACCGCATTTTTTACTCCGACACCGGCATCATTCTGCCCCAGCACTGTGGTGGGCATGCGGATCAGGCGAATGCCGCGATGGGCAGTTGCCGCGGCATAGCCAATCGCATCTATCACCGAGCCGCCGCCAACCACCAGGACAAAGCTGTGGCGATCGATATTGCGCTCTTGGGTGATACGATAAAATTGTTCGACCTCGATGGGATCTGTTTTGCAGATTTCGCCGCTGCGCACCATCAGCGGCGGCAGTATCAATTCGATAATATCGCTGTGCTGCTCGGCATAGCCTTGCAGCTGCGACAAAAGCTCGGGTTGGCTAGCCAGCACCTGCTCGTCAAATACCGGAAAGAGTTTATGGCGGGTGTTGCCTGCGCGGGCCACCACATTGCGCACCACCAGATTATCCACAGCGAAGGCTGCCCGCGTAAAACAAACCGGAAATTCGTAACTGACGGTAAAGCGCTGATCAATCTGATACATAGGTTTCACACATACATCTTGCCATTAGTTGGGAACAGGTTCATCGACCTGCGGCTTCTGGCCGCGCAACACCGAGTTATCACTGAAGGAGGCGCGCTGGTCTATCACCGGCTTTTTCATCAGGGCCTCTATATCAATCTGGCCGGATTGCGCATAGGCCGTCAGGGCGTTGGTCCAGGTGGTCAACTCAATATCTTTTGCCGCTATACCGCGCTCTTGCATCAGCCTTGCCGTTTTTGGCACTGACAGGGGATCACTTACACCCCAGTCGGCAGAGCTGTCGACGATAATACGCTCGGGGCCGTATTGACGCACAATTTCCACCATACGCTCAGAGCCCATTTTGGTATTGGGATAAATAGTGAAAGCTGCCCAGGCACCGTAGTCCAATACATCGCGCACCGTCTCTTCATTGTTGTGATCCATCACCAGCTTGTGCATGGGCACCCCCATCTCGCGGGCCACATCCATGGAGCGGATCACACCGCGTTTTTTATCGCGATGCGGTGAATGCACCATTACCACCATATCGTACTCTACGGCCAGCTTCAGTTGTTCCTGATAGGCGAACTCCTCGGCGGGAGTGATTTCGTCGTAACCGATTTCACCGATCGCCACCACGCCTTCTTTGAGCGCAAACTGTGGCAATATCGATAGCACTTCGCGAGCGAGGCCGACATCGTTGGCCTCTTTGGAGTTGAGTCCCATAGCGCAGTAGTGGGCTATGCCAAACTGTGATGCGCGAAAGCGCTCCCAGCCCACCAGACTGGCAAAGTAATCGATAAAGCTGCCGACATTGGTGCGCGGTTGTCCCATCCAGAAGGCCGGCTCTATCACCGCGCGAATGCCTGCGGCGGCCATCGCCTGGTAGTCGTCGGTGGTGCGGCTGCACATATGGATATGCGGGTCAAAAAATTTCATAGCCTAAGCCTCTAACTGGGATAGTAATCGGTGAAAAGCATATTGGTCGGCTCGCCCCTGTAAGGCCAATTGTATGGCTGCATCCAGGCGCGAGTCAGTCTTTTCATTCAATAGCTGTTGCAAATCGTGTTCACGCCCTGCCCGGCCCAGTGCGAAAATGGCCGCGCAGCGGTTTTTGACTGCCGGTGAGTTGAGTGCGGCGCGAACAAAATAGTCGACCCGCGGGTCACTGTATGAAGCCAGGCACAACCAGGCATCCAAGGGAATATCCCGGCCTGCACTGCTGCGCTCATCCATGTAATCCAGCACCATATGGGCCAGTGTAGTTGATAAACGCTGATCCAGGCCATAGACCCGCCATAGCGGCGTCTCGGTAAACAGTGCCTTTACCAGTAACTGGTTCCAGGCAATATCATCAAAATATTTCACCGGGAAAGGCGAGTCACAGGCCACTGCCATAAACACCGATTTCATATTGGTGCGGCAGCCTTCGGCGGCCCGCCAGGCAAACCGCTGCGGCTCGGGCAACAGCGGTATGGCCCGGTAAAAAGCGCAGAGCTCGCCTTCATCGGCATAGGTAAACCAGCGATTAAAACGCTCGCTAAAATCAGCCGCCAGCAACTCCGTATGGGATAGCACAAGGCTGATCCTGACAGCTTCCAACAGGGTCCAGGACTGCGGGTCCCAGCCCGGCAAAACGCGTCCTGCACTGGCCACTTCAGCGGGAGTGGGCGTCAATAATTGTCGGGGAATATAGCGACTGGACAGAGAGACAAGTGCGGTAAAGCGGGCATCGGCAACACCGCCCTGGATTTCCTGCTGGCTGTTATGCACAAAGGCCAAGGCTTTGGCATCCAGGCGCGAGGCAAAAAAATCATTGATCAGCGAGAGAAGGGTCTTGGTCATAAATATCAACATTCTTCCTAAACATTTCTGTTTCTTCAGAGTAGCAGCTTATTCTGCACCTAATGTTGCACGGCAACAAACCTGCCAAAGATAAACTATACCCCAAAGAAAAAGGAAATAATAATCAGTCGTAATATAGCGATTTTAGCGATAACTGGCGATATCCAATAGCGAAAAAACGAAGGGAGCACTTTAGGAAAGGGATGTTGGGGGGGAGAACGGGATTGATGCAACTCCTTCTGCATCTTAAAGGGTGTTTAGGTGCGCTGCATAGCTATGGTATTGGATGTGCGATCCACCTTGTTGTGCTCATCCAGATATACCAGGCTGGGCTTGTGGCCAGCCACTTCCTGTTCGTTGAAATAGCCATAAGTGGCAATAATCACCCTGTCGCCCACCTGTACCTTGCGGGCGGCAGCGCCATTCATGGAGAAGGTGCCCGAACCGGGTTCGGCGAGAATGATATAGGTGTGGAAACGCTCGCCGTTGCTCACGTTGTAAATATCAATCTGTTCAAACTCGCGCATGCCAGCCAGGGCCACCAGGTCGGCATCTATAGCGCAGGAACCGTCATACCAGAGCTCGGCCTGGGTGACTTTGGCCATATGTAACTTGGCTTTGAGCATATGTGTGAGCATGGAATCTTCCTCTTTGGGCACAGGCCCGAATAACGATGGGTTATAGATGGGGGCTAATGTCTGTTAACACAAGTTATCCGCACTCAACCCAGCACCACTGAAACATTATCAATCAACCTGGCACCCTGAGTATAGATAGCCCCCAGGATGGTAATCTCTTTATCGTCGTGAGCCGCCATATCCAGGGTTCGGCTATTGCAGATACTCACGTAGTCAGGCCTGAAACCTACCGCAAGTATCTGCTGGCGCGCCTCCTCAACCAACTGGTTAAAATCGCGGCGCCCCTGGGTAATTTCCTGCTTTATCCAGTTCAAGCTGCGATTGAGCTGTGCCACTCTTGGGCGCTCAGAGGCAGTAATGAAACCATTGCGCGAACTCATCGCCAGACCGTCGTCTTCGCGGACTATCTCTCCGGCAACTATCTTGATGGGGATACACAAGTCTTCCACCATCCGGCGAATCACCGCCAGTTGCTGGAAGTCCTTCACCCCAAACACAGCCTCATCCGGCTGGACTATATTGAACAGTTTGGTGACAACCGTAGTCACCCCCTCAAAATGTCCCGGCCGGCTGGCTCCGCAGAGCACGTCAGTCATGGTTGGGACAATCACCCGGGTCTGCTCGGCCATGCCGTTGGGATATATCTCTTTTTCATCCGGGCAGAACAGGTAATGGCAGCCCGCCGCCTCCAGCTTGGCGGTATCCGCAGCCAGGGTGCGGGGGTATTTATCCCAGTCCTCATTGAGGCCGAATTGTAGCGGATTGACGAAAATGCTGGTCACCACCAGGTCACAATTGCGCATGGCCGTCTTCACCAGCTCTATATGGGCAGCATGGAGGTTGCCCATGGTGGGCACAAAGCCTATACGCTTGCCGGCACGGCGCTCAGCGGCGAGTGCTTCGCGCAAGGATTTAACGTGGTGAAACACCTGCATAGCTATTCCTCAGATTGGCCACAATAAGCCTCAAATTGACCTAGTTTTGGGCGCGGGATAATACACCAGTCATAGCTCAAGAGTACATTTTTGTCTTAAGTATATAAAGCTTTGCCTATTGCAAAACCATACTGGTATGATGGCGCCTATATTTCCATCACTTAGTCAAGGAGCAGTTCATATGACCCAGATTAAATATGCCGTAGGTGAAGGCGGTCTTAACGAAAAGATTGAATGCGCTTATATCCAAATACTTCTCAATAAAAAGCTCGCACAAAATCCGAGTTTCCCCAAGATTAGCGAAGATGGCATATGTAAAACACAAACCATTAAAGCTATCCGCGCCTTCCAAACGCAGGCAAAGTTGTACCATGCCGACGGGCGCGTTGATCCGGGCAAGCGTACGTTTATTATGTTAACGTCCGGCTTCTCCCCTGCAGAGTTAACGGCCTGCTGGAACCAGGCCGTCATGAAGCAAAACAAAGGATTAATTATCGATGAACAGGCAAAGCGAGCGCAGGCAACCAATAAGCCCCTACCGAAAAAACTAGTATCAGCAAGACCCGATGTTCTTTTACCCGGCAATACCAACGGCTTTAGCTTTCCTTTGGCGCGTTGGCCGGAACAGAATTACTTGAATTATGAAGGGCGCGCTTTTGGAGCCGACCGGACCGGAAAAAGAGGACAGCGATTTCATGCAGGCCTAGACTTAATTATGCCTGCAGGAACACCTATATATGCTATTGCTGACGGAAAAGTACGGCATGATCCTACTTATTTCTATTTTGGCACCTATGTTCTGGAAGTAACTCATGGCGAATATATAGTCAGATATGGTGAGATATTTCCGTCAGCAGCTACAGGTGTGAAATTAGCGGAGAGCGTACTGCCTGACATAAAAAAAGGCAAAGAGGTTAAAAAAGGTCAGATAATTGCTTATGTTGGCCGCTTTTATGACCCATATCAAAATAAATCTTTATCAATGCTGCACTTTGAAATGTTTGCCAACCCGCAACTCGACACAAACTTATCAGATACCAGCCCTGGCTGTACTCCCTACAAGCGCAGAAAAGACTTAATTGATCCTACCCGTTTACTTAATGCCGCCAGGAGCAGCTTGCCATCAGGCGGGGATGACTTAGCACCTAAACTCACACAAGAGCTTGCCATCTTCGCAAAAGCTCAAGCAATACGCCTGGGAAAATAACTTAGGATTAATATATGATATTTTTAAACAAAATAAAAAAATGCTTAGGAATAACGTCGGTCTGCTTATTATGCTGCACGGCCTGTGCTAAAACGGCACAGGAGCCATCATCGGTAACGCAGGATTGCGAAGGATTTAACGAGCTAATTAAAATGGCTATTAGCGAAGATATGCTCGATCTTCCTCCAGACGCATTTATCGAGAAATACAAACCCCTGATTAGCGTAACATCAGACGAAACCACCAGCTCGCTTCCATCCATCACCTCACGCAATCTAACCTTTAAAGCCACAAAGGGAGACTGGTTAGTCAAAGCTGAAGCTAGCTACGACAGCAATAGCGATACAGCCCCCCAAAAAGCAGTGCTGGACAAAGGCTCTTTTTCTATCAACAAACGCTGTACCCCCAATAGCAAAGAGCTGGATGCACGCTTATCCCAATTAAAACCGACAGAAAACTATTATTCTCCGGATATTGATACAGAATATTTCTGGCAATGGGATTATGTAGACCCTAAAGATGTCAACACACGCAGAACCACTGTTTTTAGATCTTATAAAAACGACACTTCATTAATAATAGGCCGAAACCCCAACAATCAAGACGCAAATGAAGGTGAAGGTGAAGGTGGAGTCGAAGAATAAATACAACTGAAAGATTGGCGAAGCACTGCGCCCCAGTGGTCAGTGCTTTCAACACACAGACACCCGCCCCTTTTTATTTTTCAACGCACCCCACTTACCACTCAATCCCTTTCTGCACTTTGATGCCCGAGGCAAGCGCGTGCTTGACCGCCTTCACTTCGCTAAAGGTATCCGCCAGGTCCGGCAGATACTGCTTGCAAAACACCCAATCATGCCAATTTGACTCAGTTCGAGGCGGAAGAAAGCATGCTGGTTGCGATTTGCATATGCCACCAGGGGAACCCGTTTATGCAATGACTCAGGATAAAATACGAGCGATACGCTATTTTTACGGCGGCACCTACGCACTGGAAATCATTCACAAGGGGTATATAGCCTCGGTCACCACTCTAAAATAAGTCGACCATTTTCGCTTAAGCCAGCTCCTTAAGATGCTGCTTTGAATAGACGCATTCCAGGGACGCCTGAAATTTGCATTGGCAAGCAAATGAACTGAATATTGTGCGATACAACAGGCGCAGCCAAAGAATTGGCTCAGGATACATTTAAATTCGCCACGCACTAATGAATTGCTTTACCCTCTAAGCTAGACATCCACACAGAGCCGACGTTATGAACCGAGTTTCACTGGCAGATGCACAGGCTTCAGAGTAAATTTATCGTAAATCAAGCGAGCAGAAATATGAGCTTTTTCATTGACAAAAAAAATCCATTATTCATTCTTTTAGTATGCTTGGTGTATTGCACTGCCTGCTCAAAAAACCCTCCCGCCAAAGCGAGTTGCGAGCAACTGGATGAGCTGGTAAAAATGATGGGCAGCGATGATCTATTCAATCTGCCTGCAGATGAATTTATCGAAAAATACAAACACCTGATGAAAGTAGAGTCGGATGATAGCGGCAGCATAGTAGCTCCCTTTGTTTGGCGAACAGTGAGATTTAAACCTGTACAAGGAGATTGGCTGGACAATGCCGAAAACCACTATGAAAGCGACCCCGCAGATACAGTAAAAATACGACTCAATATGAACCACTTTGTTATAAACCCGAATTGCAAGCTAGACATCAAGCAGGTGGATACTCAGTTTTCCCGGCACATCCCCTCCCGCTGGCAAACCCATCATGACTATATAAAAAATAGTTTGGAATGGAGCAGTGCAGCCCCAGAGAATAGTCAGTTATATAGGTATATTAGCGTTGATATCGGCAGTGACTATACCCTTATCTCGACAAGCATAAGCGAGTTCGGACCAGATGAGCGCGAAGAGCAAGGAATGGACGAACCAGTAGTCGATGAATCAGAAGCGGGGCAGATAGATGAAGAGATCATTGAAGACCAAGGTGGCGAAGGGGAAGCAAACCAGGGTTAAACACTGACAATATCCTCAGGCACTGCGCGGTCGACGCAGTGCTTTTTCCAGCCACATAAAAATACTTAACTTACCATTCAATACCCTTCTGCGCCTTGATACCCGCCGCAAACGCATGCTTGATCGCTTTGACTTCACTGAAGGTGTCCGCCAGGTCCTGAAGATACTGCTTGGCGCCGCGTCCGGTAATGATCACGTTCTGATTGAGTGGGCGGTTTTGGATAGCGCTCACTACCCTGTCTTTATCAAGGTATTTGTAGTTGAGCATATAAGTCAGCTCGTCCAGCAAGACCAGATGAATGTCCGGATCATTGAACACATGCTCGCACTCCGCCCAGACTTTTTCTGCGGCGGCCTTGTCCAGCTCCGCACTCTGGGTCTCCCAGGTGAAGCCTGTGCCCATCACATAGTATTCAAGTTTGGCATGCTCGCCGCGAAATAAACTTTCGGTCAGAAAGTTCTTTTCGCCACACTCCCAAGTGCCCTTGATAAATTGCACAATCGCCACTTTATAGCCGTGGCCAAGGCAGCGCAATGCAGTGCCGAAGCCTGAGCTGCTCTTGCCCTTGCCGTCGCCGGTCAGGACAATAACGACTCCCCGCTCCTCGGTGGCGCGAGCTATGCCGGCATCGACAATTTCTTTGCGCTGCTGCATGCGCTCCTGGTGGCGCTGTGATTTTTCGTCAGTCATAAGTGAGGCCTCTGAAGCGTGAGCCGCCTTTCACGACGGCTCACAAGCTGGTGATTAGAAACTATAACTTATATGAGCATTATAGGTGCGGCCCGGCTGTGGATATTGACCGTTAACACTTTCATAGTCAGCGTATTTCTCAGCAGTGATATTTTTTATGCGGAAACCCAGTTCAACATCTTTAATCTCCCAGAGAATATTAAAATTGAACAGCGTCAATGCATCAATCCTGCTTGCAGCATTGGCAATATCGCCAACGCGGTAGCGGGAGCCAGTGTAGTTGGTATCAAAGGCTGCACTGATATTTTTCACAAAATAAAATACCACACCAATATTAGCCGTATCTTTCGCCACAAAGGGAACCTTGTTGCCATCGAACGCACCCGCGCTCAACTGAGCGTCGGTATAGGTGTAGTTGCCGCGCAAGCTGATCTGCTCACTCAATTGCAGATCGCCATCAAACATAAATCCCTGGCGCTCTGAATCGGGAAGGTTGATATTGGCATAGTGAATAGAATCATAGGCAATTTCATTTTCAATCGCCATATGATAAACGCTGTATCTCACACTGGCAGACTTCTCTGACCAGGAAACTCCGGCTTCATAGGACTTGCTGGTCTGCACATCCAGAAAGGAAGACCCAGGCAACCTATAGGCATTTTCATCGGCATTGGCAAAACGGAAACCATCGGCAGAGCGTGCGAATACTTGCCAGGCAGAATTAAATTGATAATTGATTCCCAACTCGGTTGAGTTGAGGCTATCGTCATGACTGATATCGGTCATATTATCAGTGTCATCCACTTTGGAGTGACGCGCTCCAGCGGAAACAACTAACTTCTTTGTCACTGGATAGATAACCTGCCCATAAATTCCATCGACCTGCTGGTTGATATCGGTAAAGCCCTGCTTGGACTGATAGTCTGCGTCCACCTGATCATAACCTAGAGTGGTTACCACATTGCCATTCGCGGTAGCAATATTGCCCACCACACGTGGGGTCAGGTTTTTTGCACGCATGCTATAAGTAGAGTAAGAATTATAGAGAGCATATAAGTAATCGCCGCTTTCATCGCGATCCGAAAACTCTCCCAGCAATTTCCAGCCAGCCAGAAATTCTACTTCACCGCCGACACGGGTTATATCTGTATCCTGATTGGCGAAATCATTGGGTGAATTGGTTTTCTCCGGATCAGAAAGCGCGGCTGAATTACTCAGCGGGCCTGGCAGGCGCAGGTTATCATCTATGCGCTGCTGCTCTGCAAACACTTTGCCACGGCTGAAATCAAAACCTATATTGCCCAGCACATTGGTCGAAGCCGATTGGTTATTATCGCGGAAGTTATCCGCATTGCGCTTTTGCGCACTGAAACTGTAATTCAAACCACTGGCAAAACCCTGGTTGACACTGGCCGTATAATTTTCCAGATTGTTACTGCCAGACTCTGCTTTAAGGGAGCCATTGATTTCTCCTTGTTTCGCCTTGCGGGTAATCACATTGATCACTCCGCCCACAGCCTGATCGCCATAGAGCACACCGGCGCTACCCTGAATAATTTCAACGCGCTCAATATCTTTCAGCGAAATGGTATTCAGTGCAGGACTTGCCAGGGTGGGGTTATTGAGCTTGCGGCCATCGACCAGCACCAGGGTATTGTTGGCTGCTGTAGAAGCAAACCCGCGCATGGCTACAGTCACATTGCGCCCGCCACTGCCGTCGAGATCCTGGATTTGGATACCCGCCTGAGCGCGCAATATCTCGGTAATGGTAGTGGCACCACTCAGGCGAATCTGCTCGCTGTCTATCACGGTAATCTGGGTGGCCACAGGCATCTGCGGACCTTCACTGCGAGTTGCACTGACATAGACAGTCTCGACCTTTTCATCGCCAGCCAAAGCCATTGGCGATAATGACAGAGATAAAAGTGCGGCACTAACACCCGTTAATGCAAAAGATTTTGTAAACATGAGATTCCTCAATCCGTAAAAAAGCGACCACCAGGGAGGGCGGACGTTAGAGCAATGCCGGGGCAATTGCCGGGGATGAGGGAGGGTAAGTGGGAACAATGCGCAACGCAAAAACACAGCATTTCCACCGATGTTGCCCTCCGCGACATCGTGAATAAACGTTTTGAGGCTGGTATCGGACTCGCGCAAAAAGCGCTTACCGTTGCGGGGGCAGTGTTGGCCTTGCAGCCTTACGGCAGCTCACCAACTTCCCATTTCACTTGGCCCTGGCATCCATGTCGTTACATGAACAGCCCGCCAAACACCTCGGCGCGCAAGGTACGGGGTTGCCCCTGACGAGTCAAGCAGTAAACACCCAATTTGCTGGCGGGTAAGTGTTATTTTATAACCTTAAATCACCCTTCTGGCGCCATTTAGACAATCTTATAACGTGATGACTTTAAAAGTGGCGCTCTCGCTTATGCTGGGCTAGTTTTAATCCATAAGGTGTCAACATAGACCCAGGATAACAATGAGCCCCCCATGAAAAAGAAAAACCTAGCGATTGCCGGAGGCATAGTGATTGGCTTTGGCAGTTTGATCCTGCTCAGCAGAGAGCAGCTTGCGCAGAATTTCCCTGTGCTGGGGAATTTGTTGCACCCCTTGACCGCCAGGATCGAGGACTCGGACTTAAGCGAAATCCAGGCAAAAACCCTGCATGCAGCCAGGGATTCCATAGCCGTAGCAGAAACCCTGGCGGCCGAACCCATTGCCGCCCCCCCGGCGCCAGCGCCCGTCAAAGAGCAGGCCCAACCCTGGAAGCTGGGCCTGAGCGGCAGCGATCCGGCTCCCAGCCTCAACCTGGATTCCAATATCAAATCCTTTAGCCCCATCAGTCTGGACCCACATCCGGCCCAGCTTCCCAGTGCTGGCGAGCAGTTGCTCCTGCCTATGCTCAACAACAAATCCGTCAAGGTCAATGTTGAATCTGTGACAACCAACAGCAATGGCGACTTTATCTGGAGCGGACACCTGGATGGCCACAACAATGATTACCCGGTGGTGATGACCTACGGCGAGAACACCACCTTTGCCACTATCACTACCCCGGAAGGCAGCTACTCGCTGGAAGCGGTAAAGGGAGTTGGGTGGCTGTACAAAAACCCTGCGGAAGCCGAACTGACCCATCAGGGCAAAGATGACTTCCTGATTCCGGATATCAAATAAGCGGTGCAGTAAAAATGATTTTGCCCTGCCCCAGGCAAGGCAATGGCTTTAACGGATGCGCACTACAGAATCACGGAGGATTTTAAGTAAAGTCAACTGAGGATATACCCCATGCTCTCCAAGGTTTTATCACTTCGCTATCTGGCATTGTTCGGCATTTGCTTTGCGCCCCTTGCCCTGGCTGAAGACAAACCCACTGTGGATATACTGGTCGCCTACACGCCGGGTGTTGCCGCAGAATATGCCGGCAACCCGAGCACGCGCATCAATCAATTATTTGCCGTGACCAACCAGATCTATAAAGACAGCGGCATCAATCTGCAAGTGCGCCTGGTGAAAGCGGTTTCGGTGGATTACACCGATGACAACTCCTCCGAGACAGCACTCAACGATATTACCCGGAACACCCACTCCGCCTTTGCCTCAATCCCGGCGTTAAGGGAGCAATACAAAGCGGACATGGTTATCCTGTATCGCATCTACAAGGACTCCCATGGCAGCTGCGGACTGGCCTGGATTGGCGGCATGGGCTCAAACGGGGACTTTTCCAACTCGCAATACAAATCCTATATGTTTTCCCATATTGCCGTGACCGTCTGCGGCGATTATGTCACCGCCCATGAACTCGGGCACAATATGGGTCTCAACCACTCGCGCAAGCAAGACACCACCGGCGGCACCTACCCCTATGCCCTGGGCTACGGTGTCGATGGCCTGTTCAGCGATGTGATGGCCTATACCTCAGCCTTCAATGTGGATTATTGGGAGGGCAAAGAGTACAAATTCTCCAGCCCGCTGCTCACCTGCAGAGGGGTGCCCTGCGGTATAGAGCGCACCAACACCACTGCCGGTGCCGATGCGGCCTACACGCTTAATTACACCGGCCAGCAGATTGCCAAATTTTATACGGCGGCCACACCAGACAACCTTTCCGAACTGGAAACCCTGAGCCAGAAAGTTATTTCAGCCAAAGCTGCCTATGACCAGGCAGTCGCAGTGCTTGCGGCCAATACCGCCGCGATTATCAGCAAGACCTCGGCTGTGTCAGAAGCGCAGGCATCACTGGCCACCGCTACCAATCTAGCCAAAGCAGCCAAAAGCAGATATGAAGCGGCGCTGGTAAAATACAAAACTGCTTCCAGCGAAACAGCCGCTCTCGCCACCAAAGTGGCTGCAGCCCTGGAAAAATACAACAGCAGCATGAACAGCCCGTTAAAAGCCAGCAACCTCAAGGCTTACAATACCATCAATGCCAGCTATGCCAGCGCCATAAAACAGACTGCAGATGCCCTGACAGCCGCTGAGACAGAGCGCCTGGCCCTAGAAAAAGCTACCACCGCTTTGACAACCTCTACCAATGTCTACAACTTCGCCAAGCTCGCCCTTTCCACGGAAAAAAACCTCACGGCAACACTGACCGCCAATGTGGTCACTACCAAGGCAGCCCACGCCGCAGCAGTAGCAGCCTATAATGCACGCTTGCAGCAGGGGGAAACCGTAAGTAAATAACAGGGGCGAGGCTGTGATTTCCTGAACTCAGGCCTTGGGCAGGAGTTCAACCAATGAACTAAGCCCTGGCATTGGGCTTGCGTTTGACATAGAGCGTTTTATGGACGCGCGCAACCAACGCCTTATTTTCATCAAAAATTTCCACAGTGAACTCCGGCAGATATTTTTCGCCAGCGGCAGTATTGTGGCGTATCTCGGCCAGCAGATCTTCACTCAGCTTGAATTCTGCGGTCACCTTGCCGCGACCGGGCGCAATAAAATCAATGGTCGATTTCTTATCCCATACAAAATAATCGCGCCCCAGGTTTTGAATCAGCATCAACATATACCAGGGATCGGTCATGGCAAAAAGATTCCCTCCAAAATGCGTGCCGACATAATTGCGATTGAACCAGCGCAATTGCAGACACACCTCTATAAGGCGGAAATCCGGGCTGATATGGCTGGCGCTGATGGAATTAAATAAAAACGGAGGCCAGAAATTGATTAAGCGGCGCAGCGTCTGCGGTTTCATGTTATAACTCATACAAATTTAAATAAAAATAAAAATAAAAATAAAAATAAAAATAAAAATAATGCTCTGGCAAAGTAACTATTGCTTACAATCTCTGCCTGGGAATAATGACCACACCCTCCTCGCGACAGTCTACATAAACGCCAACACCATACACCTGCTCAATATTCGCTGCCGAGAGCACCTCCAGGGGAGAGCCATCAGCCACTATTTTCCCATGGCTGAGCAATATTAACCGTGAACAGAACCGCGCCGCCAAACTCAGGTCATGCAGGGCGGCTATAACCCCCCCACCCTCGCGCACATGCAACTGCAAAAGCTCCATCACCTGCAATTGATGATAGATATCCAGGGCGGCTATAGGTTCATCGGCAAGGATCAGTTGCGGCTGCCCGGCAAACACCCGCGCCAGGAGCGTACGCTGCAATTCACCGCCGGATAACTCAGTGACAGGCCTCTCTGCGAGTGCAGTGAGATCGGTGATATGGAGGGCATGGGCAACGGCCGCTTCATCTTCAGCGGAGGGATTCAAAAGATTGTTGCCGTGCGGCAGGCGCCCAAGGGATACCAGGTTCTTTACGCTGAGCGGCCAGGCAGGTGCTTCATTCTGGGCCAGGTAGGCCATTGCCTGGGCACGTTTTTGCGGTGCTATATGCGCAATATTTTTCAGCGCACCGTCCAGATGCATTGCCACTTCGCCCGAATTGGGCTTGCACAGCGCGGCCAGCACCCGCATCAGCGAGCTTTTACCCGCGCCGTTGGGGCCTATCAGGCCGACAAACTCACCGGCATCGACATTGATCTTGATATCGCTGAGCACCGCTATCTTGCCGCGCAGTAAATATAATTGTTGTGCACTCAATAATTTCATCATTACATCCAGCGCGAGCGCGTTTTTAAGATGAGCGCTAAAAAGAAAGGCCCACCGATCAAGGCCGTCACAGCACCCAGCTTTAATTCGCGCGCAATATTCAATTGCCGCACCAAAATATCCGCCAGCAAAACCAACAAAGCCCCACCGAGGGCGCTGACCAACAACAGGCGGCCCGGCTTGTAACCGACCAATGGACGCAGCAAATGCGGCACCACCAGACCCACAAAGCCAATGCTGCCACTGACCGCCACGCTGGCCCCCACCGTCAGGGCCAGGCCCAGCAACAGGATATTGCGCTCGTACTGCGGACGAAAACCCAGCGAGGCCGCCGTCTGTTCACCCAGGCTCAAGGCATTGAGAAAGCGCGTGCGGCTCAGCAATAATATCCAGCCGAGCAGAATAAAAGGAGCGGCTATATAAACATGGTTGATATTGCGATTGGCGAGTGAGCCCATCAACCAAAATACAATTTCCTGCAGCGCAAAATAGCTCGGCGCAAAATTGAGCGCGACGGCAATCAAGGCTCCCGCCATAGCATTGATGGCAACGCCGGCCAGAATCAGCGAGAGTACACTGGCATTGATGCCAGCCAGGAGATACACCAGCAACAACGCGGTGAACGCACCGAAAATAGCGGCACCCGGCAGCCAGTACCAGGCCGCGGCAGCCATGCCGAAGTAGAGCACAATGACCGCCCCCAGCGCAGCGCCACCGGACACACCGAGAATGCCAGGGTCGGCCAGGGGATTGCGCAGAAAGCTTTGCATGGCTGCACCGGACATTCCCAGGCTTGCCCCCACCAGCAGCGCCAGTATCACCCGCGGCAGGCGTATATCCCAGACGACTGTCTGATGCAGGGATAGTGTATTGCTGGCGTAATCCTTCAGCGCCTGCACAACAGAAATGGAACTGTTGCCTACCCCCAGGGAAAAAGAGAAAGCCATGATTACCGCAAGCGACAGCAGCCCCAGCAATAGAGGAAATGAAATTTTTTGCACACAAGAATCCGTAGGAAAATTCAATCTCTGGCTACAGTGGCGAAAATGACTCGCACCGCACCTCTCAACAACCGTCATACTGCCAGCATTTATTGCTGCATATTTTTAGCCAATTCGCCGAGCACATCGGCAACCACGGGCGCACTGCACAAGGAAAGCGTCGCTGGCAGCTGCAGCACCCGCGTATTGTTCTTGCGCAGCACCGGATGTTGCAAATACTCTCCTGCCAGCGAAAAGGCTTCGGTATCGGCAGACTCGACAATAATCACCTGGGGCCTGGCGAGAATCAGATCCTCCAGATCCATTTGCGCAAAGCCGCTGAGATTTTTATCCAGCGCCAGGTTATGGAAACCTGCGCGCTGCATGATCTCATTTTCCAGCGTATCTCCCGCCACGACTACACCATTGGACGAATACCAGAATGCATTCAGTGTTTTGCCGTGCTGCCTGCGCTGCTCATCCAGCAGTGCAAGTTGCTGTTCAATATGGCTGACCATCTTCTCTGCAGCCACTTCACCACCTACCAACTTGCCAAATCGACGAATGTGTACAGGGATATCGGCAATCGTGCGCGGTAGAGGCAGTCGCTCTACACGAAACCCCAATTGCTGCAATAAGGTGACTGCTTCAGGCGCACCAAAATCACCGGCGAGGATCAAATCCGGATTGCGCGGCACCAGGTCTTCGGCCAGGCCATTGTTTAAATAAATACCCTTGGTCTGCGCAGCCAGCGGCGAATACTGTGGATCTGCCGATAAATAGGTTAATGAATCTATACGATCCCGCTCCACCAATTTAATCAGCAGGGCATCAAGGCATAAATTCAGGGAGGCAATTTTTTGCGGCTTGCGCGGCTCGGCAGCCACTGCCAGAGAATCTGCGTAAACAGCAGCTGAAGCAAAATGCGCAAGCACCCCCAGCAAAAAAAAATTAACGACGCGCATAATATCGCAACCCATTACAAGGGATTAACCCGGCACCCCCGAATGCACCCAGAGTGGAGCTTATAACATGGCCATAAAAAGACGGAGCCTGTAGGGAACCTCGCGCTTTTCACCTTATCTAACCGTCTAATCCAGTGAGCCCCAAAAAATATTGGCAAGACAACACCCAGGTAATTTCTCAGAAGCTCTCTAGTGCATTCGAACGCCAGAAACAACGGCGAATTATAAGTTTGCAGAGGGGGGAGATGCAAATTAACCCTGTTGCCCTGTGGTCATTTAAGGCATCTGGTCTACACTAGAGGAAACCACTTTCTTTTAACAGCCTATTGAAGAATGCCCATGACTGATGAACGACGCCGCTTTAGCCGTATAGATTTTGATGCTCGCGTGGAAATTGCCCAGGGCAATAAAAACTGGCAGGCGCAATTGCTGGATATTTCCCTGAAAGGCGTGCTGCTGGCCAAAATAGGTTCCTATCAATTGCACAGCAAGATTCCAGTGCTGGTCAAAGTTATCTTATCCGACCTCACCAGCATTGCCATGTCCACCCGTGTTGTGCAGGACAGCCCCGAACAGTCCCGCCTGGCCTGCGACAGTATCGATATCGACAGCATCTCTCACCTGCGTCGCCTGGTGGAATTAAATATTGGCGATGCAAAAGCCGTGGAGCGCGAACTCTCGCAACTGATCAGCGGCGACGATTGACGGGTGCTGCTACAGAGCGTTCAGAGCTTCCTGCAAATTCTTCACGGCAACCACTTCAATACCCCAGTTTTTTTCGCGCGGCGCATTGGCATAGGGCACTATCGCCTTTTTGAATCCGTGCTTGGCAGCCTCGCGCAAGCGCTCCTGCCCACTGGGCACCGGGCGAATTTCTCCCGACAAGCCCACCTCGCCAAACACCATCAGATCCTGCGGCAATACGCGGTCGCGAAAGCTTGAGACTATCGCCAGCAATACGGCCAGGTCAGCGCTGGTCTCCATCACCCGCACTCCGCCCACCACATTCACA
The DNA here is from genome assembly GCA_035565295.1 of Cellvibrio sp. Taxonomy (GTDB): domain Bacteria; phylum Pseudomonadota; class Gammaproteobacteria; order Pseudomonadales; family Cellvibrionaceae; genus Cellvibrio. Next base: position 2,180 of record DATMSP010000068.1, on the reverse strand, counting down.
AACACATCCTGATCGCCCACCATAATGCCGCCGTGCCTGTGCAAGACCGCAAGCAGCATGGACAAACGGTTTTGATCCATACCCACAGCCACGCGGCGTGGGTTACCGAGATGGCTATCGTCCACCAGCGCCTGTATCTCTATCAGCAGCGGGCGCGTACCCTCCCACATCACCATCACCACAGAACCAGAGGAAACCTCCTCCGCGCGCTGCAAAAAAATCGCTGAGGGATTATTCACTTCGCGCATGCCCTGCTCGGTCATGGCAAACACGCCCAACTCATTGACTGCTCCGAAACGGTTTTTATTGCCGCGCAGGGTGCGGAAGCGCGAGTCGTTATCACCTTCCAGCAGAATGGAGCAGTCGATCATATGCTCCAGCACCTTGGGGCCGGCCAGTGAACCATCTTTGGTCACATGCCCCACCAGGATCACCACTGTCCCTGTCTGCTTGGCAAAGCGGGTGAGATAGGCCGCGCTCTCGCGCACCTGGGATACGGAGCCGGGAGCCGAGGTAATATCCTCCATATGCACCACCTGGATCGAATCCACTACCATCACCTTGGGAGCCACTTTTTGCGCAGTGGCGCAAATGGATTCAACACTGGTCTCACTCAGCATCTGCAGTTTATCCATCGGCAGTGCCAGGCGCTGGGCGCGCATGGCCACCTGCTGCAGCGATTCTTCGCCGGTCACATACAGCACCGGCATATTGGCCGCGAGGAAGCACAGGGTTTGCAGCAGCAGGGTACTTTTGCCAGCACCAGGGTGACCTCCGATCAACACCACCGAGCCCGGCACAAAACCGCCGCCCAATACGCGATCAAACTCACCCGCGCCGCTGGAAAAACGCGGCACATCCTGCAGTGAAATATCGGCAAGGGTCTGCACCTTGCTGCCCGTGGCTGCCCCGGCATAGCCGCTGAATTTGGCCGTGCGGTTGCTGGGCGTAGGGCCGAGACGCACTTCAGAAAGACTGTTCCAGGCTCCGCACTCAGTGCACTGCCCCTGCCATTTGCTGAAATCTGCTCCGCATTCATTGCAGACAAAGGCGCTTTTGCTTTTTGTACTCACGGTGATCTCTTTGCTAAAAGGAGTTGATGATTACGGCAAAAAAACAAAGGCCTGATTAACCTATCAGGCCTTTGTCACATAATTGCCACTGCCGCTGTATTTATTTTTTTTCGTCAGTCAGCTTCAAATAAATTCCCAGACCAATCAACAGGGCAACGGCAGCAAATAACATCAAGACCGCCGAATCCAGATGACCGGAATCGCCCAGCAGCGATTTAAACATCAGCAGCAGTGACTCAATCGATACCGCAATAACAATGGCCGACATAAACCGACTAATGGTGCGGCGCGTTGAACCTTCATGATGGATATCTTTATGCAACAATACTTCTTCTTCGAGTATGGTTTTTCCCAGATCGAAAATCGCCAGCCCCAGGGTATTGAGAATGACTATGCCAAAAATCTGCTCGGTGGCATTGATGTGTTCATGCATCACCTCAAACATGGCTTTCAGAGCTTCATACAACAGCAGGCCGGAAACCACAATCAACATAAGCCCGATCACCGCATACATCACCTGGAACAGCGGGTGCACACGGCGGCGAATTTCATCGCCATTTAAGAAAATAATCAATTTTTCCAGGTTGAAATTGATCACCAGATAGGCAACCTTATTCTGCGCTGTGGTGTAGCGCTGCACGGCGGATATCGCCAGCTGATGTGTCGCATTGGAGAGATAGGGCGCGGTAACCGTAGACACTTTTTCATTTTTGATGGCATTGGTGTAGTAGGCGCGATTGCTTCGGTCAGAGCCCAGCCCCGGTTCAGTGCGCTTGGAGTCATCGATCCCCGGGGCGGCAGCCGAAACAGTGGTCTGCAGTCCCTGCTCATCGAGGCAGTAGAGCAACTCTACAAAAGGATAGGACTGATGCAGGCGATTGACGGTTTTTTGCAGCTGTTGCGGATCTGATTCCAGCTTGGGAGCCATCAGGGCAGTCACTATAGAGCCCAGCAACCGCTCAAGCTGTGGCTGGTAATCATCATACTTGCGTAACAGATACAAATAATTGCGAGGGGTCATCACTAAATCTCATCCTATCGGTAGAAGCAGGACAATAACCTGCCAGACATTTGCACATAATACACAAACCAATGGGCAGCAATTGA
>DATMSP010000067.1:0-8211 GCA_035565295.1 Cellvibrio sp. | reverse complement strand
TTTACCATTGAAGAATTTGGCGGTTGGAAAAAAGCCCAGCCGGAACACTTCGGCGATGGTGGAATTTTCGATAAGATTTTCCAGTAATTTTACTGGCCCACTAACGCAGGTTAGTGGGCTAATTGCTTTTATAGTTACCTGACCACAGGTACTGATGAGATATGTTAAATGAGTGTTTCCGCTGCAACTGAATTAGCACCGCAAAAGGCAATCACAAAAAAACAACCCTGGGTACAAAAATCGGTACTCCCCGGCTTCGGTTTAACCTTTGGCTACTCCACCTTGTATGCGAGCCTGCTGGTATTTATCCCGCTGGCAGCCCTGGTGATAAAAAGCTTTGATTTATCCCTGGATGAACTCTGGGATGTCATCAGCAACAGGCGCGCACTGGCGAGTTATCGCCTGACCTTCGGAGCCTCACTGATAGGTGCATTGATCAATCTGGTATTTGGCCTGATAGTCGCCTGGGTATTGGTACGTTATAAATTTCCGGGCAAACGTATTATAGATGCAGTAGTGGATCTGCCCTTCGCGCTGCCCACCGCAGTAGCGGGTATTGCCCTCACGGCGCTCTACGCTCCCAGCGGCTGGATTGGACAGTGGTTTAACCTGTTCGGAATTAAAATTGCCTATACCTGGATAGGCGTGACCATTGCCCTGACTTTTATCGGCCTGCCATTTGTTGTGCGCACCGTGCAGCCGGTATTGGCAGATCTCGAAGCCGAAGTGGAAGAGGCGGCGGCGAGCCTCGGCGCAAGTCGCTGGCAGACGTTTATCCGGATTATTTTTCCCGCACTGCTACCATCACTACTCACTGGTTTTGCCCTCGCCTTCGCCCGCGCGATCGGCGAATATGGCTCGGTGGTATTTATCAGTGGCAATATGCCCTACCGCACCGAAATTACGCCGCTATTGATTATGACCAAACTCGAACAATTTGATTATGCCGGCGCGGCGGCCCTGGGCAGCGTGATGCTGCTGTTCTCATTTGTTTTGCTGCTATTAATTAATTTGCTCCAGCATTGGAGCCACAAGAGAACTGGGGGTTAACCATGGCCGGAATCGTATCCAACTTAGGTCACAGCAGCAATGTCCGCGTTCACGGTGCAACAACCGAAGCGCGCTGGGTGCGCTGGACATTGATTGCCACTGCATTTTCATTTTTATCATTGTTTTTGATTTTGCCACTGGTTGCGGTATTTATTGAAGCTTTCTCCAAAGGTTTGGGAGTTTACTTCGCAGCCATTACCGATCCCGATGCAGCTGCGGCAATAAAGCTCACCTTGATTGCCGCTGGCATTGCAGTTCCTTTCAATGTGGTTTTTGGTTTGGCCGCAAGCTGGGCGATTGCAAAATTCCAGTTCAAGGGAAAACAAATTGCATTGACCTTAATTGATTTGCCCTTCGCCGTATCGCCGGTAATCGCGGGATTGGTCTATGTACTGATGTTTGGGGCCCAGGGCCTGTTTGGCCCGACACTGCTAGATCACAATATTCGTATCATGTTTGCCGTGCCCGGCATAGTCCTGGCCACCATGTTTATCACCTTTCCCTTTATTGCGAGGGAGTTGATTCCATTGATGCAAGAGCAAGGCAAAGAGCAGGAAGAAGCGGCAATTACCCTGGGCGCCAACGGCTGGCAAATGTTTTTCCGGGTAACACTGCCCTCCATCAAGTGGGGCCTGCTATACGGAATTATTTTGTGTAATGCGCGCGCCATGGGTGAGTTTGGTGCGGTCAGTGTGGTCTCTGGAAAAATTCGTGGACAGACCAACACCATGCCTTTGCATATCGAAATCCTCTACAACGAATACCAATTTGCGGCCGCCTTTGCCGTGGCATCACTACTGGCTTTGCTGGCGCTGGTCACCCTGGTGTTAAAGAGTGCGCTGGAATGGAAAGCGGCACGCGAACATGAAATCGCCGTGCGCACAGCCCAGGCCCAATAGCTACCAAGTGCCCCAATTAAAAAAATTTTGCGAGAACTATTATGAGCATTGAAGTCCGTCAACTGAATAAAGCATTCGGTAATTTTACCGCCCTGAACAATGTATCCCTGGATTTCCCCACCGGCGAGCTGGTCGCCCTGTTGGGCCCATCGGGCTGCGGCAAGACCACGCTGCTGCGGATTATCGCCGGCCTGGAAAACCCCGACAGCGGCAGTGTCTTGTTTCATGGTGAAGAAGCCACGAATGTACATGTGCGCGAGCGCAATGTCGGCTTTGTCTTCCAGCACTACGCCCTGTTCCGCCATATGACCGTATTCGACAATGTCGCCTTCGGCTTGAGTGTGCGCCCCAAGGAGACTCGCCCCAGCAAAGAAGAGATTAAAAAACGCGTGCATCAATTATTGGAGCTGGTGCAACTCGATTGGCTGGCTGATCGCTATCCTCATCAGTTATCCGGTGGACAGCGCCAGCGTATTGCCCTTGCGCGCGCATTGGCGGTAGAACCCAAAGTATTGCTGTTGGATGAACCCTTCGGTGCACTCGATGCCAAGGTGCGCAAAGACCTGCGTCGCTGGTTGCGCCGTTTGCACGATGAGCTGCATATCACCTCCATCTTTGTAACTCACGATCAAGAGGAAGCCATGGAGGTTGCCGATAGGATTGTGGTGCTGAACAAAGGCAAAATCGAACAGATAGGTTCGCCGGATGATATTTACAATAATCCAGCCAGCCCCTTTGTCTACGACTTTATCGGCCAGGTCAACTTATTCCACAGCCGCGTCAATAACGGCTGGGCGCATATCGGCGATTACAAATTACCGGCGCCAGAGTACAACAGCATCAATGACCAGGCTGCTGTTGCCTATGTTCGCCCACATGATATTGAACTGAGCAAAGACAACCTGGAAGGCTCTATCCCCGCTACCATCGCCCATGTCAGCACTGCAGGTGCGGTATTGCGCATTGAGCTGAAAAATGATCTGAGCGATGATGTGATTCACGTTGAGTTGCCTCGCTCGCAGGAGCGCTCACTGGATCTGCGTGTGGGCGCCCATGTCTATGCCAAGCCAACCAGCTCAAAAATATTTCTACAGAAATAGCAATATTTTGTTTTACCCCATAAAAAAACCGCTGATTTATCAGCGGTTTTTTTATGCTTGCTCGACCAAGGGGAAAGCATGCTTAAACAGCATGCAATCCTTTCAATCCCTCATTCACCCTGGCAAAACTCTCATTGAACTGCTTGCTTCTCTCTGCCGCATCGGCCGCTCGTACAAGGGAGTGATCAACCAGCAGGCCGTGACGCTTTAACAGAGTACGCATAACATTGCGCGAAATCCCCAGCAGCGCTGCACCATGGACCTGATTGGACTTCACATAGGCAAAAGCCTCATTGACAATCAGGCTCTCCAGCTGATCAAAGTGCGGACCATCACCCGACTCCGCAAACAGCCTGCGCAATTGCTGCCCGATAATGGTCATAGGATCGGCGGAATTTCTCGATACAGCAGACACCGAGCCCTGACTGGCCGTCGCAGTGCCGGCGGCAGTGGATTCAGTAGTACGAGCTGCATGAGCTTGACCCTCATGTGCATTATGGGTGCCGGTATTCCAACCGCCGGTCACTTTCAGGTGAGAGGCATCAATGGTATCCGAACCCGCCACCAACAGGGCAAAATGCACCACATTCTCCAACTCGCGAATATTGCCGGGCCAGGAGTAATGCAGCAGCAAGTCCAGAGCTTCCGGCGAAAACTGCGGTGTCCTGTAACCCATGCGCTGACTGTAGAGCTTTAAAAAATATTCTGCCAGCGGCAGTACATCGCCCGGCCTCTCGCGCAGCGGGGGCAATTTAACATGGGCTATATTGATTCTGTAAAGCAAGTCGCGGCGAAAATGACCCGCATTCACCGCATAATCCAGATCCACGTTGGTGGCCGCTACCAGTCGCACATCCACAGCTATGGATTTGCGCGAGCCGATTCTCACTACTTCCTTTTCTTGCAGCACGCGCAATAATTTAACTTGCAGAGGCAGGGGCAAATCGCCGATCTCGTCCAGGAACAAAGTCCCGCCGTTGGCCGCCTCAAACCAGCCCTCGCGCTTGCCTACCGCACCAGTAAAAGAGCCCGCCTCATGGCCGAACAGTTCGCTCTCGGCCAAATGATCGCTGATCGCGCCGCAGTTGACGGCAAGAAACGGCCCTTTGCGGCCACTGAGCAGGTGAATATGGCGAGCGACCAGCTCTTTGCCGGTCCCCGTTTCACCGCCAATGAGTACCGGAGCCTCACTCGGTGAAATGCGCTCGATATACTCCAATAATTCAGCGGATACTGGATCAGAAAAAACCAGGGCCTTGGCCCTTACGGATAAGGGCTGGGCATTGCCGCCCTCCAGCGATAGCACAACAGGCTGTTTAGATGTGTCACTCACGGTATATCCTCGTATTTATTCAATAGTAAATACAAATTAATCAGTCTACTCAAATTAAAACATCTACTATGGGTCGCCATTGTAAAAGCTAAATAGATAAACAATAAGGAATTTAAAAATATAAAGTTATAACTAAAATAAAATAATCTTATACAGTTTAAGAATCCGGCTGCCCAACTAAAAACACCTGCGCGGGGCAGGTGTTTTTAGTTAATAAATGAATCGCCTATAAATTACTTAACGTAAATTTTGTCGAAGATGCCACCATCGCCAAAGTGTTCTGGTTGAGCCTTGGCCCAGCCGCCGAACGCATCGATAGTTACAAGATCAAGCTTTGGAAAGTTCTTGGCGAATGTAGCAGCCACTTCAGCATCGTGTGGACGATAGTAGTTCTTGGCAGCAATGGTCTGACCTTCTTTGCTATATAGATATTCCAAATAGGCTTTAGCCAGGGCCGCGTTGCCTTTTGCCGTCGCATTCTTTTCAACTACAGCAACATTTGGCTCAGCGAGAATGGAAAGTGAAGGAACAACGATATCAAACTTGTCTGCACCAAACTCTTTAAAGGCCAGATGGGCTTCATTTTCCCAGGCCAATAACACATCACCCACACCGCGCTGGGCAAAGGTCACAGTCGAGCCGCGGGCACCCGAGTCCAATACAGGAACATTTTTGTACAGCTTGGCTACGAATTCCTGGGCAGCCTGGTCTGAGCCCAACTTTTTCTTGGCATAAGCCCATGCCGCCAGATAATTCCAGCGAGCGCCGCCGGATGTTTTCGGATTGGGAGTAATCACTTCTACACCAGGCTTGACCAGATCATCCCAATCTTTGATTTTCTTGGGATTGCCTTTTTTAACCAGGAAAACAATGGTAGAGGTATAGGGAGCACTGTTATTCGGCAAACTGGAAATCCAGTTCTCAGGAAGCAGATTGGCCTTTTTGGCCAGGGCATCGACATCTGCAGCCAATGCCAGGGTCGCAACATCCGCTTGCAAGCCATCGATAATGGCCCGCGATTGGCTGCCTGAGCCGCCGTGCGACTGATCGATTTTGACATTATCACCCGTTTTTGCTTTCCAGTATTTGCTGAAAGCCGCGTTGTACTCGACATAGAGCTCGCGAGTAGGATCATAGGATACGTTCAGTAATGTGAGATCTTTGGCAAAACTGGCCGACGAGATTAACAGGGTAGCCGCAAACAGAGCAGCGTGCTTAGTAAACAACTTCATAGATTTTCCTCAAATTTTAAAATAAATAACACTATCAAAATCACATTACGCACGCGGGCCTGAAAATCAGTAGCACAGGACCACCCACCGGATTGATGCACAACTGACCATGCCAAATGCATGCCAGCCACAGACTCTCACAACAATATTTATTTAAATAAAAACAATCGGTTATTAGGTTATGTGAGCGAAGCATAACAAGCGCGATTAACGTGCTGAATGGTGCATTTTTTTTACGAAAATGATGGCCGGCGAGAATAAGCTTATGCGCAAATAAAAATAAAATTTTTAGTTTCAACAAAGAGAGACAGATAAAATATTTTATCAGGTGTTTGCATACTAACAGCTGCTGCCAGCACAACATCGTTGCGCTCTGAAAGTGTTTAAAATCCAACAGGGGATTCTGCCCAGCCGCTATGCAGCAGCTTCAATTTCAATACCGCCCACCACTGCAGAGAAAAATTTGTCTTTATCCCATCCTGTTGCAGTACAACAGTAATATTTTTCAGAATTTCCTTAGCAATAGCCCTATCTTGGCATAGTTATTGAGAAAGTATTGGTGACTGCTGTTTATAGTTTCTATTTAAACACTTGTATATACACTCTAAAACGATCAGGACTCTTTTCTATGTTAAGTAAAATTTCTAAATTTAATTTAAATCTGATGGCCGCCGTCTCCCTAAGCCTGCTCGGTAGCAGTGGCGCTTACGCGCAAAATAATGTCAGCACTGCAATTGATGGGGTGCTGGCCGCAAATTCTAAAGTTGAATTTATCAAAGAGGGTTTTGATGGTACTGAAGGGCCGCTGGGCCTGCCGGATGGCAGCTTTCTTTTTACTGAAACGCGCGCTAATCGCATTATCCGCATTGCGGAAGACAATAGCATTTCCACCTACCTGGAAAACAGCAACGGCTCAAACGGTTTGGCCCTGGCTAAAAACGGTGATTTAATTTCGGTGCAGGTACTCAAAACCAAAGTGGGTGTTGTCTCACCAGCAGGTCGCGAAAAAGTTTTCACAGATAACTACCAGGGAACCAGTTATCAACGCCCCAACGACCTGGTACTGGACAAAAGTGGTGGCATTTATTTTACCGATAGCGGTGTAGCCCCCAAGGATGCCAGCGAGCCAGCTGCACGGCCTGCACTTTATTACATTTCGGCTAAAGGCCAGGTGACGCAGTTGGCCAATGATATAGGCCGCCCCAATGGTATACAGCTGAGCCGCGATGAAAAAACCTTATATGTAGCCAATACTGTGGGTGAATATGTGCTCTCCTACCCTGTTCTCAGTGAGGGCAAACTGGGCGCGCGCAAGGATTTTGCAAAGCTTGAAGGCATTGAACAAACTCCCACGGGAATTTCCAGCGGCGCCGATGGTCTTGCTATAGATAACGAAGGCCGCTTGTATGTGGCTTCAAACCTGGGCGTGCAAGTATTCAGCGATCAAGGTAAAACCCTGGGTATTATCCCTGTGCCGCACAAGCCACAAAATATCGCTTTTGCCGGCAAGGATAAAAAGACTCTTTACATCGTTGGACGCGGAGCCGCTTATAAAGTAGCCCTACTGACTCCCGGATTTAAAGGCCGCGCAAAATAATTTTTTATATTTTCTCTTTTTTTGAAGGAGCTTCTTGAATGACACGTCAAACTGCAAAAGATTTTCATCCCGAAGTACTGAAACTATTTGATCAATATGTACACGGCCAAGCCTCGCGTCGCGAGTTTTTAACCGGTGCAGCAAAATACACGGTGGGCGGTGCTTCTGCCATTGGCCTGCTGGGCGCACTCAGCCCGCAATTTGCCGAGGCCCAGCAAGTCAAACCCGACGATAAACGCATCAAAGCCACTTATCAGGAGTTTCCCTCTCCCAATGGCAGCGGCACGCTGCGCGGCTACCTGGTCAAACCAGCCAAGGCCAAAGGCAAATTGCCTACAGTATTAGTCGTGCATGAGAATCGCGGATTGAATCCACATATTGAGGATATTGCCCGTCGCCTGGCACTGGATAACTTTATCGCTTTCGCTCCCGATGCTCTGTTCACCCTGGGCGGTTACCCTGGCGATGAAGACAAGGCGCGCGAACTGTTTGGCAAATTGGATCAGACTAAAATCGTTGAAGATTTTGTGACAGCGGCAGATATCCTCAAGCACTTGCCGGATGGCAATGGCAAGGTAGGCGCAGTAGGCTTCTGCTACGGCGGCGGCATATCCAATACCCTCGCCACCCGCATTCCCGACCTGGGCGGCGCTGTGCCCTTCTATGGTCGCCAACCGGAAGACGCCGACGTTGCCAAAATCAAAGCCCCTCTGTTGATCCAGTATGCGGGTGCTGACGAGCGCATCAATGCCGGCTGGCCAAAGTATGAAGCAGCCCTGAAAGCGGCGGGAGTCAAATACGAAGCATTTATCTATCCCGATGTGCAGCACGGTTTCAACAACGACACAACACCGCGCTACGATGAGAAAGCGGCAAAACTTGCCTGGCATCGCACGGTGGAATTTTTTAACAAATATCTGCGCGTATAGCGTTTAGGATTCAACTCAGGTTTTAAGGTAGTCTCCAAGCTTGCCCCAACTGTCAATGCAGCTGGGGCTTT
>DATMSP010000066.1:0-39646 GCA_035565295.1 Cellvibrio sp. | reverse complement strand
GTCATTTTTCTATTAAATAATGAAGCGCGAATTCTGTAGAGTTGACTTTGCAACATTAAAATTTTTGATTCCTGTAAGTTTATAAAATATTTAACATCTTACACTTTTTTGAATTGGGATAAGAATTAAATTTATTTGAATGGTTGTAATGATTAAGACTAAACTTGCTTTCCGATCTCTATCTTTTTAAGCGTATCCGGTGGCGAAGGTGCTGCCCCTTGAGAGTAGAAAAATCCTCTGGCTAAGCTGGAGGTATACCAAAATAAAAATAGACCTATAAGGCCTATTGAAATAAAAATGATCCAAAGTAGATTTGCTGACTCACTCTTCGGGTTTTAGCTTCATTCTGGTTCAGCTCTTCTTCTTTTCTTGCCATCGGCTCATTTCTCTTTTTAAGGAAGTCATCTTGCGTGCAGCAATAGGGCAAAACACAATTATTATAATCCGCCTAATTGTATGAGGTTCGCTTTAAATACTAATAGTGCCCTCAAGATAGCTAATGCAGTAACCGGAAACAAAAACAGTGGATTCTTCAACCCTACAGTAAAGTACACCAGAACGAGTAGAGGCCTGCAAAGCCACCAGTTCCCGCTTATTAAGCTGCCTGGCCCAATAAGGTGCGAGCCCCGCGTGGATTGAACCTGTAACGGGATCTTCTGTGCCGCCATTGGCTGGCCAAAAATATCGCGAGGCAAAGTCGAATTCTTTACTTTTTGCGGTAACCACTACATCTAATGGCCCCAATGTTTTCAACTTCTCCAAGTCAGGAACCATAAGCCTTACCTGTTCTTCATTCTCCATAATGGCAAAGTAAGCTTGCTGGTTTTTTAAATAGGCGGCTGGAGAAATAGATAGGCCCTCCTTCAGTGCCTGTGGAATCTCTATAATTTCAATGGGTTCTCTATTTGGAAAAGTCATTTCGATCAGGCTATTCTCTTTCCTTTTAACGATAAGATTGCCCACAGCTTTTGCCCAGAAGGTTATTTCTGGTAGGGCAGTGTGCTTGGAGAATATGATAAAAGCACTCGCCAGGGTTGCATGGCCACAGAAATCAATTTCTTTTAGTGGAGAAAACCAGCGAATCTCATAGATTCCAGACGAATTGCGAACCACAAAAGCCGTTTCAGATAAATTGTTTTCACTGGCTATGTTTTGCATAATCTCTATGGAAAGCCAGGTGTCCAGTAATACCACAGCCGCCTGGTTTCCCGAAAACTGCTTTGTTGTAAAGGCATCTACTATGTATAGGTTTAACTTCATACTGCTTCCTTAACTTGGGTTTTACATATCATTCAAATTTTTTCAATAATGCCATAAGCATAGAAAGTTTTAAAATAACAGAGGGGTTAAAATTAAGCAGCCTAATCAAGATTAAATCTCTTTTTCTTGTGATTGAGGTCCGATTTCGTTGCTGAAACGCCCGGCGATAAAATAAGGCTTATTGACAATTATTCGTGTTGAAAATAGCGACAGTCGGTAGATTGTTCTGCTTATCTGCATAAGCTCGAGGTCGCTGCCTTTGCCAGTTTCCTTGCTCCCTTTTTTCTTTCACAAGAAAAATCTTTCGCTTTTTAACATTAACTAACCTGCTAAAAGAAACCGTCTCCATTCATTTTCGTAGTGCGGCAGCGCTTCTGATGAAGAGTGCTATAGTTTGAAAGATGCCTCCTTTGGAAATTTCGCAAGATTGTCCCCATGGTTTTCCAGGTTGCAATTAATTTAATAGGTATTGAATTTCCTGTGCTGGCTAGGGGTATATGTTTGAGATTGATTTGTGCGGGATAGTGAAACGCTTTAATGAAGAGTAAGGCGTCAGAGTGTGCAACTAAAAAATATCTAATTGCCTGCTGAATCCGTTTCTATCTTGAAGTGCATCATTAAAAAATACATTTACCCATTATGCTGAATATTAGTTATCTGGAAATTGAATTACAACAGAAACTCATTGCAATATTTTGCAATATCATATTACTCCGAGATTAGTTCTTTGAACAAACGGGTGTGATTGCCAATAGATCATTGCTATCAGATTTAACTTTTTAAATTAAGTAATACTAGCATGCGCGTGTTAAGCAAAAAGGGAGCAACATGAATAGATTCTTGGCGTTGCTGGAAAGACGCAGTCTGGTAAGTAAATTGCTTGCTGGATTTGGTACCTTATTAATTACCATTCTATTGTTGGGAATCAATTCCATTCTTACTGTTCGCGAAACGAGCAGGCAGACTGCTGAGCTGTATCAAATGGAGTTGCTGGGTATTTCTCATATTAAAGAAGCCAATATCCATCTAATTCTCGTGGGGCGTACTTTAAGGCAGTTCGTGCTTGTCTCTAGCCCTGCCGAGCGCATAGAAGCCAAGGCTAGACTCGATCAAGCTATGCTGGATCTTGAAAATGAAGTCGATGCAGTTCGCGCAAGTATTTTCAGGGAGCAAGTCAAGCGCTTATTAAATGAGTTTGAATTGGCCTATGGTCAGTATAAACGCAACGTGAACTATGCCATTACCTTGGTGGACGACAATATTGAGCATCAACCTAGTGTGATTGCTTATATTTCCAGCATCCCATTTAGTCAGGCTGATGACACTGCAAATCAGCTGTTAAATCGCATGGCGGCCATCAAGGAAGAGGGCGCGCGCAATACCGCTGCCATAATGGCGAAACAGAGCAGGGATAGCCAATGGCTGAAATTGGGGCTTATGCTTGCTGGGTTGTGCTTCGGAGCTGTGGTGGGAATATTGATCGGCCGTTCTATTAAGCGGCCGGCAGATCGCCTTCGCCATGCCATTGATAATCTCGCCAGTGGCAATGTCAACAATACTATTCCCTTAACCGATTATCCTAATGAGCTTGGCGTTATTGCGCGAGGCGTGGAGCAATTGCAGGGAGTTTATCGCGAGATGGAATCTCAGCGCTGGGTTAAGACACATCTTGCTGATATAGCCACACGCTTGCAACAGGCAGATAGTTTTTCTGGATTGTCCCGCGAAGTTCTCTCCATGCTTTGCCCTCTGGTTGATGCTGGGCATGGAGTATTGTATGTCAAGCATGGCGATAATGAGTTGCGCCTGCTGGGTGGCTACGGTTATCGCGAACGAAAGCAGTTGCAGCAGCAATTTGTTATAGGCGAAGGACTTGTAGGCCAATGCGCTTTGGAAAAAGCCCCCATAACCTTGATAGATCCTCCCGCTGATTACATTGCCATTAATTCTGGATTGGGCAAGAGTGTTCCGAGTGTCATAGCCATATTTCCCATACTTCACAATGAGCGCTTGTTAGGTGTATTGGAACTCGCTTCATTCCATTCCTTTGGCAAACGCGAAATGGATTTGCTGGACGGATTAATGCCAATACTGGGCATGAGCATGGAGCTGCTTGAACGTAGCCTGCATACCCAGGCCCTGTTAAAGGAAAGCCAGGAGCAGGCCATACGGATGGAACGGCAGGCGGCACAGCTTGAGGCGCAATCGACAGAAATGGAAGCTCAGCAAGCTGAGCTAATGCAGACTGAGGCCTGGTTCAGGGGCATTGTAGAGACAGCGCCCGACGGTATGTTGGTTGTAAACAACCAAGGCACAATTATTCTCTGCAATCCCAAGGCAGAGGAGCTTTTCGGTTATCCCACGGGAGACCTAATGGGGCAGCCTATTGAGCAGTTGGTGCCGGAGGCAAATGTAGCTGGCTATGCACAGCAGCGCAAAAGCTCTATACCGCCTGGCGGTAGCCGTCCAATCGGTGTTGGGCAGGACCTTAAAGGCGTACGTAAGGATGCAACAGAATTTCCGATAGAAATGAGTTTGAGTCAATTGCCAGATTTAGGCGGGCGTGGAATATGTGCTTGCGCATCTATTCGCGATATCACTGAGCGAATTGCGGTGCAGAAACAATTGCAATTGGCCAACTTCCTCAGTGAACAGGCCATGGATCTCACCCAGACCGGATATTGGCATGTGCCTATTATGGCGGAGGATGGCTATTACAATTCATCCGAGCGTGCTGCAAATATTTTTGGTGATTTGCCAAACAAAGACTGGCGCTACCATGTAATGGATGAATGGTATGCAAATGTGAAACTCGGAGATGAAATCGCCGCTGAGAAAACCCTGGAGAATTTCAAAGCGGCCATGGAAGGAACTGCTCCGCGCTACGATTCTGTTTACGCTTATCGCCGTCCCATTGATGGCGGAATTGTATGGATTCATGCTATGGGCCATGTAGTGCGCAACGAGCAGGGTCAGCCCACGGATATGTACGGTGTGGCAATGGATGTTACCGACGCGCGGCAAGCAGAGCAGAATTTGCAAAAAGCCAAAGAGCTTGCCGAGGAAGCCACGCGAATGAAATCGGATTTCCTGGCCAATATGAGCCATGAAATCCGCACGCCAATGAACGCCATTATCGGCATGTCCCACCTGGTGCTGAAAACTGAACTCAGCGCGCGCCAGCGCGATTACATCAAAAAAATACAGGGTTCAGGGCAGCATTTGTTAGGAATCATCAACGACATCCTCGACTTTTCCAAAATTGAAGCGGGCAAGCTGGCTATCGAATACAGCGATTTTGAGTTGGATAAAGTGTTGGATAACGTCGCTAGCCTGCTTTCGGAAAAAACCAGCGCAAAGGGATTAGAGCTGGTTTTCAATATCGACGAAAATGTGCCGCGCTATTTAAATGGCGATTCATTGCGCATCGGCCAAATTCTTATCAATTACGCAAACAACGCAGTCAAATTTACGGATAGTGGAGAAATTGTCGTCGCTGTAAAAGTGCTTGAGCAAAGTTCGCAGGATGCCGTGCTTCATTTCAGTGTGCGCGATACAGGTATAGGTCTGACTGAAGAGCAGCAATCCAGGCTATTTCAATCATTCCAGCAGGCAGATATGTCTACCAGCCGTAAATATGGCGGCACAGGGCTGGGGTTGGCAATTTCAAAACAGCTCGCCCAGCTTATGGAGGGCGATGTGGGTGTTGATAGCCTTTATGGCAAAGGCAGTACCTTTTGGTTTACGGCGCGTATAAGAAAAGCCAAAGTGGAAATTAAAAATTTACTGCTGGATTCCCCGTTAAGGAATAAGCGCGCCTTGGTAGTGGATGACCATAATATGGCCCGCGGTGTTTTGGATGTCCTCTTAAGTAAAATGTCATTCAGGGTAGATGAAGCAGCAGATGGTCACGAGGCCATTGCCGCTGTGCGCAAAGCCGTCCAGGATGGCAAACCCTATGAAATTATTTTTCTGGATTGGCGTATGCCCGGCATGGATGGTATTGAAACAGCTGAGGCTATCAATGCTTTGGGCCTGCAGGTCAAGCCGCATATAGTCATGGTAACCGCCTATGGCCGCGAAGAGGTGCTTCAGGCTGCAGAATCAGCAAAGCTTGACGATGTTATTATCAAACCGATAAACCCCTCTATTCTATTTGAAATGGTCGTAAGAATATTGGGCGGCTACAGCGACGCAGAGCCTACCCTGGTCGGAGATAGCCAAGTAAATGAAGAAGACCTTTCAGTCGTTAAAGATGCATCGATTCTGGTGGCTGAGGATAACGAATTAAATCAAGAGGTGGCTATGGGCCTGCTAACTGAGGCGGGCTGTATAGTCACCATTGCCAATAACGGCAAAGAAGCCTTGCAGCTATTGACTAAACACAGCTACGACCTGGTGTTGATGGATATGCAAATGCCGGTTATGGATGGCGTCAATGCCACCGAGGAAATTCGCAAGGATACAGCGTTTAATGATTTGCCGATTATCGCCATGACTGCCAATGCTATGGTGCAGGACAAGGAGCGTTGTATCTCTGCAGGAATGAACGATCATATTGCAAAACCCATTGACCCCGATGAACTCTTTAAAACCTTAATCCGCTGGATAAAACCGCGCGCAGCGTTGGCAAATACTCCGACGGGCTCTCCCGCGAAAGCCACTCCGTCAACAACCGATATCAAGCTGCCTGGAATTGATGGGTTGGACGTGCAGTTAGGTTTGAAGCGTGTATTAGGTAAAGCGCCTGCGTATATTTCCATGCTGAGAAAGTATGTTGAAAGCCAGCCAGGGATTCCCAGCGAATTCAGGCTGGCGCTGGCAAATAATGACATGGAAACTGCCGAGCGTATTGCCCATACCGCAAAGGCAGTTAATGGCAATATAGGCGCGACAGGTCTTCAGCAGCAGGCGCAGGAATTGGAGCAGCTTTGTCATTCGCGTACAGCGCGCGATCGTATTGAATCCAAGTTGGCTCTATTTGAAAAAGAATTATTGCAATTGCTGGGCAAGCTTGATGTGGTTCTTCCGGCAAAGGAAGAAACGAAAATAGCTTATGAACTCACTCAAGTTGGCCCAATATTGCACAAATGGGCAGACCTGCTTGCAACAGGCGATAGTGAGGCTTCGGATTTTTTTGAAGACAATATTGATTTCTTCAGATCTGTATTTTCAACTTCAGTCTTTTTACAGCTTGAGCGGGCAATAAAGAATTTCGATTTTGAGGCTGCCCTGGCGCAAGCCAAAATACATCCTGTGTTTGCTCCAACGACTGATAGCCATGCACCATGAATAACCTAACGCGGATAGGCAAAAGGTTTGGCAGGTTACCCGGCATAGCAATTCTGGTGTGTGTGGTTATTGGTCTGCTGCTCGGGCAGTTTTCCGGCAGCCTGTTGCAGGCCTATGCCGATGCCAGGGCGCGCACCGAGCTGGAAATCAGATTGGGGAGATTGCAAGAGACCTTATCGGTTGCCGCAGCCCGCAACAGGGCAATGGGCGTGGTTTTGCTGTTGGGGCTTAACGAGCCTGTTATCAAGCAGGCAGCGCTGGGCAAAACGGGATTGGATGCAGCAGAGGTATTACAACGATTGCGCATAGCGCGAGATCATTTTAAATTTGAGGGGCTGTATGTTATCGATAAGCAGGGTTTAATTATTGCCAACGATAGCGATGGGCCAAAGTCCACCGGCAAGAGCATTGCATTTCGCCCTTATTTTCAATCGGCCATCAACGGCCAGGAGACGGTTTACCTGGCCATTGGCACCAACTCCAATACCCGCGGTTTGTTTGTCGCTGCGCCAATACGAGAGACATCGGCAACCGATTCAGCAATCATCGGTGTAGTCTCCGTCAAATTATCCGCTGAAGCGCCTTTGGATAGCCTGCTGGATGATGACGGTGGCGAGGTGCTTCTCATATCGCCACAAGGCGTTGTGTTTGCAGCAACGCGTAAAGAATGGCAATTGGCAGTGATATCACCTGTGGATGAAAAACAGCTTCAGGCTATCCGCGATCTGCAGCAGTTTGGACAGCGATTTGGGTCTGCCAAGCCGGCGCAATTGCCGTTTGATCCCACAAAGTCTCTGGTCGAATTGGAGGGGAGACGATTTATTGCAGAGCAGGTCGCCATGAACTGGAATGATCCCAGTGGACCCTGGATGGCGGTGTTAATGGAAGATTCCGCAAAATGGTTGACGCAATCGCGCAAGTTATGGGTTATGGCCGGCATAGTATTGGCTTCCATAGTGGCCGGCTTTTTTATCCAGCAACAAATTAATCGAACCCGGCGACTCAATGCGATCCTGACAGCCGAAAATGAGGAGCGAATCAGGGTTCAGGAAAGCAATCTCGCCGCCGCTGAAGAGCGCGCCCTGATCGCCAAAGTTTCCGCAGAGCTGCGCCAGGCAAGAGGTTTTCCCGAGCTGGTGAAAACCTTTATGCATCACGCCAGTCATTTGTTCGATATACGTCTGGGACTCTTCTATGTTGCGGATAACAGCAAAAAGCAATTGCGCCTGATCGGTGGCTATGGTGTTGCACTCGGTGATACGGGTAATGAAATAACCTATGGTGAAGGTTTGGCTGGGCAGTGTGCCCTCGAAGAAAAAAAACTACAGATTGTACAGCCACCCGCTGGCTATGTAATAGCTTCTGGCAGTGGTAGTGCCCCACCTAAAATGATTTACCTGCATCCTTTGCTGCTTAAGGGGAAGCTGGTTGGCGTGCTGGAGTTGGCTTCGTTCAGCGTATTGAACGATAAGCAGGAAAAAATCCTGACAGAGTTTGAAACCATTGTCGCAGCGAATATTGAGCTAATGGAGCAGCGCCAGAATCTTGAAATGGAGTTCCGTCGGCAGAAGGAAGCTGAAGAGTCTTCTCGCCATCAGGCTTTATTCCAGCAGGCGCTGGTCGATACTATTCCCTATCCCATCTTTTATAAAGATGCCGATTGCCGCTTCCTTGGCTTCAATCGTGCCTATGAAAAAACATTCAATGTGAATCGCGAACAGTTGATCGGAAAAACGGTGCTCGACCTGGATTATTTGCCAGAGGCTGATCGTATTGCCTACCAGGCGGAGGATGAAAAAGTTATCGCGGAGGTCGGCGAGGTACAGCGGGAAATGATGATTCCGTTTGCCGATGGAAAGTTGCATAAAACGCTCTACTGCGTGTCGGGTTTTCGCCTTGACAATGGCCAGCCCGGCGGCCTGGTAGGAATCTTTATTGATTTTAGCAATCAACTCGAAGGAAGTTAAAAATGGCTGAAGCAATCGTGTATATCGAAAAAGCAGTTATTCTGGTGGTGGATGATACACCCGATAATCTAACTCTGATGAGTGGTCTGCTAAAGGATAACTACCGTGTAAAAGTCGCCAATAGCGGAGATCGTGCGCTCAAGATTTGCCAGGGAGAAATACTGCCCGATTTAATTCTGCTGGATATTATGATGCCGGAAATGGATGGCTATGAAGTATGTCGCCGCCTGAAGGCTGATAACAAAACCCGCGATATCCCCATTATTTTTCTCACGGCAAAGTCAGAAGTTGTCGACGAAACCCATGGCTTTGAATTGGGGGCTTCGGATTACATTACCAAGCCCATATCGCCGCCGATTGTTCTCGCCCGCATTGAAACGCACCTGACCATCAAGCGCGTGCAGGATTTTTTGAAGGATAAAAATGCCTTCCTGGCATCCGAGGTTAGCAAGCGAACAGCAGAGGTGATGGCAATCCAGGATGTGACTATCAATGCAATGGCATCGCTTGCCGAGACTCGCGATAACGAAACCGGAAACCATATTCGCCGCACCCAGCGTTATGTGCAGGTACTGGCAGAGAAACTCCGTTTCAATCCGCGCTTTGCCCATTTCCTTAATAACGATAAAACCATTGAGCTGTTGTTTAAATCGGCCCCACTGCACGATATCGGTAAAGTTGGCATACCCGATCGAATCCTGCTCAAGCCCGGTCGCTTTGAGCCGCAAGAATTTGAAATTATGAAAACCCATACCACCCTGGGAAGGGATGCAATTCTCCAGGCAGAGAAAGACCTGGAAATCGAAATGCCCTTTTTAAAACTAGCCAAGGAAATTGCCTATAGTCACCAGGAAAAATGGGATGGCTCCGGCTACCCGGAAGGGCTATCCGGCGATGATATTCCCATCTCCGCTCGCCTGATGGCGGTGGCTGATGTCTACGATGCATTGATCAGCCGCCGAGTCTACAAAGAGCCAATGCGCCATGAAGAAGCGGTAGAAATTATTAAAGACGGAAGAGGAACACATTTCGACCCGGATATGGTGGATGCCTTTTTGGCATTGTCCGATGAGTTCAAACAGATTGCAGCCACCTATACAGACAGCGATGAGGTGATGGATAAAAAAGCTGACTACATAGAAAAAGCTATTTCAGGTATGCGTTGATAGTTGTTGATACTCAGCGCTTAAAATAAAATCGAGGCAAGATCCTTTTTATATCGATCCATATTTATCAGCAAATAACCTCTATGCCCTTGCTTTCTGCAAGGGCCAACATTTTTAACGCAGGACCTTTCGGTTTGCTATCGCCTTGCTCCCATTTCTTCACTAGCTTGTCGCTGACATTCAGGTACTGGGCAAAAACGGGCTGAGATAAACCATATTTCATTCTCAGGGCTTTTATTTGCTCGGCAGTAAACTCATGCACACTGGTTAAGCATAGGGCATCAAACTTGCGCATGGTTGTTTTGGGGATTGCTCCTGCTTTATAAAGCCCTTTTGCTGTTTGATGTACGGTTTTTAGAATGTCACTCATTGCTTATCTCCACTTCTATCAGCTCGCCACGCCTAATCAGATGACCAAGAGTTTTTTGATCAAGATTGATCAGTTCTTTTGCCAGTTCTTTAAGTGCTAGCTCTTCACGTTTGTTTATGTTTGCTTTATCGCTTGTGGCGAACATATACAAGAAAAAGTATTTGCTTCCTATAAGGGCGCCAATCATTGTTCGGTAGCTGCCACTCTTGCCTTGCCCTGGCATTGCTATTCGCTTTTTAAAGAGGTTTTCGCCTAGGCTAGCGTCTATCAGGCCTTTAGTCATTTCATCACAGGTTGCGGCCAGATCTTTATCGTCAATACTCGCTTTCTTAAAGGAGGACTGAAAGGCTCTGGTTTTGTATATCATAAGTGTACCCCTGTGGGGTACGTTTTCAAGAGGATTCCGGTATTTTGCACAAATTCTACTTTGAGGTGTATTCCAATATCGGGGTTTTCATGGATGGAGGGGGACTTATGAACTATTATTTGGCATTATTAAATCCTTTTCGCCTATTTCTCGAATTATGTGCTTCGCTCCGAAAAATGACCGCAAAATCGGGAAAAAAGCCGCAAAACCAGCTTTTTATCTATTTTTGACCGCATTTTGCTTCCACTTCCACTTCCACTTCCACTATAAGTTTTTCGGATTGGGCGGGGGAAAACTACCGCCATCATCCATCTCCCTATCTATAGAGTTATCTTGACTCAAGGAGCGCTTTCAGTTGAATTAGTAGAAGGCGCCTTGCTTTTCCCTTAATCATTTTTTGTCACTGCGCGTCCAGAAGGCCAATAGCTGCATGAATAAAGAAGAT
The DNA here is from genome assembly GCA_035565295.1 of Cellvibrio sp. GTDB lineage: Bacteria > Pseudomonadota > Gammaproteobacteria > Pseudomonadales > Cellvibrionaceae > Cellvibrio. Next base: position 28,779 of record DATMSP010000066.1, on the reverse strand, counting down.
AAAATATTCAGTCGCCTTCAAATGAGTTTCAGCCAGGATTCATAAAAATGTCATAGCATCAATAGCGATTAATCCACCAAAATAATACAGAGCGTGAGTAAGGTCGACAATGAACTTAAAATTTTAATGGTTTTTTAGGCATTAAAAAATTTTCAAATTAATCTTCACCGAGAATATTATTATTTGCGGGCTCCCCAATATTTTTTAGTGATTTTTTGTATACCTTAACTAATGATAATCATATCTGACATTTAATGCTCGACTAGCCAAGGGTGTTTTAGATCGTGTAAGGTTGGGTCAGGATATTAAGGATGATAGAAGCTTTCAGATTAAGCCATTTACTGAGCTTAAATCTCTTTGGCTCTTCTTGCTTCTTAATGAGCTGTGAAAGTGAGCGCAAACTATATATTATGCCGCATTTAATTTTAGCTAAGTAGCGCGCCTATCTTCACATTTATCGTTGACAGAGAAAAGCCCTTCTACTACTCTGGCCGGGCAGCGGCAAAATCCGTTGCCGGGTCTCTCAACTCCGTAACCAAATCGGCACAAGGCATTAGTTTGTCTTGTGTCCTCGTACAGCTATGCCTTTTGTTATGGCGGCTGAGCGGGGCTGCCTTCGGGTGGGCCGGTATTGGTTTGGGCCGGTGTTGAGAACCCTGTTCAGTCGCCTCCATGATTCTCAACTTGTGGTGGCGGTTCACAAACCAAACTGTGAGGCTGATATATGGATACTGACTCTAACTCTCTAAATGACCTGGATGTTCTTATCCCTGATAGCTGCAGCATTACCCTCGATATACTCCAATCTATGTTTTACCGCTCAGGAAAAATTGATGTCTATTCTGCAGCGGGCGATAGGCTGGAAAGCATTGGCTATGGCATTAAGCGCGACAATATTGAGGCTAGTGTATATCGTTTGAAAGAACAGATTTATATCCTGGAATGCATTCTTGGCCACCTTGGCAACAGCCTTGAAATACGCTTGCAGGCTGTTTCAGTATTAGCGGACTTGCTGTATCGGATGCAGAAGTTTTGTCGCGACTATATTAAATGAAGATTATGTAATTCTTCTGGCTTCATTGGGCGGAGTAACTGAATTGTGTTCCCCCTCGACCTGTTTGGGTTGCTCTGCTCCTTTTAGCTTTTCCTGAAAATACACGCCTGATTTTTGCTATTGCCCTGCGAAGGCGAACACCACTGGAGTGATGCTGCATGTACTTGCTAAATGCTCGTTGTGCTATCCCGATAGCTAACCCAGATAATGCGCAAAAAAATAATGCGCAAAAAAATAGTGGCTTTCCTTGTATTAGATCCATCCCTGAAGCAAAACGCACCAGGCCAATTAGGTGCCGCAAGGTCACTATTCTTGCGTATTAAGCTTCTTGGCCCATTAATGGGGCAGGGGGCGGAGTAAAATTTCTTTAGATAGCTCTGCCGAAGATAATTTTACTCCGACCTCATTTTTTAACCTTCTCCGGCAGCCAAGGCACTTTGTTTGATCGGCTGCTAAGAGTTGGCAAAACCTCTGGCCAGGCCAGAGATATACGAAAATAAAAACAGGCCTATAACAGCTATCGAAATCACAACTATCCAGGCTGTGGCTCGCGATTTATTTTTCGGTTGTTTGGCTTCGTTCTGACCCAGTTCATCTTCTTTTCTAGCCATTAGCTCATCTCTCCTTTTTAAGTAAGTAATCTTTCCTGGTATAACTTCCCGCTCAAGATCTCATGCGGTTATTAGGTGTTGCAGATTTCTGATGCTTCTCATCCAGATTTAATATCGCTCGGGTCTACCAATCTGAATAGTTTTCAGTTTGTATTAAAGTTACACCAATCAGCATATTAGTTTTATCAAAATAATCTTTTAATTCCTGGTTGATAATAACCTTGGTGGGGTCCTCTTTTAGGCGGAATATTTTTGCCCCATTGGTTTTTGATTCATCAATCACCATAGATAAAAAATTAAAGCCCATACCTGAAGCCCAATATTTGACTTTACTATTTATCATATCGATACAATCAAAAAGCCCGATAATATTTGCCAGCCAGAATCCTCTTTCTGTAGTGTTATCGTTTGGGTCCAATAGAAGCACAGGATAGAATCTCACATTATCAACTCCATTTACTTCCAGAGCCTCCTTCAACTCATCCGAATAGAGTGTGGCAAAACCATCAATAATATCACCCCGGTTACCGCCGCTATCTAAAGATAAATTCAATACCAATTTTTCACTGGGGGGTGACATTATCTTCCCTTCCTGCCATTCCAGTGCATCCATGTCATCGGGCAGCCCATCTAGATAGGCAATATCTTCCATCAATGTATCTTGCTTCATAATGTAAAACGGCATATTTAACCTCCACTGTAATTAATTTGTTTATTTCTTTGCATCCTTTAGCCTCTTCCTTTATTTTTTTTTACACAGATCTCTTCTGTAATTAGCCGGCCTGAAGTGGTGGCCATAATACCTCAAAAAAAACAAAAGAAAAGGCCCGGTATGAAACCTATGCGCATAGTCTTCGAAGCAGATTGGCTGGTAGGGCGTTTTCAATGAATCAACGGAAGTTAAAGGGCGCTGTAGTGTGGGAAGCCCACTCCCCTTAAATTCCTTACCAGCTTTTCTGCAAAAAATCTAAACATATTAATCGCGGTAGATGGTTTCAATAAGGTGAAATCCAAATTGAGTTTTGATGGGGCCATGCACCACATGTATCGGCAGCTTAAAGACCACATTGTCGAATGCTTTAACCATTTGACCTGAACTAAACTCGCCAAGATTTCCGCCTTTTTTGGCTGAGCTGCAAGTAGAGTACTTCCTCGCCATAACACCAAACCTTTGGCAATAAGTTGCTTTATCCTCTCCGCCTCACTTTGAGTCTTAACCAAAATATGTCGAGCTGATGCAGATTGCTTTTTTGAATTCATGATAGTCTCTTGTGTGCTCGTATTGAGCTTGAAAAATTAAGATTAAGGGAAAGCTGAGTTAAAGAGGGCGAAGTGATTTTAAAATTAGCAACTGAACGTTTGTTCAAAAATAAATCATTTCGACTATTTAAATTCATGATCCACCTGATGCTGTGATCAATGGTTGTTTGTTATGTACTCACCACTGTGATTTCATACTGATTTATACGTAAGCCTATTAAATGGATATTAATTTTACTATGACTCTAGTTTTTTTAAGTAGTCCGTTAATTTTATGGAAGACCAAATCCGTCCCATTCAGCGAAATGATAGCCACTAAGGGTGAGAATAGAAATATTCTGAAAATTTTATTCAGCGGGCACCTATTAAAAAAGGTGGTAACAATCGTTTCACTAGGTTAGTATCATTGTCTAATATTTATTCAATCAATGGAGCGGAATAATATGTTCTCCGAGAAGGAAAAGAAAGAATTACAAGAGCAAATACAGTCGAACAAGCATGAAGTTTATGTGGTTTCTTTTGAAGAAATGGATGCAATTATTAGGTCCTCTCTTTTAGGGGCCAAGCCTAATTTTCAAGTTTTATGGCAAAAACTTAAAAATAAAGTTGGAGTGGGGGTAAGCTATTATGCGTCGGCAGACGATCTGCTTACAATGACCAAGCTTATAAGTGACCTGGGTGGCGTGGGTGCCAAAGTTTACATCAAGAGTTATGGTGGCAAGCCGCATATTATTCTCAAAGGGCAACCCGGCTTGAGAAAAATCCTTACTGGAACAAAATATGGAATTGCAAATCCTAAAGTGGTCACCATGGGGCTGGGGCAGGTGGGAGCTGCAGGTGCTGCAAAACAGGGCGGAATTATTTCAGTTATATTGCTTTCAATATATAGGGTAGCTGATTATTTTTTAACAGATCATGCGACCTTATCTCAATTGGTGGGCACCTTGGCCACAGATGTAGTTAAAGTGGGTATAGTGACCGGCGCTTCGATTGTAGCTGCAACTGCAGTCGCAGGATTGACCACTTTGGCTATTGGTCCGATTCTCGCCGTGGTCGTAGTGGGGGTTGGTATATCTATGTTGCTCGAATACGCTGATAATAGTTTAGGGATTACTAATCGTGTTATAGCTGGCCTTGATGAATTGGGTGAGAGCACTGAGAAATATCTTGAAGAACAAAAAAAACAGCTTATGAATTCTGCGGGGCGTGCTGCGAATAACATTATCGAGTATGCCGTTTCTTCTGCGCAAACAATAGCTATACGCTGGGTGGAAAGTGCTGTAAGAGAATACCTGTCGCCGCTGCCGAGAATCCGATAGATGAATAATCGCCCTCAGGCCTCATTAGTAAATCGCATCTTGACTCCTTCAGTGTTTTTACTGGCTGGCATAGCGGCATTAGTCTGGTTTAGCTATCGCCTATATGTGCTGCTATATAACGCCGACGCTGCCGTGATCTTGGTTGATAAAGGATCATATTATATGCTCGGTGTCGGTCTGGGGTTACTTGATCTTGCTTTGGTCATAATCTGGGAGCAGTGGTTGCTCCGATCACTGAATAGGAAATCAACTGCAATTTTTTCCAGGGTAGCAATTGGGAGTGTTGTTTTGCTATTGGCAGTGCCTCAGGCTATCCATTATTGGGCAGATAGGCAGCTTACGGCAAAAGGTTATTCCGTTTGCGAAGCTGCGTCGCATCAGTGGCTATTTGTTCAGGATATTGTGTATATACAAGCGTTGACAGAATGCAGTAAAAATCTTATAGCGAAATAGATATCAGTATTTCAGGTCGGCTTGTGGGGGGGGCAGAGTAAAATTTACCTAAGTAAACCTGCAAAATAGAGATTATTTTTACTCTGACTTCAGCTTTTAAACTGTCCGATTAATGCGTTTGTTGAGCCTCACTTGTCTAATTTGGAATCAACCGAAAAGTAATCCGCGCGATTAACTCATGGCCCATTCGGCAGCAATCTTTCCCACTTCAGCGAGGACAGCTTCATGCCTTGCCTCTATCTTTTCTGTGTATTCGCCGCTGTCGAAATAGGCAGCAATGATGATGGGGCTCTTGCCGGGTGGAAAAGTAATGGCGACATCATTGCACTTGTTGGTTGTCCCCTCGGTACGCCCAGTGCCAGTCTTGTTCCCGGTGCGCCACTCAGTGGGGAGTCCGGCTCGCAGCCGTGCAGCACCCGTAGCTGTGTTTTGCATCCACTCCAGAAGTCGTTTGCGCGAATCCTGCCGTAAAATATTGCCAGTCAAAATTCGTCTGACAAGCTGTGCATAAGCAAGAGGCGAGGTGGTGTCGCGAGTATCGGCGGAAAGAACCATGCCAAGATCCGGTTCATAGCGATCGAGGCGGGTCACCGTATCGCCCATTTCTCTGAACTTGATAGTGACAGCGTTAGGGCCGCCCAGACGCTTCACCAAAAGGTTGGCAGCAACTCCATCACTCATTTCTTGAGCCGCTTGCGCCAAAGTGGCAATGCTCAGCCCGCCCTGGGCAAGATGCTTTCTCGTGACCGGTGCCCAAGGTAGAAGATCTGCCTCTGAATAGGGCAGAATCTCCTCCAGGCTCAAACGCCCGTTGTCTGCTTCGCGCAGGCAGGTGGCAACCATTGCCAGCTTGAACGACGAGCACATGGCAAAGCGTTCCTCGATGCGGTTACCGCTGGTTTCACCGGTAACTGTATCAAGCAAACAAACGCCGAGGCGCGCGTTCCCCACTTCTAATGCTCGGAGCCGCTCGGCGGCATCAAAGCGGCGCGCAGCGGGTTTTGCGGCAGCAGGTATGACCAGGAGTGAACTCATTGCCAGGGATGTAATGAAAAAGCCGCGTCTTGTAAGCATTTAATTGGTCCTGTTATTTGGTGGACAAGGAAAGCTTGGGGCAGAGTAAAATTTACCTAAATAAACCTGTAAATGTAGATTAATTTTGCTCTACTCGCAGTTTTTTACCCGATCCGTTGCAGGCGTGGAGTATCAATTTATCTTTGTTTTTTCAATGATAGCTATATAATTATCATAAGTTGGATAATCGTCGATATCCTGTCTGCTTGTTTCATACATAAGTCTAAGCTTTTGCGACAATTTATCCATCTGAATAATTATCTCGCCTGCGTTATTTCTGATGGATTCATCATCACTTGTCACTGCAATCTGAAGCTTGTCGAGTTCAAGCTCAGTCAATCTGATTAAATTCAATAAATCTGCTAGAGTTAGCATTTTTACATTCCTTCCAAGCTCTTTGCCAAATCGTCCAATGACAATTTAGCAGGCAAGAGCAAAGCGCTGAATGCGTTCGCTGGATTATTTCAGCGCACGGCTGCATTGAGTAAAAACAACTTTTTCTATTTCTTCTAGTGCCTTGTATTCACCAAATTGTTTATCAAAGCTCTCGCGAATCACTTTAACGCCCGTTGACAGTTTTTCCGCAACTTCTTTAACTCTGCTCTTTATATATTTGGGATTAATACCGCACTCCTTAGCTAGTGCCTCCCAGTGAGCGGTCGTGATTAACCTCGGGTTGCGTTCACCACCCACTGAAAAGGCCATGTTCTCATCTATTCGTTTTATAGCTCTGGTACAAATCAAATCGTAAAACGGTGTTAGTGTTACTACGTGGCCAGGAAGGTAAAGCAAAGAAAGGTTTTTAGCGTGTCCATCTGAATTGCCTGCCAAAACATTGAAGATCTGCCAGCGCAAAAGGCGATCTAAGTCTACCGCTGGATTTGTCGCAATATCAGCCAAAAGCCGGTAACAATCTGCGAAGGAGGCTCCCCCGTCTTCTTGGTACTTTTTTTGATGGCCGAAACCCAATGCCTGACAAAAATCTTCTTGGTGGTAACGCTCTATGTCTCCCTTGTCGTTAACCACACGATCATAACGCGCTATGCGGGCGAATGGGTCTTTACCTGCATATTGGAGACTTATATCAACTACGTCTAAGCCAATATATGCGGCCAGATGCGTGGTGAAGGTTTCATACGCCGGTAAATGCCGGTAATCGCTAATCTCGAATTTTAAAATATGGCTGGATGGAGATTCCCTTTGTGGCAGCCAGTAGGCATTGTTTCTGACTAATACTGGGCACTTACTTTGCGCACCAGCCAATGAAAGGCGCGGTCGATCATTACCCGTCCAAGTGACGGGTTGTCCTTTGCGCTTCACCAGTTCTGACAGCTCGTGAGCAGTTAACTCTTTGTACTGGTGCTCAAGCGCAGGAGTTTGCTCGGTGCGCAATAAAGATAAGGCACCGGCGCACTCTCCCCCTATTGCGCGCAACAAGTCAAAGTCTGTATTGCTGATTTTTAAGTCTCGGACTATTTGATCGCGGGCACCGCCTTCCGGTAATAAGTTGGCAAAAAAATTATGAGCCAGGCCTTTTTCCGGTGAGTATTCTTCTACCTGCAATGGCAAGGTAATCGATAGTGGGAATCTTTCTGGGGACTGAAGCCATTCCTCTGCATAGGTAAAGCCCATCTGCCCTAATGCATTGCGCCATAGGAAGCCTACGAGGGATTGACCGCACCAAACATTTAGAGCGTCTGGATCAATCATCTTTGCCACTCTCAAGCTTGTCTTTTGTGATTCTTGAATGTGAAACGCTAACAGTGGGATGCGTTGTCCCATAATTTACGCTGAAGGTATGCTTTGAGGTTCGCGGTTGAATAACTACCTCCAGCCCCATAGTGCGCAAAGCTTGGAACACCTTGCCTATCTCGGCAGTGTCCTTGCCTCTTTCAAACTCAGATAAAAACTTGCTACTCACGTTGCCCAAACCAGATATACGCTCCAATGTAATTTTGAGCGACTTCCTGTGCGCACGCGCAAGTTCACCCAGCTCTGCCGCTGAACGCACGACCCCATAATTAATTTCTTTAGCCATAGCCACCTCGATATTATTTTACCGCTCGGTAAAAAATACTCCAATAACTCGCTATAATCAATAAATAATAACCGTACGGTATAAAAACAAGTAAAATGTCGTATGTAATGAGCCTATTGCACCGTACGGTTAAGATTATTGTTTGGTGTCTTGATATTTTGTTGTGTTTCTAATTCATTATTAACAACTGGCGCGATTGATAAATGTCCAAAACCTGATTTTGGCTGATTTTTTATCTAGAATGCGTCTCAAATTACATTTTCAGGATGAGCTGCATGTCCCAACAATCCAACAACCTCGCCGCCTACATTTGGTCATTGGCTGACCTGTTGCGCGGGGACTTCAAGCAGAGCCAGTATGGCCGCGTTATTCTGCCTTTTACCCTGTTGCGCCGTTTGGAGTGTGTGCTGGCCTCCACTAAGGCGGCGGTACTGGTGCAAGTACCTGCTGTAGAGGCCATGAAGCTCCCCGAAGAGGCCTCCGAAAAATTCCTGCTCAATGCGACTAAAACCGCAAGCAACCCAGAGGGCTTGGCCTTTTTTAATACGTCCCCCATGGATTTAAGCCTGCTGGGCGAAACCGGTATTAAAGCCAACCTGGAAAAGTACATTCAATGCTTTTCTAAAGATGCGCGGGAAATCTTCGACCACTTTAAGTTTTCCGAATTTATTGGCCTGCTCAACGATGCCAACCTGCTGTACAAAGTTGTGCAAAAGGTGCATGCCACCGATCTCAGCCCCGAGGCAGTATCCAACCACGATATGGGACTGGTGTTTGAAGAGTTAATCCGCAAGTTTGCGGAAAGCTCCAACGAAACCGCCGGGGAACATTTTACCCCGCGCGATATAGTGCACCTCACCACTGCTTTGGTATTTTCTGAGGATGACGATGTGCTCACCAAGCCTAACGTTATCCGCTCCATTTACGACCCAACAGCGGGCACCGGCGGGTTTTTATCCTCCGGCATGGAGTATGTGTATGAACACAACCCGAATGCGCGTATGGCGGCTTTTGGTCAGGAGCTTAACCCCGAGAGCTACGCCATTTGTAAGGCGGATATGCTGATTAAGGGGCAGGAGGTTTCCAATATTAAATGGGGCAACACCCTCTCTAACGACCAACTCTACGCCAGCAAATTTGACTATATGCTTTCCAACCCGCCGTTTGGGGTGGATTGGAAAAAAATCGAAGGTGATATTTTAGGCGAGCACAGCAAAGGCTATAACGGTCGTTTTGGCCCAGGTTTGCCGCGTGTATCCGATGGCTCGCTGCTGTTTCTGCTGCATTTGATTAGCAAGCTGCGGGAGCCGCAAGGTGATGTGCAAGGACGCAAAAGTGTCGCGGAAGGCAGGACGTCGGGAGCGACCGGAGGTGGCCGCATAGGTATTATTCTTAACGGCTCGCCACTCTTTACCGGCGGTGCTGGCAGTGGTGAAAGTGAAATCCGCCGCTATATTTTGGAATCCGACCTGCTGGAAGCCATAGTCGCGCTGCCAACCGATATGTTCTACAACACCGGCATTGCCACCTATATATGGGTGCTCTCCAACAAAAAAGCGGCCGAACGCAAAGGCAAGGTGCAACTGATTAACGGCACAGACCTTTACAGTAAAATGCGCAAATCCCTCGGCTCCAAGCGCAATATGATGGATGAAGAGGATATTCGCACCATCACCCGCTGCTTTGGTGATTTCGAAGCGGTTGCCGCTTACGATCTGGATAAGGCGGCAGATGCAAAAAGCAATCGCGGTCGGCAATCAGCTACTGCAAAAGTAGAAGCCCCCAAAACCTTTGCCAGTAAGATTTTTGCAAATCACGAATTCGGCTACCGCCGCATTACCATAGAGCGCCCACTGCGTTTGTCAGCGCAATTTACCGATAAAGCCATAGCTAATCTTCGTTTCACCACAGGTGCACTTAAAAACGTAATGGAATGGATTTACGAACATGTGGGCGATAAATGGACAGAGGCAACATATGGCCAACTTGCCAGCCATGAGGCCGCCATTCGCAGCAAAATTAAGAAAAATTTTAGCGAACTAAAAGAAAAGCAGATTAAAGATGTGCTGGATGCAGATCTCTGGCTTGCGCAGAAAAAACTGATGGAAAAAGCACAACAGTTGCGCGCCCATATTGGCGATGCGCAACACCATGATTTTAACTTGTTCGAGCCTCTGTTGGCGCAAGCGCAAAAAGCCTTGGCTACTAAGCTGGATGCAAAAGAACAAAAACAATTACTCGACGAAATTACCTGGAAAAACCCGGAAGCCGAGCCAGTTGTCAAAAAGGTGTTGAAGGAAGTTGAAAACCCCATTTACGGAAAATTTACCTACAAAGACAAAGTGGTTATTTTTGAACAAGATGGTGACCTGCGCGATAACGAAAATGTGCCGCTCAACCCAAGCTTATCGGTGAATAAAATCAACGAAGCCTACTTTGAAAAAGAAGTACAACCCCATGTGCCCGATGCCTGGATTAACCCCGACAAGCGCGATGCCAAAGATAACGAAATTGGTATAGTGGGTTATGAAATTCCCTTTAATCGTCACTTTTACGTTTACCAGCCGCCGCGCAAGCTGGAAGAGATAGATGCGGATTTGGATGAGGTAACCAAAAGCATTTTGGCATTGCTGCAAGAGGTGCATTCGTAATGGGGCGTTATCGGGCTTATCCGGATTATAAAGATTCTGGGGTGGATTGGTTCGACTCAGCCCCCGTTCATTGGGAAATAAAGCGTATTAGTTATGTGGCGCAGCTTAGAAGTGGTGACGCGATTGTTTCTGAACAGATTGAGGCAGAAGGTGAATATCCCGTTTTTGGCGGTAATGGATTGAGAGGGTATACAAATAACTATACTCATGAGGGGCGCTATATTTTAATAGGTCGACAAGGTGCACTTTGCGGAAATATTAATTATGGTGATGGGAAATTTTGGGCTTCAGAACATGCTGTAGTTGTATATCCTTTTTTGCCTGTTCATACAAAATGGCTGGGCGAAACGCTAAGGGCTATGAATTTAAATCAATACAACGTGTCCGCTGCCCAGCCAGGACTGGCTGTTGCAAATATTACCTGTCTAAAAATTCCATTTCCAACCTATTCGGAGCAAGTTGCAATCGCCAGCTTCCTCGACCATGAAACCGCAAAAATAGACTCGCTGATCGAGCAGCAACAAAAACTCATTCAACTGCTAAAAGAAAAACGCCAAGCCGTTATCAGCCAAGCGGTAACCAAAGGCCTTAATCCTGATGCTCCGATGAAAGATTCTGGTGTGGAGTGGTTGGGTGAGGTGCCGGGGCATTGGGGAGTGATGCGACTAAAACAGTTGGTTAGGGCACCGCTAATGTATGGCGCAAATGAAGCTGCGCTTGATACAGATATCGAATGTCCCAGATTTATTCGTATTACAGATGTGTTGCCAGATGGAACACTAAAAAGCGATACATTCAGGTCACTGAGTGAGGAATTGGCCAAACCATATTTGTTGTCGGAAGGTGATGTGTTATTAGCAAGAACGGGCGGCACCGTAGGAAAAAGCTTTATGTATTCTACATCATGGGGGCGTTGTTGTTTTGCAGGCTACTTAATAAAGGCCAGTTTAAATCAAAATCTTGTGATGGCTGAATGGTTCTACCAATACACAAGCACTCAATACTACTGGGAATGGATAGCGAGCAATCAAATACAGGCTACTCTCCCAAATGTAAGTGCAGACAAATACAATAATCTTGTTTTAGCTGTCCCTCCCGTTTCTGAACAGGGTTCAATTCTTTCCTACCTAAATAAAAGCGTAGATTTACTGAATGATTTGGAAAATAAGGCATTAGTTGCTATTGCGTTAATGCGAGAACGCCGCACCGCCCTAATCTCCGCCGCCGTCACCGGCAAAATCGATGTGCGTGGCTGGCAAGCACCAATAGCCAATCATTAAATCCAGAGGAAGTTGCTCTGCTTGTTCAAAGGCAGGGCTGCATTTCCAATCGCCAGAGCGACTCTAATACTGCTTTGCTGTTAAAAAACCGGCCAATAATCTGGCCAAATGCTATCAATTGACTAGGCTTATCCATAAAAATATGTTTTATTATCAATAAGATGTTAAAACAATACACCGGCCAATTAAGCGGCCACATTAATCCTGCAATCGGGGCTGTTATGGCTAGTTCAATTATGGATATTGCGCCTTTTATCCCCAGCGAGGCCGCGCTGGGGCAGTCGGCCTTGCCGGATAAAGCCATCTCGCTTATTAGCCAATCCGCCAAGCTCACCGGCCAGCTCGCGCCTTTAACCCTGGCGCGCCTTGAGCAGCATATGGCGGCCATCAATTCCTACTATTCCAACCTGATTGAGGGTAATGCCACCCGTCCGCATGAAATCCGCGCCGCCCAGCGCGGCAATTACAGTGGCGATCCCGCCAAACGCGATTTGCAGTTAGAGTCACTCGCCCATATGCAGGTGCAAGAGTGGTTAATGGCGCAACAGCCGGATTTGGATACTTTGTTTACCCCCGTCTTTATTTGCCAATTGCACCGCGAGTTTTATCAGCGTATACCGCAAAGCTTATGGGTCATTAAAGATCAGAAAGGTGAAGTGGTGGATAACATTATTCCCGGTGAATGGCGCGCGCGCGCGGTTATTGTTGGTCAGCATATCCCGCCCGAGGCAGATGACCTTGCGTCACTGATGGCAAGGTTTTGCGAAACCTATAACCCCAAAAAATTCAGCGGAGACCGCAAGATTATCGCGCTTATGGCCGCGCACCATCGCTTTGCGTGGATTCACCCGTTTATTGATGGTAATGGCCGCGTCGGGCGCCTATTGATCGATGCAGCGCTGAAAGCTGTCGGTTTGGAAAGTTATGGTGCTTGGTGCTTAAGCCGAGGTTTGGCTCGTTCATCCACCCAATACAAAAGTTTATTGGCCAATGCGGATGCGCCGCGTCAAGGCGACCATGATGGTCGCGGTCAGTTAACGGAAAAAGGATTATTGGCCTTTTGCGATTACATGCTCGATACAGCCATCGACCAAGTGACTTATATCAGTGAATTGCTGGATTTAGCCAAAATACGCCAGCGTATAGAGAGTTATATTGTGGCTCGCAACGATGGTCGGGTGGCAGGTGTTAGCGCGCCATTAAAATCTACCGCCAGTGTAATTTTGTATACCGCCTTTCAGCAGGGCGAAATTGAGCGCGCCCAAGCCTTGGAGTTATGTGCAATGCCAGAGCGCAGCGCACGGCGGTTACTGAGCCAATTAAAAAGCGAAGGTCTGTTAAGCGAAACCAGCAGCAAATCGCCACTGCGCTGGGAGATTCCAGAACATGCGGAGCCTTGGTACTTTCCAAATTTAACGCCTTAGCGCGTGCAAATTCATACAAGAGTTTGGTGGTCGTAGGTATAAAGAGTCGTTATCCACCAACAAATTAAAATATGCAGGCCAGAAACAATTTAAAGGGAGCACCATGTCAGACCAAACCGCAGAGCGTATTTTTCAAGACGATATTATTCAGCAAATGCTGGCGAATGGTTGGCTGCTGGGTAAGGCGGAAGGCTATAACCGCGAGCTGGCACTCTACACGCAAGACACCTTGGATTTTGTGCAAGCCACTCAGCCGGAGATGTGGAAAAAGTTTTGTGCAAACTATCCGTCCTCTCCTGAAAAACCAAACAATGCCGATGAAAAATTTATCGAGCTGGTGGCCAGGCAACTTAATAAAGCTGACCCCAATGCCACCAGCACTGAATCGCGCAAGTTTGGTACCCTGGGCGTATTGCGCCATGAACTGCGCGACCGCAATACCCGTTTTAGTCTGTGCCAATTTAAACCCGAGCATGACCTCAATCCGGATACCCTTGCCAATTACCAACAAAACCGCCTGCGCCTAGTGCCCGAGCTGGTGTATAGCCCCTGGGTTGCACAGCAAAACAAAGATATCATTGCCGAAGCCTCTGCTGCTTATACCAACGCTGCCATTGAAAAAGCAGCAAAGGTTAAGCTGGATGCAGCGAAGGCCTGGCGAATTGACCTGGTGCTATTTGTGAATGGCCTGCCCGTAGCCACATTGGAATTAAAATCTGAATTTAAACAGGCGGTCGATCGCGCGATTAAGCAGTACAAAGCCACACGTTTACCGGTAGACCCCATCGCCAAAAAAGCGGAGCCGCTATTAACCTTTAAGCGCGGCGCGCTGGTGCATTTTGCGGTGAGTCAGTATCAGGTATTTATGACCACTAAATTGGCGGGCAGTGATACTTACTTTTTGCCCTTCAACAAAGGTAGGCAGGATGGTGGTGCCGGGAACGATACGCCGGAAGACATCAACCAATACGCGACCGATTATTTGTGGAATCAAGTGTTGCTGCCAGACAACTGGCTAAATATTCTCGCCCGTTTTGTGCATTTGCATATCGAAGAAAAGGAAACCTGGGAGGGCGAGAAGTACAAAAAAGAAAGCATGATTTTCCCTCGCTATCACCAATGGCGAGTGGTGCGCAATTTATTAGCGGCCGCGAGTAGCGAGGGGCCAGGCCAGCGCTATTTAATCCAACACAGCGCGGGTTCAGGAAAATCCAATTCTATTGCCTGGGCTGCGCATCAACTATCATCGCTTTATACCCAGCAGGGCAAAAAGCTGTTTGACTCCGTAATCGTGGTTACCGACAGGACAGTGTTGGATGCACAATTGCAGGATACCATCTACCAATTCGAGCATACCGAAGGTGTAGTAGGGCGTATTAATAATCAGGAAGGGGATGGTTCTAAATCAGAAAAGCTGGCTACTGCCTTAGAGCAATCCCAGCCGATTATTATTGTCACTATCCAGACCTTTCCCTTTGTATTAAAGGCGATTGCCAATAGTGCGCAATTAAAAGAGCGCAGCTACGCCATTATTGCGGATGAAGCCCACTCATCCCAAACCGGGCAAACCGCCAAAAAACTCAAAGATGTTTTGCAGCTTGACGCGAGTAAAAATGATGAGGATGAGTTGGAAGGAGAAGATGTTATTAGTGCAGCTGCAAGCCAGAGCAGCACTAACTTAAGTTACTTTGCCTTTACCGCTACCCCCAAAGCCAAAACGCTGGAAATGTTTGGCCGCTGCCCAAACTTGGCAGAGCCACCTTCAAAAACCAATAAACCCGAAGCCTTTCATGTATACAGCATGCGCCAGGCGATTGAAGAAGGCTTTATTTTGGATGTGCTGAAAAATTACACCAATTATAAAGTTGCCTATAAGCTCGCCTTAAAAGTGGCGGAGGCAGACACCGAAGTAGAAAGTAATCGCGCTAAGGCCAAGCTCAACCAGTGGGTGCGCCTGCATGACCACAATATCAGCCAAAAAGTCGCGGTAATTATTGAGCACTTTAAAGAGCATGTGATGGGGCTGCTTAACGGCCAGGCCAAAGCCATGGTGGTCACCAGCTCGCGCAAAGAGGCGGTGCGCTATAAAAAATCGTTCGATAAATATATTGCTGAAAAGGGTTACCAAAAAATTCATGCCATGGTTGCCTTTTCCGGTGAGGTAGCCTTTGGCCACAGCGACCCTAACAGTGCTGGTTTGTTAGGTGAGGTATTTACCGAGCGCAATATGAACCCCGGCCTGAATGGTCGCGATATGCGCAAAGCCTTTGATAGCGATGATTATCAAGTGATGATTGTCGCCAATAAATTTCAAACCGGCTTTGACCAACCCAAGCTCTGCGCCATGTATGTGGATAAAAAACTTGGCGGTGTTGAGTGTGTACAAACTTTGTCGCGCTTAAATCGTACCTATCCAAGTAAGGCGGAAACAGGCACTTTTGTGCTGGACTTCTTTAACGATTCGCAAGAGATTTTGGATTCCTTCCAGCCTTACTACCAAACTGCTGAGTTGGCGGATGTTTCTGACCCTAATTTAATTTACGAGCTATCCGACAAACTGCGCGACAGCGGCATTTTTCTTGGGAGTGAGGTGGAGCAATTTGCTACTGCTTTTTACACCAAAAATAAATCTAACGCCGCAGTTTCCAATATTTGCAAACCAGCGGTTGAGCGTTGGACTCAGCGCTACAAACACGCCACCGAAGCATTTAATGATGCCAAGATGATCTTCGGGCGCACTAAAAAGACGGGTGATGCAGTACTGATTGCCAATGCGGAAAACAGTCTTAAGGACTGTAAAAAGGCCAAAGATACCCTGGAGGTCTTTAAAAAGGATTTGGGCAGCTTTGTACGCTTCTATGATTTTATGTCTCAAATTATCAACTACGAAGATAGCGACCTGGAAAAACTTTGCCTTTACGCCCGCGCTTTACGCCCCATGCTGCGAGAAGTTGTATTGGGGTTGGATGAAATAGATCTGGATAACCTGAGCCTTAGTCACTATCGCTTATCGCTGCTGCGCCAACAGGATTTAAAACTGCAAGTCGATGCGGGCGAGCAATTGGATCCAGCAACCGATCTGGGCTCAGGTGTGGGGCGTGATCAAAAAGAAGAGTTTCTCTCGCAAATTGTTGAGCGGCTGAACGAGATTTTTGTGACCGACCAACTCACCGACAAAGACATGGTGAACTACTCCTACACCCTGCGCGACAAAATGAGCGAAAACCAAAAAGTCATGGATCAAATCGCCAATAACTCACCTGAGCAGGCCATGCTCGGCGACTTCCCCAAGGCGTTCGATGATGCCGTCATAGGCGCTGCCGCAGCTAACCAAAATCAAACCATGCAGGTTATGAGCGACAATCTGACTAACCAAAAAATGATGAAACTTGTGTTTGATTTGTTAGTGGCGACAATGAAAGAACAGGGAGCCACTTTGGATTGAATTTCCATTGATTGGCATTGTAGAAATGACCTCTAGAAAAATTTCTTTTGATTTATTTAGAGAAAGTTTTAGAGGTTTATCGAAACATGAAGACTTCGAAATGGTGCTAAATCAAAATATTAAATTTACATTAAAAGTCGCTGCTCGGGATTCTAGATTTGAGGACGGGTTTGGCCACACTTTAAATTCTATAACTCTGTTGCCTTGTGTGGAGGTGATGGATCTTGAATTTCTCTTGTCTTTGTCAGCATTGGAGCTATATGAGAAATACGATGAAGAGAGTTTTTTGAGTTTTTCGATTCATTAAGAATAAGGCAGCAGTCTATCTAGGAGGATGGATCGTGATTGTAATAGGAGTTAATAATTTATAGTAACTGTTGTTTGAGTTGAAGGCTTAGCGGCCAATTTATCTAGCAATTGCTAGCATAATGTGGCCAAAGCGGCCAAATTATCGTAGCAAGAACACGGGAAATAAACAGAAGAAGAAAATGGTGGGCCCAACTGGACTTGAACCAGTGACCTGCCGATTATGAGTCGGATGCTCTAACCAACTGAGCTATAGGCCCTACAGGATGCGCAGGCGGTGTGCCTGGCGAGTTGCGCATTATAGAGAGTTGTTTGGGGTGTGGCTAGGGTTTCGCGGTTATTGATTGCGATAAAAAACAAAAAGCCCGGGGTTGCCGGGCTTTTTGTTTGCTGGTTAATTGCGTGGCTTTTGCTTGCTGTTCAATTAATCATCAAGCTTGCTGTTAATCATCCAGGAAGCTGCGCAGATGATCGGAGCGCGAAGGGTGACGCAGTTTGCGCAGAGCCTTGGCTTCGATCTGGCGGATGCGCTCGCGGGTTACATCAAACTGCTTGCCCACTTCTTCCAGGGTGTGGTCGGTGTTCATGTCGATACCGAAGCGCATGCGCAGTACTTTGGCTTCGCGGGCGGTGAGGCCGGCGAGGACTTCGCGGGTGGCTTCCATCAGGCCTTCGGCGGTGGCGGAATCGACCGGGGAGACTATAGTGTTGTCTTCGATAAAATCGCCCAGGTGCGAATCTTCATCGTCGCCGATCGGGGTTTCCATGGAGATGGGTTCTTTGGCGATTTTCAGCACTTTGCGCACTTTGTCTTCCGGCATATCCATGCGCACGCCCAGTTCTTCCGGCGTGGGCTCGCGACCCATTTCCTGCAGCATCTGGCGCGATACGCGATTGAGTTTGTTGATGGTCTCAATCATATGCACCGGAATGCGGATGGTGCGCGCCTGGTCGGCGATGGAGCGGGTGATGGCCTGGCGAATCCACCAGGTGGCATAGGTCGAGAATTTGTAGCCGCGACGGTATTCGAATTTATCCACGGCTTTCATCAGGCCGATGTTGCCTTCCTGGATCAGGTCGAGGAACTGCAGGCCGCGGTTGGTGTATTTCTTGGCGATAGAAATAACCAGGCGGAGGTTGGCTTCCACCATTTCTTTTTTCGCGCGGCGCGCACGGGCTTCACCGATGGACATACGACGGTTGATGTCTTTGATGCTGGCCAGGCTCAGGCTGCTTTCGCCTTCGATCTGGATCAGCTGTTGCTGGCAGGCGAGCACATCATCGACAACGGCTTTCAATTTGTCAGCATTGGCAGGGTTGCCTTTGATCAGGTCGGGTACCCAGTCTTCATTGATTTCATTGCCGGGGAATTCTTTGATAAAGGTCTTGCGCTGCATCTGCGCTTTGCGCGTGCACAGGTCCATGATTGCGCGCTCTTGCTTGCGCACATTGTCGAGGGTATCGCGGGCCTCTTTATAAATAGGGTCGAATTGGCGCACGGGCAGTTTGAAGAATTTGAACAGCTCGCCCAGGGCAAATAATTCTTTCTCGGCCTGCTTGCTGCCGTAGCCGTGTTTGGCCAGGGTTTTATTGACTTTTTCCTGCTGCTTTTGCAGTTCTTCAAAGCGCTCGCGGGCTTCTTCCGGGTCTACGCCGGAGACCACTTCCTCTTCTTCGGCAGAAGCGTCTTCGTCTTCGTCGTCGCTGCCGCCTTTGGCGGTGGCGACCACGGGAATTTCTTCCAGCTCTTCGCTGAGGGCGGTGGGCAGGTCTTCGATGGGGTTGAGCCAGCCGATCACGACTTCGGCGAGGCGGCGCTCGTCTTTGGCGACCAGGGCGTATTCGTCGAGCACTTTTTGTACAGCGCCTGGCCAGTAGGCGAGGGCGTGCATCAGTTCGCGGATGCCTTCTTCAATGCGCTTGGCGATAACAATTTCGCCTTCGCGGGTCAGCAGTTCAACGGTGCCCATTTCGCGCATGTACATGCGCACCGGGTCGGTGGTGCGGCCAGCTTCGGTTTCTACGGCGGCCAGGGCGGCGGCGGCTTCGGCGGCGGCGATTTCGTCTGCGCCTGTGTCGCCATCGGCCATCAGGGTGTCGGCATCGGGAGCGACTTCATAGACGCGAATCCCCATGTCGTTAATCATTTGAATGATGTCTTCGACCTGATCCGGATCAGAGATATCTTCAGGTAAGTGATCGTTTACTTCAGCGTATGTGAGGTAACCCTGCTCTTTACCGCGAGCGATTAACTCTTTAATACGAGAATGATTCTGTTGCGCGTCATCAGACATTCATGAACCCTGTCAAAACGTGAGTGAGAAAACAAAGCGCGGGATTATATCTTAAGTGCAGGGCGCTATTCTAGGTTATGCACAGTTTGTAAGCAGAACTGTTACAAATAATTTGAAATAAAAACGCGCCAGGGAAGGAGTTGCCGGCTTTAGGGTGTTGATTTTTTGCTCAGGGCGGCCAGTACCAATTGCTCGCGCTCCTGTTTGCTGAGTTGGCTGAAGTCGGCGCTTTTCAGTTTTTGCAGGGAATCGGCTGTTTTTCGCTCAACTTGCTGGCGGCGCAGGGTTTCCATGCAGTCGCGGAAGGCGGCTTCGCTATCGTAATCGGCCTTGGCCGGTTTGTCTTCGCGGGTCAGGGTGAGGGCGTTGGTAGCCTGCATCAGGTCGTTGCCGGCGATACCGGCCAGGCGCTCTGTATCCTCGCTGCCGTAGAGGCCGCGCCAGTAGCCGATCAAGTGCGAGAGGTTGTAGTGCGGCCGCTCATGCAGCACTTTCAGCAGGCGTCCCAGCATTTGCAGGTGTGCATCCTGCTCCTGTTGCCAGGGTTCGTATTCGGCTTCCTGAGCGGCGAGGCTGGGGTGGGTGAGCAGCAGGGCTATGGCTTTTTGCGCGGGGGGCATCAGGTAGCGGCTCTGTCCCTGGCTCGGTCTTGCCTGGCCTCCGGCTTGCAGCTCGCGTTGATAGGGGCGCTGCAACTCCTGCGATGGGCGGCTGCTGTAGTACTCCTCGTAGTCGGGTGGCGGTGTCTCCTGGATGTAGTAATTCTGCGCCTCGGAGGCGGGGGCTTCGTCAAAATAGTGAGGCTCAGGGCTGCCTGCATGCGCTGTGCTTGGGCTGGGCGGCAGTTTGGGTTGGTGTTGAAGTATGGGTGCCGGCTTTGGCGGCTCTGGTTCGCCAAGGCTCACGGGTTCGCTGACCAGATCCTGCAGTATGCTACGGCTTAAACCGGTGCGGGTGGCCAGGTTTTCGAACATGAGTTCGCGGAACACGCCCTTGGGGAGTTTGTCCAGCAGCGGGGCGGCGCGCTTGCTGAAGCTGGCGCGGCCCTCCATGGTGCGGATATTCAGGCCTTCGGCCACGGCGTCGAACAGGAAGTCTTCGAGCGGCACGGCCAGCTCGATCATGCGCTCGAATTTGTCCGGGCCTATCTGGCGCACCAGGGTATCCGGGTCTTCGCCGTCGGGCAGGAACAGGAATTTCACTGTGCGACCATCGGTCATGGCGGTGAGCGATGCCTCCAGGGCGCGATGGGCGGCGCTGCGGCCGGCCTTGTCGCCGTCGAAGCAGAACACTACTTCGCTGGTGTATTTGAAGGCGCGGTCGAGATGATCCTCGCCGCAGGCGGTGCCCAGGGTGGCGGCGCCGTAGCGAATGCCGAACTGGGCCAGGCTCACTACATCCATATAGCCTTCCACAATCAGCAGGCGCGGCAGGTCGCGGTAGGCGAGGCGCGCTTCATAGAGGCCGTAAAGTTCCTGGCCCTTGTGGAAGATGGGGGTTTCGGGTGAGTTGAGGTATTTGGGTTTGTCGTCGCCCAGCACCCGGCCGCCAAAGCCGATGACCCGGCCACGGGTGTCGCGGATGGGGAACATAATGCGGTGACGGAAGCGGTCGTAGAGTTTTTTCTCCTGCTCCTGATGAATCAGCATGCCGCCTTCGATCAGCAGGTGCTTTTCTTCGTCGCTGCTGCCCAGGCTTTTCAGCAGGTTGTCCCAGCCGGGTGGGGCGAAGCCCACGCCGTAATCTTTGGCGGTTTTGCCATCCAGGCCGCGGCCCTTTAAGTAGTTGACTGCCATATGTTTGCTGGGGTGCTGGCGCAGTTGCGACTGGTAGAAGTCGCTGGCTTTTTCCAGCAGGCTGTAGATGCTGCGCTTCTCTTCCTCGCGCTTGATCTGGGCTTCGCTCTGCACTTCGCGAGGTACTTCCAGGCCGACGATGCGGGCCAGTTGTTCGGTGGCCTCGGGGAAGCTTAAACGCTCGTAATCCATGATAAACCCCAGGGCGTTGCCGCTGGCGCCGCAGCCAAAGCAATAGTAGAACTGCTTTTCCGGGCTTACGGTAAAGGAGGGGGTTTTTTCGTCGTGGAAAGGGCAGCAGGCGCTGTAGTTTTTGCCGGTTTTTTTCAGTTTTACACGGTGATCCACCACCTCGACTATATCGACGCGGTCGAGCAGGTTATCGATAAAGCTCTGTGGAATCAGGCCGGCCATAGGGTGTCGTCAACAGTGAAACTGGAATGATTTTACGTTATTGCCTGGTTTTTGCGGCGGATTATTTGCGTTGTTTGGGGGCAAATTGCGCACAGCAAAAAACCGCGATGCATAGCAATGTATCGCGGTTTTCAAGGCATCATTTAAGCGCTGTGCCCGATCCAGATTGGGCTCAGCCAGCTTTAAATCAATCCGACTGGCTGTGAATTAATACAGACGGGTAAACTTTTTGGATTCGCGTTGAACCTTTTTCGCGTGGCGCTTAACGGCAGCAGCAGCGTCACGTTTACGAATAGTGGTTGGCTTCTCGTAGCATTCGCGAGCGCGAACGTCAGCCAGAATACCTGCTTTTTCACAAGCGCGTTTAAAACGACGCAGAGCTACGTCAAAGGGTTCGTTTTCTTTAAGTTTTACTGATGGCATCGTGTGACCTGTTTTGAAATATGCTGTTTAAAAATGATGTCTTGAGAATCTGTGGCTGGCCAGAGGCCGTTACAAGCATCCAAGGGGTGCGAATTCTATACGCTTCTTATTTCGCCTGCAACCTCGGCAGCCAAACTTCTGGCTCTCTGTGGCGCTTGGCCTTATGATAGCCGCCCTGTAAAGCGAGAGGCGAGTATGCGAATTTTAGGCTTGGAAACGTCCTGCGATGAAACCGGTGTGGCTGTCTATGACAGCGAGCGCGGCCTGCTGGCGCATGCGCTCTACAGTCAGATTGACCTGCACGCCGAGTACGGCGGGGTGGTTCCAGAGCTGGCCTCGCGCGACCATATTCGCAAGATTCTGCCGCTGATCGACCAGGTGATGCAGGAGAGCGGCTCGCAGCCGCAGGATATCCACGGTATAGCTTATACCTCGGGCCCCGGCCTGATAGGAGCCTTGATGGTAGGTGCAGCTATGGGCCGCTCGCTGGCCTATGCCTGGAAGGTGCCTGCGATTGGGGTCCATCATATGGAGGGTCACCTGCTGGCGCCCATGCTGGAGGACAACCCGCCGCCATTCCCGTTTGTGGCCCTGCTGGTATCCGGCGGCCACACCCAACTGGTTCGCGTGGATGCCATAGGCGTTTACGAGTTGCTGGGCGAATCGGTGGACGATGCGGCGGGTGAGGCCTTTGATAAGGCGGCCAAGATGCTCGACCTGGATTATCCCGGCGGCCCGCAGATTGCCAGGCTGGCGGAATCCGGAGTCGAAGGCCGCTTCAAGTTTCCCCGGCCGATGGTGGATCGCCCCGGCCTGGATTTCAGTTTCAGCGGCTTGAAAACCTATACCCTCACCACTGTGGCCGCCCACAAGCAGGCCAATGGCTTGCCCGACGACCAGACCTGCGCGGATATCGCCTGCGCCTTCCAGGCCGCTGTGGTGGATACCCTGGTGATCAAATGCAAGCGCGCCCTGGAGCAGACAGGTTTGAAAACCCTGGTGATTGCCGGTGGTGTCTCGGCCAATAAAAAATTGCGCAGCGATTTGCATCTGGCCCTGGAAAAAATCCAGGCCAAAGTATTTTATGCCCGCCACGAATTCTGCACCGACAATGGTGCCATGATCGCCTATGCCGGTTGCCAGCGTTTATTGGCCGGGCAGCAGGAGAGTCTCGCGGTCAATGTCAAGGCGCGCTGGCCGCTCAATACCCTCACTCCACTTTAGTTGCAGAAGTCATTATGGATATTGTTTACATTCGCGATTTGCGTATCGACACCATCATAGGTATTTACGATTGGGAGCGTCAGGTAAAACAGACGGTCAGCTTTGATCTGGAGATGGCTACCGATATTCGCCGCGCGGCGGCCAGCGACGATATTCAATACGCGCTGAATTACAAAGAAGTTTCCAAGCGTTTGATCGCGTATGTGGAAAATCGCAATGCGCTGCTGGTGGAGGCCCTGGCCGAAGAGGTTGCGCAACTGGTGCGCGACGAATTCAATGTACCCTGGGTGCGCCTGCGGGTGAGCAAGCCGGGTGCTATTCGCGGTGCGCGCGATGTGGGCTTGATTATCGAGCGCGGCGCACTGCAAGCTAAAGAGCTTGTACAATGACTCCCGTGTATCTGAGCCTCGGCAGCAATATCAATCGCCAGCACCATATACTGGCGGCCCTGGATGCGCTGAATTACTGGTTTGGCGAATTGACCATATCGCCGGTCTATGAAAGCAAGTCGGTGGGCTTCAATGGCAGCAATTTTTATAATTTGGTGGTGGGAATTCACACAGATTTAAAACTGGCTGACTTATCGGAAACCCTCAAGCAGATTGAAGACGAGAATGGCCGCGTGCGCTCGGGCCCCAAATTCAGTCCGCGCTCGCTGGATATAGATATTCTCACCTACGGTAATTTTGTCGGCGTGGAGGCGGGTATTGAATTGCCGCGCGCAGAGATTACCAAAAATGCGTTTGTGCTGTTGCCCCTGGCAAAGATTGCTCCTGGGGTATTGCATCCAGCGCTACAGCAATCCTACGCGCAGCTCTGGCAGGCTTATGACCAGGCTTCGCAGTTGCTCTGGCCGATAGACTTTGAATGGTGCGGTAAAACCATTTCTAGCGTTCAATCCTAAAGCCATTTTTTATAAGCGATAAATCCGGTCGTCGAGGCAATCGCCAGCATCAAGCCCCACACATAATAATAACCATAGTGCATGTGCAGCTCGGGCATATTGTCAAAGTTCATGCCGTAAACGCCGACAATAAACGTCAGTGGGACAAAAATTGCGGTGAATACGGTCAACACTTTCATGGTGTTGTTCAGCTGGTGCGAGCTGATGGAGAGATAGCCATTGATCAGATCGCCGCAAATTTCAAAATACATGGCGCAGAGGCTGTGCAGGCGTTCGCAGCGCTCGTATAGATCCTGCAGCGCATGTTCAATATCGCCATCCTCATCAATCAGTCGCTGGGGAATATCTTTCAATAGGTTGGTCACCAGGCGCTCGTGGTAGCTGAAAATCCGCTTGAGTTTGCGCAGGCGTGATTTGTAGGCAATAAGTTCGCGCATCACATCGTCGCTGGGTTTTTCCTGCATGGAGTCTTCGGCTTCGTTGAGGAAGGGTTCGAATGCGAGCATGGATTCCAGGTAGATTCCCACAGAGAAACGCATAATCCGCGAAGCCAGCAGGCCGGGGCTCACCAATAGATTTTCCAGGCGAGCATGCTCCCAGTAGTGGCTGATGCTTTTGGAGTCGTGGGGGTGGCAGCTGATCAGTATGCGGTCGCCGGCAAACAGCGCTATGGTCATTTGCGTAAAGGTGAGGTTCTTCCTGAATTGGCTGATACCGCGATAGAGAATCAGGGTGTAGTTGTCAAAGGTTTCGGTTTTGGGTGGATGGCGATAGCGCTGCACATCTTCAATCGCCAGTTTGTGGCAGTCCAGCGATTGCAGGATCATTTTTTCATTTTCGTTTTTTTCGCCCTCAAGATCTATCCAGATAAAATGCCTGTCGTCGCTTCTCCAGAGATCGACAAGTTCCATTCCGCCGCAGAGCCATTGGCCGGAGGGTGTGAGTAATTGCGTGCGAATCATAAAATTATTTTCATTGTGGTTGTTATGGTTTGGCCACTATTAAATCGTTAAATTTCTGCCGCCGTCAACCGTTATGATCTGGCCGTTGATATAGGGGGCATCGCGGAGCAAAAACAGAATAGTGTTGGCTATATCCTGCGGTGAGCCGCAGTGTTGCAGTGGAATTTTATCCAGCAGTGCTTTTTTTGCTGCGTCGCTGAGCGGTTCCTGCTCCGGCCAGAGTATGGCTCCTGGCGCTATGCCATTGCTGCGCACCTCGGGAGCCAGCTCCTGGGCGAGGCTTTGTGTCAGCATCACATTGGCGGCCTTGGCGATGGAGTAAATACTGTGTTGCGGCAGGGGCCTGTCGGCATAGATATCGGCCATATTGATAATACAGCCGCGCTGTTTTTTTAATGCGGGAGCAAGCTGTTGCGCAAGGAAAAACGGCGCCTTGAGGTTGCTGGCCATAATATCGTCCCACTGGGCCTCTGTGGCATTAGCCAAAGGGGTGGGATAAAAACTGGAGGCGTTATTGATCAAGGCATCCAGCCTGCCCCAGGACTGGATGGTGGATTGCGCCAGGGATTGCAGCTCGGCCATATTGCTGAGATTGGCTTGCACCAGCACACAGGAATTGGCGCGCGCGCGATTCAGTCGCTCACCCAGCATATTGGCTTCTGCCTGCGAGTGGCGATAGTGCAGCACAATATTGAAATCCTGCCGGTGCAATAGCTCCGCAACGGCAGCACCTATGCGCTTTGCCCCGCCTGTGATCAATGCTACCGGATTAGCCATGGCTGAATGCCTCTTTAAACTCGGTCAGGGCCTGCAGGCGCAGACGGTTGATCTCATCGCCAAAGTCTTTACCGCTGAGGCCGCGCGCAGCGATGTCTTTGCCGTTGATTTTCTGGCAGGCGAGCAGTGCCCCGCGAAAATAATTTGCCTGCGGGTAATCGCGATCTTCAAAACCTGTGCGCCCGCGTGCATCGGCTTCGCAGCAGACCAGGAACTGCTCGAAGCGCTCTGGGCGGCGAAATGAATCGGTAGTTTGCAGTGTTTTCAATAGCGTGGCCGGTTTCAATTCCAGTGCGCGATGGCAGTGGGTGTGCAACTCGGCCACTATCAATGCCAGCTCGCGATATTCCTTGGGGGCGGCAATGCGCTCGCACACTTGCTTGACCAGTGGCAGGCTGCGGTGTTCGTGGGCGATATGGCGCGGCCATTCTTCAGTGGGTGTAGTGCCCTTGCCGAGATCGTGCAGCAGTGTGGCAAAGCGAATGCAGGCCTTGCTGTTGCTATCGCGATCTTCGCTGAGTTTTGCCGCTTGCTGCAGGCTCATCAAGGTGTGTATGCCGGTATCCACTTCGGGGTGGTGAATTGCTGTTTGCGGTACGCCAAAAAGTGAATCCAGCTCTGGAAACAATCGCGCAAGTGCGCCGCAATTGCGCAGGCTCTGCACAAATACTTCGGGGGATTTCTCGGTCAATGCGCGCTGCATTTCCTTCCAGACTCGCTCGGGCACCAGATGATCCACTTCGCCGTTTTCCACCATTGCGCGCATCAATGCCAGGGTTTCATCGGCGATATGAAAGCCGAGATAATGGTAGCGCGCGGCAAAGCGAGCAATGCGCAAAATCCTCACAGGGTCTTCGGCAAAAGCGGCGGAGACATGCCGCAGAATTCTGTTGTTCAGATCCGCTTGGCCACCGTAGGGGTCAATAATATTGCCCGCCTCATCTTCGGCTATGGCGTTGATGCTGAGGTCGCGGCGAATCAGGTCATCTTCCAAGGTGATTTCCCTGCCGCAGTAAAAACTGAAACCATTGTAGCCGCGCCCGGTTTTGCGCTCGGTGCGGGCGAGGGCGTATTCCTCTTTGGTTTGCGGATGCAGAAATACTGGAAAATCCTTGCCTACGGGAATGAAACCCTGCTGCTGCATAGCTTCGGGCGTTGCGCCCACCACTACCCAGTCTTTTTCGGTGAAGGGATAGCCCAGTAATTTGTCGCGCACTGCGCCGCCGACCAAATAGGTTTTCATAAGCTGTGAAATCGTTGAGGGTGTGCTGCGAGTATAGGCCATTGTCGCGCGGAAAAAAATCATTAAGATGGCGCGAGCGAGGTAGAAGCCTGACGCGGCAGCGGGTTATATGGTGAAGCCTTGTGATAGGTTTCACCAGTGCTGTTACAAATACCCATCAGTCCTCTGGGGCGAGATATTCCTCATCATAAATAGTTCCAAACTGTGAATTCTGCAGGGTGTGCTGAGCGCGGCTCAGAAACACATTATCGCTCTCTGCGCCCAGGGCCATTTCGGTGGGGGTTACTCTGCCGAAAAGATTAATGATTCTCTCTTGAGGTGAGGGTGGCGCTTTCTGCTGTTGCAGGCGAGCTATTGCTTCTTTGAAAACTTCCTGAGTGATGGGATTGCGCAGAGAGGATTGTTTCTGCTGGATAAGCGCAAGTGCCGGTTTATAATCGAGATCCGCTATAGCGCTGACTGCATAGCTCGCGCCCTGTTTATTTTCCGGGTCTGCCAGAAAGGTTGCGGCCTCTTCTGGGTTTTTGTTGAGAAGCCATTTTGCATAGCGGGTTTGCATTACAAAATCGCTGCCTGGATAGCGCCATTCGAAAGAGTCCAAAAATGTGTCGAAGCCACTGATATCGCCTGCATAGTTGAGTGAGGCCAACGCCAAGGCAATGGAGCCACAGGTCTGGTTGAGTTCATAATGCCTGGCAATGTAGTCCGCTTCATCTTTATCCTCATCCTGCACCACAAAGTTAAACTCGCTCATCAGCAGTTCGCCAAATTGTGGGTCGCCCCAATTGCCTATAGCGCGGGCCATAGCGTCAAACAGTATATGATCCACCAGCTTGCCAGAGCGCAGGGCTATATCTTTAAGTTGTGCAAAGCCGCTGCTGAGAAAATTTTCAATATCGCGGCGGTATTGTGGTTCTTTGAATTGGGTTACCGCAAGAATGCGCTGGGGATTGGAATAGGATAAGCGTAAATTCTGGATTGCATCCTGCGCTGCTTCGAGGGTGCTGGAAAAGTCTCCAGGGGTTTCTATGCGTTGATTTTTTTCCAGTCGCAGCGCTTTCGCGCTGTCAATCTTCTCTTTGAAATCCTTGTCTTGATTGTAAATTTTTTGGATGGCGACATGCCTTTCCTGAGTGAGGTCGAGATCAAAGTTAAACGCTATGGCCTGCTGGGCAAATGCCAGCGTCAGCTCTCTGCAGCCGAGTTCGGCAAAATACTGTACGACTTTAACAAAACTATGCTCTTCGGCCAGTGTGTTTCCTATGATCTTTGTCGCCAGTTCATTGGCCAATTCGGGTTTGGGGCGGATGATGGTCAGTGCCTTTTCAACAAAATACCAGCGCTTGTCTGCGGACACGGGATGCCCGGCAGAGATAGCCAAATAAGCTTCCACTACCCGCACCCCCTGATCGAGCAGATTGTGGCTGGCAAGATGATATAGCGCGGATGTTGTGTAAAAAATCAGATCGTCCGCCGCTTCTCGCTTTATGGTTTTATCTGCGCACAGCTGTTGCAAGGTGGCAATAAAAAGCGATGGATCATCGGCTTTTGTCAGGGGATTCAGTATTTTATAAACGTCGCTGGAGCTGAGTTCCATAGGGAAACTTTCCTTTGGTCTGGCTTTTGGTGTGAAAGACAGGGGGAGTGTAAATAGATTGCCCTGGCTGTCAATGTGAGTGGCTATTCTCATTAAAAGGGGTTGTTAGTTGTCTGGAATTCATTTAGAGTTGGTAGCTTAGATGTTTCCCTTATTAGCTTATTTCGAATTGATCATCATGACTCTACATCATTCAGCAATGTATCACTGCGCGCTGCGACCCATTTGGG
>DATMSP010000065.1:0-137859 GCA_035565295.1 Cellvibrio sp. | reverse complement strand
GGACGAAAAAGGGAGTGGGCCAGTTTATAAATGGCTGGCAACAACAAAAATATAGAAGCTAAATGCTATAAATCAAATGGCCTCTAAGGATGAATTGCCATTACAGGTAGGATGTTTTGCACTGATTTGGTGATTTTTGGTGTAGCATATTGCAATCTATTTTATTTAACAGCGATTAGGCATCTTTTTGCGATTAAAGTCATGGGTACTGCTCCATTAGGGTGCAATTTTATCCAGTGGGAGCGGGAATAATTTTTTAGGTAAATGGCAAATAGTGGCAAGAATAAGCTCCTTACTTTCCGTTCTCTCTTCTATTAAGCTTTTGTGAAATTATGTTGAATATCAGTGATGCGCTCCTGAACGATATTGCCAATGCCCTGGTGGAACCAGGCTATATCGTCCTGGATCAGATTATGGCGCCCGAACTTATCCAGGCCCTGCAACAGCATTTTGCCCAACTGGGCAATAGTGAATTCAAGCGGGCGGGAATAGGTCGTCAGGCTGATTTCCAGTTGCAGGACAATGTGCGCTCGGATGAAATCTATTGGCTGGATAAGTCTGCCCAGCAGGGTGAAGAGTCTGTAATTGCCTTTTTGGCCTGGATGGAGGCATTGCGCAGTGGCCTTAACCAGCGTCTATTCCTGGGGTTGTTTGATTATGAAAGTCATTTTGCCAGTTATGCTGCAGGCGCTTTTTATAAAAAGCATCTGGATACCTTTAAAGGCAGCGGCAAGCCGGGGCAGGCCAGGCGGGTATTGTCCACGGTTGTGTATCTCAATGATGAATGGCGTGAAGGTGAGGGCGGTGAGTTGATTCTCTACAGCGAAGACGGCGAGCAGGTGTTGCAACGCTTAATGCCGTCGCTGGGCAGGATGATTATTTTTCTCAGCGAAAAATTTCCCCATGAAGTTCTACCGGCAAGGCGCGCGCGCAAAAGCATCGCCGGCTGGTTTCGCGTTAACTCTATCTCTTAATGCAGGTTTAGCATGACGAATATATTGCCCTTCAAGCGCCCCAGCGATTTTGTCAAACACAAGGGGAAAACTCTCTGTCGCAGCGGCTTTCACAAGTGGGAAGTTGTGAAAGATAAACAATTTGATGTGAAGCAGGGAAAGCTGGTGACTATTTATAAATGCGCTCGCTGTGGCGAACAAAAAGTGGAGGCCAGATAGCCTTCATAGGTTGTTCACCTGCTTCCTTGCGGCCGGTGAATTACTTACTATTTTTCTTTCAGGTGCTTAAGCAACCTGGCCTTGAGCGCCGGGGGAATATTTTTAATTGTCAGGCTGTCGCTGTTGGGATCGTAGACAATTTCATTGCCCAGACATTCAGAGGCAAAGCTCATGCTCAGGTTGTCATTGCGGCCGCTGATGCGAATATAATTTCGCAATTGGCCTGCATCGGGAATAAATTCCAATTTTGCTTCCGTCTGCTGGGTCTCTATATGCCGGGAAAAATACTCCGGTTCATAGCTTTTGATTTCCTGGGATAACTTATTGGATAGCTCGTTGATCACCACGGGTTTTCCCGCTTTTTTCTGCTCAAGGCAATAGTCGACTACCTTGTTGCGGGTGACCCTGGCGGTGGGTTCGTCGAGGGTCTGGCTAAAACTTTCTACCGCCTGTAAAAAGTCCACCGTATCACTCTTGATATCGTGCTTATCGCTAAAGCCGATAAATTTGCCGAAGGCTTCGGCCAGATCTTTTTCGCCGCGCGAACCCAGCAGTGCAAGATAGGTCAGCGAGTCGCCCGCTTCCCATTCGCTGAGGTTGATTTTTGCAGCCAGCGAGAATCCGCTACTGTCCAGATACAGTGAGTCGCTGAGCGTGAGTTCTGTATCCAGATAGATACCGCCGGTGTGTTCCACTGCAAAGACATGGAGGAATTCGCCCGCTTCGATTTTTTCCAGTGCGAAAAAAATATAGGCGTCTATTACCGATTCGATCTTTTCGATTTCATCTTTCAAGTGATTCATGGCTTTCAGGGTAAAGCTGGCAAAGCCCAGGCGCTCCTGGCGATATTCCTGCAGCCAGGAGGCAAAGGGAAACTCCACTGTTTCGGACGAAAAACGACCATAGTGTTTAGTGCCTTTGCGGATAAAGCCGGTCTTCAATTCGTAGATCAGCTCATCCAGCTTGCCACTGGGGTCAAAAGCTTCCGCGCGGCTGTGGATTTTTGCATTTTCAGTGGGGAAGTCGCGGTAGATGCGATGGGTGATAATCGAGGAAAAAGCCATAGCTATATCTATCTTTCTTTATTGTGGAATATTTTTGCGGGGCTGATTCTATACTGTAAAGGGTAAACTTATCCATATGGAGGTTGCTGTGGGTGGTTGAATCTGTGGCTTTTTGCCATGGGCTAAAGTAAGTTATTGCCAGATGATAAGTTGTGGGCTCTAAGAGCCAGATACGGAGAGGATTTTATGAGCGAGCAACTACCCTCAGGGGCTTCGGCTCCTATGCCAGTGGTGTTTGTGCCACATGGTGGCGGTCCCATGCCTCTCCTGGATGATCCCAGTCACAGGGAGCTGATTGCCTTTTTAAAAAACCTGCCTGCGACATTGCCGCGGCCCAGTGCAATTGTCATGATCAGCGCTCATTGGGAGGAGGATATTGTCAGTATCTCCAGCGCGCAGGCTCCAGAGATGATCTATGACTACCATGGCTTTCCACCGGAAAGCTATGCATTTAGCTATCCTGCTCCGGGTCACCCTGCACTGGCTGAAAGAATAGCGGGCCTGCTGCGAGATCAGGCCATTGAGGTTCGCCTGGATTGCCAGCGCGGTTACGACCACGGCACCTTTGTACCCCTACTCTTGATGTATCCGGCGGCCGATATTCCGGTGGTGCAGCTATCGCTGCTCAACTCCCTCGATCCTGCCGCGCATATCGCCATTGGCAGGGCCATAGCACCGCTGCGCGAGGAGGGAGTGCTGATACTAGGCTCTGGTATGTCTTTCCATAATATGCAGGCATTTTTCTCCAGGAATCCTGCGGTCAAAGGCAAAAGCCAAGCTTTTGATGCATGGTTGAACGATAGTCTGGTTGATCCCGCGCTGGATAATTCGCAGCGGCAAGGGTTACTGGAACGCTGGCAATCCGCTCCGGAAGCGCGTTTTTGCCATCCGCGCGAAGAGCATTTGCTGCCCTTGCATCTGTGT
The DNA here is from genome assembly GCA_035565295.1 of Cellvibrio sp. GTDB lineage: Bacteria > Pseudomonadota > Gammaproteobacteria > Pseudomonadales > Cellvibrionaceae > Cellvibrio. Next base: position 134,699 of record DATMSP010000065.1, on the reverse strand, counting down.
TTAGGTGCGGCCCGTGCTACCTCTCTCGCAGTCGAAAGAAACTTCTCGGGCCTGCTCTTTAATACCTTTATCTCGGGATTTGTCTGGCGTTAGCAGGCGTTGCAGGAGTTTTTTAAAATTTTGGCTACACTCAATAGATCATTTCCAGATTGATTGAGTGATATTGCCTATGAAAAAAATCCTCGTGGTTGAAGATAGCGAGATGGTGATGAAGATCATGCGCCATTTGCTGCTGCAATACCCTCAATACCACCCCTTGTTTGCCGGCTCTATGGCGCAGGTGCAGGAGCATCTTGCCGAGCACAGCGATATCTTTGCGGCATTGGTGGATTTGAATCTACCCGATGCACCCAACGGTGAAGTGGTCGATCTGGTCCTCAGTAAAAAAATTCCCAGTATAGTGCTGACCGGAACCTATGATGAAAAGCATCGCGAGCAATTGTTCAGCAAGGGCATAGTGGACTATGTCACCAAAGAGGGGCGCTACGCCTATACCAAAGCGGTGAATCTGCTGGCGCGGCTGGAGAAAAACCAGCAGATCAAAGTGCTGGTGGTGGACGATTCGGATATGTCACGCAAGCATGTCTGCAATTTGCTGAAGCGTCATCTCTTCCAAATTCTGGAGGCCGATGATGGCGTTGAGGCCATCAAAGTCCTGTTGGAAAACCCTGATATCAAACTGTTGATCACTGATTACAATATGCCGCGCATGGATGGCTTTGACCTGGTGCGCAACCTCCGTTACAAATACGACAAGATCGATTTGATCATGATTGGTGTTTCCGGCGAGAGCAGTGAGGCGCTGTCGGCCAAGTTTATCAAGAATGGCGCTAATGATTTTTTGCGCAAACCTTTTTTGCCGGAAGAGTTTTACTGTCGGGTAGCCCACAATATCGAATACCTGGAACTGGTAGAAAAAATTACCGATTCGACGCGGCGCGATCATCTCACCCATTTATACCACCGCCACTATTTCTTCAATGCAGCCCGCGATATTTTCCTGCAGGCCAGGGAAAAATCCCTGCCGCTGGCCCTGGCAGTGGTGAATGTCGATAGATTTCGCGAAATCAACGATAGTTATGGTCATGAATGGGGCGATGCAGCTCTCAAGCATATTGCGGGCAATCTCAATAATATGCTCAGCCGTTTTCTGGTGTGCCGTGCGGATGGCGATGATTTCTTTGTTCTCTTATCAGGTATGGATAATGAAAAAGCGGTGGAGTTTATGAGCCGTGTGCGGCAGCTATTGTCAGAGGATGTCTGTACTATCAATGGCCAGCCGCACGGTTTTTATTTTAGCGTGGGTGTATCCAACCAAATCAATAATGGTATTGATGAGCAGCTGCGACAGGCAGGTAAACTTTTGCGTTTGGCGAAAGAGTCGGGTGGCAATATGGTATTGGGAGACTCTGATGCGGAAGATTAAGCTATTGATTTTTTGCGCTGCAGGTATCGCTTGCTGTAATAGCCGATAATAAATACCAGTCCGGCGATAGCGCCGTAGAGATGCGAATCCACAGCAACTTTGACCGGCAGCAGGCTTTGCAGTTGATTGGCTTCAAAGCCGGCACTGTGTTCGTGAATGATTTTGGCAAATACCAATAATACGCATGCATAGCTTAACCATTTGTTGCGAAAGTTGTTCAACAAAAGTCCTGCGACCAGCAGGCCGTGCAATATTCCGGAAAACCCGCGATAAATTTCCAGTTCAGGCGTAAACCATAATATGCCCAGGTTAATCATCAGCGCCGCCAATGCCAGCAACACAATATAACTTTTCAATGCAAGTTCACGCAGCAGTGTCCAGCTGATCAGGATAAAAGCCGCCAGGTTCATCAGCAGGTGATAGCTGCCAAAGTGCACCAGGTTGCCGGTCAATAACCGCCAGTATTCGCCCGCCTGGATGTTGCTGCGATTAAATTCCAGCAGCGACTCCACGTTTGTTCCCAGCAGGCTGAAGCTGGCCATCAATAGTATCAGGGCCAGAGAAATAACAAAGCTAGGGGTGAAGTATTTTGCCAGCATGGACGCTCTTGATGGGAGTAGTAATAGTGAAAAGCATAGCAGGCTCTCGTCTGCCAATTCCAGTCCTTAACGAAAATAGCCACGATAAGTTTCCCCATCGTGGCTATTTTCGCAAAACTGTAGCAGTTGCCGCGTTTTTTATTTGGCGCCGACAGCTTGCAGGGCAAGGACATATTCTTCGCCGTTGCGATGATCTGCCACTGTCTGCAAAAAGGTTTTCCCCTCTGGGCCTGTTGCATTGATATCCCTGCCTGACTCCAGGAATAATTTTACAAAGGTGGCGAAGTTTTCGCCGCGCATGCCGCGATAGGCTTTCTCCAACAGATGGAAATCGGCGCTCACGCCGGTGGGTGCCGTGAAATCCAAAAATGTTTTGATGCGTGCTTCGTCGAAAATTTCGCCGAGGACTTTTTCTTTGTCTTTGCGTAAACTCATAACAATTCTCTTAACCGTTTAATTTTTTCACTAGCAATTCATTCAGTGCCTGGGGATTGGCCTGACCCTTGGAAGCTTTCATGGCCTGACCGACAAAGAAGCCGAGCATCTTGCCGCGCTTGCCTTCATCGGCGGCGCGGTAGCCTTCCACCTGTGCGGCATTGGCTGCAATGATATCGTCGATAATCTTTTCCAGCGCGCCGGTATCGGACACCTGTTGCAAGCCTTTGCTCTCGATAATACTGTCGGCATCGCCCTCGCCATTGGCTATGGCTTCAAACACCTGCTTGGCGATTTTGCTGGAGAGGGTGCCGTCTTTGATGCGCACTACCAGACCGGCCAGCAGGGCGGGCGTTACCGGCGATTGGTCGATACGCTGTTCGGTGCGATTCAAGTAGGCGCCCAGGTCGGCCATAATCCAGTTGGCAGTGAGTTTGGCTTCGCCGGAAATGTTTGTCGACTGTTCAAAAAACACCGCGCTGAGTTTATCCATGGTGATCTGGCCTGCATCGTAATCGCCCAGGCCATACTGCTCGACAAAGCGCGCGCGTTTTGCTTCGGGCAGCTCCGGCATTTGTTTGCGTACAGTCTCTATATAGGTATCGTCAATGATAACCGGCAAGAGATCGGGGCAGGGGAAGTAGCGGTAATCGTTGCTGTCTTCCTTGCTGCGCATGGAGCGCGCTTTTTTGGTGTCGCCATTGTAGAGACGGGTTTCCTGCCTGATGACACCGCCATCTTCCAGCACATCGATTTGCCGTTCAACTTCCAGGGCAATGGCTTCCTCCATAAATTTAAACGAGTTCAAATTTTTGGTTTCGGTGCGGGTGCCGAGTTTTTCTGAACCCTTGGGGCGCACGGAAATATTGACATCAAAGCGCATGGAACCCTGGCTCATCTCGCCATCGCAGATTTCCAGGGAGGTCACTATAGAATGCAATTTTTTGGCGAAGGCAACAGCTTCTTCGGCGCTGCGCATATCCGGCTCGGTGACGACTTCTATGAGAGGGGTGCCCGCGCGGTTTAAATCTATACCGCTCATACCGGCAAAATCTTCGTGCAGGGATTTGCCCGCGTCCTCTTCCAGATGTGCGTGATGAATGCGCACGCGCTTGCTGCGGCCGCCTTCCAGTTCCAGATCGACATAACCTGCACCCACTATAGGTTCGGCGAGCTGTGTGGTTTGATAGCCTTTGGGCAAATCGGGATAGAAATAATTTTTGCGCTCGAACACCGAGCGCTTGCCTATCTCGGCATTGACCGCCAGGCCAAACATGGTGGCGTAGCGGAAGGCCTGCTCATTGGCCACCGGCAGTGTGCCGGGCATGGCCAGGTCAATCGCGCAGGCCTGGGTATTAGGCTCTGCGCCAAAGGCGGTGCTGGCACCGGAGAATATTTTGGTTTTGGTGGCGAGTTGTACATGCACTTCCAGGCCAATAACAGTTTCCCATTGCATATTAAATTCTCCTCTTACTCAATGCCGGGGGCAGATTGCTGGTGAAAGTGGGTCGCCAATTGGAATTGGTGTGCGACATTGAGCAGTTGAGCCTCGGCAAAGAAATTGCCGATCAATTGCAGGCCAACGGGTTTGTTATCCACCTGTCCGCAGGGAATCGAGAGGCCGGGCAGGCCCGCCAGGTTGGTGGCAATGGTGTAGATATCTTCGAGGTACATGGCCACCGGGTCTTTGGATTTTGCACCGAAGGCGAAGGCGGGCGAGGGCGATGTCGGGCCGAGGATAATATCCACCTGGGTAAAGGCATCGACAAAATCCTGCTTGATCAGGCGGCGGACTTTTTGCGCTTTGCTGTAATAGGCATCGTAGTAACCTGCGGATAATGCATAGGCGCCCACCAGTATGCGGCGTTTCACTTCATCGCCAAAGCCTTCGCTGCGCGAGCGCATATAGAGATCGTTCAGGTCTTTGGGATTTTCGCAGCGGTGACCATAACGCACACCGTCGAAACGCGACAGGTTGGCGGAGCACTCGGCTGGTGCAATCACATAATACGCCGGCACAGAGAGGCTGGTGTGAGGCAGGCTGATAGGGTGAATGCTCGCGCCCAGGCTCTCATAGACTTTGATGGCAGCTTCTACTGCCTCGGCGGTTTTAGGGTTTAATCCTTCACCAAAATATTCTTTGGGCACACCGATTTTCAAACCTTTTAGTGAGTTGTTCAGGCTGGCAGTGTAATCGGGCACCTCGCGCTCAACGCAGGTGGAATCCTTGGGGTCGTAGCTCGCCATATCGTTCAGCAGTATCGCCGCATCCTCTGCGGTGCGCGAGAGAATACCGGCCTGGTCGAGGCTGGAGGCAAAGGCGATCATGCCCCAGCGCGATACGCGACCATAGGTGGGTTTGATGCCGGTCAAACCACAGTGCGCTGCGGGTTGGCGAATCGAGCCTCCGGTGTCCGAGGCGGTGGCGGCGGGAGCCAGGTGTGCGGCTACGGCAGCGGCAGAGCCGCCCGACGAGCCGCCGGGCACGCAGTCAATTGCCCAGGGGTTTTTTACCGGGCCGTAATAGCTGGTCTCGTTGGAAGAGCCCATGGCGAACTCATCCATATTGGTTTTACCCAGCATGACCGCGCCTGAATCCAGGTAGTTGTCGACAATGGTGGCGTTGTAGGGTGCGATAAAACTATCGAGCATCTTCGAGGCGCAACTGGTGCGCACGCCTATGGTACAAAAAATATCCTTGTGGGCTATGGGCACACCGCAGAGCGCCGGGGCATTGCCTGCCGCGAGGCGCTTGTCGGCCTGTGCCGCCTGTGCCAGGGCCAGTTCGGGGGTGACGGTGATATAGCTGTTATAGGTTTTATCCAGGCGCGCGATCCGCTCGAGATAGTGCTGGGTGACTTCAATGCTGGAAAAATCCTTGCTGCGCAGGCCTTTTACTAGCTCGGCAATGGTTAATTGATGCATTCAAAAAATTCCTGGTTGGGGCGGCGCTGCAGGTCGCCTGAAAATTCTATGGGGTAGTCTGTGTTTCCAGCAGGCTCAGGCTGAGAGGACTATCCCTTTTTATGCGGTGTTAAGGCTGTTATTCGATGACCTGGGGAACCAGATACAGCCCATCTTGGGTCGCCGGGGCTATGGACTGGAACAGGCCGCGCTGGTCGGGCTCGGTCACCACATCGGCGCGCAGGCGCTGTACGGCATCAAGCGGGTGAGCCATAGGCAATACGCCATCGGTATTGACGGCCTGCAATTGGTCTACCAGGGCCAACACGGTGGAGATGCGGTCTGCCACTTCATCGGCGGCATCGTCGGAGATGGCGATGCGCGCCAGGTTGGCGAGTTTTGTAATATCGGAACGATTTACAGCCATGGTTTGGGCTCCAATGGACAAGTTATCGAAAGCCTGGCGGGAGTCCCATTTAGGAGGGCGCGGCCAGGCCAGAAAAAGGGGCGCCCAAGTTACCATATATAAAGCACAAGCTACAGTCTAAAAGGCTGCTGCCTGTGCGGAAATTCGCCTTGGCGAAAGGGTGGGAGGGATTAATAGCGGATTTCGCGCATTTCCCGCTCAACATAGCGCATCCGCTCCTCAAGGATGGCGCTGCGCTGGAAGTTGCCCTGGGCGAGGCGAATGGCATTGCGCAGTTGCACCTGGGCCTTGTCGTAAACGCCGTTGGCGATAAAGTATTCAGCGCGCGCTTCGTGCACGCCAAGTATATTGCCGCTCAAGCCATTGACCTCGGCCAGCAGGTACCAGACATAGTCATCATTGTTGCGCTTGCGCGAATAGCGATCCAAAAATTCTGCCGATTTGCTGTAGAGGCCTGCCTTCATCAGCGCCTCGGCATAGCGGATGGTGAGCGGGTAGTTATCGGGGTTGAGTTTAAGCTGTGTCTCCAATAGCTCCAGCGCGGGCTTGAAGCGCTCGGCTGCCACATCTATATCCGCGCTCATAATCAGGTAGGTAATGCGCTTGGGGTCTTTATCTAACAGCGGTTGTAATGTACTGCGCGCTGCATCGAATTGTCCGCTCTCATAGTAGGCGAGGGCCAGGCCATAGCGGCTGGCGTCGGGTGAAATACTGTCGCCTTCCAATTCGCTCTTAAAGCGTTTTACCGCAATTTGCGGTGTCTCTTCCAGGGCAAAGCGAATGCGCGAGCGCATCAGGTGGAATTCAAGGTTGTCGGAATAGGCTTTTTTCGGGTATTGCATGGCGCGGTTGCGCGAATCGGCAACCCGACGCTCAGTGACCGGATGGGTCAGGAGGTATTCCGGTGGCCGGCGCGAGCCGCTGCTGAGATGCAGCATTTCCTCAAACATATCGGCGGCGGCATAGGGGTCGAGTTTGGCTGCAATCATGGTCTGCATGCCTATGCGGTCGGCCTCCTGCTCGTTGTCGCGGCTAAAGCGCAGGGCCGAACTCTGCAGTGCGGCCTGGGTGCCCATAATCGCCGCCATACCTGAGTCGCTGTGGTCATTGGCAATCATGGCGAGACCGGCGATCATACCGGCGATCATAGGGATGGTGCTGTTTTTTTGCTGCTCCAGCATACGCGCATAGTGGCGCTGGCTGAGGTGGCCCAGTTCGTGGCTGATGACGGCTGCCAGTTGGTTTTCGGTTTTAGCATAATTGAATATGCCGGTGTGGATACCCATAACGCCGCCGGGAATGGCGAAAGCGTTGAGCGTTGGATTTTTAACCACCACCAAGTCAATATGCTTGTCCTCAAGCTGGCTGTAGGGCAGCAACTCGCCGATCAGTTGCTCCAGATAATTGATGACCAGGGGGTCCGAGGAGGTTGGCACCTGGCTGCGATAGAGCTTTAAATAGCGCTGGCCGAGGATTTTTTCCTGAATCGGGGAGACCAGGGCAGAGCTGGTATCACCCAATACCGGCAGTTCTACTTCGGCGAAGGCCGCACCTGTGCCCAGGCCAAGGCTGAGAGCAATAAGAAGTGGGTAGGTGAGTCGGCTCACGGTAGATAGGCTCCTGGGGCTTGCTATTGGAATCGCATCGCGGATGCGTTAGTCTGCCGGCGCACTCTAGCGGTTTTGTCGCTTTATGGCTATGCAGCTTCCGAGCTTGGATGAACTTTTTGCCCTTTAGTTCGTCATTTACCTCTTTAATTCCCTGCCATCCGCAGGCTGTGATGTTGGATGAAGCTTTGAAAACAAATTTCCCCCCTACAGATATTCCCCAAATATTAGACGCCCTTAACAATTCAGAGGTAATAACACAGGCAGTGATTGCAGAAGTGGATGCCCGTGGTTTAGCTTGCCCGCTGCCTCTGCTTAAGGCCAAGCAGGCGCTGCGCAATCTGGCCGCAAATGAAGTAATTCGGGTTATCTCCACCGATGCCGGATCGCTGAGGGATTTCGTGTCCTTTGCAGATATTACCGGGCAAATTATTGACGGCTTCTACAGCCGCGAGCAGGTGTATTATTTTCTGATCCGCAAACAATAGTCTGTGTATTGGTTTTTTTGTTGTCAGGCGCTTTAACGAGAGAAATTTATGCTGATAGCTCTTCATCACCTTTCTGCCCTGTTATCGACGGCGCAGTTTTTTCGCCTCCCCGTCCATGCTGACTGGCAACACTGATGCATTTGCCAGCGTTGCAATTCAAACCATCGCGCAGATTTTTTTATCCGCTGATTATCGGATTGCTGCTATGGGTGCAGCCGCTATTCGCGCAATCCCAGCCTCCGACTAAAGTATTCGCGGTGGTTAAAAGCGAGCAGGATATCCGCAGTTATCGCTATATTGTCCTTGGCAACCAATTGCGGGTGCTGCTGGTTTCCGATTCGCGCGCGGAGAAGTCGGCGGCGGCTTTAAATGTGAATGCGGGGCACTACCAGAATCCTGTCCAGCTTCCTGGTCTGGCTCATCTGTTCGAGCATATGTTGATGGTCAGTGCCGAAAAGTATCCTCAACCCGGCGACTACCAGCGCTTTATCCAGGAGCGTGGCGGCAGTGTGGGGTCGGCCACCGGCGAGCAGAATAGCCAATATTATTTTGCTATTGCTAACAGCCATCTTGACCTGGCACTGGATCGCTTTGCCCAATTTTTTATTGCGCCATTGTTCGATGCCAATGCGATAGAGCGGGAAAAAAACGTTATCAATGGCGAACGCCTGGCCCAATTGAATGATGAGGGGCAGCGCCAGCGTCATGTCTATCGCCAGCTGCTCAATCCCGAACATCCGGCCGCCCGCGCGGCAGACGGTGATCTGACGTTACTGGCTGATGCCGATGGACACCAACTGCGCGATCAGCTGTTCGAATTCTACAAGAGTCATTACTCCGCCAATCTGATGTCGCTGGTGGTGATAGGCAACCATAAGCTGGACGACTTGCAGAAAATGGTCGAGTCGCACTTCGCCTCTATAGGCAACAGCAATTTGACCCTGGCCACTAAGCCTCCACTGTTTGCCGCCGGGGCCCTGCCGGCGAGCGTCGCCATGCAATCGGCAACCGGGCAGCGGCTGGCCCTGGTTTTTCCTGTGGCAAGTTATCTGGATAGGTATTCAGCCAAGCCCTGGGATTATGTGACGCATCTATTGATAAATGAAGCTCCCGGCAGCCTGGCTCATCTGTTGAAGAGTTTGGGTTGGATTGAGTCCCTAGATGTTGAGCATCTACTGCCGAGTGGGCAGGAAGAGCTGTTGCAAATTTCCTTAAGGCTCACGCCTGAGGGCGCCAAAGCCAAAGAACAGATTGTCTCTGCAGCTTTTGAATATTTCAAAATCCTGTCGCAGCGCGGAGTGTCCGATTGGCGTTTTGACGAGCTTAAGCAGATGGCGGAACTTGATTTTCGCTTCCCCGAAAACCCCGCTGCGATAAGTGGGCCGCTGGAACTGCTGCAGGCCATGCAAGTCTATGCCGCCAAAGATTTGCTGAGGGGAAAATATGATTACAGTCTGTTTGATGAGGTGCTGATTAAAAAGGCTCTGGCGTATTTGCGCAGGGATAATGTGCTGATTGTCGATACGGATCCGGCAATTACTGCCAGCGAGGGTGCGACGGCTGACCAGGTTCCCTATAAACTCACTGCGGGAATCGCCGAACCTATGGAGTTGAAGTCAGCTTACCGCCAGAAGCTGGCTCTGCCGGAGCGCAATATTTTTATTCCGAAAAATATTTCAGTCAAAGCTCCCTCCATGAAATTTGGCGAAGGTGATGCGTCCACCCACCCCGGCCTGCTGTTAAACCACAACCAATTCATCCTCTGGTTTCTCCAGGATCAATATTATCGTGTACCCAGGTCTGAAATTAATTTTCAGGTGCTACTGCCTTCACTCAATAACTCCCTGGAAAATGCTGCGCGGGTACAGTTGTTTGTCGCACTGGCCATGGACCAGTTGCAGGATTATGCTGATCTCGCGGCCAAAGCAGGCTCGCATTTTACAATAAAGGCCCATTCGCGCGGCTTTGATGTTTATCTGGCGGGCTATAGCGATAGGCAGAGTCTGCTGCTGGACAAGATAGTCTCTGCTTTGGCTCAAGCCGATTTTGCCGAGCCGCGCTTTGATGCCATCAAGAAACAGTTACTGCAGGACTGGCGCAATCAGGATAGGGCTGTGCCAGAGGTTCTCTTGCCGGAGAAAATAGCCCAGCTGCAGTACCAGCCCTCCTGGGAGTCGGCAGATTATGCTGGCGCTCTGCAAAATCTCAGTTTTGATAAGTTCAAACGTTTTTCGGCAGAGGTTTTGCCCGGTGCAAAGATACAGGCTTTGTTTTACGGCAATCTCTATGCGCAGGATGCCATTAAATTGGCCGGATTGATCGACTATCAATTGCTGAAGAGAAAAGTCAGTTACCCTATGCGCGGCTCCAAAGTGCTGCGCACGGAAAATAAAAATGGCAAATCTTGGCTGTATCCCTATCCCGCAGTGCAACAGGCTCTGGCTTTATATATTCCGGCTACATCGCCTACGATTAATTCCAGTGCTCATATGCTGCTGCTCAATCAAGTATTGCAGCCGTTATTCTATCGTCAGCTGCGCGATGAAAATCCCTTGGGGGATTATGTTTCCATGCAGTTGTTGCCGCTAAAAAATCTGCAGGCCAGCCTGTTTCTGGTGAAGTCGCCGCAGGGTGATCAGGAGCAGATTGCGGCGGGAATAGACCGCTTTCTAACGACTGCCTCTTCATCGCTGACGGAAAACTTTGCTGACAATAAAAATGCACTGCTAGCGCAATTGCGCAGAGTGCCGATAAATCTTGCGGGACAGGCAGAGCAATTCTGGCAGAGTATTCTGTTAAACGATCAAAGTTTTTCCCGACAGCAGGAAATGTTTCTGGCGGCCAGTAAAATTACACCGGAATCCCTGCAGGCGTATTACAAGAATACTTTTTTGCAGGAAAATCGCAGGCTTTGGCTGAGTGGCGATAAATTTAAGCAGGACGAAGGTTTCGAGCTTATCGAAAACCTGGGCAAATACCGTCAGGAGCAGGCGAGCTATTTATTTCCCTGAGGTTTTTCTGAGTGCTTTTTTTTGGTGCGATTTTTTGTGTGAATTAATAAGAATTTCTATTTTTATTGCTTTGTGAAATGTAAAAATTTAAGTAATAATGCAAAACTTGATTTGTGAGTCTGTAATAGTGCCCACATTCACCTGTGAGAATGAAAAATAGCGATTTTTGCACCTTTTTTGTGCCTGATTCCCTCCTGATCCCAGAGGTAGAGGACTGGTAAACAGGTGCCATTTATGCAAGAATCAGCTTCTTTTTACACACAGCAATAAGGAAACTCCCGTCGGTAACCTCAGCAAAAACCAAGGCTTGAGGGCCTCTATCAGCGCGGATACCCCAGATTTACATCCCTAATTTAAGTATTGCTACTACGTCCAGTGCGCCTTGCGCGCACGGTTGAGGAGATTTGAATGCTACAAGATATCGACGCCATTGAAACCAAAGAATGGCTGGATGCCTTAAAATCCGTTGTGCGCCATGCTGGTAAAGAACGTGCGGCTGAACTCTTAAAGACCCTGTCGGAATCCGCCGTTAACCAAGGCATCGAACAGCCTTCGTCCATTCAGACTCCCTATCGCAATACCATTGCTCCCGAAAAAGAGATCACCTCTCCCGGCGATGTCGCCCTGGAGCGCAAAATTCGTTCAATTGTACGCTGGAACGCCATGGCTATGGTGATGAAGGCCAATGACAATGACGAGGGCCTGGGTGGTCATATCGCCTCCTTTGCCTCCTCTGCAACCCTTTATGATGTGGGTTTCAACCACTTTTTCCGCGGTAACGACGGCGAGACTCCCGGCGACCTGATCTATTTCCAGGGTCACGTTTCCCCCGGTATGTATGCCCGCTCCTATGTTGAAGGCCGCCTGAATGAAGCGCAACTGGACAATTTCCGCCGCGAAGTGGATGGCGGTGGCCTGTCATCCTACCCGCACCCCTGGTTGATGCCGGATTACTGGCAGTTCCCTACGGTATCCATGGGTCTGGGCCCGATCAAATCTATCTATCAAGCGCGTTTTAACCGCTATCTGGAAGCTCGCGGCCTGGTGCCTAAAACCGACCGCAAAGTCTGGGCTTTCCTGGGCGATGGCGAGTGCGATGAGCCGGAAAGCCTGGGAGCCATTTCCCTGGCGGCGCGCGAGAAGCTCGACAACCTGATTTTTGTAATCAACTGTAACCTGCAGCGCCTCGACGGCCCTGTGCGCGGCAATGGCAAGATCGTCCAGGAGCTGGAAGGTGTGTTCCGCGGTGCTGGCTGGAATGTGATCAAAGTTCTCTGGGGCCGCGGCTGGGATGAGCTGCTGGCGAAAGACAAGAGCGGCCTGCTGCAGAAGCGCATGGACGAAGTGGTCGACGGCGAAATGCAAAACTACAAAGCCAATGGCGGTGCCTATACCCGCGAGCATTTCTTTGGCAAGTATCCAGAGCTGCTGGAACTGGTCAAGGATATGTCCGACCAGGATATTCTCTATCTCGCCCGTGGCGGCCACGATTCCCACAAGGTTTACAATGCATACCACAATGCGGTGAACACCAAGGGCCAGCCAACCGTTATTCTCGCCCAGACGGTGAAGGGTTACGGCATGGGCTCGTCCGGTGAGGCTATCAACAAGACTCACTCGGTGAAAGCGCTGGATGTCGAAAGCCTGAAAAAATTCCGCGATCGTTTTGAGTTGCCGATCAGCGATGAAGATCTGCCCAAGCTGCCCTATTATCGTCCAGCCGAAGACAGCCCGGAAATGCAATACCTGCGTGCGCGCCGCACTACCCTGAAAGGTTACTTGCCGTCGCGCAACGCCAATTTCGACCCGCTGCTGGTGCCAGCGCTGGATGCGTTTGCCGCACAATTAAAGTCTACCGGCGATCGTGAAATTTCTACCACCATGAGCTTTGTGCGTATCCTTTCCTCCCTGGTCAAGGATAAATCTATCGGCAAGCAAGTTGTCCCGATTGTGCCCGACGAAGCCCGTACCTTTGGTATGGAGGGTATGTTCAAGACCGTGGGTATTTACTCTTCCGAGGGGCAAAAATACGTTCCCCACGACTCCGGTCAGATGATGTCTTACCACGAGTCGGCCACCGGCCAGATTCTGGAAGAGGGGATCAACGAGGCGGGTGCCATGTCATCCTGGATTGCGGCGGCAACGTCTTACAGCAATCACAACAAGCCGATGATTCCGTTTTATATCTATTACTCCATGTTCGGTTTCCAGCGTATTGGCGATCTGGCCTGGGCTGCCGGTGACTCGCAAGCGCGCGGCTTCCTGTTGGGTGCCACCGCCGGTCGCACCACCCTTAACGGTGAAGGTCTGCAGCATCAGGACGGTCACAGCCATATCATGGCCAATACCATTCCCAACTGCCGCACCTATGATCCGACTTATGCTTTTGAGTTGGCGGTGGTGATCCAGGACGGGATCAAGCGTATGTATCACGACAAGGAAAATGTGTTCTATTACATTTCCCTGATGAACGAAAACTACCAGCATCCCGATATGCCTGAAGGTGCCGAAGAGGGCATTATCAAGGGTATGTATCTACTGGAGCAGGGCAAGGGCAAGGCCAAACATCGCGTGCAATTGATGGGCGCAGGCACTATTCTGCGCGAAGTGCGCTTCGCCGCCGAGATTCTGCGCAAAGACTTTGATGTTGAGTCCGATGTATGGAGCCTGACCAGTGTCAACGAACTGACCCGCGATGGTCAGCGCGCGACCCGCTGGAACCTGCTGCACCCAACAGAAACTCCACGCAAGCCTTATATCACGCAATTGCTGGAAGGTCGCGAAGGCCCGGCCATTATTGCCACCGACTACTTGAAAACCTACTCTGAGCAGCTCCGCGCTTATATTCCCGGCGATTACACCGTGTTGGGTTGCGAAGGTTTTGGTCGCAGTGACACCCGCACCAAGCTGCGTCATTTCTTTGAAGTGAACCGCTACTTTGTGGTGATTGCCGCGCTGAAATCTCTTGCCGACCAAGGTAAGATTAAGACTGATGTTGTGGCTAAAGCGATTAAGAAGTTTGGCATTGATCCAGAAAAAGCGGATCCAATGAGCGTGTAAAATAAATCGCCCTCCCATAAGGAGGGCGTTTTTGCATTGTATTGAATACAATTTGATCGAATTTTAAAAAACCTTTGATCAGGTTTATAAAGACTAGCGAGGAAAAACAGTGGCAGTTCAAACTATTAAAGTACCAGATATTGGTGGCGCTGAGGGCGTTGAAGTTATCGAGATTTCGGTAAAAGTGGGCGATGTGATCGCACTTGAAGATTCGATTGTAGTATTGGAAACCGATAAAGCCTCCATGGAGATCCCCGCCAGTGCGGCAGGCAAAGTGACAGCGATTAAAGTCAATGTGGGGGACAAGGTTTCCCAGGGCGATCTGTTGCTCGAAGTTGAAGCTGAAGGCGCCGCTGCCACTACTGCCCCCGAGCCGGCTCCCGCTGTGCAAGCAGCCGCAGCCCCACAGGCAGCCGCAGCGCCTGCTGCCAGCGCTGAAGTGAATATCCCTGTGCCCGATATTGGCGGTGCAGAAGGCGTTGAGGTTATTGAGATCTCCGTCAAGGCCGGCGACGAAGTTGCCGAAGGCGATTCGTTGATTGTGCTGGAAACCGATAAAGCCTCTATGGAAATCCCAGCTCCAGCCTCGGGCAAGATTGTCAGCATAGCCCTGAAAGTTGGCGATAAAGTATCACAGGGTTCTGTGATAGGTGTGTTGGCAACAGCGGGTGGTTCCGCCGCCGCTCCAGCGCCTGCAGCGGCTCCCGCACCTGCCAAGGCCGCTGCTCCAGCGCCCGCTGCAGCACCTGCCCCCGTCGCTAAAGTGGCTGCGCCAGTCGAAGACGTTGTGCAAACTGGCGATGTTTACGCTGGCCCCGCCGTGCGCAAGCTGGCCCGTCAATTGGGTGTGGATCTCGGCAAGGTATCGGGAACCGGTCCGCGCAGCCGCCTGGTGAAAGACGATGTTCGCAATTATGTTAAGCCGATTGTGGTGGCCGCCCAGTCGGGTGCACCTGTCGGCGGTGGTTCAGGTATTCCGCGTGTACCCGCGGTAGATTTCGCCAAGTTCGGTGAAATTGAAACAGTCAAAATGAGCAAGGTTAAAAAGATCACTGCGGACAATATGACCCGCAACTGGTTGAACGTACCCCATGTAACTCAGTGGGATGATGCTGATATCACCGATCTGGAAGCTTTCCGTAACGGTTTGAAAGCTGAAGCCGAAAAGCGCGGCAGCAAGCTGACTCCACTGCCATTCATCATGAAGGCCTGTGCAGCAGCATTGATCGCTGAACCCAGTTTCAACGTTTCTCTGCATCATGATGGCGAAAGCATTGTGCAGAAAAAGTATGTTCATATTGGTATCGCCGTTGATACTCCCAATGGTTTGATGGTGCCTGTTATCCGCAATGTGGATAAAAAAGGTCTGTGGGAATTGACTGACGAAATCAATGCAATTGCCAAAAAGGCCCGCGATGGAAAACTGCTGCCAGCGGATATGCAGGGCGGTTGCTTTACCATCTCTAGCCTGGGTGCTTCGGGTGGCAATGGCTTTACGCCAATCGTCAATGCGCCTGAAGTTGCCATCCTCGGCGTATCGCGCGCGCAGATGAAACCTGTGTGGAACGGTAAAGAATTTGCTCCGCGCAATATGCTGCCGCTGTCGTTGTCCTACGATCACCGCGCAATCAATGGCGCTGATGCGGGCCGCTTCTTCACTTACCTGACAGCGGTGATCGCTGATGTAAGGCGTTTACTGCTGTAAAAAAATAGACCATCCGCAATGCGGGTGGCAATAAAGAAAGCCTGATCCTCTCTGTATTCAAGGTGTTTGCAACAACACCGGAATTTGGGAGGCTCAGGCTTTTTGCATTTCTATTGGCCATTATGTTTTACCTATGTAACGTGTTTGTAAATAATTTCTGCTATCCACTTCTCATTTTTAAAAAAATATTGTCAGGAATAATATATGCGGATATATTGTTAAGAAATATTTTTTATTTGCTTTTGAAGTAAGTTTTTAAAGGATCTCAGGATGAAATACCGCTATTTATTCATTGCTTTAGCCTTAAGTCTCTGCGCCAACGCCAATGCCGATTGGTTTTTGCGCGGCACCCACAATGCCTGGGTCGCGACTCCTATGGTCTCCGGCGGTACCAATAGCATGCAGCTTGACGGGGTTGTATTCACAACAGCGGGCAGCCTTAAATTTGATCGCTTTGGCGATTGGAAAGAAAGTTACGGTGTCGGCGGCTTGGGTGGAAGCAATATTCCAGTGGCCGCGGGTACCTGGAATATCAAATTTTTCACCAACACCAAAACCTGGAGCATTACGGCACCACCTGTCGCGGCGGCTTATCATGTTCGCGGCACCTTTAACAGCTGGCTGGAAGGTACGCTGATGGCACGCGTGGGAACCACGGATGTCTACGAAACTTGTATTAACTTTACCGGCGGCGATGCCAATGGCGGACCACGCTTTAAAATCGATCCCAATGGCGGTTGGGGCGATGCCATGCCGAGCAGCGATCTGGTAGTGACGGCAGGCTGGGTTAAAGTCAGTTTTAACAGCAGCTCCAAAGCCATTGCCACCCAGCAGAACCTGGCCGCCAATTGCGGAGTGGCAATCTCCAGTGCTGCAGCCTCTTCTGTAGTTGTCAGTTCTTCCTCTGCACAATCATCGCTTGCAGTAAGCTCATCTTCACTAAAAATTTCCTCTTCTGTGGTGCCGGCAAGTTCATCATCGAAAATATCTTCCCTGGCGGCAGTGAGTTCATCCAGCAAATCTTCCCTGGCGTCCTCGGTTGCTGCGTCCAGTGCGCCTTCCAGCATTTATCATGTGCGCGGCACTTTTAACAGCTGGCTGGAGGGCACTCTGATGTCCCGTATCGGGACCACCGATTCCTATGAAAAATGCGTGAACTTTGCCGGCGGCGATGGCAATGGCGGTCCGCGCTTTAAAATTGATCCCAGCGGCGGCTGGGGTGATGCAATTCCCGCTGCGGATTTTGCCGTGACGGCTGGCTGGGTAAAAATTACCTTTAACAGCGTGACTAAAGCTATCAGCGTGCAGCAAAACCTCGCGGCCAATTGTGCGATTGCATCGTCTTCACTGGCCAGCTCCGCGCTCAGCAGTGCGCCTGCCAGCATTTATCATGTGCGCGGCACCTTTAATGGCTGGGTCGAAGGCACTTTGATGACCCGTATCGGCACTGGCGACTCCTACGAGAAATGTGTGAACTTTGTTGCTGGCGATGCCAATGGTTCACCGCGTTTCAAAATTGATCCGAATGGCGGCTGGGGCGATGCTATTCCTGCGGCAGATTTTATAGTGGCTGCTGGCTGGGTAAAAATTACTTTCAACAGTTCAACCAAAGCGATCAGCGTGCAGCAAAATTTAGCGGCTAACTGTGCTGCAGCATCGAGTCTGCCTGCCTCTTCTGTTGCCGCCTCTTCAGCGACCAGTGCGCCCGCCAGCATTTATCATGTGCGCGGCACCTTCAACGGCTGGCTGGAGGGCACCTTGATGACTCGCGTTGGCAATACCGACATCTATGAAAAGTGCATCAAGTTTCCCGCTGATCCGCAGGGGGCCAGATTTAAAATAGATCCCAATGGTAGCTGGGGCTCTGATGTCCTTCCATCTGGCCCAGATGTGGGGGTTGCAGCAGGCTGGGTAAAAATTACCTTGAACAGCACCACTAAAACAATTTCTCTGCAGCAAAACTTGTCAACGGATTGTCGACCCTTGGACACCCGAGGCATAACGCATTTTACCCCTGAATATCCTGATATTTATTTGCGCAGCTCTATTGATAATTGGGGGCCGGGATTATTGATGCATATGTTTTTTGAAGACGCAAGTTTACATAGATCTCTGTGCGTGCCTACTGTTGGCACTGTCCAGTTCAGAGTTGTTGCCCGCGATCGCAATGGTGAGGAAGGGTTTGACTTGTTGCAAGACAGATCGTTGCAGAATCACGTAACACCCATACACACTTTCACTGACATGACAGGTCATTCTCTTGTCGAGTTTTCACTCCTTAAGAGTTGGATTACCCCGGCTGACAACAGGGATCCCACTTGTGGCAACCCTGAGCACAATCCGCTGTACCACACCGCTTTCCCGACAGTGCCACAGCCCAGCAAACCTTTTATTCCGGTGCATGTGCGCGGCACTCACAATGGATGGGCTGAGGGATTGTTGATGACGCAATTGGGAACTACCGATGACTACGAGAGCTGCGTCAATATTCCTGCGGGCGATGCCAATGGTGGGCCGCGCTTCCAGATAGATCCCAGCGGTGGCTGGTTGGATGAGACTCCCGTGGCCAATGTGCCCGCCGGCTGGGTGAGGATTCGCTATAACGCCACCACCAGGAAGGTGATGAAAAGAGCCTACTTAACCGCTGATTGTACTATACCGGTATACTCCTTGACCGGAACCCATTTTACGTGGTCGTGGGGTTGGAAGCCGGGCGATTTTTTTGAGTATGTCGATGGCGATACCCCGGAGTGGAAGATCTGCCGCAACTTTACTCAGGGCGATCGGGCGGGGGCTCCGCGGCTTCACATATCGCGCGGGTTCGAATCCCCTTTACCCGATGAGACTACGTCGAGTGAATGGGCGTCTCGCCATATTTACCCCGTCAACGGCTGGACATACGTCAGCTTTACCAACGATCACTTATCGCCGACTATATTGACCAATCTGGGGCCGAACTGCACTCTGCCTTGACAGGGCCGGTTGTGCCGATCCCACTAAAGAGCCAGCTGCGAAAGCAGCTGGCTCTTGTTATTTTTGCCTTAAATGAAGCAAGGTTTTAAACCACTGGGCTTTCATGCCGAAGAGCGTCAGCAACAGCAAACCCACCAGGACACCGCTGGTGTTTGCATAGATATCAAATACATCAAAGGTGCGCGGCGGCATAAAGTGCTGGCCAACTTCAATGGCGATGGAGTAGAGCGTTAAAAAAATGGCTCGCCACCAGAAACTCCACCAGGGAAAAGCAAAGCTGATGGAAAAGGCTGCAACAAAATAGCCGCTGAAGTGCATGAGTTTATCGTTAAAGGTGGGGATTGAATCTTCCGGGTGTGGAGCCAGTCCCAAGTAGGTATAAGCTGAGAGCAGAACAAAAAACTGTAATAAAAAAAGCCAACGCCACACTAACATAACCTCTCCTTAATTTGTCTCTCTAAAATAGCTTCAGCTGCAATCAGATTGTCAGGGGTATTGATATTGAAAAAGGAATCGTCACTGTCTGAGCTGAAGTCGACATAGGCCGTGTTCTGCTGATCGATCCAATCCTGCAGGCGTGGCACTTTTCCGCTGGCCAATTGTTCGGCAATTTTTTCCAGCAGCGAACTATGCCAGAGCGCAAAGACGGAATGGGTCTGCTGGTTTGCGCGGGCCACGACCAGATTGACGCCACCTCCGGTTTGCGCAAAGAGTTTTTCCAGCAAATCCAGGGGAAAGAAAGGTGTATCGCAGGGAAAGCTTGCCAGCCACTGGTGAGCAGTGGTTTCCCGCATCCATTTTAATCCTGCATGAATACCGGCCAGCGGCCCCATATGGTTGGCAAAGTGATCAACCACGATGGGCAGCCCCGATAGTGCAAAGCGCAATGGGTCGCCATTGGCATTCAGGGCCAGGGCGGCCAGCTGAGGTGTAGCGCGCTCAATGGTATGTTGCAACAGGGTTTTATCTCCCAGGGTGAGCAGGCATTTGTCGCCGCCGCCCATGCGCCTGGCCAATCCACCTGCGAGAATGATGCCTGCCAGGGCTTGCGATGCTTGAGCCATAAAGAAAACTCCTTGTGCAGGCTGGCAAGTGACAGTTACTGCATCTTTATAAAAAACTATTGCCTATATTTCTATTATTAATTTCATTAATTATCTGGTGCTATCTATCATGGACTTGTGAATTAAATATAGTCACTTAGGGGAATACCATGAGCAATACCACCTTAACCACCTCAGCCGGCGCACCAGTAGCGGATGATAATAACAGTATCAGTGTCGGTCCGCGCGGCCCTTTGACCTTCGACAATCACTACCTGTTCGAGAAGCTCGCCCACTTTAACCGCGAGCGGATTCCCGAGCGGGTGGTACATGCCCGCGGCACTGGCGCCTACGGTCATTTTACTCTCAGCAAAAGTTTAAGTGATGTCACTATCGCTGATTTTTTGCAGAATATAGGCCAGAAAACTGATATTTTCCTGCGTTTTTCCACCGTTGGCGGCGGCCAGGATTCCAGCGATTACGCTCGCGATCCGCGCGGTTTTGCGGTGAAGTTTTATACCGGGCAGGGCAACTTTGATCTGGTGGGCAATAATACCCCGGTGTTTTTCCTCAATGATCCCATCAAGTTTCCCGATTTTATCCACTCGCAGAAGAAAAACCCGCGCACGAACCTGCCCGACCCCCAGGCGGTTTATGAGTTCTGGGCAAATCATCCGCAATCTTTGCACCAGATGACGATCCTGATGTCCGACAGGGGCATACCCGCCTCCTATCGCCATATGCACGGCTTCAGCTCCCACACCCTGAGTATGTGGAATCAAAAAGGTGAAAGGGTATGGGTAAAATGGCATTTCAAAACCAATCAGGGCATTAAAACCCTGACGGCTGCCGAGGCTGCCAGCCTTCCTCCATTTGGGGCGCAACAGGATCTGGTGGCGGCGATTGACCGCGGCGATTTCCCCAGTTGGACGGTGAAATTGCAGATAATGACCGAGCAGCAGGCGACGGCCTACCGCATCAACCCATTTGATTTGACCAAGATCTGGCCCCATGGTGATTTCCCGCTGGTGGAGATTGGCCAGCTTGAGCTCAACCGCAATGTACAGAACTATTTTGCCGAGACGGAGCAGGCTGCTTTTGCTCCAAGCAATCTGGTGCCAGGCTTGGGAGTCTCTCCCGATAAAATGCTGCAGGCGCGCCTGCTGGCCTATCAGGATGCCCATCGCTACCGTGTGGGGGTCAATGTCAACCAGGTTCCGGTCAATCGTCCGCAGTGTCCTGTCAACCACTATCAGCGTGATGGCGCCATGGCCGGGTGCCCCTATCACAACGCCAATATCCAGGGCGGTGATGCCAATTTTTACCCCAATGACCGTGCCGAATTAGGGGCTCCAGCGCCCAATCCGGCGGTAAAAGAGCCACCGCTGCACTTGTCGCCAGCGGCGGTGCAGGCTTACGACCAGTCAGATGCGGACTATCACTCCCAGGCGGGAGATCTGTTCCGCCTGATGAGTGAAAGCCAGAAGCAGCAATTGACCGGCAATATAGCGGCAGGTTTGAGCCAGGCCACTGCCAGTGTGCAGGAGCGAATGTTGGCGCAACTGGCTAAGGCCGATCCTGACTATGCTGCGCGGGTCAAAGCACAGTTTTAATATGCCGTCTTGGATTGTTCGATAATAAAAAGGCACTGTGAAAACAGTGCCTTTTTTGTTGTTGGGTATTAGTATGCAGCCTTTATGTTTTGAGTGAGGCTGAGATGGCATTAGATCTGGAGAGTTTGCGGCGCGAGTACTTGCAGGGTGGTCTGGATTTGGCGGATCTCGCCGAAGATCCTTTTGTGCAGTTCAAACGCTGGATGGAGCAGACCATCGCCACCCAGGTGCCGGATCCCAGTGCTATGACGGTGGCCACGGTGGACGCTGAGGGCCAGCCCTCGCAGCGCATTGTGCTGTTGAAACAATTTGATCAGAAAGGCTTTGTGTTTTACACCAATCTGCGCAGCAAAAAAGCTCGCGACTTGCAGCAGAATGCGAAAATCAGTTTGCATTTTCCCTGGCATTTTCTCGAGCGCCAGGTGAAGGTTTGCGGTGTTGCCGAGCAGCTATCCACCGCTGAAGCATTGAAATATTTTGTCACCCGCCCGCGCGAAAGCCAACTCGGTGCCTGGGCCTCGCAGCAGAGCCAGCCCATAGCATCGCGCGCGCTGCTGATGCAGCAGTTTGAGTCCATGAAAAACAAATTTGCCAAAGGTGAAATTCCGCTGCCGGATTTTTGGGGCGGCTTCCGCGTGAAGCCTCACCAGATCGAATTCTGGCAGGGCGGTGCCAATCGCTTGCACGATAGATTCCAATACAGTTTGCAGGCGGATAATCGCTGGCATATTGAAAGGCTCGAACCCTAATTAACCTTGAGATAGCAGGGCGCAGCATGCTGATGAATTTTATCGCCACTTCCGGCGCTGGTGCGGCAGAGGTTTTGCAATGGCGACAGGCCTCTATTCCCACGCCTGGCGCAGATCAAGTGCTGATTCGCGTATATGCGGCAGGCATTAATCGCCCGGATATTCTCCAGCGCCAGGGCCTATATCCGGCACCGGCGGATGCATCGCCAGTACTGGGCTTGGAAGTTGCCGGTGAAGTGGTCAACTGCGGTAAAAATATCCACGAATGGCGGCCTGGCGATAAGGTGTGCGCACTGGTCGATGGCGGCGGTTATGCGCAATATGCTCTGGCCCCCGCCGCTCAGTGCCTGGCGATTCCCCGAGACTTTTCTTTTATCCAGGCCGCGGCTTTGCCGGAAACTTTTTTTACGGTGTGGCACAACCTCTGGCAGCGCGCGCAGATCAAGCCCGGAGAAAGTCTATTGATTCACGGCGGCAGCAGTGGCATTGGCACTACCGCAATTCAGTTGGCAGTTGCTTTTGGAATTAAGGTATTTGCCACTGCTGGTTCAGAGGAAAAATGCAAAGCTATTGCCGCCCTGGGGGCTGTTGCGATTAATTATCGTGAGCAGGATTATGTTGCCATGATCAAGCAGCAGACCGAGGGGCGGGGCGTGAATGTCATTTTGGATATGGTCGGCGGCGACTATATCGAGCGCAATATTGCGGTGGCGGCCAGGGAGGGGCGGATAGTCAATATCGCTTTCCTGCAGGGCAGTAAAGTGCAATTGGATTTAATGCCGCTGATGCTGAAACGCTTGAGTTTGACAGGTTCGACACTGCGCGCCCAGTCGCCCCATGCCAAGGCGCAGATTGCCCGGGAATTGCAGCACAGTGTCTGGCCCTTGCTGGATGCGCAAAAAATAAAACCTATCATAGATTCTGTTTTTCCGTTGGCTGAGGCTGCCACTGCGCACAAGCGCATGGAGTCAAACCTGCACATTGGAAAAATAATATTGACACTGGAAGAGCAATGACAACACAGAGACGCCCCCTCGACGGTATTCGCGTAATTGAAATCGGCCAATTGATCGCCGGACCCTTTGCCGGCTGTATGCTGGGTTATTTTGGCGCTGAGGTTATCAAGATTGAGCCACCTGAGTCCGGCGATGCGATTCGCGGCTGGCGTGTGGTGGAAGAGGGCACCTCGCTCTGGTGGCGAAGTATTGGCCGCAATAAAAAAAGTATTACGCTGGATTTAAAGCAGCGGGAGGGGCAAGAGATTGCGCGGCAATTGATGGACAGCGCCGATGTCGTTATTGAAAATTTTCGTCCGGGTGTGGTTGAGGCCTGGGGCTTGGGGCCGGAAGATATCAAGAAGACCAATCCCAAATGTGTCTACGCCCGCATCTCCGGCTACGGCCAGACGGGGCCCTATGCGAGCAAGGCGGGCTTTGCCTCCGTTTGCGAAGGCATCAGCGGTTTTCGCTATGTCAATGGCTTCGCCGACCAGGCGCCTGTGCGCCCCAATTTAAGCATCGGCGATACCATTGCCGGTATACATGCGGCCCTGGGTATTGCCCTGGCGCTATTGGAGCGCGAGCGCAATAGCGAGGGCGATGGCCAGGTGGTGGATATCGCCCTCTATGAATCCATGTTCAATTTAATGGAGGCGGTGGTTCCCGAGTTCGATGGTGCGGGCGTGATTCGCCAGCCCTCGGGCACCACTGTCACCGGCATAGTGCCCACCAATACCTATCGCTGCAAAAACAGGAAATACGTGGTGATTGGTGGCAATGGTGATTCCATTTTCCAGCGGCTGATGGAGACAGCGGGCTATCCGGAAATGGCGGCCGATCCGCGCATGAGCAATAATGCCGGGCGTGTGATCCACGAAGCTGAAATTGATCACGCGCTGGCGACCTGGTGCCTGAGCAGGGAATCGGATGAAATTCTCGCACTGCTGGAAAAGGCCCGTGTTCCCGCCGGGCCTATTTATAATGTCGAGGATATGTTTGCCGATCCGCACTTCAATGCGCGCGGCATGTTTGAACAGGTGGAAATCAATGGCAAGCCACTCAAGATTCCAGCGATATTGCCCAAGCTGGCGCAGACTCCCGGGCGGACCGATTGGCCGGGTTTGCAGGTGGGCAGCCATACCGAGGAAATTTTAAAAAACCTGTTGGATTTTTCCCAGGAAAAAATAGCTCAGTTAAAACAATCGGGCGTAGTTTAATACTGCGCAATAGCCTTTAAATCCAATTCTATTTTACGATGAACATGCAACCACATATTCCCCGCGGCCTCTATCGTCATTATAAAGGCAATGATTACTACCTGTTTCAGATTGCACACCATAGCGAAACCGATGAGCCTATGGCCGTCTATCAATGTTTATACGGCGATTATTCCTGGGGCGTAAGGCCTCTCGCTATGTTTACGGAAACTGTCGAGCGCAATGGCGAGGCTATTCCGCGTTTCCAGTTTGTGCGCGAACTGACTGCGGATGAAGTTGCAGTTTGCGTCCAGGGCAGGGCTCTGGGAGGCACTGCCAATGTCTGAGACCAATGTGCAAACAACCGACGAACACTGGATGCGCCGCGCTATAGTCCTGGCCGGCCAAGGTGAGCTGCTTGGCGAGGTTCCAGTGGGGGCGGTGATTGTCAGTGGTGGTGAAGTGATTGGCGAGGGATTTAATCAGCCTATCAGTGCTTGCGATCCCACAGCCCACGCTGAAGTAGTGGCATTGCGTGAGGCGGCGGCAAAGATTGAAAACTATCGCCTGGTCGATGCCACCCTCTATGTGACTCTGGAGCCTTGCACCATGTGCGTGGGCGCGCTGGTCCATGCGCGTATTGCGCGTGTCGTGTTCGCCACCACTGAACCCAAGGCTGGAGCTGTTGTCAGCCAGGCGAGATTATTGGATGCAGGCTATCTCAACCATCGCGTGGAATACCAGGGCGGTATTTGCGCAGGTGAATGCCAGCAGCAGCTCAGTGCATTTTTTCGGCGAAGAAGGGAAGAGCTTAAGCTGACAAAGTGACTGAATAAAAAAACGCCGCATTTGCGGCGTTTTTTGTGGATTACAGGATGGACAGCGAAGAGGAGTTGTCCAGATTGTTGCGGCTGAGCTTTTCAACAGCACTGGGTTTCAGCTGCATGGGATTGACTGTCTCATCGGCGCTGTTGTTGAGCGTGGCCATACGGAATTGTTCATGCTTCTCGTGGCGAGTGAGAATCTTCTGATAGTTGATCACGTTCTCGACATAGGTCACCGGCTCCCAGCCGCGCGCATAGCCGTGCTTTGCCTCTATGTAGTATTGGTACTTGGATAGCAGCGGGAAATATTTGCTGACATCCTCCCAGAGATTGGGATTGCCGCCCTTTTTTTCTGTCAGTATACGGGCATCTTCGAGATGGCCCAGGCCCAGGTTGTAGGCGGCCAGCACCATATACAGCCGATCATCGCCCTGGACTTTATCAGAGAGGCGGCCCTGCAGGTATTTAATATATTTTGCCCCGCCGTGGATACTCTCGGTGGGGTTCTCGCGATTGCGAACCCCCAGTTCTCTGGCGGTGTTATTGGTCAGCATCATAAAGCCGCGCACGCCGGTCACAGATTCGGCTTTGGGATCCCAGTGGGATTCCTGATAGCCTATGGCGGCCAGCAGTTGCCACTCAAGGCCGTAGGTATTGGCGGCGGCCTTGATATCCTGTTCCCAGTGCGGCAGGCGTCGCTCCATTTCTATGGCAAACCTGACAGTATCGTCAGTGGTGACCTCTTCCATCTGCTCGAAAAAGCGTGCAGTGACTTGTGCCAGGGTGCCATCCTGGCGGATACGGGCCAGGTAAGCTTGAGCCGCGTCATACAGACTATTGTCCTGGGATTCAGCCATTGCCCAGGCCACGGGTTGGCCAAGAGTGAGGTTAAGGCCCAATTGAGTGTGGGGATAGGAGTAGCGGTAGAGGGTGTAAATTGCCGAATCAACCACTGCATAATCGGCCTTGCCCTGTTCAACCATATCCAGGAGGTCGGTCATTTCCAACCCCTCGACTTCTGTGTATTGCAATCCGGGCAACTGCTTTTGCAAGCTGTGCAAGTGTGCCAGCTGTGGTGACTGGGCCAGCACCAGAATATTTTTGCCCACCAGTTCTGCCAAATTGGAGGGCGCTGCTTGTCGGGTATTGAAAATCAACTGCTGGGTGATTTCCATATAGGGACTGGCAAAGCGCAGGTGCTCGCCCGCACTGATCTTGGCGGCCAGGCTGGCGCTGACAATATCAAAGGTATTGCTATTGATCTTTGGATAGACGCTGTTGCTCTGCTGTTCGCTGTTAATAACCAGCTTTACACCGAGCGAATGGGCAAAGCCCTGCAACAGGGTATATTCAAAACCGGTTAACCCTTCCGAGCCTTCGTAGAACGTGGTTGGACCATTGCGCGATATCACCCGCAACTCACCCGCAGCGCGCACTTGTTCAAGTTGGCTGGGGGGAACACTGCGAACCAGCAGGCCGGTGCAGGCAATCAGGCATAAAAGGATAAAAATGTTAGCGATGGAAAATCGTTTTGCAGTGTTATGCATGCGAATATCCATAGGGTTGCTCCTCATATTTTATTTATCTGCATTACCGCCTGTAACTGATTAACTAGGGGGAATGCACCTTTGCCGAACCCGATCCCTCTTGATTCTTGCAACATAAGGCTATGGTAAAGAGTTGATTTTGCTCTGCCTAGCTTGTTTTTTGATCGCAGTTGGAGTAGGCATTTGTTTAAAACTTGAGCTTTTTTTTGGCATAAGCAGTGACGACGGGGCATGCGGAAAGGTTTTCGACGGTGCTTTGACGTCTGAAATCTTGAAAAAAAATGTGATTTTTTGTTGTTTAAGGTGACATTCCCGGACAAAGATAAGGCCTATAAAGTGTCATCTAAAAACTTTTTTGTTTAATAGTTCACAAAAAATCACTTAAAAAACGACCATTCGTCAGAAACAATCCCGTTGAGCAGGTGATTTTAAGCGGTAAAAAACCTGCCGCGTCGCCTGCGAAATCAAGTACAATTGCGCCCTCTAAAATTCTACCCCCGACGCTTGAGGCTCAACTCACTATGCTGATTCTGCGTGGCGCTCCCGCTCTTTCTAGTTTTCGTACCGAAAAACTGCTGGCCAATGTGCAACAACTGGTTCCTGCGGCAAGCAGTATTTCTTCTGAATTTATCCATTTTGCCAATGTGTCTGCAGCCTTGACCGAGGCGCAGATGCAGGTGCTGCAACAAGTCCTCACCTACGGCCCGAAAGTGGAGTCCCTGGTCAATCACGAAGGTGCCCTGTTCCTGGTGGTGCCGCGCCTTGGCACTATCTCTCCCTGGGCGTCAAAGGCGACCGACATCGCCAGGAATATTGGCCTGGATAGCATCAAGCGTATTGAGCGCGGTATTGCCTACTATGTGCAGGGCAATATTTCTGCAGCAGAGAGGGCGGCTATTGCTTCTTTATTGCATGACCGTATGGTTGAGACTGTGTTTGCCAGCTTGGAAGCGGCGGAAGCCATCTTCAGCGCACAGCAACCTGCGCCGCAGACGACAGTGGATATTCTCGGCGGCGGCCGCGCTGCACTGGTGACTGCCAACCAGTCGCTGGGATTGGCGCTGGCCGATGACGAAATTGATTATCTGGTAGAAAGCTTTAAGGGGTTGGGGCGCAATCCGGTGGATGTCGAGCTGATGATGTTTGCCCAGGCCAACTCTGAGCACTGTCGCCATAAAATTTTCAATGCTTCCTGGACTATCGATGGTGTGGATCAGGAGCGCAGTCTGTTCAAGATGATCAAGAACACCAACGAAGTCGGCGGCGAGAATGTACTCTCTGCTTACTCCGATAACGCGGCGGTGATTGTCGGTCATGAAGCCGGGCGTTTTTATCCTGATCCCCAGAGTAAGAGCTATCAATACAATCCTCAGCCTATTCACCTATTAATGAAGGTTGAGACCCACAACCACCCGACAGCCATTTCTCCTTTTTCGGGTGCAGGTACTGGCGCGGGTGGCGAGATTCGCGATGAGGGTGCCGTGGGACGCGGTTCCAAGCCCAAAGTGGGCCTGAATGGTTTTACTGTTTCCAACTTGCGCATTCCAGATTTTGTCCAGCCTTGGGAGCAGGATTACGGCAAGCCAGGACGCATTGTGAGCGCGCTGGATATTATGCTGGAAGGTCCCATTGGCGGCGCAGCCTTTAACAATGAATTTGGCCGTCCCAATATCTGCGGTTACTTCCGCACCTTTGAAGAAAATTTTGACGGCGAGCGTCGCGGCTATCACAAGCCGATCATGTTGGCTGGCGGTTACGGCAATATCAAGGCTGAGCATATAGAGAAGCCGCCCTTTGCCGCGGGCACTAAGTTGGTTGTCCTGGGTGGTCCGGCGATGCTGATTGGTCTGGGTGGCGGTGCCGCTTCATCTATGACTTCCGGCTCTTCTTCTGAGGATCTGGATTTCGCCTCGGTGCAGCGCCAGAACCCCGAGATCGAGCGTCGCTGCCAGGAAGTTATCGACGCCTGCTGGCAACAGGGCGGGCAGAATCCTATAGCCTTTATTCACGATGTGGGCGCGGGCGGTTTATCCAATGCCTTCCCCGAATTGGTAAAAGATGGCGGCACCGGCGGCAAGTTTGAGCTGCGCAATGTGCCCAATGACGAACCGGGCATGAGCCCTCTGGCGATCTGGTGCAATGAATCCCAGGAGCGCTATGTATTGGCGATCAAGCCGCAGGACCTTGCGCGCTTTGAAGCTATCTGCCAGCGCGAGCGCTGCCCCTATGCCGTAGTGGGTGAGGCCACTGACGAGAAGCATCTGCTGGTAAACGACAAGCACTTCGCTGCAAAACCGGTCGATCTGCCTATGTCAGTGTTGTTCGGCAAGCCTCCCAAGATGCACCGCAGCGCCGAGTCCCACAAGCCTGCGACCAGCGCTTTCTCGACAGCCAATATCGCTATAGCCGATGCTGCTGAACGCGTACTCAAACATCCCTCTGTGGCCAGCAAAAATTTCCTGATCACCATCGGTGACCGCTCGGTTACCGGTATGGTGGTGCGCGATCAGATGGTTGGCCCCTGGCAGGTTCCCGTCGCCGACTGCGCGGTGACTACGGTGAGCTACGACAGCATCAAAGGCGAAGCCATGAGCATGGGCGAGCGCACACCGCTGGCGCTGCTGGATGCTCCGGCTTCCGGTCGCATGGCGATTGCCGAGGCGATTACCAATATTGCTGCAACCCGCATTGAAAAATTATCCGATATCAAACTCTCTGCCAACTGGATGTGCGCCGCCGGCCACAAGGGCGAAGACGAAAAACTTTACCGCACAGTGCAGGCGGTGGGTATGGAGCTGTGCCCGGAGTTGGGCATTACCATTCCTGTGGGCAAGGACTCTATGTCCATGCGCACTGCATGGCAGGAGCAGGGCGAAGGCAAGGCGGTTACTGCGCCTCTGTCACTGGTGATTTCGGCATTTGCACCTGTGCTCGATGCGCGCCAAACTCTCACTCCGCAATTGCGCACTGATAAAGGCGCGAGCGATTTGATCCTGGTGGATCTCGGCAATGGCAAGAACCGCCTCGGCGGTTCGATCCTGGCCCAGGTCTACAACCAAATGGGCGATCTGCCTGCGGACCTGGATTCTGCCGCACAGTTGAAAGGTTTCTTCGCAGCCATGCAGGAAAGCCTTGCAGCCAATGAGATTCTCGCCTATCACGATCGCAGTGACGGCGGCCTGTTTGCAACCCTGACGGAAATGGCTTTTGCCGGTCACACAGGTATAGATATCACTCTCAATGGTCTGGGTGCAGATGCCCTGGCGATTCTGTTTAGCGAAGAGGCCGGTGCAGTCCTGCAAGTTGCTCGCGATAAATCGGCAGCCGTGCAAGCGCGCTTCACTGCGGCGGGCATCAGCCATGTACAGGTTATTGGCCAGCTCAATGGTGACGACTCTATTCGCATAACGCAAAGCGGCAACAGCCTGTTTGAACAGACCCGCACGACGCTGCAACGTCTCTGGTCGGAAACCAGTTACCGCTTGCAGGCGCTGCGCGATAATCCAGTCTGTGCGCAATCGGAATTCGATGGCCTGCTGCAAGCAGATCCCGGCTTAAGTGTAAAACTCAGCTACGATCAGAATGAAAATATTGCCGCGCCCTTTATCAATACCGGTGTGCGTCCGCGCATTGCGGTATTGCGCGAGCAGGGTGTCAATGGCCAGGTGGAAATGGCGGCGGCATTCGATCGCGCCGGCTTTGAAGCGGTGGATGTCCATATGAGCGATCTGCTCAGCGGCCGCATCTCGCTGGAAACTTTTAAAGGCCTGGTTGCCTGCGGCGGTTTTTCCTATGGCGATGTGCTGGGCGCGGGCGAGGGCTGGGCGAAAACAATTTTGTTCAACGCCAAGGTGCGCGATGAATTCGAGCGTTACTTCCACCGCGATGACACCTTCAGCCTGGGTGTGTGCAACGGTTGCCAGATGATGTCGAACTTGAAAAATCTGGTTCCCGGTGCAGATCACTGGCCGCGTTTTGTGCGCAACCTCTCCGAGCAGTTTGAAGCGCGTTTCAGCCTGGTACAGGTGCAGGAGTCATCTTCTGTGCTGTTCAAAGGCATGGCCGGCTCGCATATGCCAGTGGCCGTTGCCCACGGTGAAGGTTATGCCGAGTTCGCCAGCGCTGAGGCATTGAAGGCCTGCAATGAAAGCGGCACAGTGGCCATGCGTTTTATCGACAACCATCTCAAGCCGACCGAAACCTATCCGGCCAACCCCAATGGCTCTCCGTTGGGTATCACCAGTGTCAGCAGTCGCGATGGCCGTGTCACCCTCATGATGCCGCACCCCGAGCGGGTATTCCGCGCGGTGAGCAATTCCTGGCATCCGGATGACTGGAAGGACGATGGTGCCTGGCTGCGTCTGTTTAGGAATGCCCGGGTGTTTGTCGGTTAATGCCGGCGTGGGTCCAACAATAAAGGGAGCTTGGCTCCCTTTATTGTTTTTGGATGGTCAGGGCCGGTTACTGCGAGTCAATGCTCAATTCGCCATATCAATTTGGTCTGGAACCAGCAGGTAACGGGTTTATCTCCCTCGGTGCATGGGCTAAACCGCCAATTGCGTTGCGCGTGTTTGATGGCCGCTTCATCCAGGCGAGCTGAGCCACTTGAAGAGACCAGTTTAACCTCTGCAACCCGACCATCTGCCCCTATCAAAAGATTCAACCCGGTTTCCCCCTCCTCGCCCAATCGCGTTGCAGCGGTTGGATACTCCGGCTTAGTGGCTTTTTGCAGTTTTGGCCTGGTGATGGATGACGTTTTTGGTTGGGGCTCTATGATCGGAGAGCTGATACTTGCAGCTGGCTCGACAACAATATCGATGGGCGTTAAGGGTGATGCTATGGATTCGATGTTATTGACAGTCGATCGCAGACTGGGTTCGACTGGAATTGGCAGGGGTATGGGAGTGATAGGTTGTTCAATAACTTTGGTTGGGTGAAGTGGGATGGGGATCTTGGGGATTTCGATTGTCAGGCCGTTAGCCAGTGCCCAGATCAAAATAATATGCAAAGCGCAAACAATGAAAATACCGAGAGATTTTTGTTGATTATTATACTGAGTAGAATATGACATAAACTATTTACCACCTTCTGAAGTCCTATGAGAAAATGATATTGCAGTACAATTCATCCAGTGTTGCGGCTTGTTGTGTCCACAATACCATTGAGTTGCAGCTAAAGCGATTGAGCTTTAGTGAAGTCATATAATCATATTTGTTCAGTGGCAGCTAAGATTTAAAATATCTATAGAGCATTTTTTTGGTAGCGTTTTATTGCTATCGAAAATATTGAAGATGAGACGTGGTTCTAACAAAATTTTCCCGCAGGGGAAATACTTAAAAAATTTGTAATTTATCTTTGGGCACAACTCTGCTCTGTTGGAAAACGGGAGGTTGGTATGAAATATCTATGGTCTACAGTTGTTATTGCGCTGTGCCTGACGGCCTGCAGTGGTCTACAGCCACATGAGAAAATCATTCACAGCCAGGCGCAGCAGGTAGGTTTGGTTGAGGTGAAAAAGTCGCGTTTTGATGCGGCGTTTGTCGCTCCTTCTGCAGCGTTTGCACAGTACAAAAAAATCATTATTCGCGATCTCGATCTATCGCAGGTGACTATTATCGAACCCAGCTCTCAGGGAGCCTTTGCCCGGCCCTGGAGCTTAAGTGACGAGGATAAGCGCTATTATCAAACCCGCTTTGCTGAATCGGCCAAAAAAAATCTATTCACATCTGGTCTGTTTGCTCCGGCTGCGACCAGCGCTGCAGATACCCTGGTTCTCAGTGGCAAAATTACCGAGATAGCACCCCATGCGGTCAAGGATGATTTCAAGAGTCGCCCAGGCCTGATGGATGTTTACAGCAAAGGTTTTGGGCGAATGACCATAGTGTTCGAACTCACGGATTCCGTCACGCAGAAATCAGTCATGGTGGCAACGGATGAGCATGATCTTGGCAATATGTGGGAGCTGAACAACAGGGTGCAAAATAATTTACGGATTCGTTTGGCTTTTGATTACTGGCTGCGCAGCCTGGAAAAAGAATTGAGTGCTGCTGCAATACACTAATAAACTCTACAGGGCTTATATTTTTTATGACGCAATTAAACAATCTCACTTTGGCAGAAATTTCTGTCGGCACAAGCAAAACCTACAGCAAGACACTGACTCAAAAAGATATAGTGCTATTTGCCGCATGCTCCGGCGATGTCAATCCTGTGCACCTGGATAAGGATTATGCGGCCACTACGGCATTTGGTGAGCCTATTGCACATGGTATGTGGACAGGGGCTTTGATATCGGCGGCCATAGCCACCCAGCTTCCCGGCCCGGGATCTGTCTATCGCAGCCAGAGCCTCAGCTTCAAGCATCCGGTCAAAGTCGGCGATACAGTGACAGTGACCCTGACTGTCAGTGAGATCAAAGAGCGTTTAAAGCTGGTCGTGCTTGAGTGCGAAGCGCATAACCAGGATGGCAAGTTGATTGCAAAAGGTACTGCAGAAGTGATTGCACCCAGCGAAAAGCAGAGTATTGTCGCTCCAACTTTACCGGGAATTATCTTGGGGTAAATATTTATGGGCTTGAGGATGGGTTGCGTATAGGCTGATTACTCAGCCTCTTCGTCATCCTCGTCTATGGCAATGGGCCAACCGCCCAACAGCTTCCATTTATTGACGATAAAGCAAAATAAATCTGCAGTCTTCTCCGCATCATAAGCGGCAGAGTGTGCTGAGCTGTTGCTGAATTCCAATTTTGCAGCGCGGCAGGCTTTGGCCAATACGGTCTGACCAAAAGCCAGACCGGCCAGGGTCGCGGTATCAAATACGCTGAAAGGATGAAAAGGATTGCGTTTGATATCGCAGCGCTCAATGGCCGCGTTTAAAAAATTCAAATCAAAATGCGCGTTGTGCCCGACAACAACAGCGCGGCTGCAACCATTTTCTTTTACCGAGCGGCGCACCGCCTGCATCATATCGGTGAGCGCCATCAGCTCCGGCTCGGCCATGCGATCCGGATTGTCCAGATCAATGCCGGTAAAGTCCAGTGCCGCCTGTTCGATATTGGCCCCCTCAAACGGGTCTATATGGAATGAGAAGGTTTCATGGCGATGGATCAAGCCATCTTGATCCATACGAATAGTGACCGCAGCAATTTCCAGCAGGGCATCGGTAAGGGGATTAAATCCACCGGTTTCCACATCGATAATGACCGGCAAAAAACCGCGAAAACGCTGGGCAATAGGCGATGAGGGGTCTTTTTGATTCTCTGGTGGATTCACGAAATAGCCTTATAAAAATTACAGTTGGGTCAGCAATTGCCAGCGCAGTGTCTCACCGGCGCGCAGGGGGATTAAAGGTTGGTCGGCCATTGTAAGGCTTTCCGGTGCCTGCCAGGCATTTTTAATCAGGGTAATTTTATCCTTGTTGCGCGGCAGCTGGTAAAAATCGGGGCCAAAGTGGCTGGCAAAGCCCTCCAGCTTATCCAGCGCACCCGCGTCTTCAAAGGCTTCGGCATAGAGTTCGATTGCGGCATAGGCGGTGTAACTGCCGGCACAGCCGCAGGCGGCTTCCTTTTTGTCTTTGGCGTGAGGGGCGGAATCGGTTCCCAAGAAGAATTTCGGGTTGCCGCTGGTGGCCGCCTGAATCAGGGCCTGCTGATGGGTATTGCGCTTTAAAATAGGCAGGCAATAGTAGTGAGGTCGAATGCCCCCGGCCAGCATATGGTTGCGGTTATACAGCAGGTGGTGGGCGGTAATAGTGGCCGCAATATTTGCCCCGGCTTCTGCGACAAAGGTCGCCGCGTCGGCGGTGGTAATGTGCTCCAGCACCATCTTCAATGCGGGGAACTCTGCTGTCAGTGGTCTGAGGGTTCGATCGATAAATACTTGTTCGCGATCGAAGATATCAATGCTTGCGTCTGTCACCTCGCCGTGCAACAGGAAGGGCATACCCACCTTTTGCATGGCTTCCAGCACGGGGTATATCTTTTTCAGGTCAGTGACTCCTGAGGCGGAATTGGTGGTGGCTCCGGCAGGATAGAGTTTGCAAGCCGTGACACCGGCAGCCCTGGCTATGGCAATTTCTTTGGGATCGGTATTGTCGGTTAGATAAAGTACCATCAGGGGTTCAAACTGACTGCCCTCTGGGCGAGCGGCCAGGATACGCGCTTTATAACTGAGAGCCTGCTCGGTGTTCATCACGGGCGGAACCAGGTTGGGCATGACTATGGCGCGACTGAACTGTTGGGCTGCATCGGCCACAGTGCGCTGCAGGGCTGCGCCATCGCGCAAATGTATGTGCCAATCGTCGGGGCGGGTCAAACTGATCTGTATGGACATTTAAACGCTTACTCTCAAAGTGCAAAAACCTGCGGCATGCTACCAAACTTGGCCGCAGTTACCAAATCTGCCGTGTTTTCCTTTGTTTCTTTGCTCAGGTTTACAGCAGTGAATCTTGTCTATACTGGTCTTTATCCCTGTGTTCTTTCGGCCCTGTATAATGTTTAAGCGTCAATGTTCTAAGTTGTTGTTGGCACTTGTGTTTTTCTGCGATGCCAGCCTTGTGATGGCAGCTTCTTCGAGTGAGGATGCCAGTCGCGGCAAGCGTGCAGAAATTGTCAAGGTGGCCACCTATGCCAAGCCTTCCTCCAGTTCTGCGGGAGCCGCCAGTGCGGGCTCTACCCCCTCGCCAACCAGCGCAAAAACCTTTGCTGCCGATAGCAGTCGTGCCGATTGGAAAACCCAGTCGGGGCCTTTTTCCTGCTCGCTGACGCACTCAATCGCAGGTTTCGGCACGGCGGTCTTCTTGCGCAAGGCGGGGGCAGGCGAACTATTTTATCTGACGGCCCAGGCTCCCGTGGTGTTCCCCCTGGGTACTGCTGTTATGGAGACGCTGCCGCCGGTGTGGCGCGGCGACCAGGCACCCATTCATCTCGGTTCGACGGTTGCAGTCAGCGGTGCGCAGCCCGTTAAGCTGTCCGCCAATGATTTTGCTCCCCTGCTGCAGCAATTGGCAAGTGGCAGCAAGGTGATGTTTACCTCTGCCGTCGATAGCGGGCAGCAGAATTCATCGCCGGGGATGGCAAGGGTGGTGATAGATCCGAAAAATTTTGCAGCCAATTACAAAATTTATCAGAAATGCATTGGCGAAATGATTCCCTATACCTTCGCCCAGGTCTCGCATATTTCATTTAATTACCCCGAGAAATCAGAAGGCCTGGCGATTGCGAGCAAAGCTGAGTTGAGCAAGGTTGCCAGGTATGTCAAAGTCGATCCCAAAGTGATAGGAGTTTTGGTAGATGCGCACAGTGATAATAAAGGAACAGCGGAAGAAAATGAGGCAACGTCGAAGCAGCAATCGGATTGGGTCAACGAGTATCTGGTTGGCCAGGGGGTGGCTTCAGATCTGATAAAAGCGCGCTGGCACGGCGATAAATTTCCCGTGGGCAATAATAAAACCGATGCGGGGCGCAGTCAGAATCGCCGCGTGACTGTGCGTTTGGAAAGCGAGGAGACACGGCGTGCAAGCGAGGAGCGGGCGCTGGCGAAATCCATGGAGGAAGAAAACAAATCTGCTTCGTCCAAGGCGGAAGAAAAACCCCAGGAATCCGCTAAATCCCAGCTTCAGGTTGCACCACCCAAACAGCAGGCAAAAGCTGAACGCAAGCCCATAGTCACAGTGCCACCGCGTGAAACTGTACCGCCAAGGGAAAGCCAGAGTTCATCCAGTCAAGGGAAAATTACCCCTGAGCAGCTGAGCAAGATGATTAACGGTCTGGAATTGATCCCTAAATAGATATGCAAAATTTCAGCTTCCGGGGAATTTTTTTCAGCCATTTCTGTCCTATTGCCGTACCGATCGCTCACAGGAGCGGTTGCAATATGAGGCGTTAACAGAGGTGGCTATGAAGCAGTTGTTGGTTCGCTATACAACTTTCCTGATGGTGGCAGCAAGTGTGTGGATTGCGCAGGTCAGCGCGCAGACTCTACCTGACTTTAGTAACTTAATTGAAAAATCATCTCCTGCCGTGGTAAAAATTACGGCGGTCACCAAGGCGCGACAAGCGCGGCAAATGACCACTCCAAAAACCTATAACCAACCGCAAAATCTCCCCGATATTCTTCGCGAATTATTGGAGCAGCGCGAGATGCCGCGCCGCGACCACGGTTCTCTGGGCTCTGGTTTTATTGTTTCGGCGGATGGCTATGTGCTGACCAACAATCATGTCATCAGCGATGCCGATGAAATAAAAATTATTATGAATGATCAGCGCGAGTTCGATGCTACTTTGGTAGGCACTGATCAGCGCTCTGATATAGCGCTGCTGAAAATCAATGCGAAAAATTTGCCCATGCTCACTCTGGCAAAAAATGAAAAATTAAAAGTGGGGCAGTGGGTGATTGCCATAGGTTCGCCCTTTGGTCTGGACTACTCGGCCACTGCCGGTATTGTCAGCGCCATCGGTCGCAATATTCCCTCGGAGCGCAATGAAAATACCTATGTGCCTTTTATTCAGACCGATCTTGCCATCAACCCCGGCAACTCGGGTGGCCCGCTGTTTAATATGGACGGTGAAGTGGTGGGTATCAATTCGCAAATCTACACACCCTCCGGTGGCTCTGTAGGTTTATCCTTTGCGATTCCCGCTTCCATAGCCGCTGATGTGGTTGCGCAATTGAAGGAAAAGGGCCATGTAGATCGCGGCTGGCTGGGTGTCACCATCCAGGATATAGACCGCGACCTGGCTAGCTCTTACGGTCTCGACAAGGCGCAGGGCGCACTGGTAGCCGATGTTGACCCCAAAGGGCCGGCGCTGAAAGCCGGGTTGAAATCTGGCGATTTGATTACCCAGTTCAATGGTGAGACCATTCATACCTCTGCTGATTTGCCCCATATAGTCGGCCGCCTTGCGCCCAATACCAAGGTGTCTCTTGAGGTGATACGCAAAAACAACAGGGAAACCCTGAGCGTGGTCATAGGTAAATTGCCTGTAGGTGAGAGGCAGTCGCTGCGTAGTCCGCAGAGCGAAGAGTCCAGCTCCAAAACCGATATTGTCGGTTTGACTGTAGCGCCGATTGATCCTGAGGGCGGAATCAAAGAAGTGGGTGTACAAATACTGAGCGTTGAACCGGACAGCGCTGCCAGTCGCGCCGGCCTGACCCCTGGCGATATTATTACGCAGTTGGATTTTGTCGAGGTGGATTCAGTGGCCAGTTACAATAAAGTAGTGGCTTCATTGCCAAAGAATGTGCCCAAGGCTATTCGCTTCCTGCGGCAGGGCAATCCTATGTTCAGGTCGGTCACTATCAAGTAAGCAGTACTAGCACAGGCCAGCCGTCAAAACGCTGGCCTTTGTTTTTCAGTGAAGTCAAGCAGGTGAAAATTTTTGTAAGCGGTTATACTAGGGGACGATCCTAACAATTATTTCAGTGTTTATTGATCAATTTATGTCGACTCCTCTGTTTACCCGCGCATTACTTGCCCCTCGCTATTGGCCTGAATGGCTGTTGCTGGGTTTTTGGTTCCTGTTGTCGCAGCTGCCCTATGTGGTGCAATATTATCTCGCTCACTTGCTGTCACCTTTACTGCGCCTGAATAAAAAACGTGTCAATCAGGCGCGAGTGAATCTGCGTTTGTGCTTTCCCGAATTGAGTGATGCAGAGCGCAATAAGTTGTTGGACGAAACCATTTTCTCCACCACCATGGCTGTGTTTGAAACGGGTATTGCCTGGTTCTGGTCGCGGAAAAGGCTGCGCACCCTGTTTACTGCAAAAGGCCTGGAGCATCTGCAGGCTGCACAGCGAGATGGGCAGGGCGCTCTGTTATTAAGCCTGCATTTCACCACTCTTGAGATTGGCAGTGCGATGCTGGGCACGCTGGTCAATTACGATGGTATGTATCGGCCGCATAAAAATGCTGTTTACGATTATTTGCAAAAATCCCGGCGCGAGGCCTATTGCATACCGCCGCCGGGCGAGCTGGTCAATGACAGCACTGCCATCAGCCGCGACAATGTTCGCGGCATGATCAGCCGTCTGCGCAAAGGTCGCATGATATGGTATGCGCCGGATCGCGACCTGGGCGATAAAAGCAGTATCTTTGCCCCCTTTATGGGAGTTCAGGCTGCGACTGTCACAGCGA
Source organism: Cellvibrio sp. (assembly GCA_035565295.1). Lineage (GTDB taxonomy): Bacteria > Pseudomonadota > Gammaproteobacteria > Pseudomonadales > Cellvibrionaceae > Cellvibrio. The sequence continues at coordinate 95,962 of DATMSP010000065.1, read as the reverse complement.
CTTCAAAAGTGGCAGAGCTGGGGCGTGCGCGGATTATCCCATTTGCGCAAAAGCGTTTGCCGGGAGGAAAGGGCTATGAGCTGGTGATTCATCCGGCGTTTGATAATTTTCCCAGCGGTGATGACTATCGGGATGCGCTGCGGGTAAATCAATTTATGGAAACTGAAATTCGCAAGATTCCCGGACAATATTTTTGGGCGCAGCCACGCTTTAAGACTCGTCCAGAAGGCGAGTCCCCCTTTTATTGAAAAGCTGTTTTGCTGAAAAAAGCACCCATAAAAAAACCCGTTGATCAACGGGTTTTTTTATGGGGTGATGAAATGATTTCTAGAGGGGTTTGTCGCTGTCACTTTTGACCGGGCTGTTGAGCGAGACAATACGGGTTTTGCTGATTCTGTGACGATAGATTTCGCGCAGGTATTTAATCGCTTTTTTAATGCTTTCGCGGGTCAGGCGAATATCGTTAATGGAGCAGAATTTATCGCTGTCATTGATCAGCTCGCGGTATTTTTTCTCGTACATGGGTTTGATTGCATACCAGTTGGTATCGAGAATTTTCGCGGGGTTTTCAAACTCGTTGAGCATGCTGTCGATATGGTTTTCATCAAAGTGATCGGAGCGGATAAAGTCCAGCATCTGCTGATCGAGTTTCTCATCAAAGCGATACTCGTCTCTGGCAAAGCAGCGCTTGATAAAGGCGACTATCAGGGTTAAAAAATCATCGCTCAAGCAGGGGCTTTTCACTATCAGTGTGGTCAGCGAAATATTCGCAGAGGCGCCAATCACCAGCGCATAGCGTTTAAGGGTAGTATTGGGAAACAAGCCGTTGAGGTGAGATTTCAGTCGATTCAAATCTACATAAGAAAGCTTGTAATCTTTGGGCAGGGAAATAATCGATACAATCGATGAGCAATTCTTAAAGAAATGCAGATTGCTCAAGGCCTCTGCGTTATAGCCATTCTGCAAATAATTGGCGAGGGCTTCGCGGTAGCGTGCCGACTCTATCGGCAGCAGGCTGATACCTTCAATAGCCTGGGTCACCTTGTTGAAGTGCGGCAGGTCAATTGAGCGATAAAATAGATCGTCGATATTCAGTTCGCCATTCTTTTTATCAATTGGTTTCAGCTTTTCTGTACCCTGGGGAATATTGGGAATCACCGATTCGGCGTAGGCAACTGCCACAGGCCCGGCCAGACTCATAAACAGGTCATTGGCATCCAGGCGAATGGTTTCACCTATATCGATACCTGCGCGGCGGAAATAGTTTTCGTCATAGTCGGTGGTGACTGCTTGGGCAGTGAGGATATTGAAAATCTGCTGGGAGATATATTGGTTGGCATACTTCTCCATGGAGTTGACATCTATGTGCGGAATATTTCCAGCGTCGGTCTCTTCGGCATAACGCATAATATCGTTGGAGATCAGCATCATCGCATTCCAGGGGCGGATGCGGTGCATCACGCTGGCTTCACTGCTGTCTTCATTTTCAAAGTTGTAGGAAAAATCCCACTCTTCCGCCAGATATTTGCACAGCAGGCGACCGGCATTGATATGCAGTGCTTCAGACATTTCTACGCCGTGATCGGAAATATTGGGCAGTATGCAGATTCCGCTGGTAAAAATCGGCTCAAACACAAACGAGTGTCCGCGGTTAGCGGCATTTTCATTGATGGATTTGGTCTCGAAGGTCTTGCTCATATAGGCATACTGCTGGGCCAGGCCAAACTCCGAGGCCATGCCTGAACCCGTGCCGCCGCCCGCGCTGAAAATATAGAAATAGAGGCGCGACTGGTTGGCCTTGATACCGCAGGAATCAATCAGATAGCTGTGGATATGCTGCCACTCGGCATTGGAAAAATGCTGGGTGTTTTTATTGAGGATCATCTTCGCCAGGTATTGGCCGAGAATAGGCGCATTGCCCGATCCACCGGCGTGGACTTCTGACAGATCCATGATTTTCATCTTGGTATAGTCCTGCAGGAATCCCGCTCTCTCCCCCTTGTGAGAGAGGCGTATGCGACCGTCAATATCTTTATCCAGATCGCCCAGCATCACCAGCGGTTCAATCAGGAATACCGGCTGGATCTTGTGCCTGCCCTTAAAATGCAGGTTGCGTTTGACCCAGCGAATAGGAGCCTGGTCCTGCTCTTTGGTCTCTTTGTTTTCGGAGAGGAAATCGTTCAGATAAAAATTGCGCGCATTGTAAACCAGGGAGGCAACATCCAGCGCAATGTTGGAGCCGCAGCGCCCCAGGCCAATCAGGCACACGGAGGGGAACTGCTGCTGGACCAGGGGGTTTTGTTCCTGGTCGGAATCCGACAGCGGGTAAACGCTGGTGCGCAGGGTATTCAAATTCGACAGAATTTTGTCGAGATCGCGCTCGGTGAAGTACATATAACCGTCTTCCAGTTGCTCGATGGACTTGTCGTCGACAGGGGGAATAATAGGCTTGAGAACTGCAGGAGTTACCAGGGTGGCAATATCGTCTGATCCGCTATTGTCGTTACCAAGGGTGTGTTTTTTGCTGGCCATGGCGGCTTCCTTCAAAAGCAAGTATGGGAAATTTATTGTTTTTTTAGAACGATAAGAAAATATAGACGCCGTTTTTGCTTAATACAAATATATAAATGACAACGCCTTCTGCAGCCTGTTGTTATAGACCTCTTGAGTATAGACAGAGATTGGGCGTCATCAAACGGTCATTGCCGATTTAGTGAGGTGATTGGCCTGCGGTGCCCGCCAAGGTTTTGACTGCAAACCGATAGCTGTTTACAAGTTATTGAAAGTAAAGAATAAAATCTTTTGGCATTGGCTTTGCTAAATACCCTGTAAGCAAATCATTTTGCGTTGATTGTTTGACGCTTACAGACGAGGGGTGGCCCATGGCGGGTGTACAGACTATTCAGGCAGTGCCTTCTTTATCCCTGGTGACTTCATTGGTCGCCGCCAACCTGGCTGCCGATGCTATGCTGGCTGAACAGGTGCCAGCGGCTTCCACCAGGACAGCAGTCCCTGTGGCAGAAAAAAGCCAGGATCTGCAGGGTGCCTTTGAGTTGTTTAACCATATATCGCAACAGCTGACTGAGGCTTATTCCCTGCTGGAAAATCGCGTTGCCGAGCTGAATCAGGAGTTGAGCAGTCTTGCCGATCAGCGCCTGAAAGAGCTGGCGGAAAAGGAGCGCATTGGCAAGCGCCTGGAAAACCTGCTGAATTTTCTGCCCGGCGGGGTAGTGGTGCTGGACTCCCGGGGCAGGGTCTCGGAGTGCAACCCGGCGGCGCTGGAACTCTTGGGTGAACCCCTGCAGGGGCAATTGTGGCGCAGCGTGATCTCGCGCAGTTTTGCCCCGCGCAAAGACGATGGCCACGAAGTTTCCCTGCGCGATGGGCGCCGCATCAGTATCGCCACTCGCAATCTTGGCGCAGACGGACAAATTATTCTGCTGACCGACCAGACCGAAACCCGCCGCCTGCAAGGTGAAGTCAGCCGCAATGAACGCTTTTCCGCCATGGGTAAAATGATGAGCGCCCTGGCCCACCAGATTCGCACACCTCTGTCTGCGGCGATGCTCTACGCCGGTCACCTGTGCAGCGAAAAGCTCGATGATCACAAGCGCCAGCAATTCTCGGAAAAAATTTGCAATCGCCTGAATAATATCGAACGGCAGGTGCGCGATATGCTGGTGTTTGCCAAAGGCGAACTGCCGCTGAATGATGTGATTACGGTAAAAGAATTGCAGCAGGCATTGGCTGAGGCAATGGAAGTACCTTTGATGACCACAGATTCAACCTGCCTGTGGCGCAATGAGTGCGAAGAGAAAGTGATTTTGTGCAACCGCGAGGCCCTGATAGGCGCGCTGTTAAATCTGGTCGATAACGCTATACAGGCAGTGGGGAAAAACGCAAACCTGCGCATTACCTTTGCACTCACTGCAACCAGGGACAGCCATACACATACCCAGCTGATGATCGCCGTCTGCGATGCCGGGCCGGGAATCGCCCCCGAGTTGCTGGTCAACCTGGGCGAGTTGTTCGTTACAACCAAAGCCCAGGGGACAGGTTTGGGGCTGGCTGTGGTCAAGGCCATAGCCCATGCCCATCGCGGTTATTTCAGTTTGCAATCCACCTTGGGGCAGGGCACTTGCGCCAGCCTCTATATGCCTTTCGCCATCCAGCCGGAGAAATAATATGGGACACTCATCACTAGCCACAGCCTCATCGTCCTTCAGTCTGGTCAGTGCCGATAACGCCATCAAGGTATTAGTTGTCGAAGATGATAATAATTTGCGCGAGGCGCTGAGCGATACTTTACAGCTGGCCAAATACCAGGTGATCGCGGTCAGCAGCGCCGAGGAAGCCCTGCAGCGTCTGGCCGAGGAGGATGATCTGCGCATGATCATCTCCGATGTCAATATGGGGGCTATGAGCGGCCACGATTTGCTGCGCGAAGTCAAAACTCGCTATCCCCAGATTCCGATGATGCTGATCACCGCCTACGCCAGCATCAGCCAGTCTGTCGATGCCATCAAGAATGGTGCGGTGGACTATCTGGTCAAACCCTTCGCGCCCAATGTGCTGGTTGAGACTATCGCACGGCATTTGGGCGTTGCCCAGATCCAGGGCGATGAGCCTATTGCCCAGGCACCTTCAAGCCGCCAGCTGTTGCAACTGGCTCAGCGTGTTGCCCAGTCTGAATCCACGGTACTGATTATTGGTGAGTCGGGCACGGGTAAAGAAGTGCTCGCGCGCTATATTCATAATCATTCGCCGCGCGCACACAAGCCCTTTATTGCCATCAACTGTGCGGCCATTCCTGAAAATATGCTGGAAGCCATGTTGTTCGGTCACGAGAAGGGCGCTTACACCGGTGCTCACTCCAGTGCGCCGGGAAAATTTGAGCAGGCCGATGGCGGCACTTTGCTGCTCGATGAAATTTCAGAAATGAATATAGGGCTGCAGGCAAAACTGTTGCGCGTATTGCAGGAGCGCGAAGTCGAGCGCCTGGGCGGGCGCAAGACCATCAAGCTGGATGTGCGGGTGATCGCCACCTCCAACCGCGATATGCGCGGCGAAGTGGTGGCCGGCAAATTTCGCGAAGACTTGTACTATCGCCTCAGCGTCTTGCCATTGCAGTGGGCGCCGCTGCGTGATCGTCTTGAAGACATAGTGCCGCTCGCACAAAAAATCCTGCAAAAACATGCGCAGAAACAAAATCGCCACGCGGTCAGTTTGAGTGTTGCTGCGCAGCAGGCGCTGTTGAGTTACTCCTGGCCCGGCAATGTGCGCGAGCTTGACAATATTATGCAACGCGCATTGATCCTGCAGGCGGCCAACGTTATTAATGCAGAGGATTTGGGCTTGAGTGCAGGCGATATCTACAGTCAAAAACCCAATCTGGTGGAGGCGGCGATTCACTATCAGTCTCAGCACCAGCCGACATTGGCCCGCGACTACGCCAGCCATCATCAGCCTGCGCATGCCGCGCGCGAATTCGCCCAGGATTTGCGTGTGCCCCATGCAGGCAGTGACAATATCACCCTGATCAGCGCTGTGCCCTATATTCCCAATCCGGCCCTGGGCAGTGACCTCAAGCAGCGCGAATATGAAATTATTATGAGCACCTTGCAGCAGGAGGGCGGCAGCCGCAAAAATACGGCTGAGCGCCTGGGCATAAGCGCGCGCACTCTGCGCTACAAGATGGCCCGTCTGCGCGAAGAGGGCTTTGCTATTACCGAATAAATCAGGGTGGTATGTGGAATATCCTGCTGTTTGGTCTAATGTCTAGGTCAAAGAAAAATATCCACAGATATCGAGATGTGTGGCAATGTCCAGGGTTTTGACGGTGGCAACAGGCTTGCTGAGTGTGCGGCGATTGTATCTGGCTGTGGTGGCGCTGTGTCTGATTGCTGAGTTTGTTCAGGCGGAAACACTGCATGTGACCATTTCCGATGGTGGCAATGTCAACGCCAATGCTCCCTATTACTACTATAAAAACTTGCTGGAATTGGCGCTTGAAAAAACCCGCGAAAACTATGGTGACTTTAGTATTTCCTCTATCCAGAGCGGCGGTATAGAGCGCGAGAGGGCTATGCTGGTTGCCGGTGTTGGCATAGATGTTATGTGGGCGTCAGTGACCAGAGAGCGCGCAGCAAAGCTGCGCGTGATAGATATAGATCTGCTTAAAAACCTGAACAATTACCGCGTCCTGTTGATTAACCAGCAAGATCAACTCCTGTTCGATTCAGTTGCCAGCCTGGATGACCTCAAAAAAATGCATACGGGGTCCGGCCCTCACTGGACGGATGGCATAATCCTCAAGGATAACGGCTTTAATATTATCTATACCTCAAGCTACGAGGGGCTATTTAAAATGCTTGCCGCGCAGCGTTTCCACTTTATCTCCCGCGGGTTGCACGAAATAGGCAATGACCTGGAACTCTATAATGCCTATGGCCTGGTGCAGGAGAAGAATTTATTGCTGAAATATGATCAGCCTGTGCGCTACTGTTTTTTTGTCAATAAAAATAATAAAGGCCTGGCGGAGAGAATCGAGCGCGGTTTAAAAATGGCCCAGGCCGATGGCTCCTTTGACCGATTGTTTTATCAAATGCCCAGCTTTGCGTTGGGCGAGACTATTTTGCTGGGCTCTCATCGCACCATTTTGGAACTAAAAAACCGCACTGATCAATAATTTCCTCCTTGTTTCCCTGTAATCTTGATCGGCGACGAGTGATTTTTTTAAAGTGATGCTCTTTCGTGGTGCCCGCTGTTTTCTTCTGTAAATATTTCCGACTCTCCGCGCCAAAAACCTGCGACAGCATTCTCCGTCCTTTTCACAAAATACCAAGCCGTTTGGGATATTCTTGATAGACGAATTATCAGCAGGTATTATTCAGCTGCCCGCTGATTTTTTCGCAGGAAAATGTCAATAATTCCTTAACAATGTCGCATTCATTTGCACTACAAAATAAGTCCTGGTCGCGTTGTTGTAAATTGTGATCTGCATCAACAATTTTTTTTAATGTATTTACATACTGGGCGAAGATTTCAAAAAAAGCCCGCATTACAGCATCAGTACCTCCCGGAATCCAGAAAATGTCCCCTAATGACCGGCTAACACCCCCTTGTAAATACTTCTATCACTGTAGGTGTCTATGAGCAGGTTAAGCCCTATAAGCTCAGGGAATTTACTTAAGGCGTTTGTCTGTTGCGGCCTGCTTGCCTGTCTGTTGCTGTTGCCGGGCTGCGGCGGCGGTGGTTCTGCACAGGCAACCCCTGGCGAATCAAATAGTTCAGCGGCGGCGGAAAGACCGGCGAGTTCGAGTTCGCACGAGTCTTCAGTGGCTGCGAGCCCATCGAGCAATCAAGCCTCTGCAAGCGCGGGCAATAATTTTTCAAGCCTGTCTGATCATGCTTCCAGTTTATCCAGTTACACTGCGAGCTTGTCCAGTAAGGTTGCGAGTCTGTCCAGTAAGACTTCCAGTGTAGTGAACGCTTCCCCCGTCAGTATCAGTTCAGTAGCTCTCTCCCGCGCGGCAGAGAGCAGCCCGGGTGTTTCTTCCCGCGCGGCCAGTTTTTCTTCTATTACCAGCAGCTTGAGTAGTGGCAGAGCCTCCAGCAGTGCTGCAACCTCAGCGGCGGCGCCGGACCTGGTTGCGGGAGCGAGTATTTATGCTGAAAAATGCTCTACCTGTCACGGTGCCATAGGCACAGGCCGCATAGCCTTGCTCAACTGCAAATCCTGTGGCTCCATCACTGCGCTGCGCGATGTCATTGCCGCCAGTATGCCGCTGGAGCAGCCGAAGAGCTGCCAGGGCAGTTGTGCCCTGGACACAGCAGGTTTTATTTATAGCCTGCAAAACATTGCACCTGCGAGCCATTTTAATCTCCGGGATTTGCAATTGCTTGACTGGCTTGGCACTTATCGCAAGGCCGCAAATAATCTGGCAGGCCGGCTGCCGACAGACGCTGAAATTTCAGCCATCACTGCCGGTGGAGAGGAGGCGCTGGACAGCGCGCTGGACAATTTGATGGACGAGCCGCAATTCTATCAGCGGCTGCGCGATATTTTTAATGATCGCTGGCTGGTGCGCAAATATCAGAACGGTGCCAGTGCCGCCCTGGCGGAAATCAAGCTTGAGGACTATCCCAATCGCGACTGGTTCGAGAGCGCGGGTTATTCCGACGCGCAGCGCCGCGAGGCTCGCAGCAAAGTGAATCTTGCCCTGGTGGAGGAGTCCCTCGCCCTGGCCGAGTATATAGTGCGCAACAACCGCGCTTTCACTGAAATCGTTACGGCCAACTACACTATGGTCACTTATTCCATGGCCAGGTCTTATGGGCTGGAGGGAAGTGTAAATTTTACTGATCCCACCAATGCCTATGAATGGCAGCCGGCAGTCATTCCCGGTTTTGCCCACTCAGGTGTATTAAGCCAGCCCATCTTTCTCAGTCGCCACCCCACGAGTGAGACCAACAAGGGCAGGCACAGGGCTTATATTGTCTATTTGGAGTTTCTCGATACGGATATTCTTGCCACTTCCAGGCAACCGCTGACGGCGGCCAGTGAGGCGGGCGATAATCCCACGCTGAATGATGCCAATTGCACGCTCTGCCACAACACCATAGACCCAGTGGCGCAGTTGTTTAGCAACTTTCAGGGCGGCAATAGTTTCAGGCCTGATCTCCCGCAATTTGCCGATATGCTGGATGCAGGTATTGCCGGCAAAGCAATGCCCGACAGCTATGACAAAAAGCGCCTGCAATGGCTGGGGCAGCAAATAGCCAAGGACAAGCGTTTTACGCGAGCGATCCTGCGCACCCTTTACAAAGGCATCAGTGGTCACGATACCCTGAGTTCGCCGGAAAGTGGCGACCCTAAAGGCCTGGCCGCCTATGCCGCGCAGCGCGAAGTATTTGCATCCATTGAAAAGGCCTTTATCAATTCCAATTACAATCTTAAAGGTTTGATTAAATCACTCATCAAGTCGCCCTATATGCGAGCTGTCGGTCTCAATGGCGGGGTTGCCGATCCCTCTCTGTACGACACCAGCTCGACTGCGCAACTGCTCACGCCAGAAATGCTGGATCGCAAAATCACAGCTGTCCTGGGGCATCCCTGGAAGCGCATAGCGGCGGAGGGTGAAGTGCTTGCCGCTGGAACCAAGCACATGCTGACCAATCCGGCTTACCTGCGCGATATTTATGGCGGCATCAACTCTTCCGACATCACCGAGCGCAACAAGGATAGCAATGGCTTGATGGTGGCAGTGCAGGCGCGCATGGCAAACCAGATGAGCTGTGTGAGTGTGGCCAATGATTTCTATTTGGCCAAAAGCAAGCGCAAGCTTTTCCCCCTGGTGGAGATAAACACTTTGCCCTATGACAGCAATGGTGTGGATATAGCGGCGAATCAAAGTGCGATCAATCACAATATTATCTATTTGCAGCAGCGCCTGCTGGGCAAGGCGGACGCCGAGTTGACAGCACAGCTCTACGACTTATTTAACAAGGTGCGCGCTATGGGCCTGAAGCGGATTGCCGCCGATGCCAATGCGAAAGTGCTGGCTTCCCAGTGCCAGGTCAGGGTTGATCCGCAGACAGATATAGTGCTCGCTGGCAATAAACAAATCGTCAATGACGAGCAATATACGCTGCGCAGCTGGATGGCGGTATTGCGTTTTTTATTGAATGACTACGCATTTTTATATGAATAGCCGAGGAATGCTTAATGGGGCTTGATAGGCGTACCTTATTAAAATTAATGGCGGGTTCGGCGCTGACACTCTCGGCCCCTTTCTCTGTGCGCACGGCCAGTGCCGCCAGCAGCGAGCAGTATTTTGTTTTTCTCTGCGCAGACGGTGGCTGGGATACAACCAGTCTGCTCGACCCCAAGGGCGATATCCGGGCCAGCGGGGGCGGGACGGTGAATCGCTATGCCAGGGCTGCGATCAAACAGCAGGGCAATATTCGCTATGCGCCCTGGGGCATAGGTAATGACCCAGGTACCTACGATTATTTTTTTAAAACCTATGGTCGCGAACTGCTGGTGTTGAACGGCATTGATATGGAGACCAATGCCCATCCGGTGGGCGCAGCGCAGATAGCGAGTGGCGATTCGACTCGCGATTTTCCCTGCATTGCCGCTCTGTTGGCCGCCTGTCAGAATCCCGATTTGCCGCTGTCATTTATCACCAATGGCTACTATGACGATACGGCTGGGCTGGTGCCGAAAACGCGGGCCAGCGACCTGTCGACGCTCTATGGTCTCGCCTCTCCAAACCGTTTGCAGCCGGGTAGTGAAGAAACCTATTTCGATGCAGAAGTGGATGCGCTCTTAAGCAAGAGACAGCAGGCGCGCGTACTTAGCTTGCGCGATAGTGAAACTCTGCCGGAGCGAAAAGCCCAGTTGAAACGGCTCTACTCTGTACGCAAAACCGGCACAGAACTCGGTCGTATCCTGGATAAACTGCCCAGTGCAATGTCGGACAAGGAGTTGGAGCGGCAGGCGCAAATTGCCTGTGCTGCATTTAGTGCGGGAGTGGCGGTATCGGCCAACCTGCGGCTGGGGGGATTCGATACTCACGACAACAGCGACAAGCTGGTCTATCCGCTCTACCATGAACTGTTGAGCGGCATCGACTTCCTTTTGCAGGAAGCTGAGCGCCAGGGCATCCGCGATAAGCTGACACTAGTGGTGGGTTCTGATTTTGGCCGCAGACCTTACTACAATAAAGCCAATGGCCGCGATCACTGGCCCATAGGCAGCATGATGCTGCTGGGGCCCAATATCCGCGGCAATCGTGTTATAGGCGCTACCAGCGATGGCCTGTTGCCGCGCAAAATCAATCCCGTGAGTTTACAACTGGACGATAGCGGCGTGGTCTTATCCTATCGCGATATTCATCTGGCGCTGCGCAAGCTGATGGCTATACATAACGATTCCCTCACGAAAACTTATCCTATCAGCGGTTTGACACTCCCTCTATTCAGTTGAACCCAGGCAAGCTTCCCGCCTGGGCCATCAACAGATTTAATTAAAATCAAACTCGGAAATATCGCGCTCTAAACGGCGCTCTTCCCAGAGGATCTCCAGCTTCCTGCGGCATTCCATATTGATTTTCACTTTTTTATTTTTGCTCTTGGTGCTGATGCTCTCGAAGAGGTAGGCAGCCATCGCCTGGTCAATAATATCTGCGTCGCGAACTTGGGGGGCTAGCTTCATGATTGACTCCTGTTGGTTGTGTTCGGCAAACGCTATCACCTGCCTGTGACAATCCCATGAACTATCAGCGGGGTTCAGCTTTTCAATTTTGCTCCTCTATTCCTTCGCTTCCGGTCGCTGGATCACCCTTTGGCCAAACTTTGCCGGGCGGCAAGTTTTGGCCTGCTTTGTGCAATACCCCTCTCAGATTCTGTTGTTGCCAAATATTTGTCGCGACAACTTTTAGCAGAGGAGTTTTTGCCATGACTGATCGCGTTGATATCAATCGCCTGTTGGGCGATATGCGCAACCTGAAAATGCAGACCCAGGCATTTCAGCGCCCGCAAGGCATGGGCGATGTGGCGCCAAACCGCGCGGTGACAGGCTTGCAGGTCAACCCAGCCAACCAGGTCAATCCTGCCAACAAGGTTCCCAGCTTTGGCGATTTAATGACGCAGGCCATCAATAACGTCAACGATGTGCAAAAAACCTCCAGCTCTATGGCTGCGGCCTATGAAAAAGGGGTGGCAGGGGTGGATATCACCGATGTCATGATCGCCTCGCAAAAAGCGTCTGTCTCTTTCCAGGCGATGGTGCAGGTCAGGAACAAATTGGTTGAAGCCTATAAAGATGTGATGAATATGCCCATCTAAGCGGATAAGCGGTAAATGCCAGGATGCCGGCACAATAGTGAAGTAGGGATGGTTTTGTTGAGATGTTATTTCGGTCAACTGCCTTCAGGGTTTAAATATTATGTCCACTGCAACAGCAAATAGCGAAAACCTTCCCACCAAAGACAAAGAGAAGTCGGTGGCGGGGGATTTGGTTGAAGGCTTTAGCAACCTTAACTTGTATCGCCAGATAGGCCTGATGGTGGCCCTGGCGGCCAGCGTTGCCATAGGCTTTGCGGTGGTCTTGTGGACCCAGGGCGAAGACTACCGTCCACTGCTGGGCCGCATGGATAACCTGGATGTGGGCAGCGTTACCCAGATACTGGAGCAGAATAGAATCAAATTCAAAATGGATACCAATACCGGGGCTATCCTGGTAGCGGCGGACGATATACATATAGCGCGCTTGAAGCTGGCAGAAGTGGGCATGCCCAACAATTCCACTCCCGGTTTTGAGCTGATGGATAAAGAGCAGCCACTGGGCACCAGTCAGTTTGTGGAAAACACCCGCTACCAGCGCAGTATCGAAGGCGAATTGGCCCGCACCATCACCAGCATCAGTTCCATTCGCACCGCCCGCGTTCATCTGGCAATTCCCAAGCGCACAGTATTTGTCCGCGATGCCTCCAAGCCCACGGCGTCAATTTTTGTTGAAGTCTATGCGGGCCGCTCAGTGGAGCCTGCCCAGGTCAAAGCGATTATGAATCTGGTGGCCTCCAGTGTTCCCGACCTGAAAATGGCCGATGTCACAGTGGTGGATCAGCATGGTGACCTGCTTTCTACCGGCGATGAGAGTCAGGAATTATTGCTTGCCAGCAAACAAAAAGATTATGCCCACTCGGTGGAAGAGTCGGTGATCAAACGCATCAACAGCATTCTTGAGCCTGTGGTCGGCAGCGATAAATTTCGTGCTCAGGTGAGTGCCGATATAGATTTTACGGCGGTGGAGCAGGCGGCAGAGACTTTCAACCCTGATTTGCCTGCAATCCGTAGCGAGCAAACCGTCACCGAAACCCGCTCTGGCGCTGACGCGGCAGGTATTCCCGGCGCGCTGACCAACCAACCACCCACAACTCCCCAGGCACCTGAGGTGGCAACCACCGAAGCTGGCGCAGCGCCCAAGCCAACCGGCAGCAACCGCGAACAGGCAACCCGCAATTTCGAGCTTGATCGCACCGTCAGCTATACCAAGCACCAGCAGGGCACCCTGAAGCGCCTGACAGTCGCTGTAGTAGTGGACGACAAGATTATCAAGGGTGCAGACGGTGTCGAAACCCGCCAGCCCTGGAGTGCCAATGAGCTTGAGCGCCTGACCATACTGGTCAGGGACGCGGTGGGCTATTCGGCGGTTCGCGGGGATAGTGTCAATCTACTCAACTCGGCCTTTGCCAATACTGCAGAGCTGCCCGATACCTACGGCCAGATCCCCTGGTGGGAAAAATGGCTGATGCCGCATATCAAATCCATCGCCGGTGTGCTGATTATCCTGGCCCTGATTTTTGGCCTGCTGCGCCCGGTGTTCAAAGGTCTGTCGACCGCTGGCGGAAATTTGGCGGAAGAGGAGGAGGCCCGCCAGCTCGCCGCTCTCGAGGCAGCCGGCCTGGGTGGGATGGAGGCCAATCCCGATGAAACCGTCACCTTGACCGGCGGCGATACGCTGCTGCTGGGCGCGCCCGAGCACGGCTACGACGATCAGCTCAATGCCATCAAGGGCTTGATTGCCGCCGATCCCGGCCGGGTTGCCCAGGTTGTTAAAAAATGGGTCAACAGAGAAGATTAAAGCAACTATGCTTTAGGCAGCTATGCTTTATGTATCACCAGCCGAATTCCTGTAAATCTATACGAGTGAACAGCAATGAGTCCTCCACCCGAAACCGCCGTTGGTACAGTGAAATCGAACTTGCGTTATATCGACAAGGCTGCGGTTCTGTTGATGTCGATCGGCGAAAAAGACGCTGCAGAAATCCTGAAACACCTGGGACCCAAGGAGGTTCAGCGCATAGGCACAGCCATGACCCAGCTGACCAATATCCATCAGTCAGATGTGAAAGAGGTGGTCGGCAATTTTTTTGACGAAGTCAAAAGTCTGACGGGGCTGGGCATGGGCGCGGATGGCTATATCCGCAATATGCTGGTCTCGGCACTGGGCGAAGACAAAGCCAGCGGTTTGATTGACAGGATTCTGCTGGGCGGTAATACCACGGGCCTGGATACCTTGAAATGGATGGAGCCGCGCTCGGTGGCCGATGTTATCCGCAATGAACACCCGCAGATCCAGGCTATTGTTATCGCCTATCTGGAGGCCGATCAGGCTGCGCAAATTCTCGGCTTCTTCCCGGAAAAAGTTCGCCTCGACATTATGATGAGGGTGGCTTCTCTCGATACTGTCCAGCCCGCCGCGCTGCAAGAGTTGAACGATATTCTCGAACGGCAGTTCGCCGGTAACGCCAACTCGCAAACCAAAGCCATGGGCGGCTATAAAGTGGCTGCGGAAATTATGAACAACCTGGACGGTTCAATCGAAGCCGACTTGATGGATTCGATCAAAGAAGTCGACGAAGATATGGGAACGCAGATCCAGGATCTTATGTTTGTCTTCGACAACCTCAAAGATGTGGAGGACCGAGGAATCCAGGCACTGTTGCGCGAAGTTTCTTCCGAGGTGTTGATTGTCGCCCTCAAGGGAGCCGATACCCAACTGCAGGAAAAAATATTCAAGAATATGTCCAAGCGCGCGGCGGAATTGCTGCGCGACGATTTGGAGAGCAAGCCGCCCATGCGTCTGTCGGACGTGGAAGCCGCGCAGAAAGAAATTCTCACCACCGCGCGGCGCATGGCGGACTCCGGCGAAATTATGCTGGGCGGCAACAACGAGGCCATGGTGTAATCAGCCAACTGACTGTGCAGTTTGTACGATAGTTTTTCTGCCGTGAAAGTTTTTCTGTAAAAGTGCGTGCTAGCTACAGGTATATACATGACATCAAAAGCACTTCCCGGTCGTATCCCCGCCGAGACTCTGGGGGAAGTAACATCATGGATGCTACCGCCGGTCGACGATAACAGGGCGGTCTCCAGCGCGGAAAAAGAAGCGCGCGAGCGCCGCGAAAAAATGCTGCGTCAAGGCAAAGAGATAGTCGAGGATGTGGAGGTGGAAGTCGAGGTTCCTGCGCAGGTGGGCATCAGTGCGCAAGAGCTGCAGGAAATTTTTGATAACGCGGAAAAGGATGGCTACGCCCAGGGGCATGCAGCGGGATTCTCGCAGGGCAAGGCCGAGGGCTATGAGACAGGAAAGCAGCAGGGATTGGCCGAACTGCGCGCGCAGATGGCACAGGAGCAGCAGCGCTTGCAGGGCATTATGGATGCTCTGCTCAATCCCATCACCGCCCAGGACAATGACCTGGAAAATATGCTGCTCGATATTATCTGCTCGCTCACCCAGAGCGTGGTGCAGCGCGAGCTGAAAGTGGATTCCAGCCAGATACTGGCGCTGGTGCAGGCCTCGGTCGCAGCCCTTCCCATCGGCAGTAAAAATATTCGTGTCTGTCTTAATCCCGATGATATCGCCAGTCTTGAAGACTATGCAAAACAACAGCAGCTGGACTGGACTTTTTTTGCCGACAGGCAATTGCAGCCTGGCGGTTGCCGTATAGAAACCCCGGAGAGCCGCGTCGATTTTTCTGTCTCCATGCGTTTGCAGACAGTGCTTGAGCAATTCTTGACGGGACAACTGGCCAGCGGTGGCGATACTGAAGACGCGCTTGAGGGGAGTGTCGAGAGTGCGCCTGCACCTGTTGCCGACAATTCACCGGATAGTGTCTAAGCGGGATTGCTTTCTACGGAGATTCTCTTTGTCGCGGATTTTTTATGCTTAATCGCCCATCTTTGCGCTCTCGTTTGCAACATATTGCCCCAAAGCGACTGGCGGTAGTTGAACCCCTGGCGGAAGGTCGCATTACACGCTCCGTGGGCTTGACCCTGGAGGCCGTCGGCCTGAATATTTCGGTGGGCAACCAGTGCGAAGTGGTCAATAACGACGGACGCAGGATTGAGGCCGAGGTGGTAGGGTTTGCCGGCGATAAAGTCTTTTTAATGCCGATCAAGCGCGTAGAGGGGCTACAGCCTGGTGCCAGGGTAGTGCCTGTATCGTCGCAGCAGGGGATGCGCATAGGCCCGCAGCTGCTGGGGCGAGTGGTCAATGGTATAGGTCAGCCGCTGGACGGCAAGGGCCCTTTGGTCGGAGACCAATTTCTCGACTTCGCTCCCCAGGAAATCAACCCTATGTTGCGCCACCCCATCAGCGAAACTCTGGATGTGGGTGTGCGCGCAATCAATGCCCTGATTACTGTAGGTCGCGGCCAGCGCCTCGGTTTGATGGCGGGCAGCGGCGTGGGTAAAAGCGTGCTTATGGGGATGATGACCAAATTTACCACCGCCGATGTAGTCGTGGTGGGCCTGATAGGCGAGCGTGGTCGCGAGGTGAAAGAGTTTATCGACCATATCCTGGGTGAAGAGGGCTTGCGCCGCGCTGTGGTGGTTGCCTCGCCAGCGGATGATGCGCCGCTGATGCGCCTGTGTGCCTCGCAGCTCGCCAGCCGTATCGCTGAGTACTATCGCGACCAGGGTTTAAATGTGCTGTTGCTGATGGACTCCCTTACTCGCTACGCCCAGGCCCAGCGCGAAATTGCTCTGGCTATTGGTGAACCACCGGCCACCAAAGGCTATCCGCCTTCGGTATTTGCCAAGATTCCACAACTGGTGGAGCGCGCTGGTAATGCCGCTGAAGGGCAGGGCTCAATTACCGCGTTTTACACAGTGCTCACCGAGGGAGATGATTTGCAGGACCCGATTGCCGATGCCGCTCGCGCCATCCTCGACGGCCATGTGGTGTTGTCGCGCAAGCTGGCCGAGGAGGGCATATATCCCGCAATAGACGTGGAGGCTTCCATCAGTCGTGCCATGCAAAATATAGTGCCAGAAGAACACCTCAAGCATATGCAGCGTTTTAAGCAGCTGTTGGCGCGCTACCAGCAAAACCGTGATTTGATCGCGATTGGCGCCTATACCCCTGGTGCTGATCCGGAAACGGATATAGCCATCGATCGTTTTCCTCATTTGCGCGCCTTTATCCAACAGGGCATTTCCCAACCGGTATTGATGCCGGAATGCATGGCAAACCTGCGCTCACTTTTGAAATCTGCCAATGTCAACCCGGGCGCGGGCGGAGCTGCCAAAGCCAAAAACACTGGGCCGCTGGCGGCGCAGCAGCGTTAGGCTGGAGTAAGTTATGGCTGAGTCTCGCGCCAAGCGAATGCAAGTAGTCCTGTTTCTGGCCGAGCGCAAGGAGCAGGAACTTGGCCAGCAGCTCAGTCAGCAACGGCAAGTGGTTGAGCAGGAGATAGAGCAATTGCGGCAGTTGGAGCAATATGCCGAGCAGTATCTACAGACCTATTCCGAGCGCAAGAGCAATGTCAGGCCCCACGAGCTGATCGCTTACAGCGGATTTATCCAGCGCCTGGGCGACGCCCGCCTGGAGCAAAAGGCCAAAATTGAGCGTCAGCAAAAAGTCTTTGTCAGGATGCAGCAGGTTTGGCGTGCGGCTCATCATAAATGCGAGTCTATCAAGGAATTGATTGAGCGTCTGAAACAGGATGAGAACGCCCTGATTGACAAGCGTTTGCAAAAAGAATTGGATGAATTGGTCGGGCAGCAATACAGCCGACAAAATTTGCCTTAGAATAGCCGCTCATTAAAATACCATTCTGGCTTTTTATGATTTAACTGCCTATACAAACCCGGGTTATCGGCTACCCTTAAAGTTAGAATTTTTTCCGGATAGCCAGGATTGACAAGGGTTTAGCGAATACAACACGCTGGATAACAAGCGCAATAATTGATTTATGTGACAAGGGGTAAAACATGGCGATCACGTCTACCGTATCAGCAGATGGCACGCAAGTGACCATTTATATTCAGGGACGATTTGATTTCAGCTCTCACCAGGAGTTTCGCACTGCTTATGAGAAGCTTGCTAAGGCGCCCAGCCATTACTGCGTCGATCTGCAAAATACCTCCTACCTGGATAGCTCGGCCCTGGGAATGCTACTACTGTTGCGCGACCATGCCGGCGGGGATAGATCTAACATTGAAATAGTCAATTGTTCAACGGATGTGAAAAAGATCTTATTGATTTCCAACTTCGAGCAGTTATTTGTTATTCAATAGCTATTGCCCCCGTTGTTCGCAGTGGCGAATGATAGCCAAACCTACCAGCACGGATAGTCAGTGGAAACAGTGGTTATGACTGATACCCTTAGCCTAAAGATTCTTGTCGCCGACGATACGGATTCGGATCGCATGATCCTTGAAACCATCTTGCGCAAAGAGGGGCATCAAGTCTGCTCTGCCAGAAACGGCCTGGAAGCAGTCGCGCTGTTTAAGGAGCAGAATCCCGATATTGTTTTGCTTGATGCGCTTATGCCGGAGCTGGATGGGTTTGATGCAGCGCGACAGATAAAATTGCTGGCAGGCGAGCATTTGGTCCCCATTATTTTTCTCACCTCGCTACAGGATACCGACTCACTGGTGCATTGCCTGGATGCCGGCGGCGATGATTTTCTCTCCAAACCCTACAATCGCGTTATCCTCAAGGCCAAAATAAAATCCTTCAACCGCATGCGCGGTTTGCACACCACCATGCTCAGTCAGCGCGACCAATTGGCGCAGCACCATATGCGACTTATGCAGGAGCAATCAGTTGCCAAGCAGGTGTTTGATAATGTCGCTCACAGCGGTTGCCTGAATGCCAGCAATGTGCGCTACTTTCTCTCCTCGCTGGCGGTATTCAATGGCGACATTATGGTTGCGGCGATTCGCCCCAATGGCAATATGATGGTGTTGCTGGGGGATTTTACCGGTCACGGGCTACCGGCGGCGATAGGCGCAATGCCCCTGGCATCCACTTTCTACGGCATGGTCTACAAGGGCTTTTCGATGCCGGATGTGTTGCGCGAAATCAACAAGAAATTAAAATCCATTCTACCTGTGGGACTGTTTTGCTGTGCGACCATCCTGGATTTGAATTTTCGCCGCAACCGTTTGAAAATCTGGAATGGCGGCCTGCCCGCCGGTGTAGTCTATCGCAAAAAAGATGCTAGCCTGATACATTTGCGCTCGACCCATTTGCCTTTGGGTGTGCTGGCGGACAAGAGTTTTAAAGACGATATCCAGGTGCTGGAATTGGACGCTGGCGATAAAATTTTTATGTGGTCTGATGGTATTCATGAAGCGCGCAATCCAGCGGGTGAAATGTTTGGCGAGGAGCGCTTGCACGCTCTGTTCGTAGATCGGCAGGACCCTGACAATATTTTCGACCAGATACTCAATAGTGTGAAATCCTTTGTGGGCACCGGCGAGCAGGATGACGACCTGTCAATGGTCGAAATAAAAATGGAGGCACCGGTCTATGAGAATCACAAATCCGAACATGTGAGTATTCCGCGCGAGGCATCGCCGATAGTCTGGGATATGCATTTCGAAGTGCAGCCCAGCAGTTTCAAAGTATTTGACCCGCTGCCCTTCCTGCTCAATATCTTGATGGATGTGCCTGAATTGCGCAGTTTTAGCGGCAGCCTTTACACTATATTGGCAGAGCTTTATTCCAACGCCCTGGAGCATGGGGTTTTGGGCTTGAGTGCAAACCTGAAACAATCGCCAGAAGGCTTCCTGCAGTATTATGTCGAGCGCGAGCGCCTGCTCAACGAAATAAGGGAGGGCTATGTGCGTATACATTTCACCTATTCCTCCACGATTGACGGGGGCACACTGCGTCTTTGCGTTGAGGACAGTGGTGCGGGATTCGATTTTGAATCCATGCGCGGCAGAGAGCTTTCGACTCAGGGCTACAGTGGTCGCGGCATTTCTCTGGTGGAACGCCTGTGCAAATCGGTTCGCTATTTTGGCAATGGCAATAAAGTTGAAGTTGTTTTTGAATGGATCAATGATGATTAGCGGGAGCAACATTGAACGGAATTTAGGAATAAGAGCAATCCACAATGGTTTGATGATTGCCCTGCAGCCGAAATTCATTCACCTAGTGGCAGGAATTGAAAATGATAAGCGACCAACATCTTGATTACGATGTCATCAACACCTTGAAAGATATCATGGAAGATGATTTCAGGTTTTTAGTAGAAACCTATTTTCAGGATTCACATAGTCGTATTTCCACCCTGCGCAATGCTGTCGCCATTAAGGACAGCGATGGCGTACGCCGAGCAGCGCACAGCTTCAAAGGCAGCTGCAGTAATCTCGGAGCCCTGCATCTGGCAGGCTTGTGCGCGGCGCTGGAGCGCGATAGCCTGCAGGAAAACTTTGCTGTATTGGGCAGCAGCATTGATGTTGTTGAAAACGAATTTGCCCTTGTGCAAAAAATGTTGCAGGAAATCCTTATTTAACGCGCTTTTGTTTTTCCCCTCCGCCATATTGGCATTCAGTTTGCTCCTGTCTTGTTAGATCTCTCTAATTAACCCTATTTTCACGCAAAAGCGGCAAGTGTTTGCCGCTGTGATACAGGAGCAGTGGCAATGAATAGCAGTTCGGCGTTTAGCAATCTTTTACCGACCGTCGCGGCACAGCCCGCGACTCAATCCAGTTCCCCGCGCAAAGGGGAGGCAGATACTGCAAAAGCTGAATTTAAAAAAGCCCTGGACGGCGCGCGCACAGAGCAGGATATAAAGCCAAAAGAGCGGCCGGCCAAGAAGTTGGCCGCCGCGGACAAAGACGCTAAAACGGCAGGCGATAATAACGATTGTGCCGCGCGGCGCTCAGCCAAGGCAGAAAAACCCCAAGTCGCCGCCGCAGAAAAGGCTGAGCCTGCTCGCAACAAGCCGGAAGAGACCAGCGATACCGAGAGCGAAGGAGTTCTACTTGTCACGGATCCTGGTTTAACCACGGATACAGCGGCTGTTTTGCCGAGTTTGCCGTTATCCCTAGAGGTGACGACTGGCTCCCTGGTTGAGGAAGGTGAGCTTGTTGCGGAAGTTGTAGGGGAACCCGCTGCCGGTACCACTTCTCAGCTTTTAGCCCTGGACGATCAGGGTGAGGTTCAAGCTCCGATGGTTGAAACTGTTGACGCCACTGCTGCCCTGGGGCCTCTGGCTAATGCTGCTTCGGCTGCTGCGGGCACAGAGCCAGATGCTGAAATTCTTGTTACGGGTGCAGCTGTGCCGCTTAAAAACACTGCACAGGCCGGCGCTGCCCCGGAGCTTCAGCTCGACGTTGAAGCCTCGGCGGACGAGAGCGATAGCCAGTCAGCGGTTGCCAATGATACCAAGGCGCTGTTTGAAAAAATGCTCCAGGCGATGACAGGCAATGCTGGCAATAATGCCTCGGGAGACGGAGCCCAGCCGGACGCGCAGGCTCAGGATAAAACCAATGGTGCCGCACCTGTAGCTGCCGCATCGCCACTGGAATCGCTGGCTCGCCTGGAGACGCAATCTCCTGCAGCGCGGAGCTTCGTTGTGCAAACTGCGGTGCCAGTGGCACTCGGGCAGCCAAACTGGAGCCAGGCTGTCGGCGAAAAGGTTTTGTGGCTCGCCGCGCAAAATGTCCAGTCTGCCGAAATAAGGCTGGATCCGCCGGAACTCGGCCCTATGCAGGTCAAGGTCAGCGTCCAGCAGGAACAGGCGACAGTGAGCTTTACCAGCCACCACGCCGGCGTGCGCGAGGCCCTCGACCAGAGCCTCGGGCGCCTGCGCGATATGTTTAACGAGCAGGGGTTGAATCTCGTCAATGTCGATGTCTCGGACAGATCTTTCCAGCGCCAGCAGGGCGACGGAGAATCTCAGCGGCAGGGCAGTGGCGGTGGGCATCAGGAAGATGAGGAGGAGGTAGTGGCAGTCTCGACCATCACCCAGCAACGGCTGGTGGATCACTACGCCTGAACCCGGTTGGGTGTATGCCCAGCAGAATAATGAAGCTTGTTTAACCATTTCGTTTGTCTTGTATTCACTTCCCTCCATAAGCGGCAACCATATGCATTAAAAAGTGCATCTAGTTGCCTTTTATTCCTCGCAAACAACTAATCCGCTGCTACTCTTCAATGAACGATAGCTGGCATAGCTATTGCTCAAACCTATTTAGCGTAAGAAAGTGACGGAGTTTTGACATGGCCGCAGATAAGAAAGCTAAGGCTCCCGAGGGTGAAGCTTCGGGATCAAAAAAGAAACTGATCATGATTATCGGTATAGCTGTATTGCTGGTGGTTGTATCAGTGGGCGGCACCATTGGCGCTCTGAAGTTTTTATCGCCCGCCAAGTCGAGCGAGGAGGCGGAGGAAGAAACAGCGTCCAGTGAGCATGGCGCTGAGGCCGCTGCTATTTACTACCCGCTCAAACCCAATTTTACGGTGAACTACGACGTCAATGGTCGGCAGCGTTTCCTGCAGACCGAGCTGACCTTTATGTATCGCGATCCGGGTCTGTTAAAAACCCTGGAGCTGCACATGCCCGCCGTGCGCAACAGCCTGGTACTGCTATTGAGCAGTCAGGTGTTTGACGATCTACAAACGGTTGAGGGCAAAGAAAAGTTGCGTGAGGCAGCGCTTGAAGCTGTGCAGGAAATTCTCGCTAAAGAGCAGGAAGATGCCTATGCGCGAATGTCGGCCAAAGAGAAAGAGGCCTTCAAGAAAGAACACGGTAGAGACGGCGCTAATATTGAACAAGTGCTGTTTACCAATTTTGTAATGCAATAAAGGGTAGCCCTGTGCAAGATCTATTATCGCAAGACGAGATTGATGCGCTCCTGCATGGCGTTGATGATGGCGACATAGACACCAGCTCGGATGTCGCGCCAGGCGCGGCCAGAGCTTACGATCTTACCAGCCAGGATCGTATTGTGCGCGGGCGCATGCCGACCCTGGAGCTGATCAACGAGCGCTTTGCCCGCTACACCCGCATCAGTATGTTCAATCTTCTGCGACGCACGGCCGATGTCTCTGTGGGCGGGGTACAAATTCAGAAGTTTGGCGAATACGTTCACACCCTTTATGTTCCCACCAGTTTGAATATGGTCAAGTTGCGCCCCTTGCGCGGCACAGCGCTGATTATTTTCGATGCAAAACTGGTATTCAAGCTGGTTGACAATTTTTTTGGCGGCGATGGCAGGCACGCAAAAATTGAAGGTCGCGAATTTACTCCGACAGAATTGCGCGTAGTGCAGATGGTGCTGAATCAGGGTTTTATCGATTTGAAAGAAGCCTGGAAAACCGTGATGGATATTAACTTTGAATACGTCAATTCAGAGGTGAATCCATCGCTGGCGAATATTGTCAGCCCCAGTGAAGCGGTAGTAGTGAGTACTTTCCATATAGAGCTGGATGGCGGCGGTGGCGAGATGCATATCACCATGCCCTACGCGATGATCGAGCCCCTGCGCGAAGTGCTGGACTCGGGTTTGCAAACCGATAGTGATGATCAGGATGAGCGCTGGTTGAAGGCTCTGCGCGAAGATGTGCTGGATGCAAAAGTGGAAATTGAGTGCGATGTTGTCCGTCGCGAAATTACCCTGCGCGATATAGTGGATCTACGGGCGGGCGATGTGATTCCCATAGAGTTTCCCGATTTCCATATACTCACCGCCAATGGTGTGCCCATGTTCAAGACCCAGATAGGCCAATCGCGCGGCAATCTCGCATTAAAAATTAAAGAACTGGTAGATCGCTCCCATATGAGCGTGCTCGGTAAATGAGGAGTAAGTAATGGCAGATGATATTGATCAAGACAGTATGGCGGACGATTGGGCTGCCGCTATGGCGGAGCAGGCGGACGCTGACGAGATTATCGCTCAAGCAGAAGCGGTCAATCCGGTCGCCTTCGAAGAATTGCATAATGAAAATACCAAGGTCAATGTCAATCCTGAATTGGATGTGATTTTAGATATTCCGGTTTTTATTTCTATGGAAGTAGGGCGCACTTCCATCACTATCCGCAACCTATTGCAATTGAATCAGGGCTCGGTGATCGAACTGGATCGCCTGGCCGGTGAGCCTTTGGATGTATTGGTCAATGGTACATTGATCGCTCACGGCGAAGTGGTTGTGGTCAATGAAAAATTCGGCATTCGGGTCACTGATGTTATCAGCCCTGCAGAGCGGATTAAAAAATTGCGTTAATCCGACAGATTTATTCTCAGCTGTGGGTAGCGAGGCCCACAGCCTATTCTCAAGGCCAGATCATGAAAATAACTAGTGGCAATGACGGGCATAAAACTAGCGGCTTTTACTTTATGCTGTTGTTGTGTTGTTTTGCAGGTGTTTTTTTTTCCAGCGCCCCGCGTGCGGACAATGAAGTCCAATCTGCGGCAGAGGTGAATACAGCCCTCGTCGCGGCAGCCCAATCACCTGTTGCTGCGCCAGTTACAACGCCCGGCAAACCCGCATTGACCCCAGCGCCCAAGCTTAGCACCAGCTCGCAACTGGCCAATCTGATGGGCGGGCTACTGCTGATTCTAGGTTTGATCTATGGCTTGTCCTGGTTTGTGAAACGCTTCAGTCAGGGTGGATTTATGCAGAATTCCACCATCAAAATGCTTTCCTCCATGCCTTTGGGAACGCGCGAGCGGCTGCTGCTGGTGGATGTTGGCGGTACGCAAATACTATTGGGGGTCACTGCGGCCCAGATCAATACTCTGCATGTATTTGCCGAGCCCGTGCTCACAGCAGAAAAGAATACGGCTGTTTCAGGCTCTACTGCCAGCTCCGATTTCAGCCAGAAATTAATGGCCATATTGCAGCAGAAAACTTCGGGCAATACCCAGCCTCCTGAACATAAGAATATAAAAGAGTAAGGGTCAGATATGTTGCTCAAAAACTCTCATGCGATAGCCCTGTGCAAAACCCTTCATCAATGGCGATATTGCTGGGTGCTGTTATTGGCCCTGCTTTCTCTAAACACGCTTGCGCAAACGGCTCCGGCCAATCAAAACCAGTTGCCCCTGGTCTCGACCTCAGCCAGCAGCCTGGGTGCTATTCCTGCGCTTCCCGGACTGCCTGCAATGACAGTCAAAACCAATAAGGACGGCACCCAGGAATATACGGTGACCCTGCAAATCCTCGGCATTATGACCATGCTGACGTTTTTGCCGGCGATGTTGATGATGATGACGTCCTTCACCCGTATCATTATTGTTTTTTCGATTTTGCGTCAGGCCCTGGGTTTACAGCAGTCGCCCTCCAACCAGATATTGATTGGCCTGGCTTTGTTCCTCACCTTTTTTATTATGCAGCCGGTATTCAATAAGGTTAACCAGGATGCCCTGCAGCCTTATATCAATCAAAAAATAACCGCCAATGAGGCGATAGAGAAAGCCTCGGCCCCTGTGCATGCATTTATGCTGGCGCAGACGCGCGAATCTGATATAGGCCTGTTTGTCGGCATCGCCAAGCAGCCCCCTATTGCCAGCCCGGAGCAGACGCCTTTCAGTATTTTAATTCCGGCATTTATTATCAGTGAGCTGAAAACTGCGTTTCAAATTGGCTTTATTATTTTTATCCCTTTTCTGGTGATAGATATTGTGGTGTCGAGCGTGCTTATGGCGATGGGTATGATGATGCTATCGCCATTGATTATTTCACTGCCGTTCAAAATTATGCTGTTTGTGCTGGTCGATGGCTGGGCGATGATCGTCGGCACCTTGGCTGCCAGTTACGGTGTTTAGAGGAGGAGAGTGCAATGACCCCTGAAGTGGTGATGGATTTATTTGCCGATGCGTTCTACCTGATCATGCTGATGGTGATGGTGATTGTCGGGCCCAGCCTGGTGGTGGGTCTGCTGGTCAGTATGTTTCAGGCCGCTACCCAGATCAACGAACAGACGCTCAGCTTTCTGCCGCGTTTGATTATGACCATTGCCACCATGATGGTGGCGGGCCCCTGGATCATTACCAAATTTACCGATCTGTTTACGCGATTGTATACCAATATCCCCTATTTGATCGGCTAGCTGACTGATATATGCAAGAACTGGTCGTAAGTGAAGCGCAGTTGAATCAGTTTATAGGCCAGTATCTGTGGCCGCTGATTCGTATCAGCGTTTTTTATTTTGCCATACCTGTGGTTGGTGCGCGCACCGTGCCTCCGCGCATCCGCATTGCCCTCGCACTCTTTACCACCTTGCTGGTGGTGCCGCTGTTGCCCAATGCTCCCACTGTGTCCTTTATGTCCCTGGAGGGGATGTTAATGATTGTCAAGGAGGTGGTGATTGGTTTGGCCCTCGGTTTTTCCATGCAGATTGTGCTGCATATTTTTATTTTGGTCGGCCAGTTTGTCGCGCTCAAACTGGGTCTTGGTTTCGCCGCGCAAAACGATCCTTCCAGCGGATTGAGTGTAACCGTTATTTCGCAATTCTATTTATTGCTGTCAACCCTGCTGTTTTTATCGGTCAATGGTCATCTGGTAGTTATCCAAATGATCGTCGATAGCTTTGCCAGTTTTCCCGTGGGCGGGGAGGGGCTGTTGCCGCAGCACTATATGCATATTGTCAGCATGTTTTCCTGGATGTTTGCCACGGGCCTGCTGCTCTCGCTACCGCTGTTGACCTCGCTGATGATAGTCAATATGTCCTTCGGTGTAATGAGCCGTTCGGCTCCGCAGATGAACGTATTTACCGTGGGTATGCCTATTACGATTTTGTTTGGTTATCTGCTGATGTGGATTTCGCTTTCCAACTTCCTGCCGGTTTTCAATAATATTATTGAAGAGGGCTTAACTGCTGTTCGTGTTCTCGTCGAGGTGCCCTGATGTCAGAAGACGATAGCCAGGAAAAGACGGAAGAGGCCAGTGGCCGAAAACTTGAGAAGGCGCGCGAAGAGGGGCAGATTCCCCGCTCGCGCGACCTTACCACCTCGGTGGTGCTGCTGCTGGGTTCCATAGGTTTATATTATTTTGCCGATTTTATGTTCTCGCGGCTTATGGGGCTGACGCAGGCCTGCTTCACCTTGACGCGGCAGGCCATCTTCGACCCCAATGCCATGATCGGCCATTTGGCCAGCGCCATTTTTGAAGGCATGGTCAGCATGATGCCATTTTTTGCCTTGATGCTGCTGGCTTCGATTGCCGGCCCGGTGGGATTGGGTGGCCTTCTCTTCAGCGGCGATGCACTCCTGCCCAAATTCAGCCGCATGAACCCTATGTCGGGACTCAAGCGCATGTTTGGGCCGCATGCCGTTGTTGAACTGGTCAAAGCGCTTGCTAAAGTCGCCGTGATTTTGGGCGCGACTATTTTAATTCTGAAATTTTATGCCCAGGAAATGTTTCGCCTGAGCGATGAGGATGTGAATGTGGCGATACTGCATTCCGCCCATATCAGTATTGTTGCCACCATAGCCCTGTCGGCCACCACCATTTTGATTGCAGCGGTAGATATACCCTGGCAGCTCTACGAATACTCCAAGAAATTAAAAATGACCAAGCAGGAAGTCCGGGACGAATCCAAGGATAGCGATGGCAAGCCGGAAGTCAAAGGCCGCATCCGCCAGTTGCAGCGGGAGATGGCACAGCGGCGCATGATGGCCAATATCCCCCAGGCCGATGTGGTTATCACCAACCCGACTCACTACGCGGTGGCCCTTAAGTATGATCCGCAAACCATGGCCACACCGATTATGCTTGGCAAAGGTGGCGATAATATTGCGTTAAAAATTCGCGAAATCGCCAAGGCCCACAAGATTGAAATCATTGAGTCGCCGGTGCTGGCGCGCGCGATTTTCCATACCACGGAACTGGATCAGGAAATTCCCGCTGGCCTCTACCTTGCAGTGGCCCAGGTGCTGGCTTATGTCTTCCAGTTGCGCAACTATCGCCGCGGTCGCGGCGAGCGGCCCAAATACCCGCGCAATATCCCAGTGCCGAAGGATATGCAGTTTGACTGATGATCAATACCTCCGCGCAGTGTAACTCCACAGGCAAAAGGCCAATCGGGGCAGGGGGCTTATGGCTGGGCTGAAAAGCCAAAAATTAAGGTTGACGAGGGAAAACTTATTGATATAATGCGCCCCACTTTGCCAGTGTGGTGAAATTGGTAGACACACGGGATTCAAAATCCCGCGCCCTTAAAAGCGTGTCGGTTCGAGTCCGACCACTGGTACCAAACAAAGCGAATCGCTAAAAATTGAGAGAGGCCTGCAGAAATGCAGGCCTTTTTCGTTTCTGGTAGGCTTGTCGCCATAGCGCGGAGGTGCTGATTCGCGCGGATTGCAAATGAAAATATCAACAGATCAATATGCGTCGACTATGAAAGAATCTCAACCGGCTCCGGCCCCCCTGTATGAATCTCCCGGCCTGCTGCGGATCTTTGCCGCTATGGTCTATGACAGCCTGTTGCTGGCCGCTGTCAGTATTGCCTACGGCGCATTGGTGGTTGGCCTGCGGGTGGCCATAGAGGGGCAGCCGGAAGTTGGGCAGCGGCATCACTGGGGAATCTTGTCGGGCAGTCTGGTCACTCTGGGATGGTTTGCTGTGCTGGTGTCTTTTTATGCTTTTTTCTGGCGCAGGTTTGGCCAGACCCTGGGTATGAAAACCTGGAAGTTCCAGGTGCTCGATGCGCGTACCTATCAATTGCCCCATTATAAACAATGCCTGATCCGCAGCCTTGCCGCCATAGTATCGCTGCTGCTGTTGGGATTTGGCTACTGGTGCAAGCTGATTCATCCCCAGGGCAAGATGCTGCATGATATCTTGAGTGGAACCACGTTGGTCCTGTTAAAAAAATAATCGCGCGATCTGACGATTTCGCGCATCGATTTTTATCTATTACTTGTAAATCACCTATTGTTATGTCGTTAATCAAAATTGAAAAAGCGTATTTAAGTTACGGCCTCCAGGTTCTGTTGGACAGTGTGGAACTGGTGGTTGAAAAGGGCCAGCGCCTGTGTCTGATCGGCCGCAATGGCACAGGCAAATCCAGCTTGTTAAAAGTGATTGCCGGTGAAGTGGATTTGGATAAAGGCGATGTGATTCTGCAGAGTGGCATTCGCATTGCGTGCCTGGAACAGGATCTGCCCGATGCCGATGATCGCCTGGTATTCGACTCTGTCGCCAGTGCATTTCCCGGACTGGGCGATATTCTCAGTGAATACCATCACCTCGCCCACGGAAGCGAATTCAGCGAGGAAGTTTTAGCGCGCATGCAAATCCTGCAGCAGGCTATCGAGGCGCGCGATGGCTGGACTATGCAGCAGAGAGTGGAGGCTATTTTAACGCGACTGGATTTGCCTGCGGACAAATATATGCGTGAGCTCTCCGGCGGCTGGCGCCGCCGCGTGGCTCTGGCGCGCGCGCTGGTGCTGGAGCCGGATGTGTTGCTGCTCGATGAGCCCACCAACCATTTGGACATTGCCGCCATTGATTGGCTGGAAAAGCAACTGTTGAGTTTCAATGGCGCCCTGGTATTTATCACCCACGACCGCTCGCTGCTGCAGAACCTGGCCACCCATATTGTCGAGCTGGATCGCGGCCATTTGCGCTATTGGTCGGGCGATTACGCCAGTTACCTGGTCTACCGCGAACAGGCATTGGCGGAAGAGGCTCGCCACAATGAATTGTTCGATAAAAAATTGGCTGAGGAAGAGGTCTGGATTCGCCAGGGCATCAAAGCCCGGCGCACTCGCAATGAAGGTCGCGTGCGCGCGCTGAAAGAATTGCGCAATGTCCGCGCACAGCGCCGCGAAGTGATTGGCAAGGCCAATTTCGCCCTGGCGACTGGCGAATCATCGGGCAAGCTGGTGGCCGAGTTGAATAATGTATCCTATTCGTGGGGTAACAAACCGATTGTCAAAAATTTCTCTGCGACTATTGTTCGTGGAGACCGCATTGGCCTGGTGGGGGCCAATGGTGCTGGCAAAAGCACACTGCTGAAATTGATTCTCGGTGAATTGCAACCGCAAGCGGGGTCAGTGCGCCTGGGCACCAATCTGACAGTCTCTTATTTCGATCAATTGCGCGATCAGTTGGATCTGGATAAAAGCGCGGTGGACAATGTTGCCGAGGGGCGTGACTTTATTGAGATAGAGGGCAAGTCCAAGCATATCTTTTCCTATCTGAGCGATTTTTTATTTAGCGGCGAGCGCGCACGCACGCCGTTGCGCGCACTATCGGGTGGGGAGCGCAACAGGGTGTTGCTGGCCAAGCTGTTCAGTAAATCCGCAAACCTGCTGGTGCTCGATGAGCCTACCAATGACTTGGATGTTGAAACCCTGGAACTGCTGGAAGAGATTCTCACCGATTATCAGGGCACAGTGCTGCTGGTCAGCCACGACCGCGCTTTCCTCAACAATATTGTCAGCAGTGTTATAGCATTCGAAGGGCGCGGCAATGTGCTGGAATACGTCGGCGGTTACGACGATTGGATTCGCCAGGGTGGCAAGTGGACAGAGGCGGATGCGGCAGAGGTCGCCCCCGCCGCTGCAGCGGAGAAAGCGGCTCCCGTGAGCGCGACTCCTGCAGCCCAGCCGCCATCGCGCGGCAAAAAATTAAGCTATAAATTGCAAAGGGAATTCGATGAGTTGCCTAGGCAAATAGAGGCTCTGGAGCAATCAGTGGAGGTGTTGAAAGAGCAGATAGCCCAGCCGGATTTTTACTCTCAGGCAGTAAAATTGCGAGAGGAAAAATTGCAGGCCCTGGCCCAGGCTGAACTGCAATTGGAAACCTGTTTTGAGCGTTGGGCAGAGCTGGAGGATATGCAGCAGGGCGAGTAGTAATAACTCAGTTATTAGCGCTATTGCCCTGCACCCACACGGCCAGCACATCACAGGTTGCCCCGTGCAGGACACTGTTGGGGGTTGAGCCCAGCAAGAGCGCAATACCCTTGCGACCGTGGCTGCCAATAATAATCAAATCGGCACCTTCCTGCTGCGCCAGATAGTGCAATTCGCTTGCCGCCTGACCTACCAGCACATGCTGTTGCTGGATCGGCACGGGGCTATTCTGAGCCAGGTTTTGTAAGAACTGTTGCGCATTTTGCAGTTGCAGATGCTCAACCTCGGAAAGATCCACCGGCATATCGCCACCATAGGCAAAGCTGATAGGTTCGAGTACATGGGCAATACTGATTCGCGCAGCGCAGGCTTGAGCAATCCTGGCGGCCTTGTGCAGCACCAGCGGCGCTTCGTCCGATAAATCCAGGCCGACAAGGATATGGCGGTATAAACAGGGTTCAGTGTTCATAGGGTATCTCCGGCCGCAAGGCGTTAGCGAATCCCTGGATCATAATAAAAGCCTAGACAAAAATTCAATAGCTATCCAGTTTTGCAGGAGATACCCATGTTAGTGTTTAGCCTGGTAATGATTGTTGTGATTGCATTGGTTGTCGGTCCCATACTGATGATGCGACCCAGTCCCGCACAAAGAAACAAAGAGCAATTGCGCAGTCTCGCGGCGGCAAAAGGCATAAGTTTCTCGATTAAAAACTTGCCACAGCAAGCTGGGGAGTTGGAAGCGCCAGCACCTATTCCAGTGTACTTTTATCCGCCAGCCAGTGATAGCGAAACAGATTGGCTGTTGTTGCGCGCCAACTACCCGCATGAGATACATTTTTTACAGCGCTGGGCCTGGCAGGGTGATGTGCGTGCGAGTCAGGGGGAGCAGCAATTGCTGGAGCGGCAGTTGCCACTCTTGCATGAATCGGTGATGGCGGTGAGTGCCGGAAGCAAAGGCATTTGCGTTTTTTGGCGAGAAAAGGGCGGTGAGCCGGCGCTGGAACAGATTATGTCATTGCTGGAAGCGCTTAAAAAGCTGCAGCAGGCGCAAGGGTAGATTGCTCTGCTAGCAGATGCTTGCTCATCGCCCGGCGTGTGCCTGCGATCATTTCGTCCAGCTCTTTGATCATACTCTGCCGGCGGCTGTCCTGATGCACTGATTGCAGTAAAGTCTGCTGGGCTTTCTTGAAATATTCCTGGGCAGTGCTGTTATCCCCCAGTGCTGCGAACTCCTGGCCCTGGGCAATTTGCGAGGCGAGTCCCACCATCAGAGAGGCCCATGAGAGCTCTGATTCATAGCTGCTCAGCTCGCTATCGGTGATAATACTTTTGGTATGTAACTGACGCAGCACCTTAACGCCTTCGCCCAGTTGGAATTGCGCATACTTGATTTGGCTATCGCTTTCCTTGTGGTAACTGATCTTGGCTTTATTCTGGCTATTCATCAACTCTTTCGAACGCAGCTGTGCGCGCTCTATAGTGCTCAACAGGTGGGGGGGAGGTGATTTGTCCAACTGCGATATGGCGGTCAGTAGGTTAATGACTTCGTCGTTGATAAGCTTGGGTATCATCCTGGTGGGCGTGATCTGTTCCAGGCAACTGATGATTTCTATCATGGATTCAGCCTGGATCTTCATTTTCCTTTGGCTTTGGCGGCGAATGCGCTCCTTTTCCTCGGTTCGGGTGAGGAAGCTGATAACCGCAAGGGTCGCAATTGACGCAATCAAAAAAAGAATCAGGGCGAGCATGTACTTGAGGCCTGCCTAGTGTGAATAGGGTAAACGCGCCATATAGTTATGGTTCACAAGTGACAATTTGTAAAGTAACTCAATGATATTAAAAGAATAAACTCTAATTTGCTCAATTTATAGTCTATCTGGTTTGGCCTGCCGTAGTTTCTGCCTTAAATAGGTGCATAGCGAACATTTACTTGACCGTAGCTGTCTCAGGTCTTATATATGCGCACCTCTTGCGGCGAACTAGCCATTTAGTGGCTATGCTTTGCACTACATTGGGCTTTTACCAAGCACCCTACATAGACGAAAAGACACTTTAAACATGGGCAAATCCTTAGTTATTGTAGAATCACCCGCCAAAGCAAAAACCATCAACAAGTATCTTGGCAGTGATTTTATTGTTAAATCCAGTATCGGCCATATCCGCGATTTACCTACCAGCGGTGGTGCCAAGCCCGTGGACGCGAAAGAGCGAGCCAAGCAAGCGGCTGCGACCCGCAAAATGTCGGCAGAAGAGAAGGCCACCTACCAAGCCAAGAAAAGCAAAACTCAGCTGATCAATCGCATGGGCATAGATCCCGAGCACAATTGGGCGGCCCATTATGAAATCCTCCCCGGCAAGGAAAAAGTGGTGGATGAGCTGAAAAAGCTCGCTGAAAAAGCCGATACCATCTATCTCGCAACCGACTTGGATAGAGAGGGAGAGGCGATTGCCTGGCATTTGCGCGAGGCCATTGGCGGCGATGGCGATCGCTATCGCCGTGTGGTATTCAATGAAATTACCAAAACGGCTATCCAGAACGCGTTTCAAAATCCTGGCCGTATCGACCAGAACCGTGTCGATGCGCAGCAGGCGCGGCGTTTCCTCGATCGCGTTGTCGGTTATATGGTGTCGCCATTGCTATGGGAGAAGGTGGCCCGAGGCCTCTCTGCCGGACGAGTGCAATCGGTTGCAGTGCGCCTGGTGGTTGAGCGCGAGCGCGAAATCCGCGCATTTATCCCGGAAGAGTACTGGACAGTATTTGCCGACCTCCAGGCAGGCAAGGCCCAGCAGGTTCCCTTTGAAGTCAAAAAGCAGGGCGATGAAGCTTTCAAGCCAATCAACGAAGCCCAGGCCATGGCTGCGGTAAACAGCTTGAAGCAATCGACTTTTACGGTCAGCAGCCGCGAAGACAAGCCGACCCAATCCAAGCCTTCAGCCCCCTTTATCACATCTACCCTGCAGCAGGCCGCGAGCACGCGCCTGGGCTTTGGGGTGAAGAAAACCATGATGATGGCGCAGCGCCTGTATGAGGCTGGCTATATCACCTATATGCGTACCGACTCAACCAATTTGAGCAAAGATGCAGTGGATGCCTGCCGCGATTACATTGTTGAAAATTATGGCAAGCGCTACCTGCCTGAGAGTCCTGTGGTCTACTCCAGCAAAGAAGGAGCCCAGGAAGCGCATGAGGCGATTCGCCCCTCCAGTGTCAGTGTGCTGCCCAATAACCTCTCTGCGATGGAGCGCGATGCCGAGCGTCTCTATGCCTTGATCTGGCAGCAGTTTGTCGCCTGTCAGATGAGTCCGGCGGAATATACCAGTACCAGTGTGGTGGTGAAAGCGGGTGAGTTTGAGTTGCGCACTCGCGGCCGTGTGGTGCGTTTTGACGGCTTCACCAAGGTGTTGCCGCAAATTGCCAAGAAAGATGAAGATGTGGTGCTGCCCGATATGAAAGTGGGGCAGGTATTGCCCTTGATCAAGGTCAATCCAAACCAGCACTTCACCAAACCCACCGCACGCTATACAGAAGCGAGCTTGGTAAAAGAGTTAGAGAAGCGCGCAATCGGTCGCCCTTCTACTTATGCGGCCATTATCTCCACGATTCAGGAGCGCGGTTATGCGCGAGTTGAAAATCGCCGCTTCTACGCAGAAAAAATGGGCGATATAGTCACCGAGCGCCTGGTGGAAAGTTTTGATGATTTGATGGACTACAGCTTCACCGCCAATATGGAGGAGTCGCTGGATGTGGTGGCCCAGGGCGGTAAAAACTGGCGCAACCTGCTCGACGAATTCTATGCGGGCTTCAGCAAAAAATTGAAATCCGCTTCCAGTGCGGTCAAAGGCATGCGTGCCAACGATCCCACGGAAACCGATATTCCCTGCAGTGTTTGCGGTCGCCATATGCAGATTCGCACGGGTACTACCGGTGTCTTCCTCGGCTGCTCCGGCTATGCATTGCCGCCAAAGGAGCGCTGCAAGCACACCATGAACCTGGTCTCCGGTGATGAGGCTGTGGATGCTGATGCAGATGAAGAGGCGGAATCGCGGCAGCTGCGCAATCGCCATCGCTGCAAATTGTGCAACTCGGCGATGGATTCCTATCTGCTGGATGAATCGCGCAAGCTGCATATCTGCGGCAATAACCCCGATTGTCCAGGTTATGAAGTGGAGCAGGGCACCTACAAGCTGAAAGGCTATGAAGGTCCCT
Source organism: Cellvibrio sp. (assembly GCA_035565295.1). Taxonomy (GTDB): domain Bacteria; phylum Pseudomonadota; class Gammaproteobacteria; order Pseudomonadales; family Cellvibrionaceae; genus Cellvibrio. Next base: position 61,137 of record DATMSP010000065.1, on the reverse strand, counting down.
CAATCGAATGCGATAAATGCGGCAGTCAGATGCAATTGAAGACCGGTCGTTTTGGCAAATATTTCGGTTGCACCAACGCAGAGTGCAAGAATACCCGCAAGCTGTTGAAAAGTGGCGAGGCTGCACCGCCGAAGGTGGACCCGATTGTGATGGCGGATCTGCGCTGCGAAAAGGTGGACGATCATTATGTGCTGCGCGACGGCGCTGCGGGATTATTCCTCGCTGCCAGTCAGTTCCCCAAAAATCGCGAAACCCGCGCACCGCTGGTGGCTGAGCTGCTGATGGTGAAAGACCAGCTCGACCCCAAATATCATTTCCTGTTGTCTGCGCCTGTAACTGATCCCAATGGAATCAAAACCATTGTGCGTTTCAGCCGCAAAACCAAAGAGCAGTATGTGCAGACGGAAGTGGATGGCAAGGCGACGGGATGGAAAGCATTTTACGAAGGCGGCAAGTGGAAGGCTTCGGAAAAATAATCCCGCGTTGATGTTTTACTTTTAGCTGGGCAATGACTCTCCGAGTCATTGCCCATTTTCTCTTTAAGTTGCAGGCTTTTTAATCATGGCCAATATTTCCCTCACCCGCGTCAACCAGAAGCTGGCACAGGCCAGAGCGCTGCTGACGAGTGCTGGCGATAGCCCGCTGGTGCCTATACACCTTGCCGCGCTGCAGGAGGCGGTCGTCTTTCACCTGGTCTGCGCCTATCGTCATTACCTTCGTGAAATCGCCGAGACCTATGGCCTGAAGCAGAGCGCGGGCATAGCTACTGAGTCAGATTTGGCTGAGGCTTTCCGCCTGGCGAAGAAGCATCCGGCAGAGGCCGATGAATTGATAGCATTGCGCGAGAATAAGGGCGCCTGGTTAGGGCAGCTGCACAGCTACTACGAAACCCTGTGGTCGGTGCCCGTGCTCTCTGTAGCGACGGTGGAGGCGAAGATAGAGCGGGAATCGGAAGAGAGCGCCAGCATTATCAAACTGGTAAACATCGACCCTGCACCCGCATTGGTCGCAGTGGATATGACGCTGTTAGCTTCCTGGCATGTTGAATTTGTCGCTCTGGTAGGGCGGCAGCGCGAAACCAGCGCTGAGTTCTAGCAGTGAGCGAGTTATTTTTAGCATTAATATATCTATGGGTTGAACCTGTGCCATCTCTATGGCACAATTCGCACCCTTCTCGCACAAGGCTGGTTGATAAGTTCGATATTCGTTTGAAAATCAATCGGTTAGTTGTTGGGAAACAAGCAAGTAGAATCGCTTCTGTATTTTGAAGCAACGCGGACGTGGTGAAATTGGTAGACACACCAGGTTTAGGTTCTGGCGCCGCAAGGTGTGAGAGTTCGAGTCTCTCCGTCCGCACCATAAATTTTAAATAAAAAAGAGCCTTAGCAATAAGGCTCTTTTTTTTGTCCTGTTTTTAACCCATCTTGTCTGAATTTACGTTGCCTGAAAATTTCTTGTTTGCTTGTTATTGCCCCTTATGCTCTATAGGATTTGGGTTCATCCGATGGAGATAATAAATGGAGTTTTCTATGTATTTTCCACGTATCTTCACTCTCCTTCTGTTGGCCGTTCTTGGATTGCAAGTTGCTTGTTCCTATAAGGCAAACCAGGAGTTTTATGCAAAAGAGGGGGTTTCAATTACACCTGCACCATCCTGGGTTTTTTCTAAAGATAATAAAGACTCATTTTTTGGTGAGCGAGAAATTATTTTTAAGCTGGGCGATCTTTCTTTTGCCGGCTTTTATATCAATAGCAACAATGTTGACTTTAAAGATTTTGTTGATGCCTTCACCCGCAAAACATTACCGCAACTAAATGAAAGCAATGCGAGAGTCCATAAAGAAATCTTTGCTGTTAATAATTACCAGGGTTTGAGGTACACCATCATTTCGCATTTTCTGGGCGAAGAGAAAACCTATTTTTATGCTGTTGAGATTCCCTGCGGCGATAAAAAAATATTCAGTATGTCTTTACTTGTCGGCGAAGGGTCTATCAAAACCGAGAATAATCTGAAGGGCGCGATTCAAACTTTGAGGTGCAGTTTCCAATAGAGTCAGCTTGGCATTGGTGGTTTTTAAATTTCAGGTGAGAGGGAGCTTGAGCAGGTCACGGGCCTGCTGATGTTTAGTATTATCCGGATGGAATGGGTTTTGTGGCCAGAGTCGGGTTTGCGCTCCCGGTATCAACTGTGTATCATCCGCGCCTCGGTTTCCTCCTTTTGTGCCAGAAATAGCAAAAAGGAGGGAGGCTGGGAGCTGTTGGAAGATAAAAACCGCTTAAAATTCAAGGTTTTAACGCCTTGATACACTGCAAAATGGTTCAAATCTCTCCGTCCGCACCATACAAAAATTCCTCGGAGTCGCACTGCGGCTCTTTCAAAAATGATTCACATCTATCTCACGAGGCAGATATGCAAGTTTCTCTTGAGACCACTTCAGGTCTAGAACGTCGTCTTACCATCGGTGTACCTGCTGAACAAGTTGAAGCCGAAATTGAAAACCGCCTGAAGCAGGCTGCGCGCACAGTGGCTATCAAAGGCTTCCGCAAGGGCAAGGTGCCCCTGTCAGTAGTGCAGCAGCGCTTTGGTGCCGGTGTGCGCCAGGAAGTGGTTGGCGATGTGATCAATCGCTCTTTCTATGCAGCGGTACAGAAAGAAAACGTTAAGCCTGCCGGCCAGCCCTCCATCGAAGCCAAGCAATTGGCGGCGGGTAAAGATCTGGAGTATGTAGCCACTTTTGAAGTTTACCCAACGGTTGAACTGAGTGATGTGTCTGCCTTTGAGGTTACTCGCCACAGCGCTGAAGTCAAAGACAGCGATATAGACACTATGGTCGATACCCTGCGCAAGCATCAGGCAACCTGGGCGCCAGTTGAGCGCGCAGCGGCAGAAGGTGATCAGGTGAATATCAACTTTGTTGGCACCAAAGATGGCGTTGAGTTCGCCGGCGGCAAAGGCGATAACCAAAACCTGGTATTGGGTTCAAAATCCATGATCCCCGGTTTTGAAGACGGTATTGTTGGCTTGAAAGCTGGCGAAGAGAAAACCATCAATGTCACTTTCCCTGCGGATTACCAGGCGGAAGAGTTGAAAGGCGCTGCGGCCCAGTTTGCGATCAAGGTGAATTCTGTATCTGCTGCACAACTGCCTGAATTGAATCAGGATTTCTACTCCAAGTTCGGTATCGAAGGCGGTGACGAAGCGCAGTTCCGCAAAGAAGTCAAAGCCAATATGGAGCGCGAGCTGAGCAGTGCGCTGAAGACCAAGGTTAAGACCCAGGTTATGGATCTGCTGATCGGCTCTCACACCACTGATTTGCCAAAGGCTCTGGTAGCCAATGAAATCAATGTGTTGCGCGAGCAGATGTTGCAGCGCTTCGGTGGTCAGCAGCAAAACTTTGACGTCAAATCCCTGTTGCCCGACACTATGTTCCAGGAAGAGGCGCAGCGTCGCGTCACCTTGGGTCTGATTGTTGGCGAAATTATCAAGGATGCCAAACTGAAGCCAGATGCCAAGCGTATCAAGACCATGATCGAAGAGATTGCCTCTACTTACCAGGATCCTCAGGAGGTGGTTGAGTATTACAACAGCAATCGCGAATTGCTGGCGGGCGTTGAATCAGCCGTGCTTGAAGATCAAGTGGTTGACCATATTCTCGCCAAGGCCAAGGTGGTTGATCAAGTATCAAGCTACGAAGAAATCATCAAGGCGAACGCGCAGCGCTAAGCTCAACGCTCCGCTTAAAAAAGCCGCAAAACGTGTGTTTTGCGGCCTTTCCCCCAGCAATTTTCTCCGCAATTTACGCTTGATACTGGCATATAATCAAATCACAGGTTAAGCTCCTTATTGTCAAAACCGTCAGCTATCGGGCCATCCGAGTCGGCCACCCGAGTCAGTCCCCGAAAAGTTGTTGCAACCCTTGAATAAGGATAAAAGGCAATATGTCTTACGATTACTCAAACAACGCATCGCCCATCATTAATACCCTGGTACCCATGGTTATCGAGCAGACCGCCCGCGGCGAGCGCTCATTTGATATCTATTCGCGCCTGTTGAAAGAGCGCGTCATTTTTCTGGTGGGCCCTGTAGAAGACTATATGGCAAACCTGGTGGTTGCCCAGTTGCTGTTCCTTGAAGCTGAGAATCCTGATAAGGATATTCACCTTTATATCAATTCTCCAGGTGGTTCAGTGACTGCCGGCCTGTCTATTTACGACACCATGCAATTTATCAAGCCTGATGTAAGCACTATGTGCATTGGACAGGCTTGCAGTATGGGTGCGTTTTTATTAAATTCAGGTGCCAAAGGCAAGCGTTTCTGTCTGCCCAATTCGCGCGTTATGATCCACCAGCCCAGTGGCGGTGCCCAGGGCCAGGCCTCTGATATCCATATCCAGGCCAAAGAAATACTGACCATTCGCAGCAAATTAAACAACCTGATGGCACTTCACACGGGTCAACCGGTTGAAAAAATAGAAATTGATACTGAGCGCGATAACTTTATGTCTGCTGAGCAGGCGAAAGAGTATGGCCTTATTGACAGTGTTATCGAGAAGCGTGCAAGTTGATTCAAAGGGTCTATCCTTATCAATACTAGACACGATTGTTAGCCTTGAACACTTTACACATTATTCCTAAGCGGATTATTTGCTTACTAATATGGAGTAGCTCCAATGACCGATCACACGAGTGATGCTGGCGATAAAAATGGGAAGCTGTTGTACTGCTCATTTTGTGGCAAAAGTCAGCACGAAGTTCGCAAACTGATCGCGGGCCCATCGGTTTTTATCTGCGATGAGTGCGTTGATCTTTGCAACGATATTATTCGCGAAGAGATCCAGGAAAATGTTGCCGAGGGCACTTCAGACAAGCTGCCCAAGCCACACGAAATTTCCGCTATTTTAGACCAGTACGTTATCGGCCAGCGCCGCGCTAAAAAAGTGCTGTCAGTGGCTGTGTACAACCACTACAAGCGCTTGCGCATTGGTGTAAAAAATAAAGACAAAGAGGCAGTTGAACTCGGCAAAAGCAATATCCTGCTGGTGGGACCCACCGGTAGCGGTAAAACATTGCTGGCGGAAACCCTGGCGAGAATGCTGGATGTTCCCTTTACGATTGCCGATGCCACTACTCTGACTGAGGCGGGCTATGTCGGTGAGGACGTAGAAAATATCATCCAGAAGTTGCTGCAGAAATGCGATTACGATGTCGACAAGGCTCAGCAGGGCATAGTCTATATCGACGAGATAGATAAGATTTCGCGCAAATCTGACAACCCATCCATCACTCGCGATGTGTCGGGTGAAGGTGTGCAGCAGGCGTTGTTGAAGTTGATTGAAGGTACCGTTGCCTCTGTACCACCCCAGGGTGGTCGCAAGCATCCACAGCAGGAATTTTTGCAGGTTGATACCTCCAATATACTGTTTATCTGCGGCGGCGCTTTTGCCGGCCTGGATAAGGTGATTCGCGATCGCTCCGAGAAGGGCGGTATAGGTTTCTCTGCAGAAGTGAAGAGCAAAGACGAGAAGCGCAATTTTGGTCAGACCCTGCTTGATCTGGAACCTGAGGATCTGGTGAAGTACGGTTTGATTCCTGAATTTGTCGGGCGCCTGCCAGTGCTGGCGACGCTGGACGAACTGGATAAGGCTGCACTTGTGCAGATACTGACAGAACCGCGCAATGCACTCACCAAGCAATATGGTCGCCTGTTTGAAATGGAAGGTGTTGCCATTGATTTCCGCCCTGACGCTCTGGATGCAATTGCCGAGCGCGCACTGGAGCGCAAAACCGGTGCCCGCGGCCTGCGCTCGATCATGGAAAATGTTCTCCTGGATACTATGTACAAGATTCCATCAGAGGAGAATGTTATCAAGGTGGTGGTCGATGAATCTGTGATTAAAGGGGAGTCTGAACCAAAACTGGTGTACGAAAACCCGGAAAAACCGGCCAAGGCCGCCGATTAATAATCACCGTTCACTTAATGACTAAGTTGTATAAAAAGGGCGCTAACAGGCGCTCTTTTTATTTATTTATTTGTGCCAAACTTGTAATTCAAAAATTATCCCCCACTCTTATTACATGTTATGAGGTTTTGGCTTCAGAGAGAGAGGATGCCTAATGAGCACACAAGATTTCGCGTTATCCACCAATGAGTTACCCCTGTTGCCCCTGCGTGATGTGGTGGTCTATCCGCATATGGTGACCCCCTTGTTTGTCGGCCGACAAAAATCCATAGAAGCGCTTGAGAAAGCCATGAGTGCCGACAAGCAGGTGCTGCTGGTAGCGCAAAAGAATCCTGCCGTGGACGATCCCAAAGAAGAGGATCTCTACAGTGTGGGCACCATCGCCTCTATATTGCAGCTGTTAAAATTGCCAGACGGTACTGTCAAAGTACTGATCGAGGGTAAGGAGCGCGCGCAGATTGAAAAAATAGAGGATATGGACCTTTATTTCCGCGCGCAGGCCGAGCCTCTGGAAGAGATTGGGGTTTCCGGTTCAGAAGCCCATGCCATGGTCAGTGCTGCCATAGCGCAATTTGAACAGTATGTCAGTCTCAGCAAAAAAGTTCCTTCGGAGGTCATCACCTCTCTTTCCGGCATAGACGATCCAGGTCGCCTGACTGATACCATATCAGCGCATATGTCGCTCGAGCTTGCGCAGAAGCAGGCCATTCTCGAAATCGTCGATGTCCGCGCGCGCCTCAACCATTTGCTCGGTTTGATGGATACCGAAGTTGATGTATTCCAGGTCGAGAAAAAAATTCGTGGCCGCGTGAAAAAGCAAATGGAAAAAAGCCAGCGCGAGTACTATTTGAATGAGCAGATAAAAGCCATTCAGAAAGAGCTGGGCGAAATGGGCGAGGATGTCAGTGAAGCCGATGAAATCGAGCGCAAAATTGCCGCTGCGGGCATGCCCAAGGCGGTCGAGGAAAAAGCGCGGGCGGAAGCGGGCAAGCTTAAAATGATGTCTCCCATGTCGGCAGAGGCTTCGGTGCTGCGTTCCTATATCGACTGGATGGTGAAAATCCCCTGGTCAAAACGCAGTAAAGTTCGCCACGATCTGGCGCGTGCAGAAGAAGTATTGAACAAAGACCACTTTGGTCTGGATGAAGTCAAGGAGCGCATCCTTGAGTATCTGGCTGTGCAGCAGCGCGTGAAAAAGATCAGGGGGCCCATCCTCTGCCTGGTTGGTCCTCCAGGTGTGGGTAAAACCTCCCTGGGCGAATCTATCGCTCGCGCGACCAATCGCGAGTTTGTGCGCATGGCATTGGGTGGGGTGCGCGATGAAGCTGAGATTCGCGGTCACAGGCGGACTTATATAGGTTCTCTGCCCGGCAAGCTTATTCAGAAGATGGTCAAGGTCGGCGTAAAAAATCCGCTGTTCCTGCTCGATGAAATCGACAAGATGGGCATGGACAACCGCGGCGACCCTGCGTCGGCACTGCTGGAAGTGCTGGACCCGGAGCAAAACCATCAGTTCAATGATCACTATCTGGAAGTGGATTACGATCTCTCCGATGTGATGTTTGTCTGCACCTCCAACTCCATGAATATTCCCGGCCCCTTGCTGGATCGTATGGAAGTTATCCGTATCCCCGGTTACACCGAGGATGAAAAACTGGGTATTGCCGCGCGCTATTTGATTCCCAAGCAGATGAAGGCCAATGGCCTGAAGGAAAATGAAGTTGAAATCAAGCCAGAGGCGGTGCGCGATATAGTGCGCTATTACACCCGAGAGGCGGGTGTGCGCGGCCTTGAGCGCGAGATTGCGAAGCTGTGCCGCAAGGTGGTTACTCGCCATGTGAAGCAAAAAAGTGTGGCGGCTGATGTTATAGATTCGATTGTCATTCAGGAATTGCTCGGCGTCCATAAATTTGATTTCGGCAAGGCTGAACTCAAAGACCAGATCGGCCAGGTGACAGGTCTGGCCTGGACCCAGGTGGGTGGAGAATTGCTCAGCATCGAGTCTTCTGCCGTTCCCGGCAAGGGGCGCATTATCAAGACCGGCTCGCTGGGCGATGTCATGCAGGAATCGATTCAGGCGGCCATTACTGTGGTCAGGTCTCGCTCACAGATACTGGGCATAGCACCGGATCACAATGAAAAAGTGGATATCCATATCCATGTCCCGGAAGGTGCCACACCAAAAGACGGACCCAGCGCGGGTATAGCCATGTGCACTGCATTGGTGTCTGTACAGACAGGTATTCCTGTGCGGGCCGATGTCGCCATGACCGGTGAAATTACCCTGCGCGGCGAAGTCTTGCGCATCGGCGGTTTGAAAGAGAAGCTGCTGGCTGCCCATCGCGGCGGAATAAAGACGGTGATTATTCCCGCTGGCAATGAGCGCGACCTGAAGGAAATTCCCGCAAACATTAAAGCGGATTTGACCATCAAGCCGGTGCAGTGGATTGATGAAGTTCTGGAGGTTGCCCTGCAGCATATGCCAAAGCCGCTCTCCGATGAAGAGTATCGCGCGCTGCAGAAGGTTGCTGAGCAGAGCGATGCTGCGCGTATCAGCACACACTAGAACCTGCTGACACCACTCCGTCCCAGTCCTGTGGGGCGAAGTGGTGTTAACAGGGTGAAATACTGTTTACTGAATAGGGGTAAAATGAAACAAGACTGCCAGGGAACGGTTATAAATTGTACTAAATTCGATTTGCTGAGCAGAAAGTGGGATGTTTCCTTGACCCTTAAGTTTTCAGTTGGTATAAATCGCAATTCATAAATTGTCTTGATGGTACCGGGTTATTTTCCTTTAAACCGGGCGGTACAAATCATATATAGTTAAACTAATAATCAGAAAGGGGTTACGCGTGAACAAAACTGAACTTATTGAAGCGATTGCAGCGTCGGCAGATATTCCAAAGGCAGCTGCGGGTCGCGCATTGGATGCAGTTGTAGAGAATATTACCAGTGCCCTGAAAGCCGGTGATTCTGTTGTATTGGTGGGTTTTGGTACCTTCTCTGTTAAAGAGCGTGCAGCTCGTACAGGTCGCAATCCCCAAACTGGCAAGGAAATTCAAATTGCTGCGTCAAAAGTACCAGGCTTTAAAGCTGGTAAATCTTTGAAAGATGCTGTCAATTAACTAAGGTATAGGCGCTGCCGACTTCGTTATCACGTGGGTGGTAGTAGCTAAGGTAAAGGCGCATTTTATAGATGCGCCTTTTTTATTAATAATAGAGTGGTTTGTCACTGCAAAAAACAGAATAGTTAAATGGCTGGTTGTTTTTTGTGCTGATGGGTTGGGAAGTTGGTTGGGAGTTAAACATGCTGCAAAACATGCGGGACAATTCTAAGGGCGTCATTTCAAGTATTTTGATTGGCTTGCTCGTGGTTATTTTTGCCATATCCGGCGCTGAAGCTCTATTTCAAATAGACACCTCTGGCAACAAGGTTGTTACCGTCAATGGCGATGCCATTTCCGAAACGGATGTGGCGCGTGCTATAGCCAATCGCAAGCAGCAAATTCTCAGCCGTTATGGCGAATCTGTTCCCACCGAGATGCTGACTGACGAAAAATTGCGTCAACCTTCTATCGATAGTTTAATCCAGAGAACGCTGTTGATTCAGGCCGCCAAGCAGGGTGGCTTAACAGCCAACACCGGTGCTTTGCACCAAGAGATTCTCGACAGTGCAGCCTTCCATAAAGAAGATGGTACGTTCGACCAGGCCAAGTATGTGCAGCTGTTGGGCTACCAAGGCTATACCCCGACGACTTATCAAAAAGCCCTGGCTGATGATATGGTGATCCAACAGCTTCAGGGTGGAATTATTGACTCAGCATTTGTCACACCCACGGAATTGAAAACTATTGTCGGCTTGAGCTTCCAGACTCGCACCTTTAGCTATGTTGTTCTTCCTGCAGAGAAGGCAGAAAAAAATGTTGTCGTGGAAGATAAGGATATACAGGCTCACTACGATGCAAACCCCCAGGCCTATACCTTGCCTGAGCGTGTTGCAGTTGATTATATAGAGCTGAGTGCAGATGACTTGATGAAAAATATCAATGTCACTGACGAGCAGATTCAAAAGCAATTTGAACAAAACAGCAAATCCTTCGTAGCGAAAACCGAGCGCCACGCCGCGCATATTTTGCTGGAAGGCGATGCGCAAAAACTGGCTGAAGAGGTCAAGGCAAAGTTGGCGGCAGGTGAAGACTTTGCCGCGCTGGCCAAGCAGTATTCGAGCGATGCAGGTTCAAAGGATCAGGGCGGCGATCTGGGTTTCAGTGCAGGCGATGCTTTCCCAGCAGAGTTTGAATCGGCACTTGCCAAGTTAAAAACCGGCGAAGTCTCTGCCCCGGTAAAAACCAGTGCGGGAACCCATATTATTAAACTGCTGGCAGAGCGCGGTGCGCAACCGCCGACCTTTGCTGAAGCAAAAGCTGGCATAGTCGAGCAGTTGAAACGCACTGAGGCAGATAGCCAGTTTGGCGATAAGCTGAAGAAATTGGGCGATCTCTCCTACAATGCTGAAAGCCTGGCAGAGGTAGCCAAAGACCTGGGCTTGACCGTAAAAAACAGTGGGTTGATTTCCCAGTCAGGCGGCAAGGATCTGTTGGGCAACAGCCTGTTTATCAATGCCGCGTTTTCGCCGGAAGTATTAGAGCAGGGCAATGCCAGCGAAGTGATAGAACTGGAGCCCAGCCATGTAGTCGTGCTGAAGAAAACCGATGGCAAACCGAGCGAGCTGGAGCCTCTGGCCAATGTGAAAACACAGATCGCCAACCAGGTTCGCGCAGAAAAAACCCAGGCTTTGCTGGCGCAGCAGGCCAGGGATTTTATTGCTGCAGTGACGGCGGGCAAGGCCATTGCCGAGCAGGCAAAAGCCAGTGGTTTTGAACTCAAGTCGGCCACAGCTGTAGTGCGCAACGATAGAGATGTTGACGGTCAGATATTGCAATACGCGTTCAAATTGCCCAATCCTGTGGCCAATACCCCGGTCTTAGGTAGCGTGGCAACAGAGAAAGGCGATCTTGCAGTGGTGTCCCTGGCCGCAGTAACGGCGGGAACTGACGAAAAAGTGCCGGCTGAGCAGCGCGCATCTATTTCAACGCAGCTTGCCAATATTAACGGTGAGTACGACCTGCGCAGTGTTCAGTCTCACCTGCAGGAAGTTGCCAAGATTAAGCAGAAATAAGCTTTTCCAAGCCTTGTTGGTGTTTACGAAAGGGGTCGCTGCGTGCGACCCTTTTTTATTGCAAGGGTTAATCGTCAATTCAATTCGGAGGTTGCCGTGGATTCCATCGAGGCCGCAGTGGGCCAATGGCTAAATTCGGTAGTGATAGGGTTAAATCTCTGTCCTTTTTCACATCGCCCGGCGCGCGAAAATCGTGTGCGCTTGCAGGTCAGCAGCGCGACTAGTGAAGAGTTTTTGCTGCAGGATCTGGAAAATGAAATGCTGCTGTTAGACAGCCGTCCACCAGCGGAGATAGAGACCACACTGTTGATAGTGCCGAATATGTTGCAGGATTTTTTTGCTTACACCCAGTTTTTAGTCTGGGCGGAATCGCTGATCAAAAGAAATGGCTGGAAGGGGATCTACCAGCTCGCCAGCTTTCACCCGGATTATTGCTTTGCCGGCGCCGCGCAGGAGGATGTTGAAAATCTGACTAACCGTTCACCCTATCCCATACTGCATATTATTCGCGAGGCGAGTCTGGCGGCGGCTTTGAATCATGTTGCGGATGTCGAGGGAATTCCCGAGCGCAATAAGCAAACTATGCGCGAACTCAGTGCGGAACAGCAGCGGCAGTTGTTCCCCTACGTATTTAATATTGAAGGCAAGTCTTAGTCAGCTATAAAACGGTAACTTTATTGCGGCCACTGCTTTTTGACTGGTACAGAGCCTGGTCGGCCTTTTCGATCCAGGTGCGCTGGTCGGACAGCTGTGCGCTGATTTGCGCAATGCCCAGGCTTATAGTGAATTTGACCTGGGTGCCGGAATAGTAAACCTCGGCCTGCTCGACTCTTGTGCGCAACCTCTCGCCAAAAACAGCTGCACCCTGGGCATCGGTATGGGTGAGGATAATGGCAAATTCTTCGCCGCCATAGCGCCCGGCGATATCCAGGTCGCGGGCTTCCTCTTTGATGATCTGACTCACCCGGCGGATAACATCATCGCCCAGGGTGTGACCGTATTGGTCATTCACCTTTTTAAAGTGATCTATATCGAGCATGATCAGGCTGCAGGGTTGATCGTAGCGCGCGAAGCGCTTGAACTCCTGTTGCAGGCGCTGTTCCCAGTAGCCGCGGTTGTAGAGCCCGGTGAGGTAGTCAGTGCGGCTCAGGTTTTGCAGCTGGGTATTGGCTTGCTGTTGTGCGATCTTGTTGATTGCCGTATCGGTAACATCGTAGAGGATCAGGCAGATATGCTCTACCAGCCCCTTGGTGTCCGGCAGGGGAATGATAGTGCTGTTTTGATACATGTGTTCAGCTGTACCGGTAATTGGACGGTAGTGGGGAAATCTGAACAGGTAGGGACGCTGTTCCCAGGTGGTGAAGGTTGCGTTTTGCAGCACAAAGACTGACTTGGCCTTGTGTTTGAACCAGCTCTCAGACAGCTCGGGGAATATGGAAAAAAGGCTGCGGTTCAACACATCTTCGGGCGCTTTGCCGCTGTGGTTCTGCATAAAGCTATTCCACATGGCGACCTTGTAATCCTTATCCATGACCACCAGGCCGACATCAATATTTTGCAGGATGTCCATCAGCCAATGGACATCGTCAAAAAAATTATTGCTTGTGTTGTTGGTTGTCATGTGCTGCTTGCTTAGTCGAGTAAATAATTGAGTTTTTCTGTGAGGCCGGAGATAGAGTGCTCGGCAATCACCAGCAAAAGGTCACAGTTGATTTTATGATTCTCAATAGAGTAGTTGATTTCAACTACCAGTGCCTGCTTCCAGGTCATGTTGTTGCTTTTCAACAGCTCGGTAATGTTGCAGTGTTGCCCCAGAAGCATGGGGGGGCCAAAACTGAAATTGGTATCCAGCTGTTCAGCAAGGCCCCTCAGGCAGGCGCCATTGAGAACATTGGCGGTATCCATCAGCAGTTCGTACTCGGCCTGTTCATCGGCAACGCGATCGTACTTCAGCAGTTTGGCCAGATCGTTGAAATCTGTGCCATTGAATATCAGCATGGCCTCGCCAGCTATGCCCCCACCGATAAAGCCCTGGCATACCCCATGGACCAGGTCGCGGCCTTCGCGGTTGAGTGATTGCAGCGTCATGGCTATGTCCGTCGGGTTGAGGACAGTGACGTGGGGTATGGATAAAACCACAAAACAATCCAATAGCCTGGCCAGGCGATCGCCGGCCCGTCCCATGGCGACATTGGTGATTTCCTGCAGGCAGTCGCGTTGGTCTTCGGTTAATAGATGTTCGCGCATGAATATTTTGCTGTTCCACAGATGAATATATTCACAAGCTTAGCAGTTATAACGCAATATGCGATTTATCCGCAGGCAAATTGGTGGGTTTTTATAAGAGACAATAGGGTTTTGTTTTGTATGCTAGGGAGCTTGGGGCTTTGAACCGTTTTTAAAGTGTAATACCATGCAGTCAGTTTAAATGTGCGACACTGTCGCAATTTTCAACGAAAAATAATCTATCCTCGCCCCATTCTATATGGGGTTCCTTGAACTGCAAAGTCTGGATGACAAGGTTGCCTAAATATGAAAAAGAGTGTCGGGCTGTTTAGCTCCAATTCCGTGTTCAATCTATTTTCCAGCGGCCTTATTGTGATGGCTGCGTTGCTGGCGGCGGGCTGCCAACAATCGTTGACCAAATCCGCTGAGCAGGCCAAGTTGCCTCAGGCCATTCCCGCCTGGGAGTTGCCGACAGATCCGGCAGCCAAAGATTATCTGCAGGGCTGCGAAGCGGATTACAAGCTTGTCTCTCGGCAATTCTTTGATTTAACCCATAACAACAAGCCGTTGGCCGATGCCGCGCTGTTGGATCAAGTCAACCAGATGGATATTGTGATTGACCGGCAGATGAACAAAGCCGGCCTTTACTCCAGTGTTCATCCCAATGAAAACATCAGGGGGGCAGGGGAAAGTTGTGAGCAGCATTTTGTCGAGCTGATCAGCGAGATGAGCCTGTCGCGTCCGCTCTATGATTTGCTGAGCAAAGTCGACCTGCAAAAATTATCGGTAGATGATAAACGCTATGTCGAACATACACTGCGTGACTATCGCCGTTCAGGTGTGGATAAGGATGAGACGACTCGCAGCAGAATTAAAAAACTGAATGAAGAAATTAATCTGGTCGGGCAGCAATTCGATAAAAACTATCGCGAGGGCGGCAGAAAAATCGAAGTCAATTCCGTGAAGGAGCTGAAAGGTTTGCCAAAGGACTATATCGATCGCCACCAGCCCAATGCCGATGGCAAAATCATTATCACCACAGACAACCCCGATTATATGCCGTTGATGCAGTATGCGGAAAACGATGCGCTGCGCGAGCGCGCTTACAAAGCCTATCGCAATATAGCCTACCCGGAAAACAAGGCTGTGCTGGAGGAGTTGCTGGCCAAGCGCTATGAGCTGGCGACCCTGCTGGGCTATTCCGATTATGCCACCTATATCACCGAAGAAAAAATGATTAAAACTCCAGGCAATGCCCAGGCATTTATCGACAAGGTGTCAACCCTGGCCAATCCCCGCGCGACTCAGGAATACCAGGTATTGTTGAAGCGTTTGAAAAAAATCGACCCCAAGGCAACGCGGGTGGCCGATTGGCAAAAGTTTTATCTTGAGCAGCTAATCAAGAAAGAACAGTATCAGGTGGATGGGCAGAAAATTCGCCAGTACTTTCCCTTTGCCAAGGTGCAGCAGGGCATTTTTGATTTGACGCAAACCATGTTTGGCGTGACGATCAAACCCTGGCAGACAGAAACCTGGCACCCCTCGGTGAAAGCCTATGAAATGTGGGATGCGGATAAATTGATTGGCCGCTTTTACCTGGATCTGCATCCGCGCGAAGGAAAATACAAGCATGCCGCCCAATTCGGCGTGCAGAGCGGTGTGAAGGGCATACAGCCGCCCATGGCGGCGCTGGTGTGCAACTTCCCCGGTGGCGACAACCCCAATGAGTTGATGGAGCATGATGACGTAGAAACTTTTTTACATGAATTTGGCCATTTATTGCATACCATCTTTGGCGGCAACCATGAGCGTGTCGCTTTTTCTGGCGTACGCACAGAACATGATTTTGTTGAGGCTCCCTCACAAATGCTGGAAGAGTGGGTGTGGGATGCAGATACACTGGCAAGCTTCGCGCGCAATGAGAAAGGCGAGGTTATTCCCAGGGCATTGGTTGAGAAGATGCGTGCAGGCCGCGATTTTGGCCGCGGCCTCTGGACCAAGCACCAGTTATTCTACGCCGCGCTCTCGCTCAATTTCTACAACAAGAATCCGGCTGCGATGGATTTGAACCAGGTGATGGAGCAGATCCAGTCCAGCTATTCTCCCTTTGGCTATGTTCCCGATACCCATTTCTACACCAGCTTTGGCCACCTCAATGGCTACTCGGCTGTTTACTACACCTATATGTGGTCCCTGGTGATTGCCAGCGATATGTTCAGTGAATTTGAAAAAGCCGGCCTGCGCAATCCCGAAGTCGCGCAGAGATATCGCCAGGCAGTGCTGGCCCCTGGCGGCACCAAGGATGCTGCCGATCTGGTTGCAGATTTCCTGGGACGCCCCTTCAACTTTGATGCTTTTGCCAAGAACTTGCAGAAGGCACATTGATTGCATCAACACCTTGCAACTGACTCGCTGCTGATAATTCAGCAGCGAGTCAGTTGCAAAGATAATCCGGATTGGTCGTTGAGTGAACTGATCCCAATACATCCGTTGGCTTGTCGCACGGGAATTGCGCAGACAAGACCAGCAAAACAGTAGACCGCGATGAAACCCTCTCTTCACATTATCTTATTGTCCTGCCTTATGCTGGCCGCGCTCAGTGCCTGCAAGGGAAAACATAAAACCCTGGTGGAAATCGGCGATGAGCGGCAAATTCTGCATGTAGGCAATGGCGATGAAATTGCTGATATTGATCCACATACTACGACGGGTGCTACCGAGCACAATGTGCAAACTTCCTTGTTGGAGGGCTTGGTGGTTCAGGATCCAGAGACACTCGAGGCCAAACCGGGCGTGGCGGATTCGTGGACAGTATCGGAAGATGGCAAGTTGTATCGCTTCCATATTCGCGATAATGCCAAATGGAGTAATGGCGACAAATTTGTAGCGCAGGATTTTGTCGATAGCTGGCGCAGAGCACTGTTGCCTGCCCTAGGGAACCAATGGGCGAGTTATTTATTTGTGATTAAAAACGCTGAAGCTTTCTATAATGGCGAAATAAAGGATTTTAATGAAGTGGGTGTAAAAGCGCTGGATGATCAATGGCTGGAAATTACCCTGGCAAATAATACGCCCTATTTTCTGCAATTGCTCAATCACAACAGTATGTATCCTGTACATATAAAAACCATTTTGAACTTTGGCGCTATCGATGAGCGAAGCACGCTCTGGACGCGCGCGGAAAACTTTGTCGGCAATGGCCCTTTTGCCCTCAAAGAGTGGACTCCGCAAAAAGTGATCAGTGTCATCAGGAACCCTTACTACTGGGATGCAGAGCATGTCAGGTTAAATGAAATACGTTTCTATCCGATCCAGGGTGAAGTGAATTCCGAACGCAGTTATCGTGCAGGTCAAATACATTTGTTTGATAAGTTGCCGAAAGAAAAGATCGCTTTTTATCGCGATAAAAAAGATCCAGCACATCGCACTTTCCCTATGTACGCTACTTACTTTTATCGTTTCAACACTACCATTAAACCGCTGAACGATGTCAGAGTTCGCAAAGCCCTGGCCTATGCCATAGATCGTGAGAGTCTTGTCAGGAATGTCAGCAAAGGTGGCGAGCTGGCAGCCTATACGCTGACACCTCCCAATCCCACTGGTTATACAGCAACCTCCAAAATGGTTTACGATCCGCAGCAGGCGAAGCAACTGTTAGCAGCTGCTGGCTTTCCTGGCGGTGTTGGGTTTCCAACGCTGACCCTGCTTTATAATACCAGTGAAGGGCACCAGAAGTTGGCTGTGGCCGTGCAGCGGATGTGGAAACAGACCTTGGGGATTTCGATTGAGTTGCAGAATCAGGAATGGAAAACGTTTCTTGAAAATCAACGCACTATGAACTATCAGATTTGCCGTGCTTCCTGGGTGGGCGACTATATAGACCCCGATACATTTTTACAGCTGTTCATTACCAATGGTGGCAATAACGAGACGGGTTGGTCAAATCCTACCTACGATCAGTTGATAAAAAAGCGGCTCTGGCAACCCATGAGGCCGAGCGCTTTGAATATTTCCAGCAGGCGGAAAAAATTCTCAATGACGAAGTTCCCATACTGCCTGTTTACACCTATGTAGGCAACCGCCTGGTGTCGCCCTCGGTCAAGGGATGGAAAAACCATTTGCAGGATTTTTGGAGCTATAAAGATTTATATCTTGAACCACAGGTAAAACAATAATGTTGTTCTTTATCGTCAGACGCATACTTCAGGCTGTACCTGTGTTGCTATTGGTTATCACCGCCACCTTTTTCATGATCCGCCTTGCCCCTGGTGGACCCTTTTCTCAGGAGCGCGCGGTTTCTCCCGAAGTGTTAAAGCATTTGAATCAGCGCTATCACCTGGATGAACCTCTCTGGCAACAATTCCTGGGTTATCTTAGCAATCTTGTGCGCGGTGACTTTGGGCCCTCTTTCAAGTATCCAACCCACACAGTCAATGATTTGATTGCTGCGGGCTTTCCGGCAACCTTTGAGCTGGCTCTCTACGCAGTAATGTTTGCATTAGTGGTTGGATTGACGGCGGGGATTGTGGCTGCGCTAAAACCCAATTCGGCGCAGGATTATATCCCTATGTCCAGCGCTATGTTGGGCATTTGCCTGCCTTCGTTTGTCCTTGGGCCTCTGCTTCTACTGGTGTTCGGCATATGGTTGCAATGGCTACCTGTTGCCGGCTGGGGGCAGATTTCCGGCGATAAGATTTTACCTTCCATTACTCTGGGCGCTACCTATGCGGCCTATATTGCGCGCATCAGTCGCGGCGGCATGCTGGAAGTCTTATCGCAGGATTATATCCGCACAGCGCGAGCCAAAGGCCTATCGACCTGGCGTATTGTCTTTGTGCATGCCTTGCGTGGCGGTATCACCCCGGTGGTTTCGTTTTTGGGGCCTGCCATAGCGGGCTTGTTGGCGGGTTCGTTTGTGGTGGAAACCATTTTCCAGATTCCCGGCCTGGGCCGTTTTTATGTGCAGGCAGCCTTTAATCGCGATTACACCATGATTATGGGCTGTACTATTTTCTTTGCATTTTTAATTGTGCTGTTCAATCTGTTGGCAGATGTGGTTCTGGTGTGGCTCAACCCCAAGCTTCGTCATGAAGTGAGTGGAGGGCGTTGAGATGAATAACACCGGTCAAGCCATTGAAAAGGGAAGATCACTCACTCAGGATGCATGGATACGTTTGCGCAAAAATAAGATGGCAATGCTGGGACTCTGCGTGCTCTTGTTTTTTATTGTTATCGCATTGCTGACTCCCTGGATTGCCCCTTACTCTTACGAGGAGCAGCATCTGGATTTGGGCGCTTCAGGTCCATCGTCGCAGCATTGGCTGGGCACCGATGTCTTGGGGCGCGATCAGCTCACTCAGATCATGTATGGCAGCCGCGTTTCACTGATGGTCGGCTTTATCGCCACGACTGTGGCATTGCTTATAGGTGTCTTGTGGGGCGCTGTAGCGGGTTTTTTAGGTGGACGAGTGGATGCAATCATGATGCGCATTGTCGATTCCCTCTATGCCTTGCCCTTTACTATTTTTATTATTTTATTAACGGTGATTTTTGGCAGCAGCCTGTTATTGCTGTTTGTCGCAATCGGCGCGGTTGAGTGGTTGACCATGGCGCGTATCGTACGCGGCCAGGTGCTGACGATCAAAAAGCAGGAGTTCGTCGAGGCGGCCCTGAGCATGGGGCTTTCTTCCTGGCAGATTATCACCCGCCATTTAATTCCCAATGTACTTGGCCCAGTTATCGTTTACACCACCCTGACCATTCCCAGCGTTATTCTGCTGGAATCTTTTTTAAGTTTTCTGGGGTTGGGTATCCAGCCACCGCAGAGTTCCTGGGGCTCGCTGATTTCCGCCGGTGTTGAAACCATGGAGGAATACCCATGGCTATTGATCTTTCCGGGGTTGGCGCTCTCGCTGACTCTGTTCTCCCTCAATTTCCTCGGCGATGGTCTGCGCGATGCACTAGACCCGCGCGCCGCCAAAGATTAACTCACAGATAGAGTTGGCTATGTTAAGTGTTAAAAATCTACGTGTGTTATTTAATACTCGCAATGGCACCACGGTGGCAGTCGAGGATTTGAGTTTTGAGCTGAAAGCCGGTGAGGTTCTGGGCATTGTCGGCGAATCGGGTTCGGGAAAATCTGTGGCCTGCTACAGCCTGCTGGGGCTTGTACCGAGCCCGCCGGGGGAAATCGCCGGGGGCACGGCTGAATTTTTTGGCAGGGATTTACTGCGGATGAATGAGGCAGAGTTGCGCAGTATTCGCGGCAATAAAATCGCTATGATTTTTCAGGACCCCATGACATCGCTCAATCCTTATATGCGGGTGGCCGACCAATTGATTGAGGCTGCCAGGCAGCACAGCAATATGTCGAAGAAGGCCGCGCGCAGCAAGGCAATTCAAGCACTGAAAGAAGTGGGCATACACGATGTGGAAACCCGTATTGACGATTATCCCCACCAGTTTTCCGGGGGAATGCGTCAGCGCGTGATGATTGCCATGGCCTTAATTACAGAACCGGAATTGTTGATCGCCGACGAGCCTACCACGGCCCTGGATGTGACTGTGCAGGCGCAGATTCTCGCCCTGATAAAAAACCTCCAGGCAACGCGCAAGTTGGCGGTGATTTTTATCACTCATGACCTGGGTGTCGCGGCGCAAATGGCCGACCATATTCTGGTGATGGAAAAAGGTCGCCTGGTGGAGCAGGGCGCGACTGCGCAAATTTTTAACCAACCGCAGCAGCCTTACACACAAAAATTATTGAGTGCAGTATTAACGACGGCAAAGCCCACCCCCAGTATTGCAGACCAGACTCAGCCACCTCTGTTGGAGGTAAAGCATTTGCAAACAGGGTTTCCGCAGTTTGGCGGTACCTTTTTCCGACGTCTGCTGGCTGTGGCCAAGGGCGTTGATGATGTGAGCCTGACCATCAGGCGCGGTGAAATTCTCGGTGTGGTGGGTGAATCGGGCTCGGGTAAATCTACGCTTGGCCGCAGTATTATGCGCTTGCTCGATGCTCAGTCCGGTGAAATTTTATTGGAGGGCAGGGATTTGTTGAAGTCTTCTCTCTCTGAATTGAAAAGTGTGCGGCGCAATTTTCAGATGATTTTCCAGGATCCTTACGCATCGCTGAACCCGCGCATGACAGTGTTTGATACCTTGGCGGAACCCCTGCGGGTGCATGGCCTGGCCACAGCCCAGACAGTGTTGTCCCAGGTCAATCAACTGCTCGATGATGTGGGCTTGGATCGCCGTTTTATCCGCAAATATCCCCATGAATTTTCCGGCGGCCAGCGCCAGCGGATTGCCATAGCCCGCGCGATTGCACTCAAGCCCCAATTGATTATTGCCGATGAACCCGTCTCTGCCCTGGATGTGACTATACGTGCGCAGATATTGGCCCTGTTGCTGGAGCTTACGCAAAAGCACCAGTTGACCATGCTGTTTATTTCCCACGATATGTCGGTGGTGCGCTATCTCTGCGACAGGGTGGTGGTTATGCAGAAGGGAAAGGTTGTTGAAGAGGGCGCGACAGAGGAATTATTTGCCGCGCCCAAAGCGGCCTATACCCAGCAATTGCTGGCGGCCATACCGCATCTTTAATTAGGAGTGGCCTGGCTCAGCAGCAGTAATTTTTGCCCCGGCTTGAGCACGGCGTTGAGCGATATTTCATTCAGCTTTGCCAGGGCTTTTACCGAGATTTTTTGCGCTTTGGCAATAGACCACAGGTTTTCCCCCGACTTCACCGTGTAGTAAGCAGAGCTTTCATTGCGGGCCTGTTTTGGCTTCTTGCCGCTGGCTGTCGATTTTTTGTCTGCGGCAGTTTCTTCAGCATCCGTCGCTATAGCGGCCAGGGTCGGCATGGTGTTCAATTGCGCGGTAAACTCACCCGCATCGGCCACAGGCACCAATAGCTGCTGCCCTCCCGGCGATGTCAGCCAGCCGTTGAGCCCGGAGTTCAATTTCTTCAATTCATTCGCATCCATATTGGCCTGCTTGGCGACCTGGGCAATATTGACCTGCTTGCTGACATTGACCTTCACAAAATAAGGCGTGTTGGCAATGGCGGGAAGGCTGACATTATGGGCGCTGGGATTGGCGATTACCTTGGCGAGTATCAGCAGTTGCGGAATATAGTCCTGGGTATGTTTAGGCAGTTGCAGTGACCAGAAATCGGTGGCTTTGCCAGCGCGTCTGTTCCTTTCTATAGCGCGGCTGATATTGCCTTCGCCTGCATTATAGGCGGCCACTACCAGCAGCCAGTCGCTATTGAAATTGTCGTGGAGTTTTTTCAGGTAGCGGATGGCGGCGTCGGTGGAGGCAATCACATCTTTGCGGCCGTTGTACCAGCTGTTTTGCTTCAAACCGAAATTTCGCCCTGTCTCAGGTATAAATTGCCAAATGCCGGCAGTATTGCTGGGCGATATCACATGGGGGTTATAGGAGCTTTCGATAATGGGAATAAAGGCCAGCTCCAGTGGCAGGCCATTGGCCTCCATTTCTGAAACCACATAATAGAGATAGGGCTCTGCCTGGCCCGCAAAACGGTTGATATAGCTCTGCTTGTTGGCGTACCAGCGCGCTGGGTTGCCGAGCCTGCTGTCGCTGACGGTGGGCAGGCCATAGCCGCTGCGGATTCTGTCCCAGATATTGCTATAGCGGCTATCTCTGTCTGAGGGCATTGCATCAACTTTGCCGACCGCCTCGGGTTGGGGGGCTTCAGGTTGCGCCTGGGCGCTGCTGTCCTGGGGTTTGCTCTGCTCTTTGGGGCTGAAAAAGCTACAGCCTGAGAGTATGAGCGAGAGCAGAAGCAGTATGAATAATGGTCGATGGGATACTTTCATAGGGTCACATTATCTTCATTTTAGTGATTGCCACAGCGTTAACGTCCAGTGTCGGCAAGGGTTTTAGTATCTGTCAGGAACCCGGAATTCTAAAGTTAAGGCTTGAAGTGGGTCAACCTTTGAACCTGCGCTGGTTCTCAGAATTGATCTTTGAGCCGGCGCAATTGTGTGAAAACCTCACTTTCGCTGGCCAGGGAATAGCCTGCAAGCTGCTCGACCCGCTGATGTACAGCGGGTAAATGACAGCGTAAAAAGGGGTTGGTTCGCTTTTCCAGCAGCAGGGGGCTGGGTATGCTGGGCAGGTTTTCCCTTCGTTTCTGTGTTTCGCTGTACTGGCGTGCAACTATATCCGGGTTTTGCGGCTCTATATGACGTGCGAATTCCAGATTGGCGAGGGCATATTCATGGGCAGAGTAAATAAGCGTGTTATCGGGCAGTTGCGCTATGGTTTGCAGGGAGTGGAAAAGCTGGTCCGCCGTGCCGTCAAACAGGCGTCCGCAGCCAGCGGCAAACAGGGTATCCCCGCAGAAGAGGCGCGGCTGTCGGGGCGCAGAGGCCAGATAATAGCCTATATGGTCGCGGGTATGTCCCGGCAAGAGTAAGGCCTTGGCCACTAAAGAGCCCAACTGGATTTCATCTCCCTGGCCCAGCTTGTGTGTGACTTGCGGTATCTTGGTGGAGTCCGGGCCAAAGATAGGCGTTTTGTAGCGCTCGCTCAGGGCGGCAGCACCGTCTATATGATCGTGATGATGGTGGGTAATTAGGATGCTTTTGAGCTGTAACTGGTAATGCTCAAGGGCCTGTATAACGGGCTCGGCAGCACCGGGATCGACAATATAGGCCGCAGGGTCGGGCGCATCCGGCTGGATCAGCCAAAAATAGTTGTCTTTAAATGCGGGTATAGGATAGATCTGCAGCATAATAGGCCCCCGGTTCAGGCAACAGAGATAATAGCAAATTAACCGCTCACTTTTTTGTATGAGACTAGAGAATGCCAACACGTTTCCTTGCCGGGCTTAATCGCCTGCTGGTGGCAGGTCGCCTGCGCTGGCGCAAACGCTTTGGCGTATTGCCCTTGCGCACTTCTATCCCCTTCCTCAACCAGTGGTTTGCCTCGCCTCTGGGGCGGGCTCTGCTGCAGCAGGAGCAGGCCCTCATAGATGAGCAGTTGCGCAATCTATTTGGCTATCACCTGCTGCAGCTGAGCATTGCCAACCAGGTTCGCCTGCTGGGTTCCAGCCGCATAATGCACAGGTTTTGCCTGCATCCGCAGCAGAGCCCGGATAGCTGCGCTGCCGCCATAGCGGATTTTAATCATTTGCCCTTGCCGGCGAATTCGATTGATGTGGTGCTGCTGCACCATGTGCTCGATTACAGCCAAAATCCTCACCACGCCCTGCGCGAGGCAGCCAAGGTACTTATCTCCAGTGGCTACCTGGTGGTGGTGGGATTTAATCCTTACAGTCTGTTTGGTGTGGGGCGCTGGTTTGCCAGATTATGGAGCGGGGCTCCGCAATGGCGCCACCAGTCGCTGCGTCTGGGCAGGGTGATAGATTGGCTTGCAGTGCTGGATATGGAGCCTGTGTTTATCCAGCAGGGCTTTTATCGTCCGCCAAGCCAGAGCTCCGGCGCGATTAAATATTTGCAATGGCTGGAACTCTGGGGTAAAAAGCTGCGCTTGCCCTGGGGCGGATTTTATCTGCTGGTTGCGCGCAAGGATCACCTGGCGATGACGCCGCTCAAACCCGAGTGGCAAAAGTTGGTAGGGCTGCGCGGTTGGGGTGTGATCAGAATTTTAGGGCGGGTGAATCGCCAGGCCCGGGATCAGAAGAACCTGTAACTATGTGGGAAGAACCAGTGAAAAGTGTAGAAGTGTTTACGGATGGTGCCTGCAAGGGCAATCCCGGCCCCGGCGGCTGGGGCGCGCTCTTGCGCTGTGGCAGCATCGAAAAGTCGCTGTTTGGCGGCGAGGCGGATACCACCAACAACCGCATGGAGTTAATGGCGGCTATCGAGGGACTGAGTGCGCTGAAAGAGCCCTGCAAGGTGGTGCTGACCACCGACTCCCAGTATGTCCGCAAGGGCATTACCGAATGGCTGAGTGGCTGGAAGCGCAATGGCTGGCGCACGGCGGCCAAGCAGCCCGTGAAAAATGCCGATCTCTGGCAGCGATTGGATGAGCAGAACCAGCGCCATCAGGTAGACTGGCGCTGGGTGCGCGGCCATACCGGTCACCGCGAAAATGAAATAGCCGATAGCCTTGCCAATCGCGGTATAGAATCCCTCGGCGGCTGAGCCCGGTCCACAATAACGATCGCTAACTATAGCGGCAGTCAATAGAAGAATTCGTATGCGTCAAATTGTTTTGGATACTGAAACCACCGGCCTGGAAACTTCGCAGGGGCATCGCATTATTGAAATAGGTTGTGTGGAGCTGTTTAATCGCCGCTTGACCGGCAGGCACTATCACCAATATATCAATCCCGAGCGCGAAGTTGATGCCGGGGCTTTCCAGGTTCACGGCATCAGCAATGAGATGCTGGCCGATAAGCCGGTGTTTGCGAAAATCTCGGCAGAGTTTATCGAGTTTATCGGCGATGCCGATCTGATTATTCACAATGCCGCGTTTGATATAGGCTTTATCAACGCCGAGTTTTCCCGCCTGAACCCGCGCCCCGACTATATTGAAACCCGCTGCAAGGTGATAGATACCCTGTTGCTGGCGCGGGCCAAGCATCCCGGACAGAAAAATAACCTGGATGCCCTGTGCAAGCGCTATGGTGTAGACAATTCCCAGCGCGACCTCCACGGCGCGCTGCTCGATGCCGAGATACTGGCGGATGTGTATCTGCTGATGACCGGCGGTCAGACCGACCTGTCGCTCGGCGGCGGTCAATCCAGCAAGGATTCGGATAGCGGCGGGGCCAATGAAATCCGGCGACTGCCCCCATCGCGCAAAATATTGCCTATTCTTAAGGCAACTGCGGATGAAATTCAGGCGCACGAACAGAAGCTGGCCAGCATCAACAAGGCCAGCGGCGGAGCCTGTGTCTGGTTGAAAGACGAGGCAGTCCTCCAGGCTCCGGCGCAATAATGGCGATGCTTATCCCTCACCCAAAGCAACTGTCAGGAATTCACTATGAGTGTGACTGAAAGCGTTAATATTGCTTCGCTCAAAATGGTGCAGGGCGAATTAATCTCTACGATTGAAGAGTCGGCCGGACTGATCGAGCAATTTGTCACAGACAGAAACAACGGTGAATTACTGCAGCGCTGTGTGGAGGGTATCAGACAGGTTCGCGGCATTCTGAATCTGATTCAACTCAAGGGCGTCAATCTGCTCGCCGAAGAGTTGGCGATTCATATCAAGGATGTTTCTCCTGGCGAAGATGCCAAAACCGACCGACAGCTGGAGCTGATCTCCGCCGCATTTTTTATGTTGCCGCGCTACCTGGAATATTGTGTGCAGACCTCGCGCAATATGGGCATGCTATTAATTCCGAAAATCAACGAACTGCGTCAGGCCCGCCGCGCAGCCCTGTTGCCGGAAAGTTACTATTTTGAATTTGAACCTGCCGCGATAGAGCGCGCTCTTGCCGAGCTTGCACCGCAGGAGGCCAATCTGCCATTGCTGCGCCGCCTGCGTTTTATGTATCAAACCGGCCTGCTCAAAGTATTGCAGGGCAATCAGGTTAAATCTTCCCTTGGGATTATGTGTCGCGCGCTGGAACGGCTGGAATCCCTGTGCGGCTCATCCGCCATGGTCAACTTCTTTTGGGTGGCTGCGGCTACGCTGCAGGCAATCGGCGAAGAAGGCATGGCTTTGAGCAAAAGCCGGAAATTGTTGCTGGGCGCTATAGATCGCGAAATCAAGGCGCTGGAGGTCGATGGCCAACTGGTGGTTGCGCGCGCGAGCAACAGCGCCATGCTCAAAGACCTGCTCTACCTGCTGGTGCTGTCCAAATCCAAGTCTGCTCGCTCCCAGGATGTCATAGCAGCCTATGGTGTGCCCTCGTTCTATTACAGTGATGCCGAGTTGGTGCGCGAGATGGAATTCTTAAACGGGCCCAGCACCAACACTATCAGTTCCATGGTGTCGCTGCTGAACGGTGAACTAAAGCATACCAAAAATATGCTGGAGCACTCGGCCCAGGGCGCTGCAGAGTTAAAGGCGGATGCTCCGGAGTTGATCGCGGCCCTGACTAAAATTGCTGAAATCCTCGCGCTGGTGGGACTGGTGGCGCCGAGCAAAAGCCTCAAGCAGGAAGTTGAAAAACTGCGCAGCTGGCAGGCCGCTGGCAAGTCAGTTGCGGCCGGTGATTTGCTCAGCATCGCCGATACTTTGCTGTATGTGGAAAGTACGGTAGCCGGCCTGGGTAAAACCAATATGTCAGATGATAAGCTGACTCAGATAAACGCTCTTGAGCGCGATCAGGTTATGGCCAGCAACCAGATTGCCGAAGCTGAAACGCTGGTGATCGATGAAGCTCAAACCGGTATTGCTGTGGTCAAGCGCGCACTCAGTGCCTTTGCCGAGTCCCACTATGATCAAGCTCATATCGTCACTATCGCGGCCAGGCTCGACGGTATTCGCGGGGGCATGTTTGTGTTGGGGCTGCCGCGCGCAGCCAAGGTTCTGGCGGGCTGCATTCTTTTTGTCGAGCAATCGCTGATTGCCCAGCAACAGGATCTTCCTATTGAGCATATGCTGGAGACCTTTGCCGATGCTGTGGTCAGCCTGGAATATTATCTCGACAGTTTGAAGATAGATAAAAACGCTGATACCGATGTACTGCGTATTGCCGAAGAGAGCCTGGAAGCGCTGGGCTACAAAGTGTAAAAATAACAGATCAGGTATAATTTTCCGTAAACACTAGCCGCCAGGTAAGCATGACTGTGCAGAGTAAAAAACACTTTTATCTTGTCGCCAGGGAGCAATTGCTGTGCGCAGAAGACGGACGGCTGAATTTGTTTCAGGAGGAGCTGCTGGCCAATCTGCCGATAGAAATTCTATCGCAGCATCTTGTCCATAAGGATGAGCAGCGCGAGCTGTGGGTGGCCGCCATTACTCCCGAAGTGATTTCCGGTTATTCGTGGTTGAGTCTGCGGGCGCAAGTGGGCGCTATAGATGAAGAGCAATTCCAACTGGCGGGGCGCGCCCTGCAGCTATTGCGCTGGCATTACGATCACCAATTCTGCGGTCGCTGTGGCCGCCCTACAGTTCCTCACCTGCACGACCTTGCGAAAACCTGTGTCAGCTGCCAGCTGGATGTCTACCCGCGCCTGTCTCCCTGCATTATCACCCTGGTTGTGAAAGGGGATTATTGCTTATTGGCGCAGCACCAGCGCTCCACCAACCAGACCTACAGTTGTCTCGCCGGGTTTATCGAGATGGGGGAAACGCCCGAGCAAACCCTGCTGCGGGAGGTAAAGGAGGAGGTGAATCTGCGTGTTGACAATATTCGCTATGTGACCAGCCAGCCCTGGCCTTTTCCGGGGCAGTTGATGCTGGGTTATTTTGCCGATTATGCAGAAGGTGATATTGTGGTCGAGCAACAGGAAATTCTCCGGGCCGATTGGTTCAGATATGACCAATTGCCCAAGGTGCCTTCTCTGGCAACCATATCCGGTCGTTTAATTGATACTTTTGTACAACAGAGAGCGGCATTGCATTTTAATAAAAACTAGGAAGATGTATGTTTCATTCAATCATTGCGTTTAGTGTCGCAGTTGTTGCGGTATTTATTGCTTATCGAACAGTGAGGATGCTGTGGTCGAGCAGTTGGTTTATGGGCTGGTTGCGCGGGATGTTTGGCCTGGGCCTGCTGACCCTGGCTCTGGCCATAGGTTTGCTGGCCTATGATATTCACAGCTATAAATCCATCCCGCTGGAGCGGCCAGTGGCGAGTGTGAGTATTGAATCGATTGCCTCCCAACACTTTAAAGTTACCCTGGTTGAACGCAGCGGTCGGGAGCAAAGCTTTAATCTGTTTGGCGATCAATGGCAACTCGACGCGCGCTTGCTGAAAGCCCAGGGTCTCTTGGCTTTAATCAGCGAGAAGCCTGCTTATCGCCTGGATCGATTGAGTGGTCGTTTTTATGATATCCATAAGGAGACAGCAGAGAACCGAGTCCGCAACTCGATTGTGCAGAGTTGGCTGGGGCTGGATGTGTGGAAATTTATTGATACTCATCCGGCCTGGTTCCCCTATCTGGAAACCAGCACCAGCAATGCAACCTATCTACCTATGAGTGGCGGGGCTCTCTATGAAATTTATATCTCCAATATTGGCCTGGTGGCGCGCCCCTTAAACGATGCTGCAGAAAAGGCAGCCGAGTGAAAATAAGACATGGAGGACCGTGAACCTGGCGCAGCCATGTGCAGGGCTTTCGCTCCTCCGAATCATTTATCTGTAATTAATTAATGGAGTTAACACGTTGGAATTTTTAACAAATTATGGTTTGTTTCTGGCCAAGACCCTGACCTTTCTGGTGGCGGTATTTGTGGTGGTCAGCCTGGTGGTATCGGCCGGTTTAAAAGGCAAATCGGCGGAGAAGGGCCAGATACAGGTCAACAAACTCAATGAAAAGTTCAAGGCGATGCGCGAGGCTCTGCAGCATGCCATACTCGACGAGGACCAGCAGAAGCAGTGGGAAAAAGACGAGAAAAAACGCCTGAAACAGGAAAAGGAAGAGCGGAAAAAACTTGCCAAGCAGATCAGCAAAAATAAAGGGGAGGGTGCAGCCACAGAAGAACCGCACAAAAAGCGTGTGTTTGTGCTGGATTTCGTCGGCGATATAAAAGCCTCTGCCTGCGATAGCCTGCGCGAGGAGATCAGCGCGGTACTGACCCTGGCTACAGCGGCAGATGAGGTGGTGGTCAAAGTGGAGAGTGGCGGTGGCATGGTGCACAGCTATGGCTTGGCCTCCAGCCAGCTGGCCCGTGTCACCAGCAAGAATATTCCCCTGACGGTGTGCGTGGATAAGGTGGCGGCATCCGGCGGCTATATGATGGCTTGCGTCGCCAACAAAATTATTGCTGCACCCTTTGCTATCTTGGGTTCTATAGGCGTGGTGGCGCAGCTGCCGAATTTCCATCGCCTGCTGAAAAAGAACGATATAGATTTTGAAATGTTTACCGCTGGCGAATACAAGCGTACAGTGACCATGTTTGGCGAGAATACCGAAAAAGGCCGCGAGAAATTTGTGGCGGACCTGGAAGATACCCATGTGCTGTTTAAGGAGTTTGTCGGCGAGCATCGCCCGCAGGTGGATATAGCCGCTGTGGCCACGGGTGAAATCTGGTTTGGCCGTCGCGCCCAGGCTGTCAAGTTGATTGATGAATTGCAAACCAGCGATGAATACTTGTTGTCCCAGGCCGATAAGGCGGATATTTTTGAGGTGGAATTTACCATCAAAAAATCCCTGCCGGAAAAACTGGGCATCGCCGCTCAGGCCGTGGTTGAGCGGGCCTTGTTCAGCGTTTGGGAAAAGATACAGAACAGCCGTTTCTTTTGAGTGAAACTTGATATATAGAGCAGCTTAGCCATGATTTTTTCGCAGCAGAAACTAACCATGCCTTCGCCCGGGCAAGCGCTGCCGGGCCGCAGCGAAACCATGCCCGTCACTCATCCCCATGGGGTGCTGGGACATTCAATGCTTGAACCCTTTCCCGCAGGTCTGGAAAAAATCGTATTCGGCCTCGGCTGTTTTTGGGGAGCCGAAAGGCGTTTCTGGCAGCAATCAGGTGTCTATGTTACGGCGGTGGGCTATGCGGCGGGTTACACGCCCAATCCCACCTATGAGGAAGTTTGCTCGGGATTGACCGGTCACAACGAAGTGGTGCTGGTGGTATTCGATCCGCAGCAGGTAGGTTTGGCACAGCTGCTAAAAGTATTCTGGGAATCGCACAACCCCACCCAGGGCATGCGCCAGGGCAATGATCGCGGCACTCAATATCGCTCGGGAATTTACACTTATACTGCCGATCAAACTCGCCTCGCGGAAAAAACCAGAGCGGAGTACCAGCGCGCTTTGGCTGAGGCTGGCCTGGCAGAGATCACGACAGAAATTTTGCCGCTGGACAGATTTTATTACGCTGAATCCTATCACCAACAATACCTGGCAAAAAATCCCAATGGCTATTGCGGCCTGGGAGGAACAGGAGTTTGCCTGGAGTCTTAAAGTTTAATTAAAACGTAGAACAAGGAAGTTTTATGACTATTTTACTCTTATCGTTTGCACTGGGTATTGGTGCTGCAAGCTATCTTCCCTCGCTGCCGCCGCTGGTTTTTTGCCTTTCTTTTCTCCCTCTGCTGCTCTTGCGCAAACAATTTCCTGCGCTCAATGCGCCTCTGGCATTGGCTCTGGGGCTAAGTTATGGCATAGCCTCCGGACATTATTATCTCTCCAACCAATTGGCGGAAGACTGGGTGGGCAGGGAGCTGATTGTTGAAGGACGAGTGAGCGATTTGCCCCGCGAGGACGCGCGTCACCAGCTGTTTACCCTGGTTCCCGAGAGAATATACAGCGCTGATCTGGAGGCTAGAGCCCTGCAGGGTTTTCCGCGCAGAATCAATCTCAGCAGCTATGGCACCCTGCGGGTAAAAACCGGGGAGCAGTGGCGCCTGCGCGCGAAATTAAAAAGGCCGCGCGGCTTTGTCAATCCTGGTGGCTACGATTATCAGGCGGCGCTCCTGCGCCGCGGCATAGGTGCACTGGGCTATATTGTCGAGAGTCGCGATAACCGCATACTGCAGTCCCAGCCGCCGTTTTCACTGGCGGTATTGCGCTATGACTTGCAACAGTGGCTGATGCAAAAAAGCCAGAGCCCGGAGAAAGGGATTTTGATTGCGCTGCTGGTGGGTGACACTTCTGCTGTGGACCGGCAGCACTGGAGTGAAATGCAAAAAACCGGAACCAACCATCTGATTGCCATCTCCGGCTTGCATTTGGGGTTCTTTGCAATACTGGGCTTTTTTGTCGGAAATCTGCTGGGTCGCTTTGTGCAATTGTTCTGGCGCACTTGTCCGGCTGTTTATGCCGGTTATTTTTTGGCAATTGCCTTTACACTGTTTTACAGCATTATCGCGGGGCTGAACATTCCCACGCTGCGCACTTTGATTATGTTGGCGGTGGTGCAGTGGGTATTATTCTGGCGCAGGAGCTTTCGCGCGCGCGATACGTTATTGCTCGCCCTGGTATTGGTGCTGCTCTACGATCCCCTGGCGGCATTCGATATTGGCTTTTGGCTCTCTTTCAGCGCTGTGGCCATGTTGATGTTTTGTTTCTCCGGGAGAATAAAGCCTGCGGCAAATCCTTCTCTGGTCATTTTCTTGTGGTCGCAACTGAAAATATTTCTGCAGTCGCAGTGGGTGATGTTTGTCGGTTTGCTGATTCCCCTGGCGGTGCTGGTTCACAGCGTCAGCCTGCTTGCACCTCTGGCCAATCTGATTGCAATTCCCCTGGTGACTTTTTTTGTCGTGCCCTGTCTGATACTCGCCGCCGTTTTTCACTGTGGCGGCGGCGAGCTTGGCGAAGCAATTTTTCTGCGCGCTGCCGAATGGGGGTTGGCCTGGCTGCACAACTGGCTGGGTTATTTGCTTGAACTAAGTCCCCAGGCTCTGACCCCTCTGGTTAACCTGAATACCCGAGCGATAATTATTGCCCTTATCGGGGGATTGTTAATGTTATTGCCGAGGGGATTGGGCAATCGCTATCTGGGCATGGCGGCTATGGTTTTTGCGCTGCTGATTCCCCGTCAGCAGTTGCCGGCATTGCAAATGCTGGTGTTCGATGTCGGCCAGGGTACTGCGGTTTTTCTGCGCACGCCCAATCACCAGTTGCTGTATGACACGGGGCCGATATACAGCGAAAATTTTGATGCGGGCAGTGCCCTGATAGTGCCTTATTTGCACAGCCAGGGATTGGCGGAGCTGGATAAGCTGGTGGTCAGTCATAAAGACAAAGACCATGCCGGTGGCCTGATCGGTGTCCTGGCTGCAATTCGTGTTGATCACCTGCTGCTTGGGCAACGGGAAACCTACAAGCCAACTGATCAGTCATCCGTCTCTCCGGTGCAGGTAGAGTCGTGCCATGAGGCAGCGCCCTGGCAGTGGGACCAGGTCAGCTTTCATTTTATCCGCTGGCCGCTACTGGCCTCGGCAAAAGCCAATAATCACTCTTGTGTGCTAATGGTGGAATACCAGGGGCATAGAATTTTGCTGCCAGGAGATATTGAAAAAGATGTCGAGCGGCAATTGTTGGCGCAGGACAGCCTGCCCTCGGTGGATATTCTGCTGGCCCCCCATCACGGCAGTCACAGCTCGTCCACACCGGCCTTTGTGGCCCGCACTGCGCCGCTCACCGTGATCTACAGTGCGGGCTATCGCAATCAGCACGGTCATCCACACCGGGATATAGTGGCTCGCTACAATGAAATAGGGGCATTGGCATTTAATACAGCATACACAGGCGCCTTGGAGTTTCGCTGGGATCAGGGTGAATTGCGAGAGCAGCTGAGCTATCGCCAGTTTGCCCGGCGCTACTGGTTTGACGACGAAAAAGAATAACGCGAGTTGAGCAATAATTTCTTGCAGATGGCGGAATTCCCTCTATAAATTGATACACAGCATGGTTTTCCAGGCTGCTTGTGGTAATGTACGCCGCAGATTCAAGTGCTATGCAGCAGCCTGCTAAGCCATATAACATAAGAAAATAGGGGGTTAGGGTGTTCGAGCTTATTGTTTCCGGCGGTATTATGATGATACCTATCATTTTGTGTTCAATTGCCGTGATCGCCATCAGTGTTGAGCGCTACTGGACACTCAATCCCGCCAAGGTTGCCCCCAAAAACCTGCTTGCGCAAATCTGGGCCTGGATAAAAAACAATCAGATAGATGCTTCCAAATTGCGCGAATTAAGGCAGGGCTCGCCCCTGGGCAGGATACTCGCCGCCGGCCTGAGCAACTCCCGTCACGGCCGCGAAGTCATGAAAGAAAGTATTGAAGATGCCGCCAACCAGGTGATCCACGATCTGGAAAAATATGTGGGCGCCCTGGGCACCATCGCCAATGTTGCGCCGCTGTTGGGCCTGCTGGGCAGTGTATTCGGCATGATCGAAACCTTTAACGATATAATGCTGCAGGGCTCCGGCAATGCCAGTGTTCTCGCCGGTGGGATTGCAGTTGCCTTGATAGCCACGGCGGCCGGTTTGATAGTCGCTATTCCGGCGACCATATTGCATCGCTATTTTATCCGTCGTATCGACTCCCTGGCGGTGGTGCTGGAGGAGGAGTCCATCAAGTTGATTGATGCCTTGCATACAGAGCGCAGTGTCGATATCAAATTAGTGTAATTTGCGGGTATCCGTATGAAGTTTCGTCGCCAGTCGCGTGAAATTGAGCCAATAAATTTAATATCACTGATCGACGTGATGTTTTTCCTGCTGATTTTTTTTATGCTGTCGAGCACCTTTACCAAAGAGACCCATTTGGGGGTTGAGCTTCCCGAAGCTGTCGGTGAGGCGTCCAGCGATAAGCAGGAGCAGATTGAAATTCTGATCAGCGAGCAGGGCAGTTTTTCGGTCAATGGCCAGAGTCTGATCAACACTGAAATTGCCACCTTGAAATCGGCAATCAACAATGTTTCAGGAGGCAAGACCGATATGCCCCTGCTGGTGACTGCCGATGCTAAAACCCCGCATCAATTTGTGGTGACGGCTATGGATGCCGCCGGTCAATTGGGTTTTGTTAAACTGAGCATTACCACTCGCCAGCCAGAGGCTGCAGATGCCAAGCAATAGCACAGCGGCTATAGTCAATGCACAATTTTCTTCGAGTTTGCTGTGAATAAATCCCACAACTTTTGGCTGAATACCTGGTATGGCGGTGCTGCTCCATGGGCATACCTGCTGCTGCCACTCAGCTGGCTGTTCCGGATTATTTCGCTGTTGCGCAAATTTTATCTCGTGACTTTCGCGCAGCAATCATTGCCTGTTCCTGTGATTGTGGTCGGCAATATCTCGGTGGGCGGCACCGGCAAAACCCCGCTATTGATTGCTCTCGTTCAATACCTGCAGCAGCGCGGCTATAAGCCCGGTGTTGTCAGTCGCGGCTATGGCGGTACTGCGCCCCATTACCCCTACGCAATCGATACGGCTTCAACGGCAAATGAGGCGGGTGATGAACCTCTTTTGATTTTCAATGCTACCCAATGCCAGGTCTGCGTTGCTCCTGATAGGGTTGCTGCGGCTGAGTTGCTGATCGAGCATGGCTGCAATATTATTTTGAGTGATGACGGCCTGCAGCACTATCGCCTGGGGCGCGATATGGAAATTGCGGTGATTGATGGTGTGCGCCTGTTTGGCAATCGCCGCTGCCTGCCAGCGGGACCCCTGCGCGAGCCTGTCTCGCGTTTGCGGTCGGTGGACTTGCTGGTAGTAAATAATCCGCAATCGCCGCAGCCATTGAAATATCCCAGTTATGCCATGCAGGTGGCGCCGGCGCACTGGCGGCATTTGCGCAGCCAGCGGTTGATACCGCTGGATCAGTTAACACTGGAGAAAAATTTTCACGCGCTGGCGGGAATTGGCAATCCCCAGCGCTTTTATCATACGCTTGAGTCAATGTCGCTGAGTTTTCAGCCCCACAGTTTTGCTGACCACCATCAATTCAAGCCGGCTGATCTCGCTTTTGCTGGAGAGTCGCCGCTGGTCATGACCGAAAAAGATGCGGTCAAATGCAGCGCCTTTGCAGGCGACCACTGGTATTCGCTGGTGGTGAAGGCGCAATTGCCAGAATCCTTTTGGCAAACCCTGCAACAGAAATTGGATTTACTACAGGATTTACACCAATGAATTTTACCGTCGTGATTCCCGCGCGCTATGCGTCCACTCGTCTGCCGGCAAAGCCCTTAAGGGAAATTGCCGGCAAACCTATGATTCAGCATGTCTATGAGCGCGCCTGTGAAAGCGCTGCAACGGAAATTATCATAGCGACAGATGATGCGCGCATAGAAGCCGCCGCCAGACAATTTGGTGCGAAAGTGTGCATGACCTCGGCTGCGCATACTTCCGGCACTGACAGGTTGCAGGAAGTGGTCAGCCAATTGCAATTGCCTGATGATGGCCTGGTGGTCAATGTCCAGGGGGATGAACCTCTGATTCCCGCACAAGTCATCAACCAGGTTGCGGCAAACCTTGTCGCTATGCCCAGTGCCAGTATGGCGACCTTGAGTGAGCCTATCCACAGTCTCGATGATTTCCGCAATCCCAATATTGTCAAGCTTGTTTCCGACGCTCAGGGCAGGGCATTGTATTTTTCCCGCGCGCCCATTCCCTGGCCGCGCGATCATTTCGCTGCGGCCAATGTGCAAGCATTGCCTGAATCATTTATTGCCCAGCGCCATATCGGCATCTACGCCTACAGGGTTGCTCTGCTCAACCGTTTTGTCCGCTGGCCAGTGGCGCTTTTGGAAAAAATCGAATCGCTGGAGCAATTGCGTGTGCTCTGGAATGGCGAAATTATTCATGTGGCAGAGTCTGTTGTGGCTGTACCCGGTGGTGTAGATACTGAGGAAGATCTGCAGCGAATTAAAAAATTATTAGAATCCTGACTATGACTATCCAGGTTTTATTTGTCTGTCTCGGTAATATTTGCCGCTCGCCTACCGCCGATGGTGTTTTCCAGCATCAGGTCGCTGCAGCCGGCTTGCAGCAGCATATCAAGGTCGACTCGGGTGGCACCGCCGGCTGGCATCAGGGGCGGCCCTCGGATTCTCGCACCATAGCTACCGCCAGAAAACGCGGTTACGATTTATCGCCCTTGCGCGCGCGTCAGGTAGTAGCCGAGGATTTCGCCAGCTTTGATTATATTTTGGCGATGGATGGGGAAAACCTGCGCAATTTGCAGATCATGCAGCCGCGGGATTACGCGGGTCATCTGGGATTGTTTTTGGCCTTCTCGCAACAGCGAGTATTTACTGAGGTTCCCGATCCCTATCACGGCGATGACAGGGATTTCGAATTGGTGCTGGATCTGGCGGAGGATGCCGCTGCTGGCCTGTTGAATTTTATTCGCAGCAAACACAATCTATAGGCTGCGCAAGATGTTTGCCTGACGGCAAAAAAATTGACTAGGATACGAGAATTAAAGTGCCACTTTACCTGCCACATTTTAATCTGCAAAACCACAATACCCTGGCATCGCCCGTGACCGCACAATTTTTTGTGAGCGTCACTACTGAGTCGGAGCTGCTGGAGGCGATAAAGTTTGCCCGCGAGCGCGAACTGCCTCTGCTGGTATTGGGCGGCGGCAGCAACATTGTGCTGCGCGATGATTTTCCCGGCCTGGTGGTGCAGATGCATCTGCTGGGAAAGGCTGTGGTAGGCGAAGATGATCAGTTTGTTTACGTCAGGGCGGCGGCCGGTGAAAACTGGCATGAGTTCGTCAGCTATTGTTTGGATTGCCACTATTGGGGCCTGGAAAACCTGTCTTTGATTCCCGGCAGTGTAGGGGCCGCGCCTATACAAAATATAGGGGCCTATGGTGTAGAGCTGGAAAGCGTTTTCAGTGAATTGACCGCGCTCGATATCGCCTCGGGTCTATCGGTGACTTTCACCAGGGACAGCTGCCAATTCAGCTATCGCGATAGCGTGTTCAAACACAGGTTAAAAGATAAATACATCATCACCTCGGTTACTTTTAAATTGCATAAAGTTGAGCGGCTGCTGCTGGAGTATCCCGCTTTGCAAAAGGCTTTGATTGGTTATGATAAACATGATATCAATGCAAACCTGGTGAGCGAACTGATCTGCGCTATACGCACCAGCAAATTGCCTGAGCCGAAACAGATTCCGAATGTGGGCAGTTTTTTTAAAAATCCCATTGTCAGCGAGTCCTGTTTACGCAATATCCAGCAGACGCACCCAGCCGTTGTTTTCTATCCTGCTGCTGCAGGAATGGTAAAATTGGCCGCAGCCTGGCTGATTGATTGTGCCGGATGGAAGGGGCGCAGTGAATGCGGTGCAGCGGTGCACAGCGCTCAGGCCTTAGTGCTCACTAACCCCGAGCGCCTCAAAGGACAGGCAGTGCTGGATTTGGCTCAGCAAATAGAAGAGTCTGTGTTCAGGTTGTTTGGTGTTCATCTTGAAATGGAGCCGCGGGTGTATCCCAGTTGATCTGTTGCTACTATGACCATCAGCTGAAGGGACCATCTGTTGAAGGGACCATCCGCTGAGGGTCAGTAAGTCTAGCTGATATCGGTTGAATAAATATGCGCGGTTAGATTTTAATGTCATGAGATTGTAAGTGTATGACCATTAGCTTCTATATCCCGAAAACTGGATAACTTGCTATATAATAGTGGGTGTTCGATAGTGCAAACGCGAGGGAGCCTCTGAAAAATGTTGGCGAGGTGGCCAGCGCAAGGTAAAAACAGGTTAAAAAGCGGAGTTTAGATGGCTACATGAGCATTTTAATCTGTTTTTAACGCGGCTATGGCAACGCAGGTAATTTTTCAGAGGTTCCCAACAAACCATGGAATTAGCGGGCACATATAAGAAATTACACTGCCTTACGGCTTGGGGGTCAGCTTGACTAAGATACTTGTTGTCGATGATCACGATTTAGTGCGCATGGGAATTGTGCGAATGTTGGCCGATATTGATGGCTTTCAGGTGGTTGGAGATGCCAAAAGTGGTGAAGAAGCGGTTATTAAGGCGCGTTCCCTATTGCCCGATATAGTCCTTATGGATGTAAAGATGCCGGGTATGGGCGGCTTGGAGGCCACCAAGAAGCTCCTGACTGTCAATCCCTCTATAAAAATCATTGCGGTCACTGCCTGTGACGACGATATGTATCCCACTCGCCTGATGCAAGCCGGTGCAGTGGGTTATGTCACCAAGGGTGCTGAATTCTCCGAAATTATCAACGCGGTCAACAAGGTGATGCGCGGCGATCTGTATATGAGCAACAGTATTGCCCAGCAACTAGCCTTAAAGAATTTTTCCGGTGCGGCCAACCAGACAACACCCTTTGAAAAATTATCGCAGCGCGAGCTGCAAACAGCCATGCTGATTGCCAACGGCCAGAAGGTGGTGGATATTGCCAATACCTTTTGTGTCAGTCCCAAAACGGTCAATACCTATCGCTACCGGATTTTTGAAAAACTGGACATCAACAGCGATGTTGAGTTGACGCTGCTGGCGGTGAAGTACAATTTGCTGGACCCGGAAGCTGTGGTGTAATCTTTGGTCGCGGCGACCCTCTGCTTGAAGGGGGCGCGACTCTTGTTGAATGTGCCTATCCATTACCTGTTTTTCTGTCTGATGTTCAAGTCGCTGTTTCAAGTCATCCTATTCTTGCCTGATTATGTCTGAAGCTTCCTTGCCCCCTCAATTTGATTCGGTCCGCTTCCTTGCGGATGCCTCGCAGCAGCCGGGTATTTATCAAATGTTTGGCGAGGATGGCAATATCCTCTACGTAGGCAAAGCCAAGAACCTGAAGGCGAGACTGAGCAGTTATTTCCGCAAAACCGGCATTTCCGGCAAGACGGCAGCTCTGGTGTCGCGCATTCGCCGCGTTGAGGTTACCATTACCTCCACTGAAGCAGAGGCTTTGATACTCGAGCAGAATTTAATTAAAGCCAATCGCCCGCCCTATAATATTTTGCTGCGCGATGATAAATCCTACCCTTATATTTTTGTTTCCAGCGGTGAACCCTATCCGCGTATCGCCGTGCATCGCGGGGCGAAAAAAAAGCAGGGCGATTACTACGGCCCCTTTCCCAATGCCGGCGCAGTGCGCGATAGTTTACAGCTTTTGCAAAAAACTTTTCGCGTGCGCCAGTGTGAGGACAGTGTCTTCAACAATCGCTCTCGTCCCTGTCTGCAATACCAGATCAAGCGCTGCACAGCGCCTTGCGTAGGTTTGATTAGTAAGGACGATTACGCCAATGACTTGCGTCACACGCGCATGTTCCTGACAGGGTCGAGCCAGGAGCTGATGACGGAGCTGGCCGATCAGATGGATGCGGCGGCTGCAGCCCTGGCCTTTGAGCAGGCCGCACACTATCGCGATCAAATTACGTTTTTGCGCAGCATCCAGGCACAGCAAGTTGTTGAAGAGGGCAATGGCGATATCGATGTGATTGCGATTGTCTCCCGGCCGAATGCCGTCTGCGTGCATATTTTATTTGTGCGGCAGGGGCGGATACTGGGCAGCAGAAGTTTTTTCCCCAAGGCGGGCCTGGCTGAAACGCAAACGGAAATTCTTTCGCAGTTTATTGCGCAGTTCTATCTGGCCAGTACAGGGCGAGATATACCGCGTGAAATGATTACCAGCCACGAAATCGAAGACGCTGAGGTGTTCGCTGCAGCCATGCAGCAGTCTATCGGCAGGCAGGTGCATATCTCCCACACGGTGCGCAGCCATCGTGCCAAGTGGTTGCAGATGGCGGTGACAGCGGCCGAGCAAAATTTAATCTCCCATCTCAATAGCAAACAAAATGTCTTGGACAGGTTTGTCGCCCTGCAGGAAGCCCTGCAATTGGATGAATTGCCGCAGCGCCTGGAATGTTTTGATATCAGCCACAGCAGCGGCGAATTGACTGTGGCCTCCTGTGTCGTATTCGATACCAATGGCCCGTTAAAATCTGATTATCGCCGTTTTAATATCGAGGGCATCACCCCTGGCGATGACTATGCAGCTATGGCCCAGGCCTTGGAGCGGCGCTACACCCGCCTGAAAAAAGGTGAAGGCAGGATGCCGGATATACTGCTGATTGATGGCGGCAAGGGGCAGATGGGCAAGGCCATAGAGGCGCTGGCTGAACTGGGTGTGGATGATGTATTGATTGTGGGTGTGGCCAAGGGCTCCACCCGCAAGGCGGGCTTTGAAACGCTTTACAATGCGGCTACCGACAGCGAGATTGTGCTCAATAACGATTCGCCGGCGCTGCATCTTATCCAGCATATTCGCGATGAGGCCCATCGCTTTGCCATCACTGGCCACAAGCAGCGGCGGGACAAGAAGCGCAAGACCTCCACCCTCGAAGATATCCCAGGGGTCGGTGCGGTGCGCCGCCGCGACCTGCTGCGTCATTTTGGCGGAATCCAGGAAATCCAGAAGGCCGGGCTGGAGGACCTTGCCAGGGTCAAGGGTATCAGCCAACATTTAGCGGAAGAAATCTACGCATTTTTCCATAATGATTAATGGTTAGTGTATTATCGCAGTCTGTATCGACATGGGGCTTAATGTTCCTGTTAATTGGCCCGGCTATACTGCTGCAGCCTCCTGCTCATTGTTGAGATATTCTGCTTATGACCCTGGCTAACCAGCTAACGCTCTTGCGAATAATATTTATCCCCCTGTTTGTGGTGATTTTTTATCTACCCTTCAAATGGGCGCATTTATCTTGTGCTGTGCTCTTTACGCTTGCCGCCATCACCGATTGGCTGGATGGCTATGTGGCCCGCAAATATAATCAAAGCACCTCTTTCGGGGCATTTCTCGATCCTGTTGCCGACAAGCTGATGGTGGCTATTGCTCTCTTGCTGCTGGTCTCCATCCACCACGATTCGGCCTGGTTTGTCAGCGCGGCAGCGGTGATAGTGGGGCGTGAAATAGTGATATCGGCCCTGCGCGAGTGGATGGCGGAAATAGGGCAGAGAGCGAGTGTGGCAGTCTCCTTTATCGGCAAAGTCAAAACCACCTTGCAGATGGTGGCCATCATTGTGCTACTGGCGGATATGGAGATACTCTATGGTGTCGGCTATGTGGCACTGGGCGGAGCTGCCTTCCTGACGCTCTGGTCGATGATTCTCTACCTGCGCGCTGCATCCCCCTTCTTGCTGGCTGATTCGGCTAAAAAATAGCCGTATTGGCCGGGATAGCCGCAGAATTCATTCTCCGTTTAAAAATATTCGGATAAGCCCAAGAAAACACTAGGATTTTTAAATCGACTCCGCTAAAATTGCGCGCTCTCGAAAAGGCGCGATAGCAAAGCGGTTATGCTCTGGATTGCAAATCCAGTGAGTCCGGTTCGACTCCGGATCGCGCCTCCACTTTACTTTTCCCTCGAATAACATGTTCGCGGGTAAGCACTCAGCCCGAGTGGTGAAATCGGTAGACACAACAGATTTAAAATCTGTCGATCTTTTGGTCGTGCCGGTTCAAGTCCGGCCTCGGGCACCATATTGAATATTTCGAATAACATCCTAAAACCCGCCTAATCGCGGGTTTTTTATGCCTGTAAATTTATAAGTCCATCGATGAAAAGATGAGCTTGTATTCTCCACAGGCTGTCCTGCAGTAGATCGGCTCCAGATAACATTTCTGAAATCTATCCTTATGGATTCCTAATATCCAAACTGCTAACCTCGCGGAGATGAACACTCTTCATTCGCAAAAAACACGACGCTCATACTGGTTGGGGCTCAGCATCTGGTTGATCGGCGGTTGCCTTATACGGCTATTCGGTGACCATCTCAGTCTCGCCAATATTGGTTTGCTGCTGGTGTTGACTACGACAGTAGCCTCTCTCTGGTTAAGGTTCAGTCTGAGTTTTTTCTGCAGCCTCATTGCCTTGATGGCTTTTGACTGGAGCTTGGTTCCACCGGTGGGTGCGTTTACGATTGATTTCCATCAGGATTTAATCTTGCTCTTGGTGATGTTATTGGTAAACGGAATCATCGCTGGCTTGGTTTCTCGGTTGCGCGACCAGTCGGAAAAATCTCAATTGCATGCAGCGGCATCTGAGAACCTGCGCAATTGGGTGGAGCGCCTGCGCGATGCTGAGCAGCCTGAGGATTTACTTGAAGACCTTCATCGGCAATTAAGTTCTTTAGCGGGTGTTGATATTGGTTTGGTCGTAGAAAACAGGGCGTGCGGGCTAGTCGCAAATGATGAGCAGCGGCAAGCCTTGATGCATTGCTGGAAAGCTGGGCAAGCTCTTGGTGCAAATACAGGGCGGTATCAGGAGTTGGGTGCAGTCTATCTGCCTTTGCGAGGGCGTCAACTCACCTTGGGCGCGGTATTGATTGCAGGCTGTATAAGTCACAATGTACTTATCGAAGCCAGAGCCTTGTGCGATCAGATGGCGTTGGCTTTGGAAAGAAATCACATTCAGAAACAAGAGCAGCTCGCTCGCGAACAGGTTCAGGCTCAACAACTAAAAAATACTTTTCTCGCTGCAATTTCCCATGATTATCGCACTCCTCTGGCCACCATCTTGAGTGCTGCTTCTGCGATTCAGCAGCAAGATCTGAATCTCAACTCTCCACAGAGAAAAGAGCTAACACAAAATATTATTGAAGAGGTGGAGCGTTTAGGGCGCCTGACCAGCAATATATTGCAATTGGCCCGCCTGGATTCAACCGATGAGCAATTGCAGGCTAACTGGGAGTCTGTCGAGGATATAGTAGGCAATGTTTTACGTCGTATGCGCCAGCAAGACAGCAATCGTCGCATACAAGTAGAGCTGCAGAAAAACCTGCCGCTGCTCTGGGGTGATCCTCTGCTGCTGTCGCAATTGCTGGAAAACCTTTTGGATAATGCGCTCAGATATACTGCTGAAGGGCTTATT
Organism: Cellvibrio sp.; assembly: GCA_035565295.1. Classification (GTDB taxonomy): domain Bacteria; phylum Pseudomonadota; class Gammaproteobacteria; order Pseudomonadales; family Cellvibrionaceae; genus Cellvibrio. The sequence continues at coordinate 18,339 of DATMSP010000065.1, read as the reverse complement.
ACATTAAAGGCTTATTTGGATGCTGAGGTTATCATTTTGGCGGTCGAGGACCAGGGGGCAGGAATTCCTGAGGCGGAAATAAGCCGGCTTTTCGCTGTATTCCAGCGTGGCGATCACAGTGGTGGAGCCGGTGTAGGTCTGGCGTTTTGCAGGGCTGTGGCGCAAGCTCACCAGGGGGAATTAAACGTTTATTCCTCTGCAGAAGGCAGTCGCTTTGAATGCTGCATACCCATCAAGCCACAACCTGAATTTCCCGGGTGATTGAATGACTCTGCGATTGCTATTGGTTGAAGACGATCGTCAGCTGCGCAACACCTTGCGACAGTCTCTATTGGTGGAAGGCTATGAGATATTGACAGCAGCGAGCCTCAGTGAAGCGCTGGCTATTTATCATCAGGCGCAAACTGTAGCTAAACCCTTTGATATCATATTGCTGGATTTGGGGCTGCCTGATGGCGATGGCAGTGATCTCCTGGCAAAAGTCAGACGCAAACAGTCTACTCCGGTTATTGTTATTTCAGCTCGCGATACAGAAGCTGCAATTGTTCAGTTGCTGGATGCGGGTGCTGATGATTATTTGGTAAAACCATTTACTCTTGGTGAGCTTCTTGCGCGTATCAGGGTGGTGATGCGTCATAGAGGTAATCACCTTCAGGCGGCTGTGACTTTTTATCAATGTGATTCTTTGACTGTGGATTTGCTAAGCCATAAAGTGATGGTGGCGGGTAGCCAGGTTCATCTCACTCCCACAGAATATAACCTGCTCGCGCGCTTGGTTCGCAGTAGTGGTCAGGTGGTTACTCATCGCCAGTTACTGAAGGATGTGTGGGGTGATGAATTTATCGAGCACACACATTATTTGCGGCTTTACATGGGGCAGTTGCGATCCAAGTTGGAAATGGATCCTGCAGAGCCTGTGCTGTTATTAACTGAGCCAGGTGTAGGTTATCGCCTGCATGTCCGCGATGAGTGAGGCAAATACTTATGCGTTCCTAATGCGAGGTTTGCAAAACTAACTTTGTTCCCTTAGCAAAGGTAGTTTTTATGGTCACTTCATCTCAGGCACAAACCCAATCATCCGCTAAACAGAGTCTCGCCATGCTCACTCTTGCCGCCATAGGCGTTGTCTACGGCGATATAGGCACCAGCCCACTCTATGCCGTAAAAGAAATTTTTGCACCGGCCACCGGCATACCTTTGGATGCACCGCACATTATAGGTTCGATCTCCGCTATCTTTTGGTCGTTAATGTTGGTGGTAACTCTCAAGTACGTGATCCTGATACTGCGCGCTGACAATCGCGGTGAGGGTGGGGTGCTTGCACTGACCGCACTGGCAACGCAAATCACCAAACCTGAATCGCCGTTGCGTCGCTGGATATTGATCATTGGTTTGCTCGGCGCTACCCTATTTTATGGCGATAGTATAATCACACCGGCCATTTCTGTATTGGGTGCTATGGAGGGGCTCGAAGTGGCAACTCCCGCACTTAAGCCATTGGTGCTGCCTATTACCCTGATGATACTTGTCGGTATATTTCTGGTGCAGCGATGGGGGACGGGTCTTGTGGGTAAGATGTTTGGGCCCATAGTAATTATCTGGTTTGTTATGCTGGCCATATCGGGGATAGCACATATTTCTGCTCAACCGGCCATACTGGCTGCCCTGAATCCGCTGGAAGCCTGGAGTTTTTTATGCAATCGAGGCTGGTATGTATTTGCTGTGGTTGGGGCGTTGGTATTGGCGCTTACTGGAGCTGAAGCCCTCTATGCTGATATGGGGCACTTTGGCCGCAGGCCAATACAGATAGCCTGGACCTACCTTGTTTTGCCATCACTCGCACTTAACTATATGGGGCAGGGTGCGTTACTGCTGGCAAATCCGGACGCTATCAGCAATCCTTTTTATAAACTATTTCCCGATAGCTTGATTTGGCCAGCCTTAATCATAGCGACATTGGCCGCAATCATCGCTTCTCAAGCGGTGATTTCAGGAGCCTATTCGATTACCCGGCAAGCCATACAGCTGGGTTTTTTGCCCCGGATGCGGATTGTCCATACCTCTGCGCGTGAGATGGGACAGATCTTTATGCCGTTTGTCAATTGGATGCTGCTGGTAGGGGTTGTGGTAGTCGTTTTGCTATTCGGCAGCTCCTCAGGACTTGCCGGTGCCTATGGCATAGCTGTAACTATGACTATGGCAATAACGACTTGCTTAACCTTCTTTGTCATCAGGGGGCGTTGGCAACTGCCTTTGCCCATAGCCATAGCGGCTACGGTATTTTTCCTTGGCCTGGATTTATTTTTGCTTGCGGGCTGCATTACCAAATTCTTCGATGGTGGTTGGTTCAGCTTACTGGTCGCGGGTCTGCTGTTTGGTGTGATGAGTACGTGGAAAAGTGGCCGTACAATTGTTCTAAAAGCTATACATCGCGAAGGCATCGAATTGCAGTCCTTTCTGAAAACCTTGCATCCAGAGACCACTCAGCGGGCATCGCGTGTTGCTGTATATATGGTGGCAGATTCCAGTACTGTACCACAGGCACTTCTTCATAATTTAAAACACAATCAGGTTTTACATGATAAGAATCTGATATTGACTGTTGTTTTTAAAGAGGTGCCTTGGGTTGCCGGAGAAGATCGCATTGAACTGGAGGGGTTGGGCAATTCCTTTTGGCGAGTCAGGGTTAATTTTGGTTTTATGGATGAACCCAATATTCCCGAAGCCTTAAAAATCTGTGAAGTGCTTGGATTATCTATTCCTTTATTTCAGACCAGTTATTTCTTGAGCCGAGAATCGATTGTTTCAACCCCCGATAGTGGTATGGCTAGCTGGCGAGAAAATTTGTTCGCGGTTATGACGCGCAATGCCAGTGGCGTAGTTGAGTATTTTCATTTGCCGGATAATGCGGTCATTGAACTTGGCACTAGAGTGCAAATATAGTGGTAAATTCACCATGTGGATGCAATCGATCTTTTGCTGATGCTAGTCTGATTTTCTATAGAGGTCTCCATTGTAGAGAAGAGGGCGCTCAATGGAGTATGATTTAGATTTTATAATCGTTAAATAGTAAAAACCCGCGTATTGCGGGTTTTTTGTATGTCTGTTAATTTTCGTAGGGCAAATCAGCTGTTGCCTTTTTTTTGCGAGGAAGCTCCAGGGAAAATTACTTGTGTATGAAAATACCTGCAGAGTGTAGGCTCGCCCCGTTATTTTTCAAATGATAAATACACTAATACCCCGTTGTCATCTTTGGAGTCCCCGACACCTAAAGGAAAGCTGAGCCCTGAAACAATTTGCAACCCGGAGCTATAATTTTTGGCAAAGCGAAAACCGGGATTGATATAGGCGGCGTCGTCCTTGGTTTTATCCCCGTTTTCGGTAAAGGTGTCTGAGCTTGTCTTAACGTATTCAAGCATCCAGTTAAAGTTTTCTGACTGCAGGTAAATAATACTTCCCCCGTAGCTGTAGCCTGTCAAATTTTGTTTGCGATGAATGCCATCGCTGACATCGGGCGTGTAGGTTGCGCCAAGGTTCCAATGGGTGATCCATCGATCATTAAGCAAAATACTGACGGGAAGATTGACTTGATAACCTGTGGTGCCCATGCCCAATCCCTTATCCTCATCTCCGGTGGGCGCAATGAGCGAGAGGCGGGGTGCTACAGCAAGAGTTTCATTGGCAATTAATTGGTAACGATAATTAATCAGTATGTCGCCTATGCCTGCTTCGCCATTGGAATCTTCGACATGTGCAATAGGGATGACATAAGAGAACTGATGGGTTTGATCAAAAACAGGCATCTCCTGCGTGAAGGTATAGATCCATTCTCTGGTTTCGTGGGAGTACTGGTAGGCCTGGATATACTGAACAACTCCTGCCCCCTGGTTGTAGGCCTCTTCAATAAGAAAAGAATTATCTTCGATGCGATTTTTTCCTGCATCTGCAAGAGTGGGCGGGCTGATGATCGCGCTGCTGAACGCTATAGCTTTCCATGGATTCAAAGAGGAACTGTACATCTGGGGCTCCTGATATTTCCCATGATGGTTACTCTTGAGCTTAGCACGGGATAGCTGGAGCACTATGTCTCAGCCTCTCATGAAAGTACATTCTAAGATGGCTTTTTTTTATCGCGAGATATTTTACTTATTACTTTTGCCGAAAAATCTTTTTCAGGAAAAGAGAGTCTATTACGGAGTTAATGTATTTCGAGCAGCCACCGTTAAGTGGTGGCTGTCGAGGCATAGATTCTTTATTGAGTGGCGGGCTCGCGATAACTCATGCGATAGAATCCGGGCAATACCAGCAAGGTGAGCAGGGTGGATGACATAATTCCCCCGATAACCACTGTGGCCAGCGGTCGCTGCACTTCAGCACCTGTCCCTGAGTTGAGCGCCATAGGGAGAAAGCCAAGTGCTGCAACTAGTGCGACCATCAGTATAGGGCGCAGGCGCAGCATGGCCCCTTCAATGATGGCACTATCAATATTTTTACCTTGCGCCAGACCATCGCGAAAAGCTGACACCATCATCACACCTGTTAAAACTGCAACACCTGAGAGAGTGATAAAGCCCACTCCAGCAGTGATGGACAAGGGGATGCCGCAGATCCACAGCGCTATAACACCGCCGGTCAATGCCAGGGGCACACCGCTGAAAACCAATGCGGCATCCTTGGCGGAGCCGAAGGTTATCATCAACAATACGAAAATCATCAGCAGTGTCAGCGGTACCAGTAAGCTGAGGCGCTTGGAGGCTGATTGCAGTTGCTCAAAGGTGCCTCCGTAATCCACCCAGTAGCCCGGTGGCAGTTTTACTTGTTGTTCCATTTTTTGTTGGACTTCAGTCACAAAACTGCCCAGGTCGCGATCGCGGACATTGGCAGAAACTACCAGTCTGCGCTTGCCATTTTCGCGGCTGATCTGGTTGGCCCCCGGTGCCAGCGTTAAACTGGCCACTTCAGCCAGGGGGACATAGCCTCCGTCAGCCAGGGGAATGGGCAATCGCGATAGGGCGGTCAGATTGTTGCGCAGTTTTTCCGGCAGGCGCACGACCATATCAAAGCGCTTATCGCCTTCAAATACCTGCCCAGCCTCCTCACCGCCGGTGGCAATAGCAAGGGTTTCCTGCAGATTGCTCACATTTAATCCGTAGCGCAATAAGGCATTGCGATTGGGGATGATCGAGAGTATCGGCAGGCCTTCGGCCTGTTCCACCTTAACGCCATCAGCGCCGGGGATAGTATTCAGCAGTGCTGCAATCTGATTGCCTGAGGCGAGCAGTTGATTGAGATCATCGCCAAAAATTTTTATGCCCAGGTCTGAGCGCACACCGGAAATCAACTCATTGAAACGCAATTGGATCGGCTGGCTGATTTCGTAGGCATTGCCGGGCACCAGCGCCAGCTTCTGTTCGATGTCTTCAAGTATGTCTGCTTTGGATCTGTATGGTTTTGGGCGATCTTTTTTATCCTTTAGCATGACGTAGCCATCCGAAATATTGGGGCCCATAGGATCGCTGGCCACTTCGGCGGTGCCCACTCGTGCAAAAAAAGTTTTCACTTCTGGCACTTGCAATACCGCTCGCTCAACCTGCGATTGCATTTCCAGTGATTGGGTGAGGCTGGTGCCTGGAATTCTCAGTGCCTGTATGGCTATATCGCCCTCATCCAGATTGGGAATAAATTCTGCACCCATTCGCGAGGCTATAAAGCCGCAGACCAGAATAAATATGAGTGCGCTGGCGAGTATCGGTTTGCGTTGACGCAGAGCTATATCCAACACAGGGGTGTACCCCTGTCTGGCTTTGTGTACGACAATATTTTCTTTTTCTGTAATAGGACCATTCAGCAACAGTGCAACCATAGCGGGTACAAATGTCAATGACAGTATCAGTGCGGCCAGCAGAGCCATAATCACCGTCATCGCCATGGGCGTGAACATCTTGCCTTCCACTCCGGTGAGGGCGAGGATCGGCAGGTTTACCAGTATGACTACCAATACGCTGATGAGGCTGGGCTTAAAGACTTCGCGGGTCGCTGTGAACACCACTTGCAAGCGTTCATCGAGCGTTAGCAGTCGTCCCAGTTGATGTTGCTTGCCCGCCAGGCGCAATAGACAATTCTCGACAATAATCACCGCGCCGTCGACAATCAGACCAAAATCCAATGCGCCCAGGCTCATCAGGTTGGCGCTGACCCTGGTGTGTACCATGCCGGTCATCAGCATTAACATGGAAAGCGGGATTACCAGGGCGGTCAGCAGGGCTGCTCGCAGGTTGCCCAGCATTACCAGCAAAACCGCCACCACCAAAATAGCACCTTCGAGCAGGTTTTTCTGCACGGTGGCAATGGTTTTGTTGACTAACACTGTGCGATCGTAAACCGGTTCTGCGGTTATGCCAGGAGGAAGGGTTTTATTGATTTCTGTCAATTTGGCTGAGACAGCTTCAGAGACAGTGCGGCTATTGCCACCAAGCAGCATGACCGCTGTGCCCAACACCGTTTCTTCTCCATCGCGAGTCGCTGCGCCGGTTCGCAGTTGTTTGCCGAAACTCACTTCTGCGAGGTCGGCAATGGTCACTGGCAATTTTTCTTTGGATGCAACAATAACCCTTTCAATCGCGGCTATATCTTCCACCTGGCCGGGGGCGCGAATCAGATATTGCTCACCGTTATTTTCGATATAGCCAGCGCCCACACTCACATTATTTTTCTTGAGTGCGGTCACAACCTCTGCGAAAGTGATCCCAAAGGCAAGCAGCTTGGCAGGGTCGGGGGTAATGTGAAATTGCTTTTCATAGCCGCCGATGGTATTGATTTCCGTTACCCCTGGAACCAGGCGCAACTGCGGCCTAATCACCCAGTCCTGCAAGCTGCGCAATGCGGTGGCGTCATAGGGTTCACCATTTTCCTGCAGTGCAGTTTTATCCGCATGCAGAGCATAGTGAAAAATTTCGCCAAGGCCTGTGGCTACGGGCCCCATGCCTGGCTCTATGCCCTCAGGCATTTGGCTTTTCGCCTGCTGCAATCGCTCATTCAATTGATTGCGCGCAAAATAAATATCAGTCCCACTCTTAAAAACTACCGTTACTTGCGATAAGGCGTAGCGCGATAGCGAGCGCGTCTCCTCTACATCCGGCAAACCGGCGATAGCGACTTCAACAAGATAAGTAATGCGCTGTTCAACTTCCAGTGGTGAGTATCCCGGTGCTTCAGTATTGATTTGTACTTGCACATTGGTGATATCGGGCACGGCATCAATCGGCAGGTGTTGGTAATTCCAAATCCCTGCGGCAGCTGCAAATAACACCAGGCATAACACCAGCCAGCGGCGGGTAATGGAAAATTTCAAGAGGGCATCAAGCATGGCAGTTTCCCTCACGAATGGTATTGGTGAATGGTTTAGTGTCCATGTGCAGCACCATCCTTGCCCAATTCTGCCTTGATAATAAAGCTATTGTGGGTGGCATAGGTCTCACCCACTTTTATACCGGCAAGCACTTCGCTTATCTCGCCATCCGTGCGACCCAGTTTGATGGGGCGGGGCTCAAAACCTTGTTTGCCTTTGACAAAGACTACCGTTTTGCCTTCATGCTCCTGCACAGCTTCATTGCTAATCGCGAGTGTTACGGCGGTAGTGGCAAGGGTGACATCGGCATTGACAAACATACCGGGAATCCACTGGTGCTCGGGGTTGTCCAGCAAGACGCGTGCATTTAAGGTTTGATTGGCAGATCCCAGAGAGCTTACAGCGATAATCTTGCCATCGGCCCGCAACTCATTGTTCGGGTTGGTAATGCGAACACTTTGGCCGCTGCGAACCTTGCCAATATCGCGAGGGAATACAGCGATATTGACCCAGACACTGGAGAGATCGGCCACCACAAACAAGGGCTTATCGCTGGTGTGCTCACCGGGATTAGCATCGCGTTCAGCCACTATGCCATTAAAGGCGGCTGTGACTGCATAAGTGCGCAGGCTTTCATTGCCTTCGATAGTAGCGAGCACTTCATCCTGGCGAACGCTATCGCCGAGTTTTTTGTTGACGGTTTTTATCAGCCCTGGAAAGCGCGCGCTGATATGTTGAATACGTTCGCCGTTGGCCTCCACTGTGCCGTAGAGGGAAATGGTTTCGCGGATGCTGGCAGGACCGGCCTGTGCAGTTTTTATGGATGCAGCTGTCAGCTGTGCATCATTTAATTGCGCTGCTTTTTCTTCATGTTCTTCGCTTTCATCATGCTCTTTATGCGCATCCTCTTTTGCAGTTTTGTTGTGGGTGGCTGGCTCCGGCTTTTTGTGCTCATCGTGATTGTCTTTGGCAAGGCTGGCTAGGGTAATTGTGGCAAGTGCCAGGCTTAGGCCGCAGCTAATCGCTATACGCTTTTTCTGCAAAACAGCATTTAAAAAAATCGTTAAGGTATTCATGGCTTAATCTCGGAATTCAATGGAAGGCGGCGTGTGCTGGTGGCATTGCCACTCAAGCGTTCGATTTCGGCGCGCAGCTGGTGACTGTTGGCGGCGGCAGAAATCAGTGCTGCTTCTGCCTCCAGCAATTCACGCTGGGCAGCGCTCAGCTCCAAATAGCCGTAGCGCCCTTTGTCGAAAGCTGCGCGGGTGCCGCTCGCGGCTTTTTTCAGTTGCGGAATAACCTCATTGCGCAAACTGGCCATTTCAAACAGGGCCGCCTCGCGCTCCCGGTACAGGCCTGCCAATTGCGCGCGCAGGTTGAGCAGGGCGGCGTCGCGCTCGCGTTCAGTGATCTGCTGGTTGGCTCGCGCACTGGCAACTTCGCCGATAGCGCGATTGTTATTAAACAGAGGAACACTCACACCCATTACCAGGGCTGAATCTTTGCTCTCCTGAAGATGCCTTACGCCGGCACTCCACTCGAGGTCAGCTTTGCGCCGGCTGAGAGCCAGGCGCAGTTCGGCATCGCGCAGGCGGGACTCGCTGGCAAAGAGTTGGATATCAGGATTTTCCTCAAGGCCTGCCAGCAGATCATTGAGTGGGCGCATATTGCCTGGATTTAACAAATCGGCACTGACTGCGGCAAAGGCCGGTGTGGTTTCGCCCCAGAGTGCTGCGAGTTTGATTTTGGCTGTTTCAAAGCTGGCTAGGGCGCGCTGCAATACAATGGCTGTGCGCGCTTGATTGGCTTTTGCCCGGGCAAGCTCTGCATCGGGTGTGTTGCCAATATCGATACGGCGCTTGATGGCATTGGCCGTTTCAGTTGCCAATACCAGCGTTGATTGCTGCAGGTTGACTTGCTCCTGGGCCTCGGCGACCTCGATAAAGCGCCGGGTGGTTTCGGCCAGTAAATCCAGCTCGGCAATTTCCTGCTGAGTGGTCAGCTGTTGCTGGCGCTCAGTGGCAACTCCCATGCGCGCTTCGCGCTTATTGCCCAGCTCAATGACTGATGATAGCGCGAGGGTCAGCTCTGCAGACTGGCTGTCTTTAAGCTCGCCAGTGCCGCCGATATTTTCAAGCTCGGTGGAAAGGCGTAGCCCAGGCTTTAAGCCTGCCGTTTGCAGTTCGCCTGCAGCGGCATCGCGGCGCAAGCTGAAACTGCCAAGCTGCGGGTTGTGAGTCAGAGTTGCGGCAATGGCATCGCGCAGTGTCAGTTTATCTGTGGTTGTTTGAATCTTGTTGTCAGTTACCTGTGCAGACACAGTTGCAGATAACAGCAGGCTCGCTATGGCGAACCCAAATCGTAAAAAAAACATAATCTACTCCAGCTAAAGCGCAAAAACATCAAGGCTTATCGCTGTGCGATAGGCCTTGGTATTGTGAAAATCATTAGCGTGAGTGGGTCGGGGGAGCGCGCAGGGGAGGGCGTATACCAGTAATATTTGCCCAGGATAAAGGCGTGTTGGAAGTGCGATATTTTTGCTCGCGCACCAGCGGCCAGACTATAACCAGCAGTAGCAGTGCTGCGAGGAATGGCAGATCCTGGTTGGAGACTTTTAGCACATCTATTTGCGATGGCTTGCTATCGGCATCCTGGTGGCCAGGCTCTGCATGGCTCTCATGGTTATCAAGCAGGTCAAAGTGCACAGATACAGGCGGCTCATTGCCATCAAAACAAAAATGCCCATGCATACCGCTGCCGCTGGCAAAAAGCCACAGCAGTAAAGCGGCATAGACAAATAATTTGTGGCTATAGGGTCGTTTCAAAATAGAGACCTGTTAAGGGCAAAGGTGCGATCTTAAAAAATGCACCTTTTAACGATAGCGGTTCTCAACGGGAAAAACAAATCCTTTTTCCCCTTCATCACTCGTCTTTATTTCTGCCGGAGGAAGCCGCGTTTTGGGCTTCCATAATTTGTGGGAGTTTTTTCTCTATCCAATCTGCCAGGGTTTCAACTTTCTTTGCCGCCTCCTGGCCCAGAGTAGTAAGGCTGTATTCCACATGGGGTGGAATAACAGGAAAGGACATGCGCAAGACAAACCCATCCGCCTCCAGCCATTGCAGCGTTTGCGCCAGCATCTTTTCGCTGACACCGCCAACCTTGCGGCGCAGGTCGCTAAAGCGATGAGTGCCTCCGAGCAGAGCCACCAGGATCAATACCCCCCAGCGGCTGGTGATATGTTTCAATACTTCGCGAGAAGGACATTGTTGCGCAAATAAATCACCTCTTTGCATCTGTTCGGCCAGGGTGGCCCCTGAACTTTCAGGGTTTTGCTCTTTATTCCGGGTCATTTGATACTTACCTTTTTGTGCGTACTTACTAAAAGTTTGCTTAAGGGGTATTCTGGCATTTCTTCTCTGGTATATAAAGGGGTTCCATCATGATTGTTATCACCGCTGCTTCCGGCCAATTGGGCCGTCTTGTTATTGCCGAACTGCTTAAAAAGCTGCCCGCTGCCGAAATAGTGGCCGCTGTGCGCAATCCTGCCAGCGTCAGCGATCTCGCTGCCCTCGGCGTGCAGGTGCGGCAGGCGGACTACACCAAGCCCGAAACACTCGATGCGGCTTTCAAGGGCGCAGATAAGTTATTGTTGATGTCCTCCAGTGAAGTGGGGCAACGTGTAGCCCAGCATCGCAATGCGATAGAAGCGGCCAAGCGGGCAGGGGTCGGCCTGGTGGCCTATACCAGCATTTTGCGGGCTGATACTTCACCGCTTGGATTGGCCGATGAACACAAAGAGACAGAAACTTTATTGGCCGCATCCGGTTTGCCTTATGTGCTCTTGCGCAATGGCTGGTATAGCGAAAACTATCTGGCCAGCATTCCCGCCGCATTGGCCCATGGGGTTTATATTGGCAGTGCTGGTGAAGGCAAGATCGCATCAGCGGCGCGTGCCGATTATGCGCTTGCGGCTGCTGAGGTTCTCAGCAAAGAGAATCAGGCTGGCAGGGTTTATGAGCTGGCAGGTGATCAGGCTTATACGCTGAGCGAGCTGGCCGTAGAAATTAGTCGCCAGTCGGGCAAAACTGTTGTTTACCAAAATCTATCTGAAGCTGATTTTAAGGCGGCATTGATTGGAGCTGGATTACCGGAATCCTTTGCAGCACTGCTGGCAGATTCCGATATTGGAGCATCCAAGGGTGGGTTGTTTGATGATGGGCATCAGTTGAGTCGGTTGATAGGTCGGCCTACAACTTCTTTGGAGGTATTGGTGAAAGCGGCGGTTCAATGAGAAGTGCTGTAAAATTAGATCACAAGCCACAGGTTATGTTTTAAAGTTGGCTTTGTGTGTGGGCTGGCATTTGCTTGGAGGTATTAGTTAGTTTAAGGTATGTTAATTGTATTAAAACTCTTTAATTCTTGGGGGCTTCAATTGGCTGTAAGTGCTGGTAATGGCAAGCCTCAAGTGATCTAGGTATTATCAAAGAAGCTATGCGTTGTTAGCTGAGTCGATGATAGATAGATATTTGAGTGAATTGGGGAGCCCGCTGTGTACCCAAAGCGGAAGTTGAAATATTTATTTGGATGGATACATTGGGTAATGCTACCCATGAGGAATAAAAAATTGACAACAACACATATTGAAAGGCTTCATCTAAAAAACTTTAGACAATTTAGTGAGCTAGATGTTGAGTTTAATCGTAGATTTAATTTTATCGCTGGCCCTAATGGTTGCGGAAAAACCTCCATTCTTGCAGGAATTTCTCACTGCTTTAATCACGGCTCAATTCAGTACTCAAGATTCAAAGAGGATGCCGAGTTTTGGACAGACTTAACCGTTGCTGGAGCAAAAAAGAGAATTGGGCTTGCGAAAAATGCCATTAGTGTTCAGGGATATAGAAAGCAAGAAATAAAGTTATTGATTGCACCCGAAAGTGAAAAAGGCCGAGAGTCTTTTTCAATACATCAGTCGACAGATAATTTGAATGGTTTTTGCCCTCTGTTTATTGGGGCAGAAAGAAGCATTAAGTATCAAGAAATAAAGGGACTGACCAGAGAGGCTACTTACGAAGCGCAGATAAAACAATATTCCTCGAATGGTACAAAGTCATTGTATGGAGAAAAGGCAAGCAACATTAAACAATGGTTTATTAATCGTTATTTTATAATTGATAAAGAATGGGCAAAAGAGGAGAGGACTAACTGGGCTCATATGATTGCATCACTTCCATTGCTGGCCCCATTTAACAGTAACTTTTCTTATGTTGAGACAGGTAGAGATCTAGAACCAATTTTTTCCATTTATGGAGAAAAATGTTACATAGAGGAGCTTTCTGCCGGCTTTCAAGCAGTATTGACTATTATTGCTAATATATTCGAGTGGATAGAAGGAACTAGAAAAGAAGGAGAACGGATTGCAGCTAAGGCAACAGGCACTGTATTGATAGATGAGCTAGATCTTCATCTTCACCCTGAGTGGCAATTTACATTGAGAAATGGATTGGTAAATCTATTTCCAAATATACAGTTCATCGTTACAACACATTCGCCACACTTGCTTTCTTCTGCTCAAGAAAATGAAGTTCTTATAATGACAAGAAGCCAGGGTCAAAGTGAGTACCGATTAAAGCCGAGTCCGAAGAAATTCTCAGGTTGGAATACAGATCAAATCCTATCAGAAGTAATGGGGGTTGTGAGTTTAGACAACAAAGAATACGAAAAAGCAATTTCTTATGCTTTTGATATAGTTGAATCAGGATCTGTAGATAAGTTAAAGCAAGCGATTACCAATTTGGCAGAAATCGCACATCCAAGCGACTCAATATTGACGGTGCTGAAAGCTAAGTATGCGTCTATGGTGGCCATACAATGATTAAGTTAAGTCGCAAATCCAAGCCAGACATACTTGCTCACAATGAGAGTCAATGGACATCTGAGTTAATTAATGCTGTTTCTGTCAATGGAAGTTACTCAAAAATCTCAAAGGAAGAAAAGCAGAAGCTACTTGTTCATTACAGGCACCAAGATATTAAAAATAGCTTATTTGATAGTTCATTTCAGAAATGTGCTTTCTGTGAAACCAAACCAGGAGAAAGTGGAAATATCGAAGTTGAACACTTTGCTCCGAAATCAATATATCCAAATCTGGCTTTTCAATGGGAAAACTTCTTGCCAGCTTGCAGAAGATGCAACGGAAGTAAAGATGGTCACGATACTATGAGAGCACCGATAGTTAATCCTTATGATGTAGATCCAGACGAGGTCTTCCACTACAAAGATATTAAAATCTCTGCAAATGACAACTCCTTCAAGGAGATCGGAGAATTAACCATAAAGGTGTGTGGACTAAATTCTGTTCGATTGATGAAGCCCAGAGCAGATATCTTGGTGAGCCTACATGACTTTAGTGAGTCATTAAATCTTGCGATAAATGATTATATGCAGGCTGATACTGATATTAAACGAGCACATAGAAAGAGACGGATAGGGGAAGCTTTAGAAACCATAGAGCTCTTGTCCAACCCTTCTGAAAGGTTATCAGGTTTTTGCAAAGATTATCTTCGGAAATGTGAATCATTTCATCAGGCAAAGAGAATTATCGAAGAGCAAGAGGAATAATATGTATGCGCTGGGCCTGTTTTTTTCTTAACTTTAAAACGGCAGCAAGATGGACTGCCCAATGGCCTAATATCAAACTTCCGCTTTTGGCCGAACACCGGCATCGATAAGATGCCGGTCAGAATACAAAATCATACTTCCGTTTGCTCGGCCATTTCCAATGCATCATCCACCTCTATCCCTAGGTAGCGAACAGTACTTTCAAGTTTTGTGTGTCCCAACAACAGTTGGACGGCACGAAGATTTTTAGTTCGTTTATAGATTAGAGTAGCTTTAGTTCGACGCAATGAGTGCGCTCCATATTCATCCGCCCTCAGGCCTATTAATTCAACCCACGACTTAACAATTCTTGCATATTGTCTGGTTGTGATATGGTCATCATGCTTAGACCGGCTAGGAAATAGGTAACATTGTCCTGTTAAGTGAGCTCTCTGAATCCATGCTGATACGCTTCGTTGGGGCTGAGGTGTGATTTCAAATTGGACCGGCCGCTTAGTTTTTTGTTGAATGACAATTGCTCGGTTGAGCATGTTGCTCCCGTGGGTAATATCAATTACCTTTAGTGTAACTAGGTTACAACTGCGAAGCTTGCTATCTATTGCGAGATTGAACAGGGCAAGATCCCTGAGCTTTTTAGCTATTTCGAGCCTAATCCTAATAGACCAGACTTCTTGCAGCTTTAGTGGCGGCTTTTGACCGATGAGCCTTCCCTTGTTCCAGGGAGACTGATTGATAGCTAATTTTGCCAACATAATATAACCCTCGTGTTGATTGGGGGTTATTAGTTTGGTCCTAGTGGATCGGCTTCGCTAGAGTGCCCAAAGCAGAAGTTCAGCTTTTAAGTTAGGTTGGCCGTATATTTCCAAATATATTGAGTCGTGTATCCGAGAGCTTATTTCTCGTCTTAAATTATTGATGGTTAGATATATTTCGGTGATGTAAAGTAGGCGGGTTTTGTAAGTATACGGCCTAGTCCGTTGAATAAACTGTTAAGTCATCACGAGTTATTAATTCGAGGAAATGGGTATGCCTCAACAATCAAAAGAAGAAATAGAATACGAAAAAAGGTTGCGCCGGCGGCTCAAAGTTTTGCAGGAGCAAGTAAAGCAAGGTAAGGTAAAAATTGCCGAAGGCTTAAAGGTTGTTGACAGCCTAAACGCTGTTCGCGTAGGGCCTGATGGGGAGGTTGATCTAGATACCGTAGATGGACTTGTTAGATCAATGGCATTGGCTGTTACGGAAATGCATGATCGAGAAGAATTGAAAAAACTAGCATCTTTATCCGAAATTCAAAACTCATATTTCAATTTCTTTGAACAGAATTTCGGCCACTTTTATGAATTAATGCTTAAGCGAAAATTGACGCCTCACGATGCTGGCAGAGCAGCAATGCAAAGTGAAAGTTCAATTCGTGAGATTACCGATCACCTAGGAAAACTTTTGGATTTTATTGAAGAGTTTTGGTCAGAACTTGGAGACATTGCGCATGCACACGTCGAGGATCAATACAATAATATCAAAGGGGTTTTCGGAGGAGATCTTTTTCCAGCATATGATGAAAATATTGCATCAAAATGTGGAATATACACCGATACTATAATCCTGCCGGATCCGTTTCTTCGTTCAAAACATATTTTTCAACATTCTAAGCCAGCAGACAAAGCTTATTACATTATTAAGCATGCAATGAACATCCTTCAGTACAAACTGCTAGCCTGTGCGGAAGTTGATGTCCCTATTGTTGTAGTGTTGCCGGACATTACTGCTATAGAAAAGGAAGAGCGAGAGTTCGTTCATAAACTTGGCTTGTTTGATTCTTTAAAACATTCAGGAAAATTATTCGGCCGAAAATTTGAGTCAATTGAGGAGCTCCTAGAGTTTGCTCAAGAACTCGACACCATTGAGAGAGCTGTAGCAGCAATCGATGATAAATCGAGGCTTCTATTTGATACCGAATGGCAGGGTGATCCCGCAAGCCAGTTGGAAAGGGCTATAAACTCACCACACTATGAATTCATAGGAACTAAGAATCCAGGGATAATACTTGCTAATCAAGCTGTAGGAAGAATGTCTGTTAGTAATGAATTACTAATTAGGTCAAGAAGACTCAGGGGGTCGCCTCTAGTTGATGCACCAACGTCCTGGCAATATCTAGCATGGAAAATGGAATATGATGCCCATGATGCAGAAATTGCCACCAATACCAAAGATCTGCATATTACCAGAGGGCTACAAGTCCTTGCTGATGGCGAAATGCAGTGGTTGGGTAGAGTGCCACCAGATGCACTCATTGAAGTCAGAAAGCAAGATGCCATGGATGAAATAAGGGGAATATTAGGTAAAGGAGTTCAGGAATTAATTTCAAGTAACCCCAACAATTTTCATCGCACTAGGGATCAAGTATTCGACAACATTAATGAAGCCTTTGAGAATCATAAGGCAAATATTAAAGCCCTTAGATCAAAACAATGGAAGTTTGCTGGGTCAGACATAGGCTCTTGGCTTGTCACGGGTACATTGGGAATTACTGCCGCTGCGACTGGGGCGCCTATATGGGCCTTAGCTGCTCTAGGGGCAGACCAGATTCTGGGAGCTCCAAAGTTAAAGGAGTTGCCTTCTTCAATCAAAGAGCTAATTAACGAAAACAAGAAGGTAAATATGTCGCCAGTAGGCATTTTGTTTAACATAAAAAAAAGACTTAACAAGTAAATTCAGCCGACGCACAAAGCGCGCGGCTGATTTAATCGTTATATGAGAGCGACGTAATTAAATAGTTGGAATGCCTAGACCAATGGAAGAGTCAAAGAATATTGTGAATTTGAAAGCAAAGCTAATTAAAGAGCTTCCTTTTTTCCCTAACGACCGGTCAACCTTAGAATCTTTGCAAGCAGAGGATCTAAACGGAGTAATTATCCATTATTTGCACTGGAAAACTAGGTTGGTCCTGACCTTTCCCCAACCTTAGTACCACCGGCTAGATGAGATCCTCATAAGTTGAGGGGCAGAACCATTACGACTTGGCGTAAAGGTGAAACCTTGGATATTGTTCAAACAGTCAAAGGTCAGCAAGAGAAGAATGGTGTCCAGCCATTAAATGAAACGACTAAATGGAGTCGGCCCGACAAATACAGTATCTGTATATCAAGTCATACGACAGATGGATGGAAAGAAACCCTCTACACCAGATTAATGGAAGCGGATGAGTTCGAAAAGACGTTGAGTGCTGCTGTTATAGAATTCAAGCGGGTTCAGAGTTAGAGCGATTCCTCACCCGCTTTGATCTTACTTATTTTATCTCCCGCAAAACTCCTGCATCTCATACAATAAATCCACCAATCCCTCAACAGTCTTAGATGATAGCTCTATACCCTTGGTCATTTTGACTAACAAATTTTCTATTGCGTGAATTTGATTCT
The DNA here is from genome assembly GCA_035565295.1 of Cellvibrio sp. Taxonomy (GTDB): domain Bacteria; phylum Pseudomonadota; class Gammaproteobacteria; order Pseudomonadales; family Cellvibrionaceae; genus Cellvibrio. The sequence continues at coordinate 956 of DATMSP010000065.1, read as the reverse complement.
GCATTCGCAGCTTGTGGGAATTTTCTTCATCGTATTGAACGCACTGGCCAATGGTCTCCAGGTGATTTCCATAGGGAGACTGGACCGACAGGTAGCCTGCCTTGTAGCGTGTGTATTGGGGTAAATTGAGGATAACGGCAAAAGGACAATTGGTGCTGGTTTTATTTAAGGCAGACAATATGTCCGGAGGGGTAGGTATGTTCATGCTAGAGCCTCGTTGCTTAGGTTTTTAAGCCGCCTCCATGAGGTAGTAATTCATGGAGGCGGACTGAGCAGGGTTACTACCACCGGCCTAAGTCAACCCGGCCCACCCGAAGGTGGCCCCGCCCAGCCGCCATAACAACAGGCAAAGCTGTACGAGGACGCAAAACGCAAGCGTTTCGTGCCAACGAAGGAACGGGGGTAGTAGTCCCGGCAGCGGATTTTGCCGCTACGAGGGCAGAGTAGTAGAAGGGGTTTTGACTGTCAATGTGTAATATTGGTGAGGGGTAGGGGCAGAACGATTTATTTTGGGGTGGCCAGCCAATCGATCATTTTAAAATCATTCCGATCTCTAGGCTGTATTCTTGAAAAATTCTACATAGAGTGTTTCGAAAGATTAAAAGCCAAGCCTGTATGTTAAATATGGAACGGCTCATTTTGGTTAACGATTTTTACTTGAATGGCACACTGGGCCACTATCACAATAAGAATATGAGAATATTTTTTATCAGCAAGCCGAGTTGGTTTATGCAGAATAACTCCTATCAAACTGCCTCCAATAAACCCTGAAGTAATTCAAAGATATTCAAGCATCCAATACCAATTTTCTAATTCGAGGGACTGTAGCTAATAAAGCCTGGCAAGGATGTGATTTCGGCTTTCATAATCTCACCTGTTGGAAACTTCATTTTTTAGCCTTGGCGGTTGAATAATGCACACAAAGTCTCCATATTGAAATAAAAATAGGGAAAAAC
>DATMSP010000064.1:0-92530 GCA_035565295.1 Cellvibrio sp. | reverse complement strand
ACATAAAAAATTATCCACCTAACAATCAACATGTAATGACCTGTAATTGTTAATGAGGCAACTACTTTTTATGGTTAAGTTTATTCGCTTTAACAGCTGGCAGCCCTTTCGACAAAAAAATTAATATCGCATCGCAAAAACTGTTTCAAACAGACAATGATGCATCCTCGGCAAGGAACATGGCCTCAATTTTTATTCTTTCAACTCACCAAAAATACTTTTAGTAGATCGATAAAAAATCTAGTGAGTTTGGTGTTGCAGTATTTCTATTTTTAAAATAGACCATACAAGAGACAAAACGACCGATATGCAGAAACTCAAGAAGCATTCTTAAAAAAATATCTTCAATAAATTTTATGAAGAAAAAATATTGCTATTTGATATATTTTTTATTGTTAATCATTTTCTTGGCTAACTCTGCAAGGGGCGCGACCTGCACCAGCGGCTGGGTAACGCTGCTGGGATCCTATTACAACGGCACCAATGCAACACCAGTGACCGGAACTCCTACAGGCACGAGAGCAGATACCAATATTAATTTTGATTGGGCACTCAATGCTCCTGGTGTAACAGGCGTAGGCGCTAATAATTGGGCTGCCCGCTGGGATGGTACCATCCGTCCACTTGTCACCGGCAACTATAAATTCCAGACCATTACGGATGATGGAGTGAAATTATATATCAATGGTGCGCTGGTGATTAACGATTGGAATGGGCACTTGGCAACGGCCAATAGCTCAGCCAATATTGCCTTGGTCGCGGGCCAGTTGTACACAGTAAAAATGGAGTACTTTGATGCATCTCTCAGCGCTAGCGCCGTATTGAAGTGGCAACAGCCGGGAGACACAGAATTTACCCTTATTCCCTCTGTGCCCACCTCCCCTGATACAAGCTCCTACTGCACCTGCTCTAATGCGCTAATGGGTGGGGCGCTAGGCAGCTATTACAATATCGTCAGCCTGACGGGGGCGCCTGCTAACAGTCACCTGGATCAGACTCTGGATTTTAATTGGGGAACAGGCACGCCTGGAGTTACAGGAATAGGCGCAGATCTTTTTTCAGTGCGCTGGAACGGAACCTTTCGCGTGTCAACAACCGGCACCTATTATTTTCAAACCACCGTCGATGATGGAGTGAGATTATATGTAAACGACCTTGTGACGCCCATTATAAATAGTTGGGTCGCCAATAATAATTTGACTTATGTCTCTCCAGGAATTGCTTTAAATGCAAACACAGATTATCCCCTGCGACTTGAATACTACGAAGGACTGGTGAATGCCAATATCAAACTGCAGTGGAAGCTGGGCACCGGCGGCACTTATCAAACTATGGGCAGCTGCCCCATTCCCATAGTAGATCACTATGGAGTTTCTCTGAGCAGTTCAGGAACAACCTGCATGGGGTCACCCATTACAATTTCCTCCTATGATTCTTCCGGTGCATTGGTTGCGCCTACCGCCGGAACCATAGTGACTCTGTCGTCCTCACCTGCTACGGGCGTCTGGGTGGGCGGCAATACCTATACTTTTACCGGATCCGAAACTTCTTTTACCAAATACCTGCAACAGACCACTGCCGCAACACTCAATATTAATGTCACTGATGGATCGCACAGCGAAGTCAGCTCTCTTGATCCCAATATCACTTTTGCCGATAGCGCCTTAACTTTTCACGGAAGCATCGGGCTAACCCCCATGCAAAATGAAGTAGCAGGCACTACCGACACAGCCACTGTGCTGAGAGCAGGAAACTGCACCAGCCAAGTATCGGGCACGAAGAGTGTTCGCTTTGCTTATGAATGTCGCAATCCCACAACTTGTGTGGCAGGGCAGACATTCAGCCTGAATGGCAACAGCATTCAATCCAATAGCAATGGCGGGACTATTGTCTACAGTGCCGCGCAGAACCTCACATTCAATGCGTCGGGCATCGCCAGTGTTCCTATAAATTACAGTGATGTAGGGAAAGTAAAAATTTACGCAACCATGACCCTGGCAGCCTCTGGCAATGACCCGGCGATCACCTTGACGGCCAATAGCGGCGATATTGTTTTTAAACCCTATACTATTGCGGCCAGCGCAATTCAAACTTCCGGCGCAGTGGCAAACCCCGGAGGAATAAGTGCCACGGGAACTGCAGCAGGATTTGTCTCGGCGGGAACTGCTTTTACCGTCAAAGTCGAGGCCCGCAATTCAGCAGGTAATAGAACACCTAATTTTGGCAATGAAACTCCCAGCGAAAACAATATTAAATTTGTTGAACAAAGCCTTATCTATCCCTCCGGCGGTACACTCACCCCACTGACAAATGCCTCGGCATTTTCTTCTACCACACCGGCGGGGAGCTTTATCAATTCGGCGATCAGCTGGCATCAAGTTGGCAGTCTCACCGCTCGCCCAGAGTTGGCGGACAATGATTATCAGGGAGCCGGCGATCTCGTCAGCAAAACCACTTCTGGCACCATTGGACGTTTCTATCCTGATCATTTTGCCTTGATAAGTTCGTCCACCCTGAATAGCTGCCTAGCCGGGGGCTTTGTTTTTTGAGCCAGCCGGCCATAAGATTAAATTATGTGTTGCAGGCGCAGAGTCTCACCAATCTAGTACTGACTAATTACGGTACAAATTACGGCACACCGACACCCGGACTCGCCGCCATAAATTATGTGGCAGAAAATGCGAATAGCGCTGATGGAGCCACTTTTACTGCGCGTCTATCCGATGGCTCTACACCCACATGGAACAATGGCACCATGACAGTAACCAGCAGTGCAGCAAGCGTATTGCGCAAATTGACTACTTTTGCACCTGACGGTCCCTTCTCCAGCCTGCAATGGGGACTGGATGTGATAGAAAGCTTTGATGGAGGGCGCAGCCTGATCGGAAAAAACATGAATGCCTTAACCACAGGCACCTGTGTCGGGGCAGGATGCACTGCAGCCGCCATTGGCTCACCACTGGCTCTGCGCTATGGCCGGCTGCGGCTGGACAGCGCCTCAGGCCCCGAAACTGCAAAGTTGCCAGTCAGTTTTTTCTCCGAATACTGGATAGGCAATCGCTTTATAGTTAACCCCAACGATTCCTGCACTCTGGTGCCACGCGCGGCAATCACCTATCCCAATGGCAACTTAACTACAGATACAAATCGCACACTGCCGCTCAGCATCGGCACCACCACCGGTGTCTACAATAATATTGATGCAGCGGGAATTCATTTCGCAGCAGGGGATGCGGTGCATTACTTTAGCCAACCAAGTTCGGCAGGAACCGGAACCTTTGTGGTGGGAATAAATTTGTCTACATTGACCTGGCTGCGCTATGACTGGAACCAGGATGGCAACTATTCAGATACCAGCCTGCCGAATGCTAACTATAGTTTTGGAACCTATCGCGGCCACGATAGAATAATCTATTGGCACGAAAGACTTAACTGAAAGTTTATGGGTTCACAGCGCGGAAACAGGTATACACTATGTGCATCATCCATAAAGGAGATTAATCATGTATAGACTGCATATCACCAACAAGAACTATTCCTCCTGGTCCTTGCGTCCTTGGATTTTGATGCAGGTGCTCGGCATTCAGTTCGAAGAGAAGCTGCACCCTTTTCCAGAGCGCAATGCCAGTGATTTTTTCCGTACTTTTTCGCCCAGTGGAAAAGTGCCCTGCCTGCAAGACGGCGATATTACGCTATGGGATTCACTGGCAATTACCGAATATTTAGCCGAGCAACATCAAGGCATCTGGCCAGACAGTAAGGCAGCCCGCGCATGGGCGCGCTGTGCCGCAGCAGAAATGCACTCCGGCTTTCAAACACTGCGCAATAATTGCGGCATGAACTGTGGTTTGCGAATTCAACTCCATGCTGTTTCACCGGCCTTGCAAAAAGATATTGCGCGGATAGATGAACTTTGGAGTGAAGGATTAAAGCAATTCGGCGGCCCGTTTTTAGCGGGAGAAAAATTTACCGCAGTAGATGCTTTTTTTGCACCGATTGCATTTCGCGTACAGACTTATCACCTGCCATTGAGTGATGCGGCAAAAAAATATGTGCAGCAATTGCTGCACATACCCGCACTCCAAAAGTGGTACCAGGACGCATTGACGGAGATCTGGAGAGAGCCTGCCCATGAACATGAGTCCCTCTCTGTCGGACAATTGATTGCCGATCATAGAAGCTAGGGAACCCCTGAAAAATGCTGGCGAGACAGCCAGCGCAAGACAAAAACAGCTTAAAAAGCGGAGTTTAGAGAGACTAAATGAACATTTTTAAGCTGTTTTTAACGCAGCGATGACAACGCAGGTAATTTTTCAGAGGTTCCCTCGAGTACTTCTCCCTGAAAACCGGGGATAGTCGAGCTGTTTTTAGCAACCGGCTCGACTATCCCACCCACCGCCTTCACACCGAATGCCCCATCGCCCCTCATATATTTTGTGTGGCGCCTCACATAACAAAAAAACAGGCCTTGCCAGATCATATCTATATATCTATAAATATAGACATGAAAACAGATTACATTCAGCAACTCCCACCCCATTGGGAAACAGCAGCAAAAGTCTTTGAGGCGCTGGGCTCCCCGGTTCGCCAACGGATTCTGCTGCTGTTCGAAGAGGGCGAGGAACTGACCATTAAGCAAATTGCCGATCTCTATTCTTTCAGTCGAACCAGCATCTTGTTTCACCTGAAAGCGCTGGAACAGGCAAACCTTTTACTTCGCCGTCGCGAAGGCAGGGAAGTTTATTTGCGGCTCAACAAGGAGCCGCTCTTGGATGCACTGTCGCGAGTGCAAAAATACGTTACGGAAGAGGTTTAGCAGTGATTAGAAATATCAAAATCCTGGGCAGCGGCCATGTATTGCCAAACACCCGGGTACTGAGCAGTGAACTGGATAAAAAATTAGGGCTTGCCGTCGGCAGAATTGAACAGGTCGGCGGAGTCCACCAGCGGCATTTCGCCGGGCTCGACGAAACGGCGGCAAGCCTGGCCGCCGCTGCGGCAGGCAAAGCCTTGCAAGCGGCAGGGCTCACGCTGGACGATATAGATTGCCTGGTAGCCACCAGTGCAACCATGGATCAGGGCATGCCATCCAATGCTGCCCTGGTACACGCCGAATTGGGTCTGTCACAGCAGGCCATACCTGCATTTGATATCAATGCCAGTTGCCTCGGCTTTCTCGCCGCACTGGACTCATTGACCTGGATGATTGCCGCTGGCCGCTATAACCGCGTGTTACTGGTGGCCGCCGACCTCGCCTCTTGCGGCTTGAATTGGGATGACCTGGAGTCCAGCGCTATTTTTGGCGATGGCGCCGCTGCGGTAATACTGGGCAAATCGGCGAATAATGAAGGACCACGCATTCTCGCCTCCTCGCTGAAAACCTATTCGGCGGGTGTTCATTACTGTGAAATTCCTGCCGGCGGGTCGCGCTTTCATCCCACGCGCATCAACCGGGAGTTTGCGCCCCTCACCAAGTTTCATATGGATGGCAAAAAGGTATTTCGCCTGGCCTCGGAAGTTATGCCGGAATTTATGGCCAGCCTGCTGCGGGATGCCAATACAAGCTTGCAGGATATCGATTGGTTTGTACCGCATCAGGCCAGCCAGCTGGCGATCCACCACCTCACCCGCCGCCTCAATGTGGAGCCCGAAAAGGTGGTAAATATTTTTGCCGACCACGGCAACCAGGTGGCGGCCTCCCTGCCCACCGCGCTGGATATTGCCATTCGCGATGGCCGCATCCAGCGCGGACAGCGATTGATGCTGATTGGCACAGGAGCGGGATTGTCCATGGGTGGCGCGGTACTGGAGTTCTAATGAAAATTTTAGTCACGGGAGGGACAGGATTTCTAGGTCGCCACATCGTTTGGCGACTGGCTGAACTCGGCCATGAGGTCATTTTTACGGGTCGTCAGGCTTTAGCTGCCGCAACGGTCATAAGACTCAGCCAGGCACCCGTGCGCTGGATCGAATTACAACACGGTGCAGCCGAAACACAATTGAAGTTGATGGAGGCGGCGCAGGGCTTTGATGCCATAGTCCATTCGGCCGCGCTCTCCTCACCCTGGGGCAAGCCTGAGGATTTTGAGCGCGCCAATATACTCGGCACCAAAGAAGTCTTGATGGCGTGCAGTGCAGCGCAGATTAAGCGTTTGGTGCATATATCCACACCCAGCCTGTATTTTGATTTCCAAGATCGGCTCAATATTCGCGAAGACCAACCACTTCCCAAACCCGTGAACTATTATGCACAAACCAAAGCGCAGTCAGAACAGTTGGTCCAGGCTTCCTGTGTGCCTGAGCGCGTGATCTTGCGCCCCCGCGCTATCTTTGGGCCCTGGGACAACACCTTGATGCCGCGCATTCTGCGAGTGATGTCCCAGGGCGCCATACCCTTGATGCGCGATGGCCAGGCACTGCTGGATATTACCTATGTGGATAATCTGGTCGATGCCATAGTGCTGGCCCTCAGCCAACCTCTGCCCGGCAAAGTACAAACCTATAATGTCAGCAACGGCGAGCCGCAAACACTGTTATCCCTGCTGGAGCAAATGGCCGAAGCCTTTGCATTGCCGCTGAAAACCCGTCACCTGCCCTGGTGGCTGGTGAGCAGCGCAGCGCGAACCCTGGAATTGGCAGCCAAGCTGGGCGATGGTCGCGAGCCTGCGATTACGCGCTATGGCGCGGGTGTTTTGGCCTTTAGCCAGACACTGGATCTTTCCGCCATTCGCCGCGACCTGGGCTATCAACCGCATATCAGCATTGCCGAAGGCCTGCAGCGTCACGCGGCCTGGTTTGCCCAACAGCCTGCGCAGGCATTGCCATGACCTCTGTGCATGTGAAGTATCTGCGGGTCGGTCAGTGTCGCCATCTAGAATGCATAGCGGCGCGAGGCGGTCGCCTGGCGATGATTGACTTCCCTTCCTTCTGCGGATTGATTCATCATCCCCAGGCGGGCTGGATGCTGTTTGATACAGGCTATGCCGAGCATTTTTTTACCGCTACGCAGCAATTGCCGCAACGCCTCTACCGCCTGGCGTTACCCATCAGCCTGCCGCTGGAAGAACAACTGCTGGTGCAATTAGCAAATTTCGGATTGAGCGCGGCGGATATCAGCAGAGTCTTTGTCTCCCACTACCATGGCGATCATGTGGCCGGCCTGCGCGACTTTCCCAAGGCGCGCTTTATCGCCAGCCGCAAAGATAGCGAAGCGATACAGGCGCTCGGCAAAAGCCCCTGGCGGGCCACCTTGCAGGGCAAACTGCCAGGCCTGCTGCCCGAAGACTACACACAGCGACTCAGCTATGCCGAAAGCTTCCCCTGCATAGACCTGCCAGCCTGGATGCAACCCTTTCAGCAGGGGTTCGACCTGCTCGGCGATGCCAGCGTGATCGCGATTGCCCTGCCCGGCCACAGCCTGGGGCAGATGGGCTTATTGATTCCCGATGCCGATGGTCGACCGGTATTTTTGGTTGCCGATGCCTGCTGGCAACTGGATGCCTGCCGCGAAGCGCGGCTTCCCGCCGCTCTAGCAAGACTTGCGACCGACAACAACCAACAATACCGGCAGACGTTCCTGCAACTGGGCGAGCTGGCCAGACGCGAACCAGAGATACGTATACTGCCTTCGCATTGCACGCGCAGTTGGAGCCTGTTTAAGGATGAGTAATCTCAACAATAAAACCAGCCTCGCCGACAAGTGGCTGTTGCTGCGCAGTTTTATCCATACCCGCTGGGGACTGCGTTTTAGCAACCGCGAAAAACTCCAGGCCTGGCAGGCAAAATCCTTGCAACATTATTTCAAGACTACCTTGCCCACAGTCAGTTATTACGCAGGCCTGGCAATTCACACCCTGCAAGACCTACCCGCTATGGACAAGTCGTCCATGATGAGCGAATTCGCCGCGCGCAACAGCGCCGCCATAGAGCGCGATGCCGCCATGGCTATTGCATTGCAAGCTGAACAGTCGCGCGATTTCAGCCCCACCATCAAGCACCCTCAACTCGGCGAGCTGACCGTGGGCATGTCCAGCGGCACTTCGGGGCAGCGCGGATTATTTTTAGTCAGCCATCAGGAGCGCCTGCGCTGGGCCGGGATTCTGCTGGCAAAGACACTGCCGAGCAAACTCTTGCGGCATATTCTCTGTCTCTGGCGCAGGCCATTATCTATCGCATTTTTTCTGCGCGCCAACAGCAATCTATACAACACCCTGAACAGCAGCCGCATCGAATTTTCGTTTTATGATCTGCTGCAGGGAGTCGATAATTTTGTCGAACAACTCAACCAGCAACAACCCCACGCACTGGTAGCACCGGCCACAGTGCTGCGACGTTTGGCAGAGTTACGCCTAAACGGAAAACTAACCATTCAACCGCTACATATCCTCAGCGTTGCCGAAGTGCTGGAGCCTGACGATGCAGCATTGATTGAACAGGCCTTTGCGCAAAAGCCACAGCAAATCTACCAGGCCACTGAAGGCTTCCTCGGCTACTCCTGCGAGCAGGGCAATTTGCATTTGAATGAAAGCCATATCCTTATTGAAAAACACTGGCTGGATGCAATGCGCTTCCAACCAGTGATTACCGATTTTTCGCGCACTACGCAAATTATTGCGCGCTACCACTTGAACGATATATTGCGTGTAGCCAATCAACCATGCCCCTGTGGCAGGGCGGAAATGCATATCGCCGAAATTGAAGGGCGCGCCGACCAGATCCTCTGGTTGCCATCTCTGCAAAGCGCGCAGCCGAGTGCGTTATTTCCAGACCTATTGCGCCGCGCCATGATGCTGGTAGATCCTCCGCTGCAGGAGTACAGCATTTTGCAAATACAATCTGAATGGCAAATAGCGCTGCCCGCAAGCGCGCACGAGCAGCAGCAACAAAAATCTGTGGCTGCCGCAATAGCAAAACTATGCCAGGACTTACAATTACATCAGCCACAACTCAGTTTCTGCCCTTGGCAAGCCCCTGCCGCCGGTGTCAAACGCCGCCGCATTATCTGTGCGGAGGGTTTGCAATGAGAGCGTTGATACTGGGCGCAAGGGCACCCGCCTGCCTGGAATGGGCGAGGGCATTGACTGCGGAAAACTGGCAGGTGACTCTCGCCGATTCCCTGCGCTGGCCATTGAGCAAATTCAGCGCTGTAGGCAGAGATTATTGCCAGCTGCCCGAGCCCAGGAAAAATCCCCAGCGCTGGATTGCAGCGTTGCAACAACTGGTCCAGCAGAAAAATATTGATTGGATAATTCCCACCTGTGAAGAAGTGTTTTACCTGGCCTGGGGGGCCGAGCAACTAAAGCCCTACTGCCAGATTTTTTGCAGCAACTTTGCGCTATTGCAGCAACTGCACCACAAAGGGCGCTTTGCCGAGCTAACCAAACACTGGCCTGTACATGCTCCAGAAACGCATCTTATAGAGAACCACTCACAACTCAAATTATTTTATAGTCGCTGCCAGCAGCTGGTATTCAAGCCTGCTTTTTCGCGCTTCGCCACCAATACGTTGATACGACCTGCACCTGCACAGCTAGACAATATCCAACCGAGCGCTGAGGCTCCCTGGGTTGCGCAACAATTTATCGCCGGAAAGGAGCACTGCAGCTTTAGCATTATTCGCGCAGGGAAACTGGTCTCCCACGCCTGCTATCACCCGCGCTACAGAGTCGGTAAAGGCTCGGGCATTTATTTTGAAGTCACCCGGCCAGCGGCCATACAAACCTTTGTCGAACAATTCGCTGAGCAAACGCACTACACTGGCCAGGTTGCATTTGATTTTATGGAAGATGCCGAAGGCCGCATGTTCGTGCTTGAATGCAATCCGCGCGCGACCAGCGGCGTACATCTTTTTAATGATAACCCGGCAGCGCTGAGCAATGGTTTCAGTGAAAGCAATAATGCTATTGCCTATCCCAGTGCGCATCCGCGCATGTTGGCCTTGGCCATGCTGCTGTTTGCAGCGGGTAAGCATTTTTACCGCAAATCATTCTGGCAGGATTATAGCTGCGCGCAGGACATACTGGTTCGCGAAGGCGACGCCATACCCTATTATGCCCAGCTGTTCGGGCTTGGTGAAATAAGCGCGCGCGTAATCAAACATCGCACTGGCCTGCTGGCTGCGGCAACCGCTGATATCGAATGGGATGGCCAGAGCATGGAGCTGTTAATGCAGGGGCAAAACAATGGCTGTAAAAAACTGACATCGCCATGAAATTATTGCAACTGGAACAATTACACAGCGGCGACAAGGCATGGCTCTATGCGAGAGATTTTTGTCGCGGGCAACAGACTCGCTATATTGCCAATGTGGCCACAGAGTTTTTGCTACTCGATACCGGCAGTGAAATCTTGCCGGTTAGCTGCAACGGCGGCCGGGAAAAAGTGACGGGAGAACAAAAGAACTCTTACGTGGTATCGCCGCTGACCGCTTATATTGACTATGCACTGGTGGAAATAAAAGCGCTGAATAAACCCTGGGCAAGCTGGCCACTCAGCGCACTCGTCAGATTAATCGGCATGGGTTTGCGGCTGGCAAAAATCAACAGACTATTGCAAATAAACAACTGGTTGCTATCGACCAATATTTACCCTGAAAAGTTTCTTCAGGGTGAAAGAGAAAAGATAGACGACTTAAAACAGCTATTCTGCAATCGCTACCCCGATTTCGCATTCGGCTTTCGCTCGCTCAATGAATACAGCAACCGGGAAACCATAGCCGCACTCTCGCAGGCCGGCTTCATTGCCCTGCCGAGCAGGCAGGTCTATCTCTTTGATGCAGCAGAGGGCAGTAAATCTGCTTTTATGCAAAAACACAATACAAAAATTGATCGCAAAGCACTAGCCCATTGCGGTTTGCAGTTGGTCGACGGAAAGGATTTTAGCGAGGCCGATTTTCAGCGCTGCGAACAGCTCTACCGCTGGCTCTATATAGACAAATACTGCGCACTCAACCCCCAGTATTCAGCGCAATGGCTCAAGACGGGGCAAACCCACCAATGGCTGACACTCGCCGGCCTGCGCAATACCAATGGCCAATTGGAGGGGGTGGTCGGCTGGTTTGAGAATGACAGGATTATCACTGCACCTATTGTCGGCTACAACACTTCACTGCCAAGCAGCGCGGCACTTTATCGCTGCCTGACGCAACTGTGCCTGCATCGCGCGGCACACACTAAAAAACTATTAAACTTCAGCTCTGGCGCCGCAGAGTTTAAACGTTTGCGCGGCGGGGTTCCCGCCATTGAATACTCTATGATGTACGCGGAGCACCTATCCCTCTATCAGCGTTTTTGCTGGAAAAGCCTGGGGTTGATCTTGCGAACAATAGCCGTGCCTTTAATGAAGCGGTGGCAATTATGAATCTATCGCAGCACTATGCTTGGCCGGTCGCCCTGGCCGCCGACATAAGCGGCACAAAGCCCTACGCACTGGTTGTTAATAACAAACCGTTAGTGGCGTTTCGCGGACAAGATCAACAGGTGCATATCCTCGATGATAGCTGTCCCCATAGATTCGCACCACTGAGCCAGGGCAAAGTAATTGCTGGCGAAATTCAATGTCCTTATCACGGCTGGCAATTTGATCATCAGGGAATTTGCACGCGAGTACCTGGACTTAGTATGGATAGCAGCAAAACGCCTCTGGTTCAAAGCTATTTGACGCAAGAGCATGGCGGGCTTATTTGGCTGGTAGAAAATAAAAATCCTGGCAAAATTGTCTGCACCGAACCGCAACCGCAATCGGAAGAACTCGATATATTTTTTATGCAAAACCAGGTGGAATGCGAACAGATAGACCTTATCGAAAATTTTCTCGATGGCTTCCACACTCACTTTATCCATTCAGGTTTGGTTCGCAAAGATAAAAATCGCCAACAGTTGACGGCGAAGATAAGACCTCTCGCCGATGGCATTGAAGTTGAATACAGCGGTGAGAGCAAACAGAATGGTATTATCTCGCGCTGGCTGGAAGGCAGCCGCGGCCTGAGCCTGGCGCGCTTTCGCCTGCCCAATATGGCAGAGCTGGAATACCGCGACCAGAAAAACAGGTTGACGTTGATGGCAAGCCTCTGGGCAACCCCCCAGTTGGATAACCAGCACAAGGTATTTGTTCGCATAGCCACTCGTCGCGGTTTTTGGCCGGCAGCCATTAAACGCTTTTTCTTGCAAAAGCTCTTCAATAGAATCCTGCTGCAGGACAAAACTATCCTTGAGGCGGTGTATCGCCACAAGTTCCTGACCAAACGGGAAAGCAAACCCCTGGACAGCAAAAATGATCTGCTGGCGCCCTATCTTCGCCAACTGCTTGCCACTGGCAAGCCATTGGATTTTATCCAGACAATTCAGGTTGTGAATTTATGAATGCAAAAGGAGCATTGACCATGAGTAACCGCGAGCGCATTCGCCACTTGCTGTGGAGCTGGCTGAGTGTTGGCTTTATCTATGGCACCACCCGCTATATGCCAGGAGAGCACTGGATTATTCCCGAGCTTTGGCTGGACCGGCAAATTCCCTTCAATAGCGCCGGCGTATGGCTTTATCTCGCCTTTTTTATTTTTGTGCCCTGGGCTTTTTTCAAAGCGGAGGCTGCGCGGATTTATCCTTTGCGCTATGCCATTCAGATAAGCGCGCTGATCAGCGGCATTATCTTTATTTTATTTCCCTCCAGCCTCAGCTATCCCACAGTAATGACTGAGGATATACATACAAGCGCATTCAAATTTTTACTGGCAATAGATACAACACAAAACTGCCTGCCCTCACTCCATGCCGCGCTGATCTTTCTCGGTCTGCTTGCGCTCTGGGATTGGCAAAAAAAATGGCAGTCTGCTCTGTATCTATTGGTCACTCTGGCTATGGCATTTTCCATTATCCAACTGCGACGGCATTTAACTCTGGACGTCTCGGCGGGCGTAGTTGTCGGCATTATTGCTTATTTCGCAGCAAAAAAACTGATCGCTCAGTATCCATCACTCTTGAGGCAATCACTATGAATCAATTTGCCTGGGCCTATACCTTTATGCTGGCGATGATTTTATTGGAATTTGCCATTCGCAAATATGGGCAAAAGCAACACGTTCTCTGGCGTGAGGCTATTTCCAATTTGAACTCTGGCCATTTGGTTATGCTGCTGTTTCGCAGCCTGGAAATCTTTGCCTTCAGCTTGGTGTTGAGCCATCTGAGCCTGCACTGGGTGGAGCAATGGCCCAAACTCTGGCAATGGATCTTTGCCTTTATTGCCTGGGATTTCTGCTTTTACTGGATGCACAGGCTGCACCATAAAATTCCGTTGCTGTGGGCCGTGCATCATGTTCACCATCAGGGAGAGGAATTCAATTTAACCCTGGGCGTGCGCAACTCCTGGTATTCCTCGCTGAGCAATTTTCCCTTTATTGCCATACTGGCAGTACTGGGCGTACCCCTGGAAATATTTATTGTGGTGTCCTCCATTCATTACACAGTTCAGTTTTACAATCACAACGCCATTGTAAAAAATTCCGGGGTTCTCGATCGTTGGCTGGTTACCCCCGCCAACCATTATGTTCACCACGGCATACATCCGCTCTATATCGACAAAAATTTTGGCGGGACCTTTTTGCTCTGGGATAAATTATTTGGCAGCTATCAGGCAAAGCGCGAGGATATAGACAACCGCATAGGATTAAAGAGCGGCATACCCAGTTATAATCCGCTACTGTTCAATCATCGCCCGCTGATGAAATTAAGTAAAAAATATTCAGCCTATTTACCTTCCGGAAAAGAATTGGATGTATCCGATGCCTATATAGGATTTGCCGGTATCGTCCTGTTTGTCATGTCCATTTTTTATGTGGATCTGCGCGGGAGTACGAGCCCACTGATTGAGTGGAGTTTTTTCAGCTCGATATTATTAGCCACTTTTTTTATCGGCGGCATGTCTGACAAAAAGAGCTGGGGCTTAATCGGCTGGGTAATTTTCTGCCTGGCGTTTCCCGGCTATTGCCTGCTTTTCTTGCAGCAGAGTTCTCTAGTATTGAGTATTTGCTTTGCCTTGCTGTTTTTATCGGCCCTCAAGGGTTGCGTCCTTCTCTGGCAGGGGAGCATGCAGGATGAACGCTGAACGAAAGGCTGCGCTGAAATTCGACACAGAGCAAGATAAAGCCTTTGCCGCCGAACTCAAACTTGCCGCCAGGGATTATTTGCAACAGCGGCAAACCCATAAATATGCCAATGCAGGCTTCTTTGCCAAACTGGCACTGCTGCTGGCTATTGCGGTGTTTTTTTATTGCTGCAGCCTGCAAGCAAAAACCTTAATTGGCTACGCGCTCTACTTTGTTGCTTTTATGGTTTCAGCCATGCTGCTCTCGATGAACTCGTTTCACGACGCCTCTCACGGCAGTGTATTTCGCAGGCCCGCCTTAAATCGCTGGCTGATGGCTTTTGTCTGTATTCCCATGGGCACAGATCCACACTTCTGGGCGCTGCGCCATGTGCACTTCCACCACACCTATCCCAATATCGAACACTACGACCTGGATACCGAGCCCAATCCGGCCCTGCGCCAAACGCCCTACCAGGTATGGTCACCGCAATACCAATACCAGCACCTCTATTGGCCGTTGGTAGCCGCCATCTCCCTGGGCTATTTATGCTGGGTGTCCGATTGGCTGGATCGTTTTGGCAAAACGCCCCTGGCCAGTTTTTCCTATTTAAAACACTGGCACTACTGGTTGCAGTTTTTTGCTTTGAAGCTAGCCCATCTGAGCGTGGTTTTTTTCATACCACTTTATTTTCTTGCAGATACAGACATCAGCGCATGGCAAATACTGGCCATCTACCTCGCCACCCAGGCCTTTGTCTCACTGTTTTTGGTCATGAGTATTCTCGGCACCCACTGGGCCGATGTAGAATTTTTTAAAGCAGATGCTGAAGGCAGAATTCCCCATTCATGGCACAGGCATGCATTCCTCACAGCCTGCGATTGGCAGACACGCCCTGCCGGGTTGAACGCATTGCTGGGCGGCCTGGATCTGCACCTGACCCATCACTTGCTGCCCGGCTACTGTAATCGCCACTATAGAGCCCTGGCCGATATAGTGGCCCAGCTCGCACAAAAACATCAGCTGCCCTATCGCCGTATCAGCTACACAGAATTATTTAAACTGCAGCAGGTATTTCTCAAAAAGATGGGACGAAAACCGCAACCCACAGCGGAATAGCAATGTAAGTTACGACTGCACCTGCCTGTCCACTGCATCGCGCGGCAAGGCAGTTCCGCAAATAAGATCCATAAAGGGAAAGAGAAAACCATAGTTGCCATTATAGCTGGCATGATGCAATTGATGACGACGCACCCCACTAAACAGGGCCAGCTGCGAGCGCGGGTAAAAGTCGTAATTGACATGTCCCATGCTATTAATCAGCAAACTAAACATGGGCACAAATACCAGCGCATAGACACTGAAGTCGTGCACCAGCATAGGCAGCAGCAGCACACTGCCCAACATCATCGTTTCCACCGGGTGAAAACTGTACGCAGTCCATTGGGTGGTCACAATTGAGCGATGGTGATGCGCATGAAACCTGCGCAACAAAGTCGTATGCAGCAGCCGATGGTTGATATAAAAGTGGATTTCATTCCAGAACACCAGCAGCAGAATTTCCAGCAGTATCTGCAATAACGATGGGTCAACAGCCAATTGTGCCCAACCCAGCTTGAGCAACCCCCAGGGAAAAATAAGACCGGCGCCGAAAATAAAGATGGACGCCAGCGATAGCAATATTTCGCGCTTGAGCTGTCCCTTTGCCAAAGGCCTGTGATCAAGCTTGCGGCCAATTCCCAAGCGCGGAAATAATCTGCTGGCAAGAAACCAGCTCACTGTGCCAAGAGCAAAATAAACCAACAGAAAAAACACCAGGCCCGTCGACATTATCTCGATCGCGGAGCTGTTGATGATAAACTCGCGCATGCTTTTACACTCCATTGAACGTTCGCTGCTTTGCCATAATGAATAACCGCCTATAAACAAAAGCCGAATCCCTTGCGAGATCCGGCCCTGTTGTTTGCGACAAGCTTCGAAAAGCTTACAGGCTCAACACCTTCTCGCCGCGCGATATACCACTGACCCCAGAGCGCACCACCTCAATGATAGAAGCATCGCCCACTGCCAGCAGGAACGCATCCAGCTTGTCGCTCGCACCGGTGATCTGGATGGTGTAGAGCGAACTGGTCACATCGATGATCTGGCCGCGAAAAATATCCACGCAGCGCTTTACTTCGGCGCGCTGCGCACCCGATGCCTTGACTTTTATCAGCATCAGCTCGCGCTCAATGTGGGCCCCCTCGGTTAAATCCACCAGCTTCACCACATCGACCAATTTATTGAGATGCTTGGTAATCTGCTCGATCTTGTGATCGTCGCCAAGCGTCGTCAGGGTCAAACGCGAAAGCGTTGGATCTTCGGTGGGTGCCACAGTCAAACTTTCAATGTTGTAACCGCGCTGGGAAAACAGGCCCACTACTCGCGACAGAGCACCCGGAGCATTTTCGAGGAGAACAGAAATAATACGTCTCATGCTTTTTTCTCCAATATCATTTAGGTTCTCTCCGTTTTACTGAGCAGCATATCGCGCATGGAACCATTGGGCGCGACCTGCATGGGATAAACGTGCTCGGACTGATCGACCATAATGTCCATAAACACCACGCGATCTTTCAGCGCAAAACACTCTTCCAGCTTGGCCTTCAGCTCTTCTTTCTTGGTCACGCGGATACCCACATGGCCATAGGCCTCCGCCAGCTTGATAAAATCTGGCAGGGAATCTTCATACAAGCTTTCTGCATAGCGGCTGGAGTACTGCATATCCTGCCATTGGCGAACCATGCCGAGCGCCTGGTTGTTCAGGCAAATCACTTTTACTGGCAAATGGTATTGCGTGCAGGTCGACAGCTCCTGGATACACATCTGGATACTGCCTTCACCGGTAACACAGACCACTGTCGCATCGCGATAAGCCATTTGCACACCCATAGCGGCGGGCAAGCCAAAGCCCATAGTGCCGAGGCCGCCAGAGTTGATCCAGCGACGCGGCTTATCAAATTGATAATAAAGCGCGGTGAACATCTGGTGCTGGCCCACGTCGGAAGTCACATAGGCATCGCCCTTGGTCACTTCCCAAATCGCCTTGATCACTTCCTGCGGCTTGATTTTGTCGCTGGTAGTATCGAAACGATCCTTGGTATAGATACCGTGACGCTCGCGCCACTCGTTGATCTGCTTCCACCAATCGGCAATAGCGGTGGCGTCAGGTTTCTCAGTGGATTCCTGGATCAGGGCGATCATATCGGTCAATACGCTATCCACAGCACCAACGATAGGCACATCTGCCGTCACTGTTTTGGAGATAGAAGCCGGATCTATGTCGATATGAATTATTTTTGCATTGGGACAAAACTTACTTACCGTATTGGTAACACGATCATCAAAGCGCGCCCCAATCGCGAGTATTACATCGCTGTGGTGCATGGCCGTATTGGCCTCAAAGGTACCGTGCATTCCCAGCATACCGAGGAAGCGCTTGTCGGTCGCAGGATAGGCCCCCAGCCCCATCAGGGTATTAGTAACGGGGTAATCCAGCATGCGCACCAGCTGGCGCAACAGCTCAGAGGCATTGCCCTGAACCACACCGCCACCGGCATAAATCATCGGACGCTTGGCCGCCAACAATAACTGCACCGCTTTTTTAATTTGACCTGCGTGACCGCGAGTGGCCGGGGTGTAGGAGCGCAACTTCACCTTATCCGGATATTCATAGGGAAACGTATGAGCTGGGCTGGTTAAGTCCTTAGGAACATCAATAACCACAGGACCTGGGCGACCAGTTGAAGCTATGTAATAAGCCTTCTTTACTACTTCCGCGATTTCGCTAGGATGCTTGATCATAAAACTGTGTTTTACGATGGGGCGGGAAATACCGACCATGTCGGTTTCCTGGAAGGCATCCTCGCCGATCAGGTGGCTCTGCACCTGGCCGGAGATCACCACCATAGGAATCGAATCCATATAAGCAGTAGCAATACCAGTGATCGCATTGGTAGCGCCAGGGCCGGAAGTCACCAGCACAGTGCCCACCTTGCCAGTGGCGCGGGCATAGCCGTCCGCAGCGTGTGTAGCGGCTTGTTCGTGGCGAACAAGTATGTGTTTTACGTCAGATTGACGGAAAATGGCATCGTAAATATGTAATGCCGCACCACCTGGATAGCCGAAAACGTATTCTACGCCTTCGTCCTTCAGGGCGCGGATAAGCATGTCTCCGCCTGAAAGCATTTCCACGTTAATTTCCCCTTGTTAGATTCGCATCTAATTTAAAATAATGCCTCTGCACCAATATAGGTACACTACAGCAAATATGGCACGGATAGACCGCTGGAATATGAATAATCCACGATAAACCCTCCTTTAAGGAGAGCAGATCGGATATGGGAAGCCGCTTGGGTAGTTCTGCGACTTAATCGGGTCGGCGACGTCGGTGGACGCGCTTCAGCACTGGCAGATGGTGCGATAAGAGGGTGACTTATCGGAAAGCAGATGAAAGTCCGAGCTTATCGGTCATCTACAGCCATCTATCGAACCGCTGATTCTCTCAAGATACGCGTGGAAGTCAAGAAAAATAAGGGCTTATTTTCTTATCTTTATTGTCATCGCAAAACAGTGTCGATTTATTTTACACCTATTGCTATTTTCTGCTAGGCACCTTAAGCTACATCATTGACCGGTATGGATAAAAATAAAGCGGCACCAAAGTTGCTTTACTTGGCACGCATGTCTACTTATGTCACACCTTATTTTTTTGTCTTTTTAAAATGGAATCAATTATGTACGTACAATGGGTTAAAAAAATTGCTGCAGCAGCCGCTCTTTTGGTGAGCTCCAGCTCTTTCGCAGGCGTCATCACCGACACCGCCGAAGTAAATAAGTTGGTCAATGTGCTAAGTCCGGTTAGCTGGACTCACAACATCCTGGACAATGGCTTTACCTTGGGCACCGCACAAAGCGCAACTATCAGCATCCAGCTGAAAGACGACAGCAAGACTGATGGCGATGAATATGCCAACATCATTATTGGCCTGCTCGACTTTAAAGATGGTGTTGCTTTGTACAAAGCCACTGCTGACTGGGCCGGCTCCCTGGGCTTCAACTCTGTTGCAAAACTGAATAGCAGCGGCACTTTGGACGTTAGCGTATTCAGCACCTGGGGTGATTTTATTGTTGGCAACTCAACCTTGTCAGTCGTGACCAGCGATGTTCCAGAACCCACCAGCCTGGCCCTGCTCGGCTTGGGACTGCTGGGCCTCGGCTTGGCGCGTCGCCAGAAGTAATTCCTCTGCTGTTGCAAAAAGGCCCCTTTTTAAGGGGCCTTTTTTATTTCAATTAAATATTCCTTCCTCTCTGTCGCATTTATAACGCCGGAAAATTTGACATAATATGTGATACACGTCACAATCAAAAAGCTAAGTCATTGAAACCAATAACAACAATTCTTTGGCGTAAAACTTGCTTTTTTGCGAGTGAACATTAACACAGGACATGTTCACCCCCCTCATATGCACTTAAGGAAAATTATCATGAAACTAGCAGCATTCAGCACCAGCCTTATAACCGGTCTTCTACTCAGCGCGACATCTCATGCCCTGGTTATCACACCAGAAAACAATGGCACCAATTTGGCCAACACCATACTCGGCAGCGGTATCACGGTCAGCAATGTGTCCTACACGGGTGCCAATGGCGCGTCGGGCAGCTTTACCGGGGGCAACAGCTCAGGACTCGATATCGACAAGGGCATTGTATTGTCCAGCGGCAAGGCTGCAACCGCAGGAGGTACCAACAATACCACCTCAGCCACTACTGACAATGGTGCCGTCGGCTATGCGCCATTGACCCTGCTGGCCGGTGCAGATACCCACGATGCCACGGTCCTCGGTTTTGACTTTGAGTTCGATGGCGGATTGGGTGGCGACCTGTTTTTCAACTTTATCTTCGGCTCCGAAGAGTACCTTGAGTGGGTAAACAAAGGCTTTAATGACGTCTTCGGCTTTTTTGTCGATGGCGTAAACACCGCCCTTATCCCCGGCACCAGCACCCCGATCAGTGTTGATAACATCAACACCACCACCAACAGCAGTCTGTTTGTGGACAACACCGGTGGTACTTACAGCACACAAATGGACGGCTTTACCAAATCCATGCAGATCAATCTGAAGGGATTGAGCGCTGGCAAACACACCATGGAATTTGCCATAGCCGATACCGGGGATTACATTCTCGACTCATGGATTTTTATTGAAGCCGAATCCTTTTCCAATGAACCCACTACCGATGTGCCAGAACCCGGCAGCCTGATTTTGTTTGGACTTGGCCTGCTTGGCCTGGGGTTTGTTCGCAGCCGTAAATAATTTTACCTGGCGAATCACAAAAAAGGCTCCGCAATGGAGCCTTTTTTATTGCCGAGAGAATCTTTATTGAAGGCGGCCTCAACAGCCATCATATTGCAACGGGTGCAATTTATATTTTTAAAGCCCTACATTCTTGACCGCCAAACACTTTTTGTAAATCCATCAATCTTGCATCAGACTCCTTTTTTATTACCCGCAAATAATCAGTAGCAAGCTTTACAAAATCCTTATTTCTAGGATACTCAAAAATTTCTTGGTATTTAGATGAATTTAATTTGCATATCGTCTCTATAGAGGTTGTACTTAGCAGTGACACTTGAGGCTTCGCAGCACCAACCATAAGTATTTTTCTAACAAGCGACTCACTTAGATGTCTTTTTAGATCATCACCACCAGTTTTGGTCATATCCCAAGTCAACAAATCGCTATTTATTTCCTCCAATAGAATATTGGACATATTCGCCACAGATTTTGCCCGACCATCGCACGACAAAATAAAAAACAATGAACATAAAATAACAAAACAAAATCTCATCACCCCAGCCTCTTTACTAAACACTGCAGCTAATCGCCTATTGGAGCAACTATCATAACCTGATATATATTCACCACGCCTCATTCACAATTATAGGTACAGTTAATTTTTCCAATTTTTAAGATGCAAACCTAACCGTTAACTTGCCCCTGAAGCTTGACCAAAAAATACACCCCTACCCTCGATCTTCATCTTTACATTTCAAATAAATTTATCTTACGTTATTTTTTTCTATTATCTCGCTCCAAACTTCAAAAATTTTCTCATTTTCATCGATTATTTGAATATAGGATTTAGAGGAATATATGATTCCAGCCTTTGCTCCTGAGACATCCAGTTTTTTTATCTTAAATCTTTTTAAATCACTCTAACTTAATAGTTTCACACTGCCAGATGGATCTTTATCACAATAAAAGCACTTGCTTATACTGCCATATTCAATCATACCGCGGGGATGATCATTATTTTTGCAGCCATAATAATTATATGCTATGGGGACAACCGCACTTGAAAAACTGGATCCAACACCTTCCTCATAAAACACAGAATAGCGGCTTGGTATAGGTAAAAACAAGTCCTCACACACAACTGCATGGGCTATCTCTGACGGCTTAAGCAAATAATCTCGAACAACCTTTTCCTCAATATCAAAAACACTCTTTTTATTGCATTTAAGATCTGAGTCAGCAAAAGAAACCGAAGAAATAAAAATAAAACTTATTAAAATCCTTGAAAAATTCATTATTGTACTATCCAATAATTCCAACGAATGCTGTAAAGTCTTATCAATTCTTGCTTCGTTACTAGCAATGCACCTCCGCTAGCAATTGTCCTGAATGCGGATAACCTATCGGAGATAATGGCAATAAAATTTTTAGCTTTATATAGTTAACTGCCTTGCTCTACGGTATAGATAGCACCATCGTTCATATGAGGAAAAAATAAACTCGTAGGAATAATCGCCAGAGATTCGAATATACCCATATTGACTTTTTTAAAACCAAGCGAACTAAACTCTTTTTTAAACCCAGAAAAAAGTATTTTATTTAATTCGCTCTTCTTCATAGTTGATATACCTTTTAAACACACCATAGCCGTCGATAGTTTTGTCAAAAACGCAAAAATTAATTTTTTACGTCAATGCCTGCCACTGGAATAAATTGCAACGAACGTATTTGACGACCTGGTAGTGGATATTGATAATGATTTTACTCCCCCTATCTTTCAACTTTTTGAAGACACTGGAACTATCATTATTAATGAAAAAATAAAGCAGGCACTGGAAAGCTTTCCTTACCTTAGTTTTCATAAGGCAGCCTGATAATTATTCAGGGGTTTGATAAATTATTTCACACAGCATAACTTTTCGCCGAAAGAAGAATTTCTGCTTAATTGATCCAGCGTCGCACCCAATCATTCATTGCCAAATCCTTCGTTCTCTCCACCCAAAGTGCCTTTTGATTTTCGAAAAAGCCCGCCGGGCCATACTCCCAGGGCTCCTCTCCATTTAATCTTGCCTGCATAAGTTGCAATGCAGCCTCAACATCCACATGTTTATGCATAAGTTCCGTGAGACCCTGCTTGTGATCTGGAAAGAAAGTAATGCATTTATTCATTGCCCATACAAACCAGGCTTGAATTTCTGCCGGGGAATAAAACACCAGCGGAAATTCGAATCCATGACAATGCTCTTTAGAGGTATTATCGTCCCACAAAAAATGAACCAAATACCGCGAGCCTGTTTCAAATCGACTTATACCATCATCTTCTTCAAGATCGCGATACCAAAAACCCCACATACAGCCAGTGCCATATAAATTATTTACGCCGGGAAATTCTGCCGATCTATCAAACAGCTTTTTTAATTCAGCATCTAAACGACCATAGAATACTTCATAGTCATCGGTCATAAAGCGCCTAAAAAATTCTCTAAAGAATCTAGTAACTGCCACATGAGGATGCGTCAGCGAAGGGCTATTCATATCGAACGAATTAAGACTCACACAATATACTCATAAATATTTAACAATAGGGGTGCGGCTTATATAAGGATTGCCAGCAGAATATCTATTCAAGCACACGCCCGCCATTATTCAGGAACTTTCTGCATTATTTCATGCCGCATAATTTTCCATTGGCAATACAATGATTACTTAATTGGTCCACCGCCGGACCCAATCATTCATAGCCAAATCCTTCGTCCGCGCCACCCAAACCGCCTTTTATTTTCGAAAAATTCCGCGGGACCATACTGCCAGAGCTCCGCTCCATTTAATCTTGCCTGCATAAGTTGCAATGCAGCCTCAACATCCACATGTTTATGCATAAGTTCCGTGAGACCCTGCTTGTGATCTGGAAAGAAAGTAATGCATTTATTCATTGCCCATACAAACCAGGATTGGATTTCTGCTGGGGAATAAAACACCAGTGGAAATTCATATCTTTGTAGGTACTCGTCCAATGTATCTTCGTCCCATAAAAACTTAACCAAATATCGCGAACCTGTTTCAAATGGATGGATACCATCATCCTCCTGAAGATCCCAATACCAAAACCCCGTCAAATATCCAGATTCATAAGGGTTATTTATACTAGGGAATTTTCTGAAGAGATCGAACATCTTTGTAAGCTCTACATCTAAATCACCATAGAGTACTTCATGGCTCTTAGTCATAAAGCGTCTAAAAAGCTCATTAAAAAATCTAATAACGGCTGCATGAGGGTGCGCCAATCCAGGAAAACGCAGATCAAATGAATTAAGACTCATATAATAAACTCCTGACGACTTAATAAAGTGAGCCTTACTTACATAGGGAGTTCCAGCATTATCTCTGTTGCTTGTCCTCAATGATCGTCACCAAAGCAACAAAATCTCGCAGTTAACACGGCATTGGCAGGAAATGTGAACGCGAAATAAATACTGTTAAAACTTAACATCCGCAGCCAACGAAAAATCTGCCTCTTTCACATTCGCTGAATCACCACCGATAAAGACTTTAAAGTCTCCAGCTTCAGCAGCAAAACTTAAATCGCGACGATAAAATGCCAGGTCTTTTGCGTTGAGTTCAAAGATAAGTTCTTTAGCTTCGCCACTTTTTAAGAAAACCTGCTGGAATCCTTTCAGCTCTTTTACCGGGCGAGTGATGCTGCCCACCAGATCGCGGATATAAAGTTGCACCGTCTCTGTACCATCGTATTCACCGCTGTTGCTCACTTTGATTTTTACTGTGATTTTCCCGTTGGCAGCCATGATTTTTTTGTCGAGGGATACTTCGGAATAGGTAAATTTGCTGTAGCTCAGTCCATAGCCAAATGCATACAGAGGATCATTTGAGGTATCCAGATAATGTGTAGTGTATTCCGAACCCGGGACATAGGGGCGACCCGTGTTTTTCATATTGTAATAAATGGGCACCTGGCCAAGCACCCGGGGGAAGGTGACCGGCAATTTCCCCGAAGGGTTATAATCGCCAAACAGGACATCGGCTATGGCATGGCCGCCCATGGTGCCGGCAAACCAGGTTTCGACTATCGCATCCATATGTTCATGCTCCCAGGAGATCGTCAGCGGGCGTCCATTCATCAGCACCAGCACCATGGGTTTGCCGAGTTTTTTAAGTTCGCGCAGCAGGGCCTGTTGTGTACCGGGTAGATCAATGGAGCTGCGACTCTTGGCTTCGCCGGACATATTGCCCGCTTCGCCCATTGCCAGGACTATGACATCCGATGCTTGTGCAATCGCTATGGCCTCTGCAAATTCAGAGTCATCAGTTGCAGTAAATTCATAGCTCGCGCCTTTTGCATATTTTACTGCTGTACCCTCGCCTACTTTTGCTTTTATACCTTCAAGCAAGGTAATCGGCTTGTCCCAATTACCTGCGGCATGCCATGAACCCAGCATATCGCGATGATTGTCGGCCAGTGGGCCTATCACTGCTATCGACTTGGTTGCTTTGCTGAGAGGCAAAGTTTTATTGGCATTTTTTAACAGCACTATGGATTTTCTTGCCATATCTCGCGCAGCTTCAAGGTACTCCGGCTTATAAATTTCTTCGGCTTGGCGCTGCTCATTGCTGAAGCGATAGGGGTCTTCAAACAGCCCCAAACGATATTTCATTTCGAGAATCCTGCGCACCGAATCGTCCACGCGAGCTTCAGAAACCTTTCCTTCTTTAACCAGGTTTCTTATTTTCTTGAGATAGAGCTGGCCCACCATATCCATATCCAAGCCTGCATTTATTGCCAACTCTGCTGCCTGGCTGTCATCCTTGGCAAAACCGTGGGGAACCAATTCATTCACTGCCGTATAATCGCCAACAACAAATCCCTTAAACGACCACTGCGTCTTTAACACATCGGTGAGCAGATATTTATTGCCAGTAGCCGGCACACCATTTAAATCATTGAATGCCGACATAAAGGTGGCAACACCTGCATCCACAGAGGCTTTGAACGGAGGCAGGTAGGTGTTCCACAACTCAACATCAGACACATCGGTGCTGTGATAATCACGGCCCGCCTGAGCCAGGCCATAAACCGCAAAATGCTTTGCAGTTGCAAGCACCCGATTGGTAGCTCCAAGTTCATCGCCTTGAAATCCCTTAATACGTGCTTTGGCAATCAGTGACCCCAGGTAAGGATCTTCACCTGCCCCCTCGGAGATTCTTCCCCAGCGCGGATCGCGCGCTATATCCACCATAGGCGCAAAGGTCCAGTGAATACCTTCTGCGGACGCCTCTGCAGCGGCAACGCGCGCAGCATTTTCAATCGCGGACAAATCCCAACTCGCCGCTTCACCCAATGAAATGGGAAATATAGTGCGGTGACCATGCACCACATCGTAGCCAAACAAGAGCGGTATACCCAAACGTGTTTTCTCAACCGCGAGATGCTGCAACTCATTGGTGTATTTGGCTGTAAATACATTCAACATTGAACCTACATGCCCGGCTTTAATTGCGGAGATGTAATCGCTATTGGAAGTGGGCCCAGTAACATCGCCTTCACCGCTCAACTGGTTGAGCTGGCCGAGTTTTTCATCCAGTGTCATCTTGCCGATCAGGTCGGCAATGAACCGGTTCATCTTGTCATCGACAGAAACAGCCGCCTGCTCTTGAAGCACAGGCTGCACAGTAACAGGGGATGGTGATTTTTCACTGCACGCAGTGAATAGCGATAGCGCCACTGCAACAAGAGAGAGAGGAAGTTTCTTTGTGCAAGAGAACAGGGCAGTTGCTGTACTGAACATAAACAGAACTCATCAAAAAATGGAATTTCGTTATTTTTAGTTGGCCACATACGGAAAATGGTGACTCTTCGCAGCGAAATGTAAGCTATTTATGGGCCAATACCCTATAGATAAAGGGCTTCTCTCTCACAAGGTAGACCACCCTTTGACATTTGCAAGAACATGTTATGCGAAACGTCACTAAAGATCTATAAAATGCCTTCACTCATTCTCAAAAGCACAGGCCATACTAGCAAATATGTTAAAAAAAAAGCCAACTGTACTTACAGCTGACTTTTACAAGCCTACGGAAAGAATCAGGATGGTTAACGATTAGCCCAGAATCCAAATCTCCGATATGTGGATTATTAAAACACAGCAGTTTCAAGCAATAACTATGCTCCTGACCCTATTGAATCACAGACTATAAAATCATTTTCCATGGTCTAATTTTTGCCTCCTCAACCACACGATCAAACTCAGGAAAAATCTTTCGAACTCGCCGCATAATTTGTCTATCTCTATTCTCAAATATTACTTGCTCCAATTGTGTTGGCAACTCATGAAAAGGAGGCTCAATCATAGGATGCTTCAAGCTCGGCAGCATCAAACCGTTCCAGTGGCGGAGACGATAAATAAAGAATAGCTCTAATGGAAATTGCTCGGTATGACCGTCAAAATCTTTAGCCCCATCCTTATTATTGCGACTTGCTTGAAAAGTATGCCGATTAAGCAACTGCACCAGCAAAGGCTCTAAAATATTTGTATTTTCATCATCCCAATGCCGCATAAGCGCCTCAAATAGAGGCTCCTCTTCACAGGGATCAACAGCCCACGGATATGGATCTGCCAGCCAATTCCTCTCCACTACTTCTAAGTAGCGCTCCGCCAAGCGCATGATGAAAAGTTGTGTGAGAGGAATAGCATCTCCCCCCACCAAACCTCTATCAAACAAATCCAAACAGAAGTTTGTAGTATTGACAAAAAGATCCTTATTGCCAAACACCGCCATTAGGCAAATCATATTGCCAAATGTCAAAGGTATACCGATCGGGTTGATTCGTTTTGATGGCTCAGTCAAAGCAAAGCGTAAACGCATCGCCTCGCAGTTATAAAACCATAGCTGATAAGACAACAACAAGCTTAAAAGTGAATTTTGATAGGCTGGTAGGTTCCAGCCATTATTAACCAAGCATTGCCCTGTCAGAAAAAACAAATTAGAAAAGGATAAATTTTCAAATTCAATTATCGCTGGAAAGAAATAATCGCATGGGTCAGTCTCATCAAATAAAAATTGATCTATTTTTATTTTCGCTTTTCCGGCATGATTTCTTGCCATTTTTATGTCGCGTATTTTTTTCTCATATGCAACAAATGCTTTACGAGAACGAAATTTAGGCGCGACTGCGCAATACAAATCACCCATAAATCTTTCCCTTACCCTGTATTAATTTTAGTTTCGAGAGCATAAATATTCGACGAATTAACTTTTGGCACTTCCACCTGAACCCACATAACCTTTACGTCATATTGTGAACGCTTATATTGGTTAATGCATTTATTAATACTCTAGTCGACGCACCCGCATCCCCACAGGTAGCTACTTGGTAGTTGTAACACTGCTTTTTCAATTTCTGTTATGCACTCTCCTATGCCCTGGAAAAGCGGCCGCACCAACACCATTAATCAAGTACTTAACCTCAGCAATATAGAACAAAGAAACTTTTAAATTTTTATGCTAGGGCGCTTTCAACAAAGATGTTCATGTTTCTCACAATTTTATTTATCAACTAACACGCACAGAAAGCAAAAAGCCCCGCGTTAAGCGGGGCTTTCGTCAGGCAAAATAACCAGTCAATCGTTATTCAGCAAACGGATGACGCAAAACCACCGTCTGCACCCGATCAGGACCAGTGGAGATGATATCAACCGGAGTAGACATCAACTCCTCCAGGCGCTTGATATAAGCGCGGGCATTGGCAGGCAGCTCTTCCAGGGTTTTTGCACCCACGGTGGATTCGCTCCAGCCGGGCATTTCTTCGTAGACAGGCTTGATAGTCGCCCAGCCATCGGCATCGAAGGGAACGCCCACAGCATTGCCTTTTTCGTCCTGGTAGCCGATGCAGATTTTTACGGTTTTCAAACCATCCAGCACATCCAGCTTGGTCAGGCAGACACCGGTCACTGAGTTGATGCGGTTGGCGTGGCGAACAGCTACGGCATCGAACCAGCCGCAGCGGCGCTTGCGGCCGGTGGTTGCACCGAACTCGTGGCCTTTCTCGCCCAGGTAAGCACCGATTTCACAATCCAATTCGGTTGGGAAAGGACCCGAACCCACGCGAGTGGTATAGGCCTTGGTGATTCCCAGCACATAGTCCAGGTAGAGCGGGCCAAAACCTGAACCCGTGGCAGTGCCACCGGCGGTTGTGTTGGAGGAAGTTACATAGGGGTAGGTGCCGTGGTCGATATCCAGCAGGGAGCCCTGAGCACCTTCAAACAGAATGCTGCGCCCCTCTTCGCGGGCAGTGTGCAACAGGTCGGTGACATCGGCCATCATCGGCAGCAATGCTTTTGCCCAGGCAGTGCAGTCAGCAAGGGTTTGCTCGTAGCTTACCGCATCCACATTGTAG
This sequence comes from Cellvibrio sp., assembly GCA_035565295.1. GTDB lineage: Bacteria > Pseudomonadota > Gammaproteobacteria > Pseudomonadales > Cellvibrionaceae > Cellvibrio. Next base: position 63,705 of record DATMSP010000064.1, on the reverse strand, counting down.
TATTCGGTGAGCACAAAGTTGTGATAGGTGAGGATGTCTTTGAGCTTGACTGCAAAAGTCTCCAGATCAAGCAGGTCGCCCAGGCGCAGGCCGCGACGCGCAACCTTGTCTTCGTATGCCGGGCCTATACCGCGACCGGTGGTGCCGATTTTCGCCGCACCGCGGGCAACTTCGCGGGCCTGGTCGAGGGCAACGTGATAGGACAGGATCAGCGGGCAAGCCGGCGATAGGCGCAGGCGCTCGCGAACGGGTACACCCGTTGCCTCCAGCCCGGCGATTTCTTTCAACAGGGCTTCAGGTGATAAGACCACACCGTTGCCTATCAGGCAGGTGACACCTTCGCGCAATATGCCAGAGGGGATCAGGTGCAGTACGGTTTTTTTACCGTCTATCACCAGGGTGTGGCCGGCGTTGTGGCCGCCCTGAAAACGGGTAACCAGGGATACCTGATCGGTCAGCAAGTCGACTATCTTGCCTTTGCCTTCATCACCCCACTGGGTGCCCAATACGACAACATTTTTGCCCATGACTGGTTTAGCTCTCTGTTAAACAAATGAAAAGAAATTAAAGGGTAATTATCTGGTATTCGCCGCTGACCAAGCGCAGCTGACGCGCGCACTGCGCACTGGCCGAGGCCAGATCAGCCGCTACATAAATCACGCGCTGACCCTGTTCGCGCAAGGCCTGTACCACCTGCCATTGACGGTTGTCGCCATCATCCACCACCGCAATGGCATCGTTCGCTGCGCCAGGCAATAAATTCAATTTGCTGATGGCCGATACATCCACTGCAAAACCTGTGGCCGGGCGCGCGCGACCAAAGACTTCGCCAATATGGTCATAGCGGCCGCCGCTGGCAATGGGATTGCCAAAACCTGGAGCAAAGGCCGCAAATACCAGGCCGGTGAGATAGTGGTAACCGCGCAATTCACTCAAATCAAAATAGAGTTCGGCGTAGGGATAACGCTGGCTTATCACTTTGGCCACTGCCTGCAACTGATCCACGGCCTCTACAGCGGCGTCGATCCCAAGCAATAAAGTGCGTGCTTTTTGCAATATCTCTACACCGCCGCACCAGTGTGGCAGGGCCAGTAGCAGTGCTGCAGAGGCAGGATCAGTTACATTGGCGCCAACCCACTGAGCAATCTCAGTCACAGCCTTGCGCTGCAACAGGTCGAAAAATTCATCTTCCTGCGCGGGACTCAGCCCGGCCGCCGCAGCCAGGGCACGGTAGATTCCCACATGCCCCAGATCTATATGCAATCGGGGCAGGCCCGCTACACGCAAGGATTCCAACAGCAGTGAGACCACTTCAATATCAGCCGTTATGCCGGCTTCACCGTAAAACTCCAGCCCCACTTGAATAGGGGTGCGTGTCGCCAGGGGATTCTTGGGCTTGGTATGTACCACATGGCCAGCATAGCAAAGACGGTTGGCGCCAGTGACCGCCATACTGTGTGCATCTATGCGCGCAGTCTGGGGAGTGATATCGGCGCGAATTCCCAGAGTGCGACCGGTTAACTGGTCGGTCACTTTAAAGGTGAGCAAATCCACATCCCGACCGAGGCCAATCAGGAGTGAGTCGGTATATTCCAGCATGGGTGGAATAACCAGGTCGTAGCCCCAGGTGGAATATAGATCCAACAACTGGCGGCGCAGCAATTCTATTGGCTTGGCTTCAGCGGGCAGAATTTCTTCCACCCCATCCGGCAACAGCCAGCGATCGGCGTAGGTCATAGGCAGACTCTAACAATCCAACAATTATTTAATGATGTAAAGTAATCCGACACCCACTGCCATTGAGATAAATCCCATCTTGCGCAGTTGGCGATCACTAACTACTGCCAACCTGACCACCAGGTTGCGCCAGCGTGCCGGATACAGAAAAGGAATTATGCCTTCCAGTACCAGCATTAAACATAATGCCTTACCGAGAACTTCCCACATATTCATTCTCCACATGCGGCTTTTTTGGCAGGCAAAAGTGCCTGTTTTGCCAGCATTCGTACAGCCTGAACATAAAAAAACCGAGCGAGTGGCTCGGTTGCGGCATTTTAACACTGATTGCAGGGGAATTTGTAGGCAAACTTCACCTATTTCCCCTGCACTCTGCAGAATCGCTTATTTACGACTCTGTGAATCCTTCAGGTAGCGGAAGAATTCGCTTTTCGGGTCCACCACCATCAGGTCTTCCGAAGAGGAAAAGCTGCTGCGGTAGGCATTAAGGCTGCGCACAAAAGCGTAGAACTCTGGATCCTTGTTGTAGGCATTGGCATAGATGGCCGCTGCCTTTGCATCGCCATCACCGCGCAGGCGCTCGGCATCTCGATAGGCATTGGCTTCCAGCACCACGCGCTGGCGATCGGCATCGGCGCGAATCACTTCGGCCTGCTCACGCCCCTGGGAGCGATATTCACGCGCTTCTTTTTCGCGGTCGGCCGCCATACGATCGAATACGGATTTACTCACCTCCGCAGGAAAATCGATACGCTTCACACGCACATCCACCACTTCGACACCCAGCGACGCATTGACGCTTTCATTCAGAGTCGCTTTAAGCTCAGCCATCAATTCATCGCGCTTGCCCGATACCACATCGTGCAGGGTGCGACGACCAAATTGGTTGCGCAGGCCATCGGCAACACGTTGGCTTAAACGTTCTGCGGCAATTCGCTCATCGCCGCCCGTAGCCTTGTAATAGGTCTCCACATTTTTGATGCGCCATTTGATGTAAGAATCCACCACCAGACGCTTGTTCTCAATGGTGAAGAAACTCTCGGGGCTCATATCTGCCGTCAACAGGCGGCCATCAAAGCGACGCACTTTATCGGTCAACGGCATTTTGAAGTGGATACCTGGCTGTACATCCGCCTGGATCAGGCGACCGAACTGCGTTACCACCGCACGCTCATATTGGTTCACTATATAGAAGCTGCTCAGGCCCAGAACCAAAGCCAGGGCAGCAGCAATCAGGATAAAGAAACTCTTAGTAGACATTAGCGTATCTCCCTACGGATAGCCGGACTGGCGCTGACATCGCTATCGCGCTGCTGCACATGATCACTGGAATTATCCAGCACCGCCGGTGGAGGAAGCTGGCGGACCATTTTATCCAATGGCAAATAAAGCATACTGTTGTTGTCAACATCCAACATAACCTTGGAAGATTTGTTCATGACAAACTCAACCGTATCCAGATAAAGGCGTTTGCGCGTGACTTCGGGCGCGCGCTTGTATTCAGCCAGCAGACGCTCAAAACGATCTGACTCACCCTCTGCGCGGGCAACCACTTCCGAGCGATAGGCTTCAGCTTCTTCCAGCATGCGCTGTGCCTTGCCGCGAGACTCGGGAATAATGCCGTTGGAGTAGGATTCAGCCTGATTCTTCAGGCGCGATTCATCCTCTTTGGCTTTGATCACATCATCAAATGCCGCGCGAACCTCTTCTGGAGGTTGTGCCTGCTGAATGTTCACATTGATTACCTGAATACCGGCACCATAACTGTCGAGATACCTTTGCAAACGCAGCTTCACTTCAGCGGCAATGTTCGCACGCCCTTCCGATAACACCTGATTCAATTGTGCAGATCCCACCGCATGGCGCAGGGCGCTATCGGTGGCGTGCTTCAAACTGACTTCGGGATCGCGCACATTCAGCACATAGGCTTTTACGTCGGTCACGTTGTACTGCACAGTAATCGGTAGCTCCACGATGCTTTCATCCTGAGTCAGCATCAAACCACGAGTGGGGTATTGACGCTCGCCGGTAACGTTGACAATAAACACTTTGGTCAACAGGGGCGCACTCCAGCTCAAGCCCTCATCTTTGATTTCTTTAAAGGCACCCAGCTGCAATACCACGGCGCGCTCTTTGGTATCTACCTGATAAAAACCGGCAAGGCCGTAGAGCACCAGGGCAATTACCGCCAATATGGCAAATAGCGGTCCCGAACTGCCATCATTGCCGCCGCTCCTGCCATTGCCGCTGCCACCAAAGATGGAGTTCAATTTTTTCTGAAACTTTTGCAGAGCTTCATCCAAGTTCGGCGGGCCATCATTGCCGCCGCGACCGCCCCATGGGTCTTTATCTTTTCCCGGTTCATTCCAGGCCATAACATTAACTCCAATATTGAGTAGATGAAAAGTTGAGGTAAAAAGTTAATTCGGAAGGATGTTGGGGCGAAAATGCAATTTTCAATCGGCCCAGGCTAAACTATCAAAACTCATTTCCTGTGCGCTCAATATACGCAACAAATCGCTTTTGGGAATACGCAAGCTTAATTCACACTCGCCGGAATCGCGATAGCATTCATCGGCTATGGCCTGCTGCTGGTAGAGCGCCGCCCGCAAGCGGCCCTGCTGGGGAGTCAGCAACAGCCTGCCCACCACCATCTCCTCTCCCAGCAATTCCGCCAGGGCTGCCTCCAGCAGATCGCACCCCTCGCCAGACTGCGCCGACAACCACACGGCAAAGGGCGCACCTTTGTCATCGCGGTCAATGCGCGGCTCCATATCCTCAAGCAGATCGATTTTATTGTAAACCCTGAGCTGCGGCAGATCCGCCGCCCCTATTTCTTCCAATACCAGGTCAACCTGTTCGATATTGCGCAAGCGCTCATCGGCGGGAGCATCTATCACATGCAGCAACAGGGTGGAGTTACTGGCTTCTTCCAGGGTCGCACGAAAAGCTTCTACCAGCTTGTGTGGCAGATGACTGATAAAACCTACTGTATCAGCCAGTACTATGCCACCTATATCACCCAACTCAATGCGACGCATCGTGGGGTCGAGAGTGGCAAACAGCTGATTCTCGGCATAGACATCCGCCCCGGTCATACGGTTGAACAAGGTGGATTTGCCGGCATTGGTATAACCGACCAGGGAGACAGTAGGTATGGCTGCGCGCTGGCGCGAGCGGCGCCCCTGTTCGCGTTGGGAGCGCACTTTTTCCAAGCGCTGCTCGATCATGGTAATGCGACCGCGCAGTAGGCGGCGGTCAGTCTCTAACTGGGTCTCACCTGGCCCGCGCAATCCTATACCACCCTTTTGCCGCTCCAAGTGCGTCCAGCCGCGCACCAGCCGGGTAGCCATATGACGCAACTGCGCCAGCTCCACTTGCAACTTACCTTCATGGGTGCGCGCGCGCTGGGCAAAGATATCCAGGATCAAGCCGGTGCGATCCAGCACCCGACACTGCAATTCTTTTTCAAGATTACGCTCCTGACTGGGAGTCAAGGTATGGTTAAAAATAACGAGTTGGGCTTCATGGGCAGCGACTAACTGCTGCAATTCCTGCAGCTTGCCTGTGCCTATAAAGTATTTGGCTTTGGGGGATACAGCCTTGCCAGTGAGGAATGCAACCGGGTCACCACCCGCCGAGAGCACCAGCTCTTCAAATTCGCGGGGATCTTCCGGTTCCTGGCCATGGGCTATCGTCAGGTGAACCAGCACCGCCAGCTCACCCGATTGCGGACGATCAAAAAACAATGAAGTTACTCTTCTTGTTCGTCTTCTTCGCCTTCAAGGACACCAGCTTCATTCAGCAGCGGGACACGTACAGCGCGCGAAGGTACAACAGTGGAGATTGCATGCTTGTACACCATCTGGCTGACAGTATTTTTTAGCAGTACAACAAACTGATCGAATGACTCAACCTGACCCTGCAATTTAATACCATTTACCAGGTAAATGGAGACAGGGACGCGCTCCTTTCTCAGAACGTTCAGGTAAGGGTCTTGTAAGCTATGCCCTTTTGACATGGTTTTTCTCCTAGGAATTATTAAGGTACCCACTAAATTCTTCCCAATGACAACAAGAAGGGAGTGGATGAATATATGAAAACCGTCTTTGTAATTTTCAAGATTACATTATATGGCTGCAGGCTCTATAAAATTCAAGGCGCAGTCCACAATTTCTTGTTTTGAGAGCGAAATACCGGCTTCGTTCTCAGTATAGAGCCAATTTAAAGGCGCATAGGGATAATTTTGCCAGCCGCGCAGCCAGGTAAACTGACGCTTGGCCAACTGGCGAGTGGCAATAATACCCCGCTCGATCATCTCATCATAGGACAGGCGCTGCTCGATAAAGTCCCACACCTGGCGATAACCCACTGCGCGCACGGCAGGTAAATCAACATTCAGGTCGCCGCGATCATATAAGGCCTGCACCTCTTCAAGCAGACCACTCTCCAGCATTTTGCGAAAACGCAAGGCAATACGCTCATGCAGGAGTGCGCGGTTGCGCGGCGCTATGGCAATTTGCACCAGGCGAAAACGCTCAGGAAAAGGAATATGCGCACTCTGCTCTTGCTCGCTGCGCAACTGACTCATGGTCTTGCCGCTCACGCGATACACTTCCAGCGCGCGACTCAAGCGCTGCGAATGCTGGGGATGAATAGCTGCAGCCATCTCGGGATCCACTTCGGCCAACTGTCCATGCACAAATGGCCAGCCAAATTCGGCGGCATCGCGCTCGATCTGCGCACGCACCTCGGCGTTCGCCTCAGGCATGTCTGCCAGACCGTCGAGCAACCCTTTGAAATACAGCATGGTTCCACCCACCAGCAAAGGGATTTTTCCCTGCGCGTGAATCTCCGCAATTTCACGCTCGGCATCCGCGCAAAAATCAGCCACCGAGTAGGGCTCTGCGGCATCGCGGATATTGATCAAACGATGCGGCGCTGCCGCCAGCTCTTCAGCGGTGGGTTTGGCCGTGCCTATATCCATATCGCGATACACCAGGGTGGAATCCACGCTGATCAATTCCACCGGCAAATGCTGGCGCAGGGCGATCGCCAGATCGGTTTTGCCCGAGGCGGTGGGGCCCATCAAAAAAATAACGGGAAGTTTTTGCTCACTCAAGCTCAGAGCCCTCGAAAAAAGAATCTTCGCGCTGCAACACAGATTGCAATTGGTCAAAGCACAATGCCTCAACCCCATTGCTAAATTTGAATGTTTCACCCGCATAAATCAAATAGGGATTAATCATAGCGGGCGAAAGTTCACGCACGCGCAACAAGGCTTTTAACAATTCAGGCTTATAGGTAGCACTGGATTTTATTTCCATAGGAATCAGATTACGCCCCTGCTGGAACAGCATATCAGCTTCCAGTCCATTGCTATCGCGATAAAAATAAAGCCTGGCAAGCTGGCCGCGATTGTAAAGATTTTTTACAAAATCCATCACTACCAAGTTCTCAAATAATTGCCCCAACAGGGGATCGCGGGCAACCTGTGCAGGATTTTCAATACCCAGCAAAAAGCAGAGCAAGCCAGTATCGGTAAAATAATATTTGGGTGATTTAATTGCGCTCCTGCCAAAACTTTCAAAATAGGGAGGCAATTTGTAAAGCACAAAAGAGGCTTCGAGAATCGATAGCCAGTGTTTAATGGTAATAGCGCTGACACCGACGTCGCCCGCCAGCGACGAGTAGTCCATCAATTGGCCGATACGACCCGCCAGCAGCTTGATGAATTGTTCAAACTGGGCGGCGTCCTTGAGGTTAATCAACAGCCGCACATCGCGCTCGACATAGGTTTGGTCATAATTCGAATAGGCGGAGTCGGGCGCTGCTGCTGGTGATAGATTCGCGGTAGAAAACCCTGGTAAATATAATCGGCAAAGTGGGTAAAGCCCAGATTGTTTTGCTTAAGCTCGGCAATCGAAAAAGGCAGCAGATGCAATACAGCCGTGCGCCCGGCCAACGTCTGGGCAATGGCTTCCCGCAGCGTCAACTGGTGCGAACCTGTGAGTACAAACCGACCAACCTGCGACTTGACATCCACCGCCACCCGCAGATAACTGAGCAGTTCGGGTACACGCTGGATTTCATCGAAAATGGCCCTATCTGGGAACTGCGCCAAAAAAAAGCCTTGGGATTCTGCTGGGCGAACTGGCGAACCTCAGGCAATTCCAGGTTCACATAGGCGTAATCCGGCAACACTTGTTGCGCAAGAGTGGTTTTACCCGCCTGGCGCGGTCCGAGGAGCGTGACTATGGGGTATTCGTCAAGCAAACGGCAAAATTCGGGGTCAATGTCGCGTTTAATCATAAGATCAGTATATTTTATGCAATTCGCAAGTTTAACTTTGAAATTGCATAAAATGTTCGATTTGCAGGTCAATACCTCACTGGCTGTGCAACCTTACCCCATTCACCCATCGCTAGCCGCGCTGCCCGTGGCAGCGATCAGCCGACAAAGGGGATTTTTTAGCCCCAACCCGTTATTTAGAAAAATACACCTGCTCGCCGGTCACCAGATCCATGGCTATTATGGCCCTAAATATGGAATTCACTATCAAGGCACGATTATGCGCCTCATCCACAATCAGAGCTTCCTTAGCACCCACAGCAGCATCATTTATCTGTACAGCATTACCGATCATTGTTCGCGCCCCACTGGTCAAATCAACGCCGATGATATTGCGCCTATCATCCACCACCAGTGCCCGATTGCGAGCCTCATCTAGCGCTATGGCAGTGTTACCAACAAAATTATTGGCATTTGTGGACCCACTCATATCAGTCAACTTCGTTCGCGCTCCGCTACTTAAATCCATGGCAATGATTGCGTCTCGAACAGAATAATCCAACACCAAGGCCCGGTTGTGCGCAACATCCATAATGATGTCTGTCGGCGAATTAAAAGCATTCGCCGTCGTTGGTGTGCTTGAGTCTGATACAATGGTTTTCGCCCCACTGGTTAGATCAATGCCAATCACCCCCCGCAAATCCGTATCCACTAACAAGGCTCGATTGTGGGCTGCATCTATTGCAATAGACAGAGGCCTACTCGCTGGCCGGAATGGAGTAGCGACTATGGTCCTCTTCGCGCTAGTTAAATCAACCCCTATCACAGACCTGAGATCATAGTCCCCTATCAAAGCCCGGTTGTGCGCTGCATCTATCGCAATGCCCACAGGAGCATTTAAACCAACACTCCCATCGTATACCAGGGTTCTCTCGCCGCTTGTCAAATCAACACCTATCAGGGCACGAAGACTGTAATCTACCACCAATGCCCGATTGCGCTCCGCATCCAAGGCAATCGCCGAGGGGTAGTCGAATTTATTTACAGGCAATTGCACGCCGGAATCAGAGACCATGCTTCGCGCGCCACTGGTTAAGTCAACACCGATCACAGCGCCAAGGTTAGGACCTGTCACCAGGGCCCGGTTGCGCGTTATGTCCAAAGCTATGCCGTAAAAATCCTTAAGTTTATTGAACAGGGGTTTCAAATCCGAGACCAGGGTTCTCTCGCCACTGCTTAAATCAATGCCTATCACCACCTTGAAGAAAGCATCCACCACCAAAGCGCGGTTGTGTGTTGCATCGAGCGTGATAGCTTGAGGAGCATTGAGGCGAGTTTCGACTGTTCCAACGCCAGCACCCGATACTATGGTTCGCACTCCGCTGGTTAAATCAACGCCAATCAGGGCATCATTATTAGAAGCCACCACCAAGGCGCGGTTATGTGCTGGATCTAGCGTGACGCCTTTGGACTGATTAAAACCCGTACCTTCTGTCGCCGCGCTGACATCAGATACCATCGTTTGCGCACCGGTGGTTAAATCAACCCCGACAAGGTTGTTATAGCCCACCACTAAAGCACGATTGCGCGCTGCATCCAGAGTAATACCATAAGTGCCATTAAAGTAACTTACACCTGTTGACACCCTCTGGCTAGACAGCACCGTTCGCGCGCCACTGGTTAAATCAACGCCGATCACCGCGTTGCGATCACTATCTACCACCAAAGCACGATTGCGGGCTGCATCCAGGACAATCCCTTTCGCTGCTCTAAACTGAGTCTCATCTATCGCTGCACTCGTATCGGACAAAATCGTACGCGCCCCGCTCATTAAATCAACTGCAATCAAAGCGTCGAGATATGCATCTACAACCAAGGCACGCGTGCGCGCTTCATCAATAGCAATCACTCTGGGGTCATGCCACATAATGTCCTTGACTATGCGGGTTGTGGCCGCATTCAGAGCAGAGTTATTGGCTGCATCTTGCACCTCCACCACTAACTTATTCTCGCCGTGAATCAGCGGCACCCTCGCTTGCCAGTTGGCATAGCCATCGCTAGTGTTCGCCACTACGCCATTGACCTTAACACTGGCGATATTATTGGCATTGTCTGCCGCTGTGCCGCGTACTAGCACTGTATTGGATTCTGTTAGGGACGGGGGCGTTGGAAATACAATTTGCGCGGTGGGGGCCGCAGTATCGGTGAGCGTTGTGACACTAAACAAACCGCTGACGCCGCCAATGGTCAAGGTTGCCACCTTGGTGGCATTGCTGCCGGCTGTGCTCGTCAGTCTTACTTTAACACTTTGCCCTTTGCTGACAGTCGTTGCCAGCTTGGTAAAGGCTCCACTCTCAATGGAAAATTCACCACCACTGATACTAATGGCCGTTGGACCATCTATGCCGGCCACAGTGATTGCTGCTGAGGTTACCAAGCTATCCGCCTTGGCATTAACCACAGCAGCAAAACTAAAGGGGTCTGGTGTTGCATCTGTTAGGGTGGTCACGCTAAAGCTGCCAGCAACACCGCCTATTGTTAAGGTGGCCTGGGTACTGGTTGCCGGTGTCATTGCCGCAGCAAGCCTGATCCTTAGCCTTTGACCATTAGTCACTGTACCAGCAGAACCAGTGAACTCACCGTCATTGATAGAGTACTGGCCATTGTTGATCGCGATAGACGTGGGAGCATCTATACCTGCAATGGTGAGGGTATTTGATACGAGCTGCTCGTTTAGGGCCGCGCCTGTCACCGAGGTAAAACCAAATGAATCAGGCGTGGTATCTGGCAATTTGATACTACTGTTTGAGGAGGAGATAACACTGCCCACAGAGGCGGGAGTGCTAATGCTCGATTTAGCGCTACTGGCCGAGGAGACAAGGCTATTTGCCGTTTCAGGTGCTGTACCCGTCGCACTGCTACTATTGCTGGAGGGGGCAACGCTGCTCGCCGACGCAAGGGCACTACTACTTAATAGACTACTGCCGGGCGAAGAGATAAGACTATTTGCCGTTTCGGGTGCAGTGCCCGTAACGCTGCTGACCGATGAATTAAGATTAACAACGGAAGCACTCGTGATGGCACTCGATAGAGAGACATTCGTTTTCACGGAGCTGGGTGCAGCGGCAGCGCCAGAGCTTGACTTGCCTCCACCGCCACAGGCTGTCAGTGTTGCGATTAAACTCAGTAGACAGGCATTTTTGAAGGCGCATCGAGATAAAGCAGACATCTTCATGATGAGATTGATCCTTTTTTGAGCAGGCAAATATATTTAGATGGGAAAGTATGAAATATGACCAAAACGGAAGGGAGTATGGCATTTATTAATTCAAATGCCAAATATTTATAATATGTCCTGCTTTGATCTTTTCCCTCAAGTATTTCCGGGAACAGCGAAAAGCCCTATTTTTTTCCACAGAGAATCGAGCAAAAACACAACCGGAACACCTGTTTAAAAAGCTCGATAGAGCACACCACTGCACAAGCGACGAGACATAGCGCACATCGCCGGTGGCTTAATTTCCCTCGCTATATCTCACCATTATATCCGTCCCAGCGCTCTGGCAAGATAAGCCTGACGCCTTGAATTCCGGCCCCGGCAAATATTTCCTTAAACCGCTCTTCAATTAAGATAAGTCTTGAAAAACGATTAACGCGGTAAAGGTGACTATTACTGTTTACTTCCTTTAGCACCAACTTTCTGATACGAAAAATACGCAATTGGCCATCATCCTCATCCAAAGTTGATCTCATCTCAGATCGAGTAGTATCGATACAATCAACCAAGCCAATAATATTTGCAGCAAAGTAGCCTGGCTTAGGTTCAGCACCTGGCCGCTCACAAATACTTGCAGCAAAATATTGGATATTGTCGATTCCACTCTCTTCCAAAAGCTGACGCAGGCGCGCGGAGACAATTGAACAGCCAAGGTCGCTGACGGCATAGTCGGGAATATACCCTAGGGGTAAATCTTCGCAGACAAACTCCAGTCGGCTGAAATCCTCTTCCGCGGGATCAAGCACACAGCCATTCTCCCAAATCATTTCAAAGCAGGAGCTATTTCCGGTCAGCGTTATATCTGGCGATACATTTGTGTCTGGGCAGAGTATTAAATTTGTCATAGCAGTCCTTTCAATGCAGGATTTAATCTTTTTAAATTACTGCCCACGCATAAACATTTTGTCGAGATCATCCAGCGACTGCAGCAGCCACGTGGGGCGGCCGTGGTTGCACTGACCGCTGCGCTCGGTAGCTTCCATATCGCGCAGCAGCGCGTTCATTTCTGGAATCGTGAGTTTGCGGTTGGCGCGCACCGAACCGTGGCAGGCCATGGTGCCGAGAATTTCATTGATGTGGTGCTGGATGCGCTCGCTGCTGCCGTGCTCAATAAGATCCGACAGCACATCGCGCACCAATTGATCCACCTTTGCGCGATTCAGCACCACAGGAATCTGGCGAATCAATAAAGTTTCCGGGCCGGCGCGCTGCAATTCAAAGCCGAGGTTTTTAAAAATTTCGTGGAATTGCTCCGCGCAATCGGCTTCCTTCTGGCTGATGGCAATACTTTCCGGCACCAGCAGAGGCTGGGTTTGAATACCGCCACAGGCAAAAGATTCTTTCATTCTCTCGTAGGTAATGCGCTCGTGGGCCGCGTGCATATCCACCACAATCAAGCCCTGGGCATTTTCCGCCAGAATATAAATGCCTTTCAGCTGTGCAATGGCGTAGCCCAGCGGCGGAATATTTTCATCGCCGCTATCGGGCATGACGGCAACAGGAGACTGCAGCAGCTCGCCATAGGTCTTTAAGGATTCAGCTACGCCCGAAGGGCGCGAGTAAGCCGCTGTGTACTGGTTGCCAAATGAATAGCTGGGCGATGATGCAGACTGCGCCGGTGCCGCGCGCAAACCCAAAGTTTCCTGCCCGGCAAATTCTCCTGCGGCCAAGCCTTGCACAACAACTTTGCTCTGCAAAAAACTCTCATCATCTTGTGGTGAGTTTTTTGCCAGGGAATCTTCCGGGCGCACTTTGGCCAGGGCGTGATGCAGGCTCGAATAGATAAAATCGTGCACACTGCGATTATCGCGGAAGCGCACTTCGTGCTTGGTGGGATGCACATTCACATCGACGGAGGCAGGATCAACCTGCAAATATAAAACAAATGCAGGATGGCGCCCGTGATAGAGCACATCCTGATAGGCCTGACGAACCGCGTGGCTCACTAACTTATCGCGGATCGCACGGCCATTGACAAAAAAATGTTGCAGGTCGGCCTGACTGCGCGAAAAAGTGGGCAGAGCCACCCACCCCCACAGACGCAGGCTGCCTCGCTCAATATCGATATGCACAGCATTTTCCATAAATGCCGGACCGCAGACCTGGGCTACGCGACGCTCCTGCTCCAGTTGCGAATCGCCCGCCCGCCAGGAATAAATTGCGCGATTGTTGTGACGCAGATTAAAAGCCACATCAAAACGCGAAAGCGCGAGGCGTTTTACCACATCTTCAAGATGGGTGTATTCGGTTTTTTCAGTGCGTAGGAATTTTCGTCGCGCCGGGGTATTGAAAAACAGATCGCGCACTTCAACGGTAGTGCCGCGCGGATGAGGTGCAGGCGAAACCTCTGTCTCCATATCACGGCCTTCAGCAACCACCTGCCAGCCAGCACTGTCTTCACGGGTGCTGCTCAGCAGCGTCAAGCGCGCAACCGAGCTGATGGAGGCCAAGGCCTCACCGCGAAACCCAAGCGTGGCCACAGCTTCAAGATCATCCAGCTCATATATTTTACTGGTAGCGTGGCGACTGAGCGCCAGCGGCAGGTCTTCTTTATCGATACCGCCACCGTTATCGCGCACACGCATTAATTTTATTCCGCCATCTTCAATATCGATATCCAGGCGGGTCGCCCCTGCATCCAAACTGTTTTCCAACAATTCTTTAATCACCGACGACGGGCGTTCTACCACCTCACCAGCCGCTATCTGGTTGGCCAGGCGCGGGCTGAGTAATTTAATTCTTTTCATAGGGCATTACTGCGCAGGAATTTTTAAGGTTTGGCCAAGCTTGACTGAAGCATTGGTTGCCAGGCCATTGTATTTGGCCAATTGGCTTTGTTTGACATTATAGCGGGCGGCAATATTGGATAGACTATCACCGCGCACCACCAGGTGCTCGCGCTCCACAGCAATACTGGATTTTCCGCCCTTGAGTTCGGCAAGGTAAGTACCCACGGGTGGATGCAGCGTATAGTATTGACGCAATCCCTTGACAATCGCCTGAGCCATTTGCGTGCGATAGGCGGCTGTTGCCAATTTGCGCGATTCTTCTTTATTTGAAATAAAACCGGTTTCAATCAACAGCGAAGGCACATCGGGCGATTTCAATACCAGAAATCCCGCCTGCTCTACATGGCGGCCATGCAAAGTCGCTATACCGCCAATGGACTTGAGCACTTGGTTGCCAATCAACAGGCTAGTGTTGACTGTAGCTGTCATGGAGAGATCCACCAGCACGCCGGCAAGCACAGCATCCTTATCGTCGAGGCTGACACCGGCCACACCGCCAATCGCATCGGATTCATTTTCGTGCTGGGCCAAAAAACGCGCGGTTTCACTGGTGGCGCCCTTGCGCGAAAGCGCAAATACCGAGGCGCCCCTGGCGAGCGGGTTGGTGAAAGCATCGGCGTGGATGGACACAAACAGATCGGCTTTTTTATCCCGCGCAATATTGCGGCGAACTTTCAAAGGGATAAAAATATCATCCCTGCGTGTCAGGTGAGCGCTAAAGCCCGGCTGGGCGTTGAGCGCTGCAACCAATTCTTTCGCTATCGCGAGGGTGATATCTTTTTCGCGCAGGCCATTGGGCCCCAGGGCTCCGGTATCCTGACCGCCGTGGCCGGCGTCCACCGTAATTAAAATATCGCGCTTGCCGCTGAGCTTGGCCGCCGCCTTGGCATTTTCCGTGGGCGCATCACCCACCAGGGCCTCTATGCCGACGGGCTCTTCCATAACCGCAGCTTGCTCTGCAGCCGCCGGAGTGACTTTGTCAGATTCTGCGGGCGAGGACTGTACTGCAGACTCCCGCAAATCGCTCCCTTTGAGATCGTAAAGATCAATCACCAGGCGATCGCCACTCTTACCTTCTTTTTTCAGGAAGAAGGTTTTTGGCAATACTTTCTGCTTTAACTCCAGCGTTAGGCGCAGATCCTTATCATTGATGACCGAACTGCGCACAATATCCACAGGTGTACGCGCCAGTGCAAGGCGGTCCAGGGATACTTTGAGCGCAGTATTGCTGATATCCACATAAATGCGATCCGGGTTGCTCGCCTGCGACAGGCTGTATTTCACCGCTGCGTTTAGGTCCAGTACAATGCGTGTGTATTCTTTGTCGCGCCATAAGCGAAGGTTGTTGACGCTTGCCTGCTGGTAGCCGGCACTCTGACTTTTAGTCGCTGCAATCGCTATATCGCCCAGTAACAGGGCGGCGGCAAATGCCAGCACAGAGAGCAGGGAATGCAACATGGGAGTGAGAAATCTTGAATCCGACATAACACCTTTAATTTATCGTTACCGGCAATACAGCCTTTCTTTCAAGCCGTCACTCTACCGCAGCAGCCTTGGGGGAACCAGCAAAATTGCCAACTCATCGCGCTTTCTTGCACCATACTTGAGTCATAATCAACCCATAATAACTGCAATTAGGCCAGTCCTATCTACACTTAGATACTGAGCCTCAATTCACTGGAACCATCATGACTCAGTTCGTATTTAGGTTGTTTCCTTCATTTTCACTGCAATATCCCGTTATTTTATTGAGCAGCTGCCTGGCAGGACTAAGCGCTCCTACCCTGGCTATTGATTACGGCGTCTACGATGCGCGAGCCCTGGCCATGGGCGGCGCCGCTGTGGCGATTGGCAATAGCAACCAGGCTGCCTATTACAACCCTGCACTGCTTGCTTTTGCCAGTAGCAACGAAGAGAGAGACAAGCAAACCTATATGCCCAGCCTGGCTGTGCAGATGTCTACAGCGATTGAAGCGGCAGCCGATGCGGCCGACGACCATCTCGACCGCGAAATCAGCCAGGCAATCAGCGCATTCAATAGCCAGAAAAGTCCTGCCAATGCCAGGCGAGTCGCCGATACATCCCGCGACCTGCACAGAGTGCTGGACAAAATCGCCAATAAGGATTTAGTGGCCGATGGCTTCCTGGGTATAGCGATCAGCGAGCCTGGCGACCAAGAGGGCGGTGCATTCTATATGGGTGCCAGAGCTGTGGGTGTGGCCACAACCAGCATCTCACAGGCAGACATAGCCCTGCTCAATGAATACACAGAGGCTATGGATCAAATGGCTAATGGCGTCTCGCCGCTGGTGGTGGCTATTCAGCACCCCAATTTAATAGGAGCCAATAATCAATTCAGGGACCCCACCAGTACGCTGACCTCCTCTGCGCATATCAGCGGCCTGGTGATTGGCGAATGGGGGCTGGCCCTCGCCAAAGAGCTAAGCCTTTGGGATCAACCGCTGATGGTTGGCCTCACCCCCAAGCTGATGCGGATTGATGCTTATAGCGATACCATCCGCTTTAATAATACCGATATCGATAGTGTAGATGAGGGAGTCACTGAATTCGCCGACAGCAAAAGCTCACTCTTGACCCTCAATGCTGACCTGGGTATGGCAACCATGATTGGCGAACACTACCGCGTTGGCCTGGCGATCAAGGACAGCATTGGCAAAAGTTTCGCTACTCGGCAATCGTCAGGCCCGGCTCTGGAAGTGAAGCTGCGACCGCGCTCGCGCCTGGGGCTGGGTTATATCAACCAGCAGCTCAGCCTGGGGCTGGATTATGATGTGCAGAAAACCACGCCGATTGCCCAGTAGGCCTCCGACCGCCAGTTGAATCTGGGAGCGGAATACACATTAGCCAACAGGATCGCGCTGCGCTGCGGCTATCGCCATTCATCAAGCAGTGGCATAGCCAATTTGCTCTCCACCGGTATTGGCTATCAAGGTTCGCGCTTTATTGCCGACGCCGCCTATTCGCAGGGCAGTGCCATGAAGGGGCTCAGCCTGCAGATGGGATGGCGGTTTTAAATAACGGCTCAAGAATAACGATGGCCCAACCATAGAGAAGATCATGCAAACACAGGACACGCCCACGAAAGCTGCCACAGATTCACTGATCTCCATCCAGGATCTGGATGCCTATCGCATACTGGTCATTAATGGCAAGGGCGGCGCAGGCAAAACCACCGTCAGCACCAACCTGGCGGCCTGGCTGGCCTACCGCGACCAGACCACAGCACTCCTCGATGCCGACCCCCAGGGCTCGTCGAGCTTCTGGGTAACACAGCGCGCGCCCAATCTGCCGCCGGTCTATGGCCTCAAAGCCGACAGTCACAGCCGCACCACACTGAGTTTCCAGCTGCGCGCCCCCAAGTCTACCCAATGGTTGATAACCGATGCCCCTGGCGGTATCTCCGGCCAGGCACTCAACGATATGGTGCTCGACCATCATCTGATCATTATTCCGGCGATGCCCTCAGATATAGATATTCGCACCACTGCGCACTTTATCGGCGAGCTGTTGCTGACCCCCAATATGCGCCGCCAGCGCCGCCCCATGGCGGTGATCGCCAATCGCATCAAACCGCAGACCAACTCCTGGGAGCGGCTGCAGAAATTTTTGCTCAGTCTGAACATCCCCTACCCCGCCACCCTGCGCGACAATCAAAATTATGTGCGCGCCTATCGCGAGGGTCAGGGCGTGGTGGACTATCAACAACAGGCCTACCTGCGCGACCGCGCCGACTGGGAGATATTGATCCAATGGATTGATGCACAATACGCAGCGCACTTGCAGGCAAAGGCAGAACGGGCGCAATCCGAAGTGGTGGAAAAAAACCTGCAAGTGGCCAGGACTTAGGCAAATGCTGTCAATTCACCCGCCAGACTCAGCTGTATTTCCCGGCCCGGCTCTGCAACCTGCAACTCGATGATCACCTGCGGCCGGGGCAAGATCCCTGCACCCCGCTCGGGCCATTCAATCAAACATAGATTGTTAGCGGCAAAATAATCGCGGATACCCATGTATTCCAACTCCTCGGCATCGCCCAGGCGATAGAGGTCAAAATGGTTTACCCGGCCGTAGGCAAACTCATACTCTTCCACCAGTGTATAGGTGGGGCTTTTCACCGCGCCCTGGTGGCCAAAGGCGCGCAGGATGCCGCGCGACAGCGTGGTCTTTCCCGCCCCCAGAGTGCCGGTAAGAAATACACAGAGCGCACGCTCCTGCCGCTGGAAATACTGGCCGAGCTTTTCGCCAAAGGCGACCATGGCCGCTTCATTGTCGATCAGATAGTGGAACTGGTTAAAGTGCTGCGAACTATTCATAGCGCCCCGCCATCAATCACTGAGCAATTGACAGAGGTAAGGCAGCAAATCCGTCGCCAGCAGG
The DNA here is from genome assembly GCA_035565295.1 of Cellvibrio sp. Lineage (GTDB taxonomy): Bacteria > Pseudomonadota > Gammaproteobacteria > Pseudomonadales > Cellvibrionaceae > Cellvibrio. Next base: position 45,213 of record DATMSP010000064.1, on the reverse strand, counting down.
CTGCGCTGGCCCACCTCATCGGCCGCCAGGTCAGCGGCATTGGCGTGGAGCACAACCCCCAGGCGCGCAGCATTGGCGAGACTCAGACCCTGCGCAATCAAGCCGCCGAGAATACCGCTCAGCACATCGCCCATACCACCGCTCGCCATGCCAGGATTGCCCTGCACCACCACCCCCGTCGCGGCTTCATCCACAACCAGACTGCCCGCGCCCTTTAGTACCACCACAGCGCCAAACTTCTGCTGGATACGAGCCGCACTGGCAAAGCGATCAGCCTGTACTTGAGCAATATCGACGCCCAGCAGGCGTGCCGCTTCGCCCGGATGGGGGGTGAACAGCCAGTGACTGCGCGCCGCCAGGTCAGGCACTACGCGACCCTCCGCCAGTATATTCAGTGCATCCGCATCCAGAACCATCGGCAAGCCGCTGCGCACCGCTTGCTGCAGCATCTGCTCGGACCAGGGCGAGCGCCCCAATCCCGGGCCAACCACCAGCACTGTAGGTCGCGTCAGCAGCGGCTCCAACTCCTGGCCGGAGACAACCCCACAGGCCATGATTTCCGGGCGCCGCGCCAGTATGGCGGGAATATGCTCCGGGCGCGTCGCCAGGCTGACCAGTCCAGCGCCTGTGCGCGCCGCCGCCTCGGCCGCCATAATGGCCGCACCGCCATAACCGCTGTCGCCGCCGATAATCATCACATGACCAAAATCGCCCTTGTGGACATCGGCCTCGCGCTCGGCCAATAACTCCAACAGCGATGACAGCGAAAGAATTTCAGCCGAGGGTCTGGCCTGCCCATCAGCCGCTGATTGTCGATAGACTTCGTCGGGAATATCCAACCTCGACAGTACAATATCGCCGCTGCAGGCCGGCCCACGCCCCGTAACCAAGCCGCGCTTGATACCTATATAGGTAATGGTCAGCGCCGCCTTGACCACGGCGCCCTGTACAGTACCGGAGTCGGAATTGAGACCGGAGGGAATATCTATGGACAACACCGGCAAGCCGGCATTGTTGATCTGGGCAATGGCCGCAGCAAACTCGGGGCGCACATCGCCCTGCAAGCCAATGCCCAGCAGGGCATCGACAATAACCCCAGACTGAGCTACAGATGCCTGGGCAAAGGGCAATATCTTCACCCCTTCCTGCAAAGCGTACTCATAGGCCTGGCGCGCTTCGCCAGCAAGCTTGTCCGGCGCGGCCAATTGGATCACCTGAACGGGCAGCAAACGCTGTCTGGCCAGGGCCGCCAGCACATAGCCGTCGCCACCATTTTTGCCTGCACCACAGTAAACGCTGATCAATTCAGGGTTGGGGAAACGCTGCAACAGCAGCTCATAGGCCGCCTGTCCGGCGCGTTTCATTAGTTGGATACCGGGGATGCCGCTGGCAATCGCAGCGGCGTCCAGAGCGTAAACCTGGGAAGCGGTATAGAGCGAAGAATCGGAAGCAGTTATTTTCATAGGGGCTCAACACAATGGCAGCAATAGTCTGCGGGCAATTATACGCAACTTGGAGCCCGCTGCGCCTTAATAGACTCAACCGAGCCCGCGAAAACTCCGGCAAATGGCCATTCATTAACTATAGTTAATGGCAATTCACCCCTGTTCAGGCTTGGCGCAGCACCCGTATGACGGATTTTATGCAACCTACTTACAATATCCAACAGATACTTAACGGCGGCGAGCAGGCACTCAATGATCTGTTTGACAGCATCAATTCCGCCCCCCAGGCCTTGCGCACCCATACCGCCGAAAAATTTTTTTCCCGCCTGTTCAACTGCAGCCCCCTGGACCCAGCCTGCAACCCGCTACTGGATAAACTGCAAAGCACCTTTGTCAACCAGGCCTGCCAGAGCGACCAGTTTTACTGTGATCGCACCCACCCACTGCGCGTGCTGTGTGAATGTCTGCTAACCAGGGCGATCACCTGGTATCCCCGCGATGCCAGACCCAACCAGCTTTTTCTGGAAAAACTGAGCCAGCTGGTCGACCTGGCTGCCGCTCAGGAGACCCAGCCCCTGGTAGCCGCCCTGGAAGAGTTTTGCCGCTGGGATGACGACGAAGAAAAGCGTGCAGCCATGCTCGAATCGCGCCTGTGCGAATCAGAATTGAACCACCTTAAGATACTGACTGCCGAGTGCCGTGTGCTGGATTTGATCAATGAGGCCCTCACAGGTAGCTACCTGCCTTTGAGCTTTATCGAACTGATTCCCGGCACCCTAAAAAGTGAATTGCAACACTGCGCCATAACCGCCGGATCCGATTCCGATTTCTGGAAGGTATGGCAGCGCTTGCTGCCGCACATCGCCATAGTCTTCGCCAGCAACAGCGGCGACAGCAGCGAAGAAGCTGAACAACAGCGGGAACAGCAGCGCTATCGCCAGATTCCCGCGATGCTGGAAGAGCTGGAGCGCAGCTCGCGTATGGATCTCGGCAATCCCGAGCAATATCGTCAATTGGTAGATTGCCTGAACCAGACACTCATGCAGATCATCAAAAAACAGCCACCGCCCCTGGCGCGCCAGGAAATGCTGCCCTATCCCGCCGGCCACAGCGATACCCGCACGCGGGTGACCGGCTCGGTATTGCAACAGAGCCATAGCATTCAACAGGGCGACTGGATTCTGTTTACCAGCGAAGAGGGGCAGGTTGTTCGCTGCAAACTCGCCCTCAAAAATACTGCGACCGAACAATGGCTATTCGTCGATCGCACTGGCCGCAAGGTCATGATAAAAAGCAGCAAGGATTTTTCCCTGTGTATTTCCGCAGGCATCATCAAACCACTGCCGCGGGTCTCGCTCGAGGATATGATTGACGAATTGATCAGGGCCTTGATGAGATTGCGACAAAAAAACCTTCAACAACAGCAAACACGGATTGCAACACAAGAGAGCAAATGGGTAAATTTGCAAGAGATACAACAAGAGTCACACTCTCAATCGCGCTTGCTCAGCGAAAAGCAGCTGCAAGAATTAAAAATTCGCGAGCAGCAACAGCTGCGCGCACTGGAGTTTGCCGAGAAGCGTCGCCTCGCCGCAGAAAAAGCCCTGGCTGAAGCCAGGGCACTGGCCGAAGAAAAAACTGCACGCGCCCTTGCCGCCGCCCTTGAAGAAAAGCATTTCCTCCAACAACAGCAAACTGCCAGTGACGCCGCACAGATCCAACAGCAACTTGCCCTGCAGCAAATCAATGCTCTCAATGTCGGCGCATGGGTGGAGCGACTGGATGAAAACCAACAGCCGCAACGCTGTAAACTCGCGGTGCTGATCGCCGCTGCCGACAAATATATTTTTGTCGACAACCTGGGGCGCAAAGTGGCGGAGTACCAGCGTGCGCAATTGCTGGAGGCATTCCTCAGCCAACAGATAAGCACCATCAATAACGGTGAAAAATTTGAAGACCAGCTGGCCAAGGTTATTCGCAGCCTGCGCAAAGATATTCACTAGGAAATAACATATGACCCATGATGAGCTGCGCCAGGAATATCGCTTCAACACGCCGCTGACGGTATTTATAGAACTGATTGCCGCTGACGATCATCAGCCAGCGACCATAGTGATCAGCCACTGCCTGGATATCTCCGCCAACGGGCTGCGCGTTATCGCCGACCGCGAGCTGCCGCAGGGCAGCATCCTGCAGAGCTGCATCCGGTGCAACCAGTCTGGCCAGCAGTTTATCTTATCGACAGAAGTCAAATGGTCGCGGGCCTATCAACAGCAGGGCGAATATCTGACAGGCCTGTCTCTGTTTGATTCGGAGAATACGGATATACAAGCCTGGAAGGAATTTATTAGCATTCATAGCTTAAAAGCAGAGAATGAATAGTGCGCATGGGATCCTAGCACTGGCAATTTGCAAACACTTAGGTCACTATTCCGCTTTCTTCCTGCAGATCAATCCAACACTATCCTATGACCACTCGCAAATACCCAGAGGGCCAGACTGACTCGGCCACTAGAGTAAAACCCAACGATAAGACCCGTGTGTATCTTCGCCCCGGTGCGAACATGGAAGCGGTAGTCGAGCGCGATATAGGCACAGGCGATATTATCAAGCAGCGCTTTGTCCTCGATAAACTATTGGGCACCGGCGGCATGGGCGCCGTGTTTCGCGCACTGGATCTGCGCAAGCAGGAAGCCGGTGATACCCGCCCTCACGTAGCCTTAAAAATATTGGGCGAGGATTTCAAGCGTCACCCTGAAGCCCTGGTGACACTGCAGCGAGAAGCGCGCAAAACCCAGGATCTGGCCCACCCCAATATTGTCACCGTCTATGACTTCGATCGCGATGGCGATCTGGTCTATCTCACCATGGAAGAACTGAAAGGCATTTCACTCCATGACCTGCTCGCCGATCCCAGGCAGCATCTGAGTTTTTCCGAAAAAATTTCCATACTGCAACAGATAGCCCAGGGCCTCGCCTATGCGCACAGCAAAGGCCTGGTGCACTCCGACCTTAAACCCGCCAATATTTTTATCGGCGAAGATAACCACGTAAAAATCCTTGATTTCGGCATAGCCCGCGCCGTCAACACGGAAATCTATGAAGACAGTTTTGATGCTGGCACCCTGGGCGCCATTACCTACACCTATGCCAGCCCGGAAATGCTCAACAGTGAACCGCCGCACACCAGCGATGATATTTATGCCCTGGGTATTATCGCCTGCGAATTATTGAACAATCGCCATCCCTATGATCGCAAAGATGCCAGGGAAGCACTGAGCAAACATGTGAAAGCCATAGTGCCGCATTTTAAAAATCCGCTGCTCAATAGCCTCATTTTTCGCTCCATAGCCCTGCAGCGCGAAAAGCGTATCGCCGATGGCGAGGCTTTTTTAAAAGCGCTGCGCGGCGCGATGGCCGCACCCAAGCGCCTGGCCATTGGCCTGCTGGTGGCTGTACTGGCCCTGGTCGGCAATGTTATCTATTTGCAACAGGTGACTCCCGCCAGCATAAAACTCACAGACTTGTCGGCAGAAGCTCAGACCAGTTTCAAAAATCATATCCATGAAAGCGAAGTCGCCCTGGGCTTTGGCGACCTGCAGGGTGCAGTTTACAATATTGACCAGGCCTACAAAATTCACAAAACCGATAAAGCACTGCTCAGCTTGCGCGATAAAATATTGCAACTGAGCACTGACAACCTTGCCAGGGCGAAGAGCGAAGAGGAGAAACATTTCTACCAGGAGCAGCTCAACCAACTGAAAGCCTATCCGGCATTTTCGCAAACAAAGTAACCCAGGAACTTTTATTGAGAATGGATTATCAAACACTCGACACTATTGCCGATGCCTATATACCGCTGCTGTTACTCATAGCATTACTGACAATGGCAATAAGGTCGGCAAAAAATAAATCCACGATTGCAGCCAACCTGCAAATACTGGGAAGTTTACTGCTCCTGTGCGCAGGGGCCTACGGATTGATGTTTATCGATCAGCGGCTGGGTCTATGGCCGAGCGTTGGCCTGGATTACAGCACCCATACAGCTATAGCTGTAGTATTGGTCTATGTCTTATTACTATTATTTCCCGGGGCAAGACTTTTTACAGGTGCGTCCCTGGCCATTTACGCGGGGCTGATGATCTATCAGGGCTATCATTCATTGAGTGATATCCTCTCGACCGGCATAGTGATCATTGGCTCTATACTATTGCTTAACCTATTGCAGAAAAGGCATGCTTAGCAAAAAATAGATTGCCCGCAATCCAATCAAGCAGACCGGAGGCAAAACATGCAACAACCACCGCATATAGAGCCCGGAGAAAAATTGGTGCTGTTTGATGGCGTATGCAGGCTGTGCGCTGGCTGGAGCCATTTTTTGCTGCGTCATGACACGCAGGAAATTTTCAAGCTCTGCACAATGCAGTCAAAAGAGGGGCAGGCTATTCTGGCTTATTTTTCCCTGCCACTGAATAACTACGAAACGATGATTTATGTAGAGGATGGCTTGATTTACGATAGAAGCACTGCCTTTATCAAAATAGTTTCGCAATTGCCCTGGCCCTATAGAATTGGCATGATTTTATATGGCGTACCCAGAGTCGCGCGCGACTGGCTCTATGATCGCATAGCATTGAATCGCTATAGACTGTTTGGTAAATACTCCACCTGTCTATTACCCACAGAAAAGTATTTATCCCGATTTATACATAAAGAGAATCTATGAAAAAAACATATCTGCTGTTTGCTGCCTTTATCTTTATACAGGGTTGCGCAACCACCCCTCTTCCCGCTCAGCAGTCAGAGGCTGGCATCAAAGGTTCAAAGCTTCCCCCCTATCCGGGCAATAGCGAGCTATACCAGAGCGCGTGCATAGGCTCGACCAAAGCGGATAGCAAAAACACAGAGGAAAAGCTGTGCGATTTTTCCATTAAGGTGTTTAAAGAAAAAAATGCGGGTAGCTTTATCCTGGCAGCTACAGCCGCTACCGGCAATAAGCTGAACGGCCAGCCTGAGTGGGTGGTACTGGATGCGTTGGCCTTGACAAAGATAAAGGAAAATAGTCTTATTGAAATATTCACCTGCCGATATAAAGGCGTGGCTGATGATACCATTATCGCCCTGATTCCCGAGCATACAGGCAACACCTCAAGTTTTATTAAGGCAGGCGACTGGGCTTACAGGATTAATCTGCCCTCGGGACAGTTCGTGGCCCTCGAACCAGACCTGGTAGACTGCGAAAACACCGCAGTGGGCGTGGATTAGCAAGTTGCTGGCCCTGCGGCAGCCCATGAGCTGCCGTAAAAATATCCGTTTATTTTGCGCACCAGTTTTTCTTGCCCTCACCGTGATATTCATAGCCGAGCCCCTTACTGATCAATTCCCTGGCGAGGTTTTTTTCACCGACATAGACATCGGCCAGCAAACGAAAATATTTATCCCTGGAAACATTCCTTAATTGTATGGATGTGGCCCTGCGCAAAAACTCAACGGTAAATTGCTTGGCCTTGCGCGCCAACTGAGTCTCACTGTCGCATTTGCCTTGCATTTCCGGCGTATCCACGCCCTTGACGCGAACCGCTATATGTTCACCCACTATAGATGGCCAGCGATCAATATTGACATAAAAGGTATCACCATCATAAATCGTTCCCACTTTGCTGACAGTGACACTGCCATAATTTTTTTCAGTCGCCTGCGCCAAGGGGGCCAATAGAAGCACTGCGTACAACATCTTCTTCATAGTAGAAATAACTTATTCCACCTAGCCGGTGGCTAGTCTTGAGCTAACTTGGGAGCAGGAGCACGTTGATCTTGCACATTATCGCGTGCCTGCCGGTATTTCAATGCGAGATCATTTAGCCAGGGAGCCATGGCAATTTCAAGCCCGACCATCAATATCAGGGCAATGGAATATTCGATCAGGGCCGCCTGCAAAAACTCGCAGGTATGGTGGGATAATTGCGGAAGATATCTTTCACAGTCATACGCCAGGCATAACAATAGACCGGCCACAACAGCGCCCAACAGAGGCACTTGCCAGCGGTAGCGCCGCCCCAGATGGATAATCCTCGGCGCCGCAGCAAAAAACAGAAATCCCGAGCTGAGTTCGATAAATAATAAATGCCAATAGGAATGCAACTCGGTCAGGTAGGCAGCATATAAAAAGCCAATAGCTGCCAGCGGAAAAACACCCAGCGCCAGATAGCGCCCCAGCGCTATGCCAAAGAATTCGATTTGTGCCAGCGAAATGACAAATGGGGTCATGGCCCTGTTCATTTCATCCATGGATCTGAGAATTTCCTGCTCTTCGTTTTCACCATAGTTGCTCATAGGTTTCTCCTGCTGTCAGTAAGGAAATATACCCGGGCCAGCACTCCCTATTGGCTACCAGATCCTATATTTGCTTCAACTCCTCAAACACTATATGACTGTAGCCGCGATTTTGCAGATGCGTGTAGACACGCTCGCTGATGACAATGCAATCCGTATCCTCGCGAAGCAGAAATAAATCCTGGCCATCTATCTTGCTGGGATCTATAACCAGTTCATTCATCACAATCATGGAATCTACAGGATCTTCTGGATCCCCCGCTTCGTTCAAACGCTCATAGCTGGATTGCTCCATTACCGCGCAGGAGATACTGTCTAGAAAATTCAATAATAGATAATCATCTATCTCAATATTATTGAGGGGATCATGAATAACGACAGGATGGACTTCGATATTATCAATACCTATATCCCTAAGGTCATGATAGAAACTTTTCTTTGCAATAAAGGCCGGCGAGTTATAGAAAGTTGCCATAACGCCGGTTTCATCCTCATCGTCCAGCTCACAGAGCAGTGGGCCTTTGAAGGGCTCGCCGTTGACTCTATCATTTTCATAGTCCAGCAAGGGCTCACCGGTTTTCAGCAATACCCAATCATGGCTGCGCTGAAACAGGCCGCTGGGTTCCCGGCCATCCCAGCCTGACAGAAAAATCTTATAGGTCATTTGGTAATACTTCACAGCGACTCCCTCAACAAGATTTTGCTGGCTGCAGCCAGCAATGTGAAGTTGCATTAAAATTCGTAACGCAGACCCAACTCAATGCTATCCAGGGTGTAATCGCGCAAGCCTTCGACCACTTTGTAGTTGATGAAACCCTGCAGGCCGCCAGCGATAGTTCCATCGGCAGTCTGGTGCGCACCGCGCACTACGCTGGACAAGCCTAAGGTAAACACCCGGTGGGAATCGTCCGGCGTATCGCCGACCAATTGGAACACATTGGTTTGGCTGGCCGCGTTGACATAGCGTGCAGCCACAAGATGTTGTTTGCTAATGGCCTCCTCAACTTGCTCGGCGCTGACAAAAGGCCTTATCACCGCAAACGGGGGGTAAAGGTATAGCGCAGAGTTGCACCAAAGGTGTAGAGCCTGTCTTCATGCAAATTCTCATCAGTGTTTATTAATAAAAAAGAAATCACCCACTTCATGGCCGGTGCCCTTGATCACTTTGAATTCTGGCAGCTGCACAAAATCTATCGCTTTTGCCTTGGCAGAAACCTGGCCTTTTATTTTTAAAAACAGTTCCGGACCGCTGATCACACCCTGGGCAGAATCCAGCGCATCCAGAAAGGCGCGGGCAAAAACCGAATGACCTTCGCCAGCATTATCCAACACGGGCCTGTCGCCGCCGGAGGACAACAGCAGGCGCGATTTTTTCGGCAGTTTGTAGCGCACATACTCTTCGCTGTAGGTCTGCTTATCGCCCATAAACAAATAGCCTGGCTCAGAGGACAGCAGGCCGGCATAACAGGAATCCGCCACCACCAGTACGCGCTTGGCCTTGGTATGGGCCAGGTGTCGCGTGACGAATTCATTGGACACCCAGAAAGTATCGTCGGGCGGCGGGCTGGCATTCACCGGCAGCCAGTAGCCGGCTTCAATACCCCCCGCTTTCATGCGGCTGCCGTGCCCCGCATAGAAAATTAACAGGTTGTCGTTTTCGGTCATCTGGTTATCCAGATCGTTGATGGTTTTCATCACCGTAGTGTTATTGCCATCCAATAACATGGAAACCGTAAAGCCGTACTTTTCTTCGAGAATTTTTTTAGCGCGCCTGGCATCGCTTAAAGGCGTCTGCAAACTGTCGATATGCTCATAATTTTGGTTGGCGATAATCAATGCATAGTATTTGCCAAAACTGAGCTCGCCTTTTTTGAGCTCTTTGGCATCGCTGCCTTTTACAACAGCGCCGGCAGTGGCCTGGGGTTCGCGTACGCGCGGCAATTTATCCACTTCATTTTTCGCCAGGGATTTTTCCTGTTCGAGGTTTTTGATCCAACTTTTCAACTCTGCCAGCTGCTGCTCCATCTCTTTGTTGGCACCAGCCTTGGCGGCACTGGCCTGCAGAGTCTTGATCTGGCTATTGAGCAGATTGATCTTGCTGGTTTTCTCATCGAGGTTTTTTTGCAGCTGCTTGCGCAAATCTTCCTGCGCCAGGTTTGCAGCAGATTGGTAAATGACGCTATCAGCGTCCAGCCCCCAGGCCTTGCGATACCAGTTGAGCGCCTGGACTTTATCCTTGGGCACACCGTGACCCTGCTCGTAGAGCGCGCCCAGGTTAAACTGCGCGCGGGCATTGCCTTTCTCTGCCGCCTTTTGGTACCAGATAACCGCTGCTTCATAATTGGGTTCGCCGCCCAGGCCGCGCTCAAAGATCTCGCCGACATTTACCTGGGCTTCCACATCGCCGGTCTCCGCCGTAGGCAGCCATACCTGCAGTGCGGTTTTATAATCGGCGCGATCATAGGCAACATATTCTCCGCCGCGAATCCGGCAATCCGCAGCCGTGGTGATAGTGGGGCGGCGCGGTGTGACATAGGTGGTGCCACCTAACTGCCGAACCTGCCCGGGCAACAGGCAATCCACCACATACAAATCCGCTACCTCGGCCGACTTGTTGGCAAGCTGTGCAGGTGCTTTTGCCGTCTGATTGCTGCAGGCCGACAAGGCTGAGCAGGCAATCAAGGCTGTCGCTATTTTTTTGAGGCTGCCGGGAACTGGCTGGCGAGAAAAAATATTCATATAAAAATGTCCGTTTAGTGGATGCTTAACTGAACTGGGCCCACGAATGGGGATTGCCAATGGCCACAGAAAAGAGCCGCGATCATTTCACACTTATTCTTTTACGGCCAAATTTAATTGAGCCGGATGGGCAATATGGCACTTAAAACAAAACAGAAAGTGATGATGGAATACTGCATTTGCACGCGCTATTTTACAACACCAACAGCAATAGGCGCTGCGAGAAATTCAAAGGCCCAAGTTTTACACGCATGCGAACATTTGCCAAGCTTCGTTGAAAGTCCTAGGATAGCGCTCCCGAAAGAGTTATAGAGGGGTCAGCATTGTCCAGCCTAAAACATTTTTTCCACGAAGCCCGCCTCCTGCTCGGCATAGAGCGCAATACCACCAGCCACGGCGAAAAATGGATTTCCGGATTGGGTGCGCTCATGGGCATACTCGCCGTCTATTGGATAACACGCTGGACTTTCCCCCATGGCTTTATGGAGAACTCCGGCATACTGGTGATGGTCACTTCCATGGGGGCATCGGCGGTATTGCTCTTCGCCGTCCCCCAAGGTGCCCTCTCACAACCCTGGGCCGTGTTTGGTGGACACCTGTTATCCGCCGCCGTAGGGGTAAGCTGCCATAAATTGTTTCCCGACCAAACCTGGACGCCTGCGCTGGCGGTCGGCCTTGCCGTAGGGGTTATGCACTATCTGCGCTGCATACATCCACCTGGCGGTGCCACCGCTCTGGCGGCAGTGATTGGCGGTTCAGAAATTTACGTATTGGGCTATCACTATTTGATCATGCCGATTTTGATTAATGTGGTGGCTATTCTCGCGATGGCAGTTGCCTTTAACGCGTTGTTTCACTGGCGACGCTATCCCGCCCATATCAACAAGCGCCTGCGCGCGGCCAAGCAAACCCAGCCCGCCGAGCGCCAGTTTGAATTGACCCAGGAAGATTTTGCGGCGGCCATGCAGGAATTGAATTCTTATGTGGATGTGAGCACAGAAAACCTGACTGAACTCCTGGAGCTGGCCAAGCGACACGCCGAAAAAAATATCACTCACCCGGCAGATATTATTCCCGGTCGCTTTTACAGCAATGGCAAGCTCGGCAAACTCTGGAGCGTGCGCCAGGTACTCGACGGCTCGGATGCGGATACCATTCCGGAAAAGGACCGGGTGATCTTCAAAGTGCTGGCCGGCGACGGCGCCTACCAGACCCATATCTGCCTGCGCAGCGAATTTCGCCAATGGGCGCGTTTTGAGGTTGAGCCCCAGGAGAATGGCCTCTGGGTGAAAGTTAGTGAAGACGAGTGACGAATAATAAAAAGTAAGGCGGTATTTCTGGCACAATAGCGGTCTGTTTTTTAAACGATTCCCAACCATGTCCAATGCCCTCGACCTCAACAAACTCGCCGCCGATATCAAATGCTGGGGACGCGAGCTGGGCTTCCAGCAGCTCGGCATCACCGATATAGACCTGGGCGATGCAGAGATCCGTCTCAAGGAATGGCTGGCCAAAGGCTATCACGGCACCATGGAATGGCTCACCGCCCACGGCAACAAACGCTCAAGACCCGCAGAGCTGCTGCCCAATACAGTGCGCGTGATCTCCGTGCGCATGGATTACCTGCCCGGCGACACCCAGCAGATCCAGATTCTGAAGAGCCCCGACAAAGCTTATATTTCCCGCTATGCCCTGGGCCGTGACTATCACAAGCTGATCCGCAAACGCCTGGCCACACTCGCCAAACAAATAGACGATGCCCTGCCCGCCGACTATCCACTCAAAGGTCAGCACCGGGGCTTTGTCGACAGCGCCCCGGTGATGGAGCGCCCCCTCGCCGAAAAAGCCGGCCTAGGCTGGACCGGGAAGCACACCCTGATTATCAACAGCGGGGCCGGAAGCTGGTTTTTCCTTGGTGAGATTTTTACCTTTCTGCCCCTGCCGATAGACCAGTCCGAGCAACCCAACCAGTGCGGAGAGTGCACGGCCTGCCTCAAGGTCTGCCCCACGGATGCCTTTCCCGCCCCTTACACCCTGGATGCGCGCCGCTGTATTTCCTATCTGACGATTGAAAACAAGGGCGCAATTCCCCTGGAATTTCGCGAACCCATAGGCAACCGCGTGTTTGGCTGCGACGATTGCCAGGCCATCTGCCCCTGGAACAAATATGCACAATTTACCGCAGAAACGGACTTCTTACCCCGCCACGGCCTGGCAAATAGCGATCTGGTGACGCTGTTCAACTGGAGCGAGGAAGAATATTTAAGCAACACCGAGGGCTCGCCCATTCGCCGTATCGGCTATGACGGCTGGCTGCGCAACCTGGCGGTTGGGCTGGGCAATGCCCCGTCCAATCCGCAGATTATTGCGGCGCTGAACAATAAACGTCCGCAAGTCCCCGCGCTGGTACAGGAACACATTGATTGGGCACTGCAACAACAGGCAAAACCCAACCATCGCCGCAAACGTAAAATCCAAAATCCTGCATCTGGGATAGCGAAAAGCAAGTAAACCCCGCCGTTTCCCCTATTTAAGGAAACTATCATCCTAATTGCTACAAGTTAGCCGTTTTTTGCTATTAATTTCAGCCGCAAACAGGAATAATAGCCGCCCTCAAAAGGACATCGCATAGTTCAACCCCGGCTGGCCCAAACAGTGGAAATGGCGCCACCCCAAAATTAGGCTTTCGCTATGAAACAACTTTCAGATATAGGCTTGGTCGGCCTCGCCGTAATGGGTGAAAATTTAATCCTGAATATGGCCAGCAAAGGCTATACGGTCACCGCCTATAATCGCTCCGTCGATAAAGTGGATAACTTTTTGGCCGGTCGTGCCCAGGGCAAAAGTATTCGCGGCGCCCACTCCATTGAAGAGCTGGTGGCCTCACTCGCCAAACCGCGCAAAATCATGCTGATGGTAAAAGCGGGCAAGGCTGTCGATGATTTTATTGAGCAACTGATTCCCCACCTTGAAGCTGGCGATATCATTATCGACGGCGGCAATACCCACTACCCGGATACTGACCGCCGCACAGCCTACCTTGAAAGCAAGGGCTTATTGTTTATCGGCACCGGCGTTTCCGGTGGCGAAGAGGGCGCATTGACCGGCCCATCCATTATGCCCGGCGGCTCGCCCAAGGCCTGGCCGTTTGTCAAAGATATTTTCCAGGGCATCGCCGCCAAGGTTGACGATGGCAGTCCATGCTGTGACTGGGTGGGCGAGAATGGCGCCGGCCATTTTGTGAAGATGGTTCACAACGGTATTGAATACGGCGATATGCAGTTAATCTGCGAGGCTTACCAGATTATGAAAGAACTGCTCGGCTTGAGCAGCGATGAAATACATGAAGTGTTCGCCGAGTGGAACAAGGGCGAACTCGACAGCTACCTGATCGAAATCACCCGCGACATTTTCGCCTACAAAGAAAACGGTGAAGCGCTGGTCGAAAAAATTCTCGATACCGCCGGACAAAAAGGCACAGGCAAATGGACAGGCGTCATTGCCCTGGACCTGGGCGTGCCTCTCACACTGATTTCCGAAGCTGTGTTTGCACGCTGCCTGTCTGCGCAAAAAGATGAACGCGTACAAGCGGCTAAAGTCCTCAGCGGTCCAAGCGTCACTTTCAGCGGCGATAAAAAAGCGATGATCGATGATTTGCGCAATGCCCTGTTCGCCTCGAAAATTATTTCCTACGCCCAGGGCTATCTGCTGATGCGCGAAGCGGCAAAGGAATACGGCTGGCATTTGAACTACGGTGGCATTGCCCTGATGTGGCGCGGCGGCTGTATTATTCGCTCGTCGTTCCTCGGCAATATCAAAGAGGCTTTTGACAAAAATCCCGAGCTGAACAATTTGTTGCTCGACGATTATTTCAAAAATACCGTCAATGCCGCCCAGGCTGGCTGGCGTCGCGTGGCGGCAGCGGCCATTGCCAACGGCATACCCGCACCAACTATCACTTCGGCACTGACTTACTTTGACGGCTACCGCACCGCGCGCCTGCCGGCCAACCTGCTGCAGGCACAGCGCGATTATTTTGGTGCGCACACTTATGAGCGCACTGACAAGCCGCGCGGAGAATTCTTCCACACCAACTGGACAGGCCGCGGTGGCAATACTTCGTCCTCGACTTACAATGTGTAATTAATCTCCTCTGCAAAAAATGAAGGCCGGGCAATGCAAATTGCCCGGCCTTTTTTTATCGAGCCCACTTAACGGCCACTGACAAATTGAAATAACTTATTGATCATAAAACTATTGCTTGGAAATAGACTATTCCTCACATGATCATGATGCAAAGCAGCAATAGTCAGCGTATTAGCGACGCGGCAGCCATTCAAAAAAATGAATTGCATAATCCAGCCTATGGCTTTTTATAATCAGTGAAAGTTAGCAACTTTTGTTGCAGCTATGTTTCGCGCGAACGCTCTTCGTTCACAGCGCAAAAAAGTCAATTTTCACATTATTTAATTTTACTTCTCATGAATATCTTCGCGTGTTCATTACCCCGTCACAATTACTCGCCTTAATAATATCTGCAACCCATTCGGGCTGCTTTTTTACAATCACGCTTAGAACAAATATTGACCAAATGAGAAATTCGACACATATATCGAAAAAGTATCAAAAATGATGTATAGTTCTTTTTCATTCTATTCAATTTATACAAGGCAGGATTCGTATGAAACTTAAAATTGCTCTGATGACCTCTATTTTGGGCCTTTGCGCCCAGGCCCACGCCGACTGGTTCCTGCGTGGCACCCAAAACAACTGGGGCACTACACAGATGGTGGCTGGCGGTACCAATACCGTACAAGTGACCAGCGTGGTTTTTTCCAGCGCGGGCAGCATAAAATTTGATCGCTTTGGCGACTGGCAGGAAAACTATGGGGTTGGCGGCCGCAATGGCACCAATATTCCTGTGGCCGCCGGCACCTGGAATATCAAATTTTTTACTGATACCAAAAACTGGAATATCAGCCCAGCCACTGCCAGTTCCTCCTCGGTAGCCAGTTCAGTCGCAGCCAGCTCGTCCTCTGTGGCTATCTCTTCAGTGAAATCCTCCAGCAGTGTGAGTTCTTCAAGCGTTGCACAAACGCCATACCATATCCGCGGAACCTTCAATGCCTGGGCAGAGGGCACCTTGATGGCTCGCGTAGGTACCAGCAATGTGTATGAATCCTGTATCAACTTCACTGGCGGCGATGCCAACGGCAGCCCACGCTTCAAAGTCGACCCCAATGGTGGCTGGGGTGATGCAATACCAGCCAATGATTATGTTGTCTCTCAAGGCTGGGTGAAAGTCAGCTTCAACAGCACTTCAAAAGACATCAGCGTGCAACAAAACCTGCCAGCAAACTGCGCAGTGGCTTCATCAAGCACTTCGTCTGCAATCAGCAGCTCTGCCTCCTCGCAAAGCAGCACTCCTGCGCATACGTTTAACAAGTTGAACTTGCGTCAGGACAGCAACTCCTGGGCTGCAGAACCAATGGCATTGGTCGCGGATCACATCTGGCAAGGTCAAACCCACACTCTGCGCTCTGCAGCTAACCAATTTAAGTTTGATGTAAATGGCGATTGGTCACTTAATTTTGGCGATAACACACCGACTGATGGCATTGCAGATCAAAATGGTGCAAACATCCTCGTAAATGGCTGCTATAACTTCGACTGCACCAGCGTGAGAGTACTGTTCAATGACAATACCCGTGAGTATGCACTCTGCTACGATAGCGAGCACCACAACGACTCTGGGACAACCAGCCTCTGCGCCCAGTAAGTACCAGCTCGATTGAGTTAAGCTTTTCAAACTCAATCTGAACTGAATCCAAAAAAGGTCGAGCAGCAAAACTGCCCGGCCTTTTTTTATTGGCAACGCCCGTGATATACCACTCTCTTCGCTAACTTCTCGCTAGAAATTGCTTTCAAGGTGATAAAGCGAACGACCAATAAATTCCTTTGCAAAAAAAATCAATCCATTTGCACTATATGGCAAAGAACCCATTGACTATCTGCCCCGACAAAAGTTAACTTTGGCGTTATAACGTTTAACTAATAAGAATCTATTTCAAAAATTCGATGCAGAATATTTATATCTCTGAATGAAATATAAATAGCGAAACATATAGCTGTAGCATCACATCTTGTATCCAAGGGAATTTTTATATGCCGCACAATATACTTTTTCTCACAACCTCTCACACCGAACTTGGCAATACGGGGAAAAAAACAGGGATTTGGGCAGAAGAATTTATTCTGCCCTATTACAAATTTTATGATGCGGGCTTCAGTATCACAGTTACTTCACCCCTGGGAGGCTCCCTGCCTTTTGATCCATCAAGCATACTTAAAAGCGGCGAAAACAAACCAATTATTGAACGCTTTCTCAAGGATCCCATCGCACAGAAAGTGGCCAGCAGTGCAACTCCCGCCAGCGCAATTGATGTAACGCCCTTTGACGTTATTTTTGTTCCGGGAGGCCACGGCGCCATGTGGGATCTTGCGGTAAATCCAGACGCGATAAAAATCATTGAAGATGGCTACGAGCAGCAAAAGCTTATTGTCGCCATCTGCCATGGCCCTGCTGCATTGGTGGGCGCTAAAGATAAAGCCGGCCGTCCCATAGTGGCCAATCGTCGGGTCAATTGTTTTACCGATGCGGAAAAAGCCGCTGTTGGCTTGACGGATGTCATGCCCTTCGCACTGGAGGCACGCTTAAAGCAATTGGGGGCAAATTTTGAAGGCGGCGGAAACTGGCAGGTATTTGCCGTGCAGGATGAGCGGCTGATTACGGGGCAAAATCCCGGCTCTATAGAAAGGGTGACGGACCTGGTTTTACAAGAATTAGCCGGAGTATCCGCACAAGCCTTGAGCTATGACTACGAAATGGGAGTATAAACACATAGCTCTTCCTACATTTTCACGGAAAAAGAGAGCGCAAACCGGCTCTCTTTATTGTCTGGATTACCTGGAAATTTCCTGTGGATTATTCAATGCGAAAGAGGTGTCTTTAAAGCTTTCACCTTTTATTTGAATCAGTATATCCATAGCTTTTTTATCCAATAGCATTTTCTGATAGAGCGCGATGATGTTTTCTTTATTGACTCTGGCCAGGGAGGCAAGATATTTATCTCTGTTGGAAAAATCGTAGCGTCCTGCGAAAAATTCACCGGAGTACCGCCGGGATTCGGCGTAAAAATCCGTTGGCTTTTGTAGCACATTTTCCCTTTCAGACTGTTTAAATGCTTCTATCCTGGCGGGCTCTATTTTTTTCAGGATCGCCATAAACTCACTGCGAAACACATCCATACGCGCTTTCAACTGAGCCAGCTCTGTATTGTTACTCTGCACATAAAAAGCAAAGCCAGGATAATCATTCAACGGATAATTGCCGCTGCCGACCAAGTAGCCCAACTGCTCGTTGGTACGCAGCTGGGAAAAAAAGGCATTGCCAAAAAAAGCATTCAACACCACAAATTGAGCCTGCTCATCGTCGGATTTTGCATCACCCAAAACAGCTTCGATAACAACATTATCAGGCTGCTCTGCCGCTGCTTGATAGCGGATATTCTGGCCCACCTTTGGAGTAATGAATTGCGCAAGCTTACGCTGCTGCGGAAGTTTCGTCCCAGGGAGCGCTGCTGCCGCGAGCCTGGCAAAGCGCGTCACAGTTTGCGTTGAATAGTTGCCAAATGCGTAGATCCGCAACAGTGGATTTGCTTTGATTTCACGATGATAAGCGAGCAGGTCCTTTAAGGTAATTTTGTCAGCAGCCTCCAGGTATTCACTATCGGTCCACTGAGCCTCACTCAGCAGACGCATTGCATTGCTATAGGCCTGGTTGAGGGGTATAGCTTTTTTGTTATCGGCCAGTGCACGCTTATATTTGTCCAGCGCATCGATAAAATCCACTTCCGATATGCTCACATTAACCAAGCTATCCAATGCAGACTTCAGCAACTCTTCGTGCTTGCTGGTAGCACCGGCAATGCTAATAAAGGGGGAATTGGTTTCGCTCAAATTAAACTCGACCGCCAGAGACGCTCGCTTGGCGCGCTCAACCAAGGTGATATTTTTGGCTACCAGGATATTATTGAGCAATTGCGATAACACCAGCTGTTTTGCCGTTTGCCTGGCGAAATCTACATTCACCTCCAGCGAAATAACCCCTTTATCCTCGCGATAAAATTCCGGGTGAACGACAAAAGCCTCTACACCTTTTTCACTGACCACCGCCTCAGGCTTTAAAAATTCTGCCGCCACTACATCGGCAGCTTTATCGGTAAAAAGGTTATTGATTTCTGGCAGATTGAATTCGAAGTTTGCAGCAAACTGCTGCCAGCGCTGCTTTTCTACTGGCTGAATATCGCGAACACTATATTGACCGGCATAGTGAGGCAGGTTTGTATCGACAGTCTGATTTTTGTCTATATGCCAGATGCGCACATTTTGCACCTGCAGCTGATCCAACAGATCCTGAATTGCCCGAGCATCGAAATGATCATAGACATAATTCGCATTCAGAACATTTTCCAGAGGCAAATCCAGCTGATTATTGGCGATATTGACAGCCTGCTGCAGGATATCTGGCTTAGCCTGGCTATTAAATTCTTTTTCAGCCACCGCTTTCATTTCCTGAAAGTAGCGCTCGTTCAAACCCTGCCTTTTAACCAGATCGATATAGCTGAAAATAGCCGCTACCACCTTGTCGCGATTGTTCAAACCCGCATTGGTCAAGTCAACAGAAATCCGCAGGTAGCCATCGCCGCCGTAAAGCCCGGTGTTGATAGATGAAGTCACCATATTGGCCAAGCCGGTTTTACGCAGCTGTTCGCACAGTGTGCCAGCCTCTTCCGAACCCAGTAAATTATTCACATAATCATTTGGTTTAACCCGCCAGAAAGCCATATTATTCTTCAGCGGAAAATCGACCAGCAACAATTTTAAATCTTGTTGCGGCTGATAGTGAATGCTCTTGCCCATTTCCATCTGGGTGATGCCGGCAATACTGACTTGCGGGCGAGTTATGTTTTTATTGGGGATGCTGGCGAAATACTTTTTGGCCAAACGTTCAAGCTCGGCGATAGATTGTTTTCCCGCCAGGGTTAAGCGCATATTATTGGCAGAATAGTAGCGTTCGTAAAATGCCTTGAGTTGCTGTTGCAGGTTGGAGCCCTCTTTATCGGCTAGCGTTTCCAGATTGCCAACGGTGAAGCGCGAAAAGGGATTGGCCTGATTGATGGTGGCACCATCAATCCTTTGCAAAATCCAGGCATCCTGGGATTTATTCATCGACCATTCGCTATTGACCGCATTGCGCTCTTTTTCCGCGTATTGGGCATCGAGCAGTGGTGATTTGAAATAATCGCTATACCTGTCCAGTGCATCAGAGAATTTTCCAGAATTTACCTTGAAGAAAAAATGGGTTCTATCGAACGCCGTAACTGCATTGGCTTCGCCTGAATTGCCAGAGACAAACTCCATAAAATTACCCGGCACAGGATATTTTTTAGTGCCTAGAAACAGCATATGCTCTAAATAATGAGCGAGGCCCAGCTGCGAGTCGGGATCGGACGAGCTGCCCACCGCAATCGCCATAGACGCCGCAGAAGATTCCAGGGTGGGGTCGGAGACCAGCACAACCTGCAACTGGTTGGGCAGGAGAATTGCCGCATAACTGCGGTTGTCATTGGGACTTTTTTGGATCTGGCTCGCACTTATGGCCGAGGCCTGGACAGCGCTGGCAGCCGTATGGTTTTGCTGGTGACTGCAGGCTGCAAGCAGCAGCGCACTGGTCAATACACTCAGCAACAAATGTTTTTTTGGCATTGTTAAGATCCTTTTTAAATAATTATAGTAACCCTCTGCTAGCAAAAATCCTGGCAGAGGAAAAATAACCGCTGTAAATTGCCTGCAAGAAAACCTGCAGACTAAAGATTCATAGCATACTGGGCATTCAACAATCTTATCGCAGATTTATAGGCCCCATCCGACCAACCTGAACGCTGCGGGTTATAGCCCTCGCTGGCGAGTCCGACCTGTTCGCCCGGCAGGGGAGACAGCGCCCAATCGGCAATCTCCTGATTGCTAAATTGACTTTCTGCCCGCTGAAAATACCAGCCATCTTCCCAGAGGTGATAAACCGTTTTGCTTGCACGCACGGGAATGTTTACCGATTGTGTTATACCATTGTCGATCAGCAAATGCGTCAAGCCTTTGTGAATTTCTGCCTCCAGCGCATCATTACCTTTAGCAGCCAGTTTTTTCCAGCGCTCGGCGCAGGCCAGCTTATCATTATAGACCGCGCGAATGGCATTTTGCTGCGCGGTATAGGTCTCTTGGGGAATTTCCACAGAGTTGATACAGTGGTCGGTAGTGGTGCCACGCCAGATAAGGCGCCCCTCTGCAGTGCGAATATCTTTCCACCAAGGCTGGTCGTACCACTGCGCCACAGTGGTTACCTTGACTGCCATCATGGCTTTAAATTGTGGCTGGCTCTTGATTTTTTCGGCGATGGAGCCCGATATTTTTTGCAGAGCCAAAGGCGGCACCGCGATTATAAGGCGCGAAGCCTGCACACTGCGCTGGGCAGTGACAATCGTGTAATCGGTATTTTGCTTATCGATGCGCTGCACGCCTTCACCGATAAATATCTGCACACCCCAACTGCGCGCACGCGATTCCATTGCGCGGATAAAAGCCGTCATACCGCCGACCGGATAATAAATCTTGCAGCAGACATTGATTTCCTCTTCGAGGTAATCGACATAGCTGCGCGCATTGATCGGATATTCAAAGTCAGCGCGAAAACGCGACATATCGTGCAAGTAGCGAAAACCTTCCGCACCTATCACTTTTTTTGCATAGGCAGAAAAATTTCGATAGGAATCGATATTTTTCCGCTCGCTGCTGGTGAGCAACTGCGTCAGCAGTTGGGTCTCAGCATCTTCACCAAAGGGGCCGACCAGTTTGGGGTATAGCGGCAGCAAATCATTTTTATGGGTCACCGTTTTGCCTTCAACCTGGGTCAACTCGGCTTCCACAGTGGGATTATCCAAGGAAATATTCAGCTCCTTTGCCAGATTAAATAATAGCGTTTGCCCCTCCATAATCCTGCGTCCACCCACTGCCATATAGGGGCCATTGCCCGCCGGATCGCGGGCAACATCATAAAGCCGCCCGCCGAGGCGCAGCTCTTTTTCAAACAGGCAGACCTGTGCTCCATATTTTTCTCCCAGGCGAAATGCGGAGTAAAGTCCTGCCGGCCCGCCGCCCACAATAACTATCTTGCAATCGCTGGCAGCAACACTCGTGTCTTGCGCAATGGCTTTGGATAAGGTGAGAGCAAGCGCGAGGAAAATCAAACATGCTTTTGCAAGACAATTCACAGTTTCATCTCCGATCATTTCCCTGTTCGCAATCCAGCAATAGAGCGAACCTGTAGAATTTTTTGACAGTAATTTATTGTTAGTCTGCCATTGAGTGGCGGGCAGAGCCCGCCAGGTTCAGCTTAGTCCATCTTGAAAAAGGTTGCGCGATAGTGCTGCAGCTCCGCAATCGAATCTTTGATATCGTCGAGCGCCAGATGCGCGCCGGACTTCTTGACCCCGGCCAACACATCGGGTCGCCAGCGACGAGCGAGCTCTTTGATAGTGCTGACATCCAGGTTGCGATAGTGGAAATAACTTTCCAGCAGCGGCATGCCGCGTACCAGGAAACGGCGGTCCTGGCCTATGGAGTTGCCGCAGATAGGCGATTTACCCTTGGGCACCCACTGCTGTAAAAATTTGATGGTCTCGGCTTCGGCCTCGGCGGTACTGATCTTGCTCTCGCGCACCCGCTGGGTCAGGCCGGAGCCACCGTGCTGGTTGGTATTCCATTCATCCATGGCGGCAAGGATGCTGTCGGGTTGATGAATGGCAAAGACCGGCCCTTCAGCGAGGATATTCAGCTCAGAATCGGTGATGATAGTGGCCATTTCTATAATCACTTCCCTGTCCGGGTCCAGTCCGGTCATCTCCAAATCGATCCAAATCAGGTTGTTTTCAGCAAGCTTTTTATCAGGCATAGGCTTTTCCTCTGTAAATAGGGCACAATTGCCGCCCAGACTAAACCAATTTGCCCCCGCTGGCCAATCAACCTATAGCAAAGAGCGCATGTCGAAACGCAAACTTACTCGCCGCCAGCAATGGCGCATCGAAAAGATCCAGGACGAGCGCGCCGCCCGCGCCAGCAAGCGCGATTCCATTGCCGATGAGCAACTGAACGAGAGCGACCTGGGGCCCGAACAGCATGGCCTGATTATTACCCACTACGGCACCCAGGTAGTGGTTGAGGCCACCGAAGGGGAAATGGCGGGCCAGAGCCTGCGTTGCCACTTTCGCAGCAACCTGGGTTCTCTGGTCACAGGCGATAGGGTTATCTGGCGGATGGGCCAATCATTGGGCGTGGTGGTAGCGGTTTTGCCGCGCAGCACCGCCCTCTGCCGCCCCGACCCCCACGGCGATATGAAAACCGTGGCCGCCAATATAGACCGTATTATTGTTGTGGTAGCGCCCTATCCCGAACCCCACGCCAATTTGATTGACCGCTATCTGGTCGCGGCCAATGCCATTGATATTGAGCCTGTATTGCTGATCAATAAGATTGACCGCATAGATGAACACACCCGCGATAAAATTCACTATCTGGAAAACACCTATCGCGATCTTGGCTATCAGGTACACATGGTGTCCACTCAAGATGGCTCGGGCCTGGACGAGTTTCGCCAGTACCTGACCCATTACACCAGCGTGTTTGTCGGCCAGTCGGGTGTGGGCAAATCATCGCTGGTCAATGCCCTTTTGCCGGAGAGCAATTTGCGCGTGGGCGATCTCACTGAAAGGCAGCAGGGCGCGCACACCACCACCAGTGCAACCCTGTTGCATTTTCCCGGCGGCGGCCATCTGATTGATTCACCTGGTATCCGCGAGTTCGGTTTATGGCATATGGAGGAAGAGGAAGTGCTGGAGGGCTTTATTGAATTCCGCCCCTTTCTCGGCCACTGCAAGTTTCGCGATTGCTCGCATCGCCACGAGCCCCACTGCGCCATATTGACTGCATTGCACGAAGGAAAAATCAGCCAGACGCGGATGGACTCCTATCGCTATATCTTGCGAACATTAGACGAAAATTAATTCAACCGACTGTTAACCAAGGAGTAACACCATGGCTCTTCCTTTTGTTCTGGAACCCACGCAACTGGCCGCCCTCTTGGCGCAGCCCACCAGTAAAATCCTGGTGATTGATATGTGCGCGGAGCAGACCTATCTGCAGGGCCATATCGATGGCGCTATCCATGTACCGCCGCAGAAAATTGTGCTGGGTCAGGCCCCTGTACCGGGCAAGATTGCTCCCGTTGAGCAGCTCAATCGCGTGTTTTCCTTTTTAGGTTTAACGCCCGACACCCATGTAGTGGTTTACGATGATGAAGGCGGCGGCTGGGCCGGGCGCATGATCTGGACACTGGATGCCATTGGCCACAAACACTACTCCTATTTAAATGGCGGGCTGCATGCATGGCTTGCTTCGGGGCAATCGCTGACTACCGATATACCCACAGTGACACCCAGCAAAGTGGATTTAAAACTTGACCCCAAGGTGGTGATTGAAATTCCCGATATTATCGCCGAATTGGACAAGGCCGATTTTGTTGTCTGGGACGCGCGCAGCCCGGCGGAGTATCGCGGCGAGCGCGTGATGGGCATGAAGGGCGGCCATATTCCCGGCGCAATCAATGCCGAGTGGACCTCGCTGATGGACCGCAACAACGGCCTGCGTATTCGCAAGGATGCCAAAGAATATCTGGCGTCCCTCGGCCTCACCGCTGACAAGCGCATGATCACCCACTGCCAGAGCCATCACCGCTCCGGCTTTACCTATTTGGTGGGCAAGGCATTGGGTTTTAATATTCGCGGCTATCACGGCTCCTGGGCCGAGTGGGGAAACCATCCCACTACCCCGGTAGAAGTTTGATCTATCGCAATATCCTAAAGTGCATTCAAGGAGAGGATGCACTCGGGTCTGTTACCTCCCTAGGGAGCCTCAAGGCTGTAGCCTTTTTCCTGCAGCGCCGCCAGATAGCCATCGGGCTTTAGCAGCTCGGCCATATCCAGAATAGCAAAGCTGGACTGATTATTGGCTATGGCTGATTCTGCTGCTTCCAGCCACAATTGTTTCTCGCGCGCGCGAACATCACCCAATCCCTGCTCCTTGAACAGCGAGAGATTTAAAATGGTATCGCTGCAAATCTTATCGTGATCCGGATAGGGCAAGCGGCGCAAAGCCTCTATATCCCCCAGGGCCCAGGCCCGCGACCTGGCTCGCATAGCATCCAGATCGCTTTCCAACCGCTCCAGGGTTTTGGCAAAGCACTCCAGATCGGCGATAGAAGCTTGTTTAAATTCACCAAAAGCTTTGCGCGGCTGTTTGATCTGGCTGTTTATGCCCGGAGAAGTTTTCTTAATCTTGTTTTTCTTGACTATGCCCTCCACCACTGACCAGACCATAGCGCCATCGCTGGTCAGCCCACTTTTATCTATGGCTTTTTCATAAAGCGCATGAGCGGCAAAAAATGGTCGTTTCTTTTCAACACCTTTATCGCGGCCAATATAATTTTCCTTTAAAACACTCCAGCGCGCATATAATTCCGGCGGCACCACATCCACTAATTTGCCGTCGGAATTATTTTCCAATGTCAGTAGCGAGGGTATCAGCAACAGCTGATTCAAAAAGCTCATCTTTAGAGCTGTATAGGGTGGAGTAATAAACTCTTGCGACTGTTTGAGAGTTTCTTCAACCTGGTGCGAGCGCCACTGCATTTGCTTTGGCAGGGGAGAGAGAACTCCCAGAATCCACAGACTATGATTGTCGCGGGAGACCTTCCACAACCTGGGGCCGGGCTGCTCTCCCTCCACCAGGAATTCTTCCACTGTGTCATGGCTCCCGGCAGTTCCTGATCTCACCTCCGTCAGATCGGCCCTGACCGCGCTTGAAACCGTCAGCAGTAATGTAAGCAGCATAAATCGCTTCATCCATTCATCCTTATTTAATGTTGTTCATAAGTTAATAATTGCCTGACACAAACACCACACTGACTTTTAGTCCGCCCAGACGCTGGGAATTGCCCAGAACAATTCTCGCCTTGTGCCATTGCGCTATACGCTCCACTATGGCCAAGCCCATACCATGCCCCTGGGTATTTTGCCCGCTGGCAATACGATAAAAAGGTTTCAATACATGTTCGCGTTCTGCGGAGGGAATACCCACACCATCATCCTCCACAGTCAAACAAACCTCCCTTTCACTGGCTGTAACGCTAACAATTATTTTGCCCTTTCCATGTCGCTCGGCATTTTGCACCAGGTTGTGGATAAGCATATTGAGATATTCAATATCAGCGAGAACTCTGGCATCAACTTCCGGATCGGCAATCACCACTACCGATTCCGAATAGAATTCCTGCATTATATTGCTAAGCCATTTGTGCAAATCAACGGGTATGGGCTTGAAGGCTATGGCCCCCTGCTCCATTCGCGCATAGCTCAGCAAGGTTTCCACCAGAGTCTCCATCGCCATCAAATCGCGATTTAAATGCGACAGGGTCTTCTCCTGTGCGGGCGACAAATTGGCCTCCTCCAATACATCCAAGCCAAAACGCAGACGCGCAATAGGCGTGCGCAAATCGTGAGACAAGCCGCGCGATAGCAATTTATTATCGTAAATTAAATTTTCAATACGCTGAGCCATGCGATTGAACTCCTGCTCTATATCCGCAATATAGGAAATTTTTGCCGGAGGTATGCGCGCCGTTAAATCTCCCGAGCCAAAACGGCCAGCTATTTTTCGCAAAAGGCTTAGCCTTTTAAGCAATGGATAGAGCCAGACAAACACCAGCAGGGCCAATCCACTGTAAAACAGCAAGGTCAATACCAGGCGCAAATGTGAGTTTATTCCAGTGCGTCCATTGCTGGGAAATTGAAACGAAATCACATTTTGCTGTGCTGCGACTAAATAATGTAATGAAATGCCAGACCCCGAATCCAGCAATAAAGGCTCACCCGACTCGAACGATTGCTTTAAATCTGGCGGCAATGGAAACTCTGCATAAGGGATGATTTGCACCTGGCCATGAGAAAGCGCTGCCCACTGCTGCAATTGCGCCTGAGTAATGTTGGTCAACGAGATTAAACGGATAAATTCCTGGCTGAGCTGCTGATAGGTTTTTACCGCGGGATCTTCCTGTGCGGCATATTGGCTGTCATACCATTGATCGATACTCCACCCCAGGCCTATGACTGCTGTCATGACTACCAACAATAGCGAAAAAGTGAGCTGTCTCATCATTGCCATGCATCCGCGGCAAAGAGATAACCCTTGGCCCAAATGGTTTTTATGCGAAAGGGTTGCGCAACATTATCCTGCAATTTTTTGCGCAGACGGGAAATGCGAATATCTATCGAGCGATCCAGGCCATCGTATTCGATACCGCGCAACTGAGTTACCAGATGCTCGCGACTGACCACTTTGCCAGCATGGCTGGCCAGCAGCCAGAGCACCGCAAATTCATTGGAGGTGAGATTAATAGGCTCGCCCTGCAAAAAAACTGTCTGGGTTTCCTGAACGATTTTCAACTGACCGAATTGCAAGCTGGTTGTCACTGGCGCTGCGGCACTGTCGCGACGCAACAATGCCTTGATGCGGGCCAGCAGCAGGCGGGGTTTAACCGGCTTGGCCAGATAATCGCTGGCGCCCAGCTCCAAACCCAGTATTTCATCGCTCTCTTCGCTGCAGGCCGTCAGCATCAGCACCGGCGAATGGGAAAACAGCCGCAGCTCCTTGCAAATATCAAAACCATTTTTGTAGGGCAGCATAACATCCAGCACAATCAAATCCGGCTGCAGCGTTTTAATCGCGGCCAAGGCCTGATCGCCGCGGCTGATGTGGCTGGTCTTGTAGCCGTGGGAATGCAAATAATCGAGAATCCACTCCGCCAGAGAGGTATCATCCTCAATCAGCAAGATATGCACTGGACTTGCTCCTGTCATTAGAAAATTCTCCAGCGACTTTCACGGCGTGAACCTGCGTTGTACACCCAGGCCACCTCAAGCGAAAACTCTGCAACAATTTCACCGGTGCGACTATTTTGCAGAGTAAATTTTTTCGTGCTGTTACTTTCGAAATCGTATTTCAATTGACTGCCATTGCTATTTTCCCAGCACATAAGCGCGGTTTTGCTGTCCTGCAGATAGACACAATAATCTCCCTGCACAGCTGTCTGCCAGTTGATATTCAAGGTTTGATAGCAGACCTGTCCCTCGTGCAAGGCGATACAGCGCGCTGGCTTAATTTGCAGGCGCCCCTCATCCGCCCAGACACAGGGCAGGCAAAAAACCAGCAGTAGCAACAGGGCAACATATCTCCACTTCTGCCACTGCCATAGGGTTGTTTTGCTGTTAGTCACAAAAATCATTTTGCTTAGAATACATAGCTGAGGGAGTTGATAAAAAAATCACCGTGTTCAGCGGCAATGACCGGACTGTTGCGCCACTGTGAATCCAATTGAACATAGCGCAGCAAACTTCTGAACACCCATTTCTGGCTCAGCGGATAGGTAGCCCCCACTTCCAGGGTATGGATAAAGCCTGCCTGCGCCTGGAATTCGGGAAATTTTTCTGAGGCATCCTGCTCGGCAACTGACAGGTAATAATCCGCTACGCGATGGGTGCGATAGCTTTCACTTTGGATAATATGGAAATTCCAGTTTCTGTATTGCCAATGGCGCGCCAGCTTGAGAGAAAATACCTGGCCATTGTGAGTGTCGCTCATGTCGGTCAGGGCATGCAGTTGCACAATGTATTTTTCATAATAACGCGTGGCTCGCAACCCCAGCATATAATCGCTTTCGCGGGTTTTGAGGCCCGCCAAGTCACTGCTCTGTCGCTCGCCAATTTCTGGATGCTGCTCAAGGGACACCGCATCGAGGGACCAGCGCTCGCCATCGGCAAAGTTGTACCCCAGGGTAAACTCCTCCAGACTTTGCGAGAAGCTCTCCATAAACCAGCCCTTGTATTGCAAATGCAAATTGAGATCGAGCGAAAAACTGTAATTGGTTTTATTCGGATCTGTATCTTCCGGTGCACCGTAAAAAGGTGTGTGCAACATACCCAGGCTAAACCCCATTTCAATATAATTGCTCTCATCCGCGTGGGGATCACTTGCGCCCTTGCGTACATCGCTAGACAGGTCGCCAGCCGTGGCTGATACAGCCAGCAGCCATAGAATGCTCAAATACAAGCCTGTTAATATTGTTTGCATAAAACTCCAAGCAACGATTTAAAAAGTAACCGACATTCCTGCCGCCACAATAATCCCCAAACCCACTTCGTCCTCCAGCTGGAAATCCTGCGGCGAGTGGGTCTTTTTATAATCCAGATGGCGATCTGTCACATTGCGACGATTTAACGCATTTAAAATATCCAGGCTCCAGGCCCCTTTATATCCCCAGAAAGCAGTATCGCGTTTGAAGCGCAGATCCAGCCGCGAGTAAAATGGCAAGTTCTCAGAAAAAGCCTCACCGTAAACAGGCAGAACATGATCGCCGTAATAGGGATTTTTTTGCGCGCCGATTATAGGTGTATAAGCATGACCGGTCTGCGCGGTAAAGCGACCGCCAATAGTCCATTTTTCACCGAGCTTGTAGTTCATTACCCAATTCAGTACCAGCGGCGTATCCAGATAATAATCGGTCTCGATATTCGTCAGCTTATTAGTGCGCAGGCTTTTTGCCGCACTTATCGCAAGCCAGCCATACCAGCGTTCGGTCAATTCCTTATTGATAAACACATCCAGACCATAGGCCTCACCTTCAATATTGTTGGTGTAGTTGGGCGTTTGCTCTGCGGACATGGCCAAGGGCAAATCTGTCATGGTTTTATAGTAGACCGTTGTCGACCAACTCCAGCCATCCGTGAGATTTTGTTTTA
Source organism: Cellvibrio sp. (assembly GCA_035565295.1). Taxonomy (GTDB): domain Bacteria; phylum Pseudomonadota; class Gammaproteobacteria; order Pseudomonadales; family Cellvibrionaceae; genus Cellvibrio. Next base: position 15,674 of record DATMSP010000064.1, on the reverse strand, counting down.
GCCCCAGGGTAAAATGATTGGAGCTTGGCGATTTTAAATCAGGGTTGCCTATTTCGGGAAACAACTTATCAATATCGGGAAAACGATTATAGGCTCCCAGCGATGAGCTGAGAATCCAGCGCTCGGCAAACTGCCAGCTGGCAGCCAGTCGCGGATTATAAAAGGTTTCCTCGGTAAAGTCGTTGTAATCGCTTTGACCGCCTATATCCACTGCCAGGTTTTCGCTGATACTCCAGTGATCATTAAGGTAGAAGCTGGTGTGATTTACGCTGATATTATTAGCGGTTGCAATTAAATTGCCGCGGCGAAACAGGCAATCTGAATCTGTTTCGGTGCAGACATAATCGATAAAGCGCGCATTGTATCGATACTGGATATGGTGCAGCTCTGTACCCAATGTAAGGTTGTGATCATCACCCAGGGTAAAATCGTAATGGCTGGTAATATAGCTATCGCTACTGGTCATCTTAAACAGATACTTCTTATCGCCCCAGACTGTATCCCTGGTATTGACATACTGGCCCAACTGTAAATTAAAGATTGCCCCAGATTCCCTGAGTGAACGCCAGCTTGCCGCTATATTCTGGTAATTGTTTTTCAGCTTGGCATCGCCGGCGAAATCAGGATCTTCCATCACCTCGCTGGAGAGATCGGTAAAATCCGCTTCCGCCAGATCCGTGGCGCCATTGGCACTCAGGGTCAGCTTGTTATCACTGGAAAGATCGTAGACATATTTGAATTGATAGTCGGTATCCTGGGGGGCGGTCTGCACACGAATCCCCTCCTCCTCGGTATCTTCTTCCAGAAAATATTGCAACAGGCTGCCGCGCCCGGAAAAATAAAAAGCCGAGTTATCATTGATTTCGCTTTCAAGGAAGATACCTGCGCGCAGTGCGCTCAGATCCAGCTTGGTAGTCAAGCGTTGATGCTTGGGATCACGCAGCTTGATATCAAACACTCCGCCAATCGCATTGCTGTAGCTGGGGCCAAAACCTGCGGAGTAGAGAGCAAAATCCTGGATGATATTTTCATTGAAAACCGAGGTGGAAAACGCGTGAAAAACATAACCCGCAGGAGCACCATCCACCATATAGCGATTATCGCTCGGCGATGAGCCGCGCACCGCCGGCGGACCGCCTTCACTTTTTGCCAGCACACCGGGCAGACTGAACACGGCCATCAGCGGATCGCCGAGAGAACCGGGCACTTCAAGGATTTTCTGCGCCTGTTCGGTGATGATCGAATAGTCGCTCTCGCGGCGTTTTACCACCAGGATTTCTTCAATGGCACTGTCTTTTCCTGCAGCAATTTGCAGGTTATCGGCAAAGCCACAGGGAGAAATAAATAACAGGAGAGATAGAGTCTGGGCAGAGATTTTTACAGTGCGCATCTGGCTTCCTTAATGATCCCAATATTATCAACCAATACCAGGGTAAATCCCTGGTATTGCATGGGACTCACTATAAACGCACAGCTCCTTTATGGTTGTAACAACTAGGCAGCAATTTGTATCAAGATGTAACCAGCCGTGTTTAGCGGCTAATCATCAGGAGCTTCTATCTTGTAGCCCTTTGCGCGCAGCGCCGCCAGATAGCCATCCGGCTTTAACAGCTCGGCAATCGGCAGGATGGAAAAAGTGGATGGATGCTTTGCCAGAGACAGCTCTGCCTCGGCAAGCCAGTATTCGCGCTTGCGCTCGGGAATATCCTGCAGCCCCTGCTCCTCCGCCAGGGCGGCATTATAGGCAGCTGAGCGGCAGGCTTCATCGTTGTCGACATAGGTCAACTGTCGCAGGGCGGCCACATCGCCGGTTGCCCAGGCATTGGCCCGCGACTTCATCGCCTCCAGATCTGTCTCCAGGCGCTCGATGGTTTTGCTGAAGCATTCGATATCATCGAGGGGAGACTTCTTGAATTTTTTGACAAGCTCCTTGGGATTTTCGAGCGTGGTCAGTGTGCCCGGACCGGCCTTTCTCACCTCGTTATCTTTGGCCACCTTCCTGAGCACATCCATAATATTGGTATCCATGGTCAAACCGGATTTGGCGACAGCCTTTTCATAGAGTTCATTCGCGGCAAAGATAGGTCGCCATTTCTCTACAGTGCCATCGCGACCTATATACTTTTCCTTCAATACCAGCCAGCGCTGGTACAGCTCCGGGGACACCACCTCTTCCAGCTTCTTGCCATCGGGATTGTTGCGTATGCCAATCAGCGATGGCAGCAGCTTTACTTTATCCCATTTGCCAACGCGAAAGCTGACGGCAGGCGGGGTGATATATTCCTGGGACTGCGCCAGGATCTCCTCTACTTGACGCGAATGCCAGGTCATTTTTTTAGGCAGGGGCTTTAAGGTTCCCATGATCCACAGTACATGCTCGTCCTTGGATACTTTCCACAGGCCGGGTCCCGGCTGCTCGCCTATGACCAACACCTCCTCAACCGTGTCCTCAGGTATGGCTGTCTGGGGAGACTCCGCCATAGAGAAGGATGAATACAACAGGGCGAATACAATTGCTAATCTACACATTGATATTTGAATTCTCTGGATGATCAATGCCTGAGCAGGCATTTTTTAAATTTCCCTAAGACCGGACATTTTCTTGTAACGCACACCGGCAAACTATTTTACAGAACTCTATTAGCCTCAATAAAACTAAGCCGTCATCATAGGCCTGCCCTATGACCGGTTGATTTCCGGTAGAGTTCAATCGGCCAAGCTCCCATCATACTGCCTCTCTGTTCCAGCCTGGAGCCTGAGAAGCTGGCTGTTCACTGGAATGGATCGATAAGAATGGCCTTGCCCCCTAGCGCCCGGCCCCCAATCCCCCCTACAATTCCACCTTTGCAGTTATCGCCAAATGGCACCTGAATTATCATGAGTTCATCCCTGATTCCCGAACGTCCGCTGCTGGTATCACCCTCCCTGGCCGCCACCATCGGCCTTGAAGAGGCCTGTATGCTGTCACTGTTCAGCGATATAGCGGCCTACAGGCCGCTGACTGCGCGGGAGGGCGTAGCCTGGCTGGAAATGGATGAAGCGCTGATTGCTGGCTGCATGCCTTTCTGGTCGGATTACGATATCCAGCGTATCAGCCAAAGCCTGCGCGATAAAGGCATTATCCTGTTGGCCTCAGCGCCTTTTGTCGAGAGTCGACGCCTGACCATCGCCTTTAATGAGAATCGGATGGAGCGCCGGGCAACTGCTCGCACCCCGGCGCCCGGTGCCCAGGGCGGAGCCAATCTGATTGCCGCCAACTGGGAACCGGATAACGAGCAATTACAGCAGATGGCACAGTTGAACATACCCGCAGACTTTATTCGCGAGCAGTTGCCTGAATTCCGCATTTACTGGCGCGACCGCCAGGAGACCCGCCACTCCTGGGGGGCAAAATTCTTGCAGCACGTGATCAAGAAGTATCGCGAGCATGAAACCCTGCAGGCGCGGCAAAAGCGTGAGAGCGAAATTGAAACACCCTTTATCCAGCAGCAGCCTGAAGTCGCCATGAGTATAGGTTGGCGGCCGAGCAAGGATGCCCTGGAAGTGCTGGTCAAGCACGCCAATATCAGCCTGGCGTTTGTCGAGGATGCCATCCCCGAATTTGTTTTATATTGGCAGGAGCGCGGCGAAGTGGGCCGCACCTGGAACAGCAAATTTATCCAGCATGTCAAACGCCAGTGGGTGCGCTACAGCTCGGCCATCGAACACGACACGGAGCCGCGCCGCATTCCCGAGAACTGGCAGCCGAGCAGCGATGTCTTTGATGTGTTGCGGCTCGCCAATATCAATATGGAATTTGCCCGCAACCAGGTCGCCGAGTTTTTATTGTTCTGGCGGGAGAGTAACCAGGTGTATGCTTCATGGAACACCAAATTCTTGCAACACGTAAAATTCCACTGGGCCAGGCAACACGCACTGACACTCGCCGCCACAGCGCCCACACTATCTCAGCCAGGTAAACTCCATGCAGGACAGCAACCCGCTTATTCAACAAATAGCACAAGAGATCGCAGCCTCGTCGAAGACCTCACCGACCGCAGCTGGGCACAGTGATAGCAGCTCGTCGCACTCGCGTCGCCACGAAATCAGCAGCGATCATATAGACGCGCTGAATGAAGTGTTTGCCCTGTTTCGCATCAACTATCACAACCAGTACTACAAGGCCTATAGCGATACCCAGGTACTCAACCAGATTAAAAAATTGTGGCTGGAGAGCCTCAGTCAATTTGCCCCCGAAACCATTTTGCGCGGTGCGCGCAAGGTGATTGAGCAATCGGAATACCTGCCCACCCTGAATCGCATGATGCGCGCCTGCCAGGGCGACCCGGAAAAGTTTGGCCTGCTCGATGCCCACAAAGCCTATGTGGAGGCCTGCCGCGCCCCCAGCCCCAAGTCCGCCTATGCCTGGAGCCATCCCGCGATCTATCACGCAGGCTGTGCCAGCGATTGGTTTTTTATCGCCAACAACAACGAGAAAACCGCTTTCCCGATTTTCGAACGTCACTATTTGAAGCTCTGCGAAAGGGTTATGAATGGCGAGGAGCTGCCAGCGCCCAATACGCCGACACTGCCGCAAACCATCGAAACACCGCTGAGCAAGGCGGAGAACCTGAAGCGCATGGAGGATTTGCGCAAGCAACTGGATCTATAGATCCTGTGCGCTCAGGCAAGGACGGGCAGATTTTGTGCAATTTGAGAGTCCATTCAACTTGGCTTCAGTTTAGAACGGGTAAAATGAGCGCTATCTTTGCAGTCATTTCCAAGTAAATATTAGGTTGATCATGAAAAAAAGTATTTCCCAGTGGTTGCTGGGCCTGGTTCTGGTTATCTATCCACTGGTATGTTTATTGGCTGTTTTTATCCTTGCTCAAAACCCTCTGCGCAGCAGCACTGATGAGAGCGATTACAACGATGAGCTCACCAGCAACACCCTGTTGCCGGATTTCTCTGCTATCAACCAGGCCCCCGAGCGCAAGCAGCTTTTTCTTGAAACCCTGCGCCCACTGGTGGAACAAAAAAACCTGCTGCTGCAAAGCACTCGCGATCGCCTGCTTGAAATCAAGAGCGAGTACGCAGGCAATCAGCAATTGAATGCCTCCGATACTGAACAGCTCAATCGCATGCGCGAAGATTATAAAGTTGATCGGCAACAATTCCCGGATGATGGCAAGGCCATAGATATTCTTTTGCTGCGGGTCGATGTAATTCCCGCTTCCATGGTGCTGGCCCAGGCCGCGATTGAATCCGGCTGGGGCACTTCACGCTTTGCCGAAGAGGCCAATAATTTGTTTGGCCAGTGGTGTTACACCCCAGGCTGCGGCATAGTGCCAGCGCGGCGCGCGGCCTCGGCCAAACACGAAGTGCGCAAATTCGACAGCGTCGAGGATGCGCTCAACTCTTATTACCGCAATATCAATACCCACAATGCCTATCGCGCCCTGCGCGACCTGCGCGCAAAAATCCGCCACGATGAAAGCACCTTTACCGGCAGTGCGCTGATTGCCGGGCTGAGCAAATATTGCGGACGCGGCCCCATCTATATCTCCGAATTGCGCGCATTGATTCGCAGCAATAATTTAGAGTGAATACTCAGGTTGCACCTTGGGATTTTCCCTGCACCAGGCGCACTGTCTCTATATAAGTTTGCTGAATCAGATAGGCATCGCCGCTGGCGCGGTGCCGCGCAATGCCCAGCTCCTGCTGGAGGCGGATTTTGGTCTTGTCCCACAGCATCAACTGCGCTTCGCAGGCGACATACTCTATAGGGCTCAGGTGGAAACTGCGATTCATGCGCGCGGCAAAAAACAGGCGCGTAAGCCAGGGGTTGTCGTGAATCCAGGCATCGCTAAAAGCCATGGATTCCTGCAGGAAATCATTCAATTCAGTACAGACTTCGCGCGGCGACTTGCCGTGCAGGGCAAGCAGCTCGCGCGAAATACCATGCACCTGTTCTGCCTTATCGCACCAGTGATTCCATTCCGGCTCAGGCTTAATCAGCGCGCAGTAGCGCTCGCCCTTGTAATTGACCACACCCACCTCTATGGGATAGCTGTAGGAGCCAAAACCTGAGGCTTCTATATCGATAATGGTTGGGCAGGCCGGTCTTCTCATAGGGTTTTCTGGTTAAAGGCATTTAACAGCTATGCCTGAGTATAGGTGTATTTAAAGCAGATGAATAATCATTTACCGCAGGGCCCGCCCACTAATCACTGTACGTCCATTCGCCCTGTTTATTTGTTGCCAGCCACTGCTGGGTGTACCAATAGAAACGACCTTTTTCTGCGCTGGCCGCCGTGCAGTTATAGCGCGTGCGGCCCTGTGGCAGGGGCTGCCTGGCCTGTACCCATAGGCTGCCATCAATTACTTCTGCCGCTATGGCCCCCTGCCCTGTAGCAAAACAGTGTATTTTGCCGAGCAGCGACTTATCGGAAACCTGCAGCTGCAAATAGGGCTTATCGCCCTGCTTCACCAGCAGATTATTCATGGCTGACTTTTTATCAGAAAAAAATTTCACACCCGTTACCGGCATGGGCAAGCTATTTACTTTCATTATAAAATCATCCAGCTCTGTAAAACTGCCACCAAAGGGAAAGCGTGGCACTGACTGCAAATCCAGCTGTGACCCTAAAGGACCGGACTGTTGGCCAAAGGCAATGTAATCGAGTTTTTTTAGCACAGCCTGCAACTCGATATCATATTCGCCGAAGGGATAGGCAAATATCTTTGCGCTGCTGCCGATTTCCCTCTCAATCATTTTCTCTGCTGCCTGGATTTCCTGGCTGGTGCGCTCGCGCCACTGCGCCAGCGTCTCATCCTTGCTGCGACGCGGCATATGCCGGTGATATTGACTGTGGTTGGCAATGGTCACGCCATTTTTTGCCATCTCCCGCAATTGCGGCCAGGATACAAACAGCGGAGAGGAGCCCACTGCATCGGTGTTGACAAAAAAAGTAAACGGCCAGCCGCGCTGCTTCAATAGAGGATAGGCAGCCTGATACACAGACGCATAGGAATCATCAAAGGTAATTGCCACCGTTTTATCCGGCAGCAGCTTGCCCGCACGCAGCAATTCCGCCAGCTCTGTTAAGGGCACCACTTTGAAATGGTGGTTCTGCAAGTAGTCCATTTGCTGATTAAATCTTTCCGGGCTGATGCTGGTGGACTTGGGCGTACTATTGCTGACATGGTGATATTCAAGCACAACAGCGGCCTGGGTGCTCGATGCGAGCAAGAGCACAATGACTAGACTGAGAGCGAGCTTGAGCATCGACATAGCGATTTGCCTGTTTTGAAAGTAAGGAATGATTAAGCGGGGAAAATTACAGAAAATAACAGGCAATCAAAAAATTATTCGTGGTTGATAAAGCGTAAACCAACACCTTTGGCATCCACACGCATAACTTCCATTTCCAGTACCGGTGCATCATCCATAAGCCCTTGCACCTGCCCTTTTACAATACTGCCCAAAGGCGGAATCTTATCCGCATCCAGGGCAATGTAAACACCACCATCAGAGATATCCATGGTTTTTACCACCATTTCGCCGAAGCTTTCATGGCAGAGCTTTATTTTGCATTGCAACGGGGTGCGAATATGTTTGCGCTTATCTTTGGACATGCAACTACCTTTGGCTTACTGCTTAACAAACCATTGGCCGGCCATTCACTATCGGAACAACAAAACAATTCCGATAGTGAACTTCGGCCCTGCGCTTTACTTATCGGCTACTTCCACCTTGTCTACCTTTTGGAAACCGCGCGGCAGTTTATTGCCACGGCGACCGCGCTCGCCCTTATAGTGTTCGAGGTCCGCCATTTTCAAAGTAATATGACGTTTGCCCGAATAGAGGGTCAGCATTTGATTGGGATTGATCACACAGACAGCCACCACAAATTCCTCGCGTGTCTGCACGCGCGCCGAGGGAATATTCATGATTTTGTTGCCCTTGCCGCGCGCCAGTTCCGGCAGCTCGGTGACCGGGAATACCAGCAGGCGGCCATCGTTACTCACTGCAGCCAGCAGTGCCTGCTCGGGATTATTCAGCAATTGTGGCGGCAGCACCAGTGCGCCTTCCGGCAGCGTCAGCAGGGTTTTACCGGCTTTGTTTTTGCTGGCCATATCTTCCAGCTTGGCGACAAAGCCATAGCCTGCGTCCGAAGCCAGCAACACACTCAGATTGTCGGCACCCATAAGCGCGCCCTCAAAGGTCGCACCACTGGGCGGATTGATTCGCCCACTCAGGGGCTCGCCCTGACCGCGCGCCGAGGGCAAATTGTGCGCGGGTATGGCGTAGCTGCGGCCAGTCGAATCCAGCAAAATCACACTCTGGTTACTCTTGCCGTGAATCGCAAACTTGAAACTGTCACCAGCTTTGTAGCTCAATCCCGCTGGATCTATATCATGGCCTTTGGCCGCACGAATCCAGCCTTTATCGGAGATGACTACAGTAATCGGATCGGCACTCAATAATTCAGTTTCATTAAAGGCCTGGGCTTCAGCGCGAGCGATGATTGGCGAGCGGCGCTCATCGCCAAACTCAGCGGCAACCTGCAGCAATTCTTTGCGCACCAGGTTTTTCAATTTGGTGGCGGAGTCGAGAATTTTTTGCAAATTTTCCAATTCTTTTTGCAAGGCATCCTGCTCTTCGCGTATTTTCATTTCTTCCAAACGCGCCAATTGCCGAAGTTTGGTTTCAAGAATGTATTCCGCCTGCATCTCTACCAGATTGAAGCGTTCCATCAATACCGGCTTGGGATTGTCCTCTTCGCGAATAATGCGGATCACTTCATCCACATTCAGGAATACAATCATCAAGGCTGCCAGACGCAGCAGACGCTCCTCCACCTTTTCCAAACGATACTGCAAACGGCGGCGGGTTGTCTCTGTGCGGAATTTCAGCCATTCACCGAGAATAGTATTCAGCGCTTTTACCGCTGGACGGCCATCGGTGCCTATCATGTTCATATTGACACGATAGGTGCGCTCCAGCTCGGTGGTGGCAAATAAATGCTGCATCACTTGATCGAGATCGACGCGATTGGAGCGCGGGATAATCACCAGGCGAGTGGGATTTTCGTGATCCGACTCATCGCGCAGGTCGGCCACCATGGGCAGCTTCTTGGCCTGCATTTGCGCCGCTATCTGCTCCAGGATTTTTGCACCGCTCACCTGGTGAGGCAGGGCGGTAATGACAATATCGCCCGAGTCTTCATCTTTTTGCCAGACGGCGCGCATGCGAATACCGCCGCGGCCAGTCTCATACATTTTGACAATATCGTCCTTCGAGGAAATGATTTCCGCCTCGGTAGGCATATCGGGGCCGAGCACATGTTGGCATAAATCGACCACGCTGGCCGTGGGGTTATCCAATAAATGCACGCAGGCATTCACTACCTCGCGCAGATTGTGCGGGGGAATATCCGTTGCCATACCCACCGCGATACCGGTGGTGCCGTTCAATAAAATATTCGGCACTCGCGCGGGCAGCACAGTCGGCTCTTCCAAGGTTCCGTCAAAGTTGGGTTGCCAGTCGACAGTGCCCTGGCCCAGCTCCTCCAACAGCACCTCGCTGTAGCGGGTCAGGCGCGATTCGGTGTAACGCATGGCGGCGAAGGATTTGGGATCGTCCGGTGAACCCCAGTTGCCCTGGCCGTCTACCAGGGTATAGCGATAGGAAAAAGGCTGCGCCATCAATACCATGGCTTCATAGGAGGCCGAATCGCCGTGCGGGTGGAACTTACCAATAACATCGCCCACGGTGCGCGCGGATTTTTTAAATTTTGCCGAGGACTTCAACCCCAGCTCGCTCATGGCATAGACAATACGGCGCTGCACCGGCTTAAGGCCATCGCCAATATGCGGCAAGGCGCGATCGAGGATTACATACATGGAGTAATCCAGATAGGCTTTTTCACTGAAATCTTTTAATGCGATGCGCTCATCGGCATCGGGCGGGGTGATTAGCTCGCTCATTTAATGTCCCAACTGAGAATCTATTTCTTGATGATTTTATTTGCTTGAATTTTTATTGTTGCCCTAAAACATCTTTTTAATACTTACAGGTTTTGCCCACCGAGCGGCAATACCCCTTTGCGGTTCACATGCAGCGAGGGCAGCCAGGCGCTGAAATCGATTACAGCAGAAAAATTATAGTTAACATTATCGCTAACGCCATTGTGGCTGAAATGTTCGACCAGACGCACCACTTGCAGTATATCGGCGGACACCACCAGGGTCACGGGCGTCTCCTGGTGAGACTTGAGCACAGGTACCTGATCTGTCAGGCCAGTGAGCAGGCTGATATTTTCGATTCCTACGCTGTAGGAAATTCCCCTCACCGATAATTCCTGCTTATTGGGGTTGGCAATCGACAGATCCACCGCTATCTTCTGTTGCAATCCCTGCAGGGGCAGCAGGCGTATGCCCACCAGCTTCACTTCGGGATCTTCCAATTTTGGCTGCAGCATCGAGCAACCTGCCGAGAGGATAAAAGCCATGCAAAGAACAATAAGAGCGCAGAGACGGTTCATATATTTACCTATTTTCGATCAATGAATGTGTGGATACTATGAGCAGATTTTATTGTGCGAGTTCCTGGTCAAACTCTTCCAGCAAATCGAGCGGCTCTATCTCCACACCTTCCAGTTCGTCACTCCAATTCACCCCGATCAGCACCACATCTTCGTGCATACCAGGCAGCCAGTCCTCCAAAAATTCTTCCAGTTCTATCGCCAATGGCTGGTAATCCTTCCAGTCGTCCCGACAGTGAATGCGGGCAAATTCTTCCTGCGACCAAAACGGCATTACATCTGTGTCATCGTATTTTTCCGAGCTGCACAGCGCCCAGCCCTCCGGGCCCTGCAGGCCCCAGATGCAGCCCTGCTCAATGGCCTCGACAATAAACCGGTCGAAGTTTTCGCTATCATTATCGCTTAGGGGTTCAGTCATGATATTTTCCAAATTAGAGCGTAAGTTGCAGACCGTTTGCCTTGAGCCAGCTACGGCAGCGTTTGTAGTCGGGACAGAGGTTGGCGACCAGTTGCCAAAAATCCGCACTGTGATTGTGGTGGCGCAGATGGCTGACTTCATGGGCCACAAGATAATCGACAACCGGCTCGGGAGCCAGCAGTATCTGCCAGTTATACTGAATCGCCCCCTGCGCCGTGCAGTGCCCCCATTTTGATCGGGTTGCCTTGACCGTGACACCACTGTGACTCAATCCCAACCCCGCCACCAGCACATCCGTTTTGCCCCTGAGCAACTGCAGCGCCTTGTGCTGATACCACTGGGACACCAGGCGCCGAGCCTGCTCCTCATCCGCGAGGCGACTGCGCGAGGCCAGCCCCACAATCAACTGCTCGCCATATTGCACTACAGCTGCCACCGCTTGCCGGTTGATCACCAGGGTCAAGTGGCCGTTTAAAAAAGGAAGCTGGCTACCGGCCAGGTAAGTTCTCTGCGGCAAGGCCTCCAGCTGTTCGCTCTGCTGCTGCAATTTTTGCTGGATCCAGGCAGATTTTGCGCGCACAAATCGCTCAGCTTCACTGAAGGCCACAAAATAGGGAACGCGCACCACCACCTTGGCCCGGGAAACTTCTATACCTATACTGCGCCGCCGCGCTGAGCGCACCAGCGAATAGTCGAAAGGCAGTAGCGCTGTGGAGGGCTGCAACAGAGCGCGGGAGAGTAGAGGCATAGCGTTATTGGCAAGGGAGTCCAAAAGAATGGGCATTATGCCCTGCCCGGGGGCTCAGGGCTACTCCATTCGCACCGGATAATAATCGTAGACACAGGCGGACGACTTGTAGGCACACACTTCTAAAATCAGATAGAGTTTCTGTGGCACCTGACGGAAAAGCGCGGATATATCCGTAGGGTGATTATCGGCATTGCAGGAGAGGGTCAGGTCTGCGGTGTATTCGCAAATAACACCCCCCTCCTGATCGCAGGCCCGCCCTGCACCGCAGACTTCCGCATAAATAAAGAAGGAATGGTTAATGGAGGGAACATCATTGATACGAACATTTACCTGATAGTCTTCGAGGCTGTTTACCTCCCAGAAAATATCAAATAAACCATTGTAGAGATAAGGGTTGATCGCGAGAGGCGCATTGGATTCGGCCGTATCGACACCATAGCTGTCAACCAGATCAAACCTGTGCAGGTCGGGCACATAATTGACAGCGCGGACCTCACCACCACCACCGCACCCCGCAAGCAGCATGCCAGCCGTGGCAACCAGAAGTATCAGATACTTTTTCACTGCATATCTCCTAATCAAGGCCCGGGGAATCAAGGCCCGGGGAATCAAGGCTCAGGATACCAGCATAGTTTTATGCAACTGAATCGAAACTGAATACGTAGCGGAGACTATTTTTGCAAAGGCGATGAGCCTTGAAAAATTGATCGGGTTTTGCCTGCGCACATCAATGCCGCCATCTCACCTCTGGCGATAAATTCACACTGCCATCTTCTTCCAGCACGGCCAACTTTGAATGCACTTTATGCTTAACCACTATGACCGGCTGAGTCCAGGGCGAACGGCGAATAAATGCCAGTTGCCAGCCAAAATGCTGCAGGCTACCCAGGGCAATACACTGTATCTGGTTGAGATCGTAGAGATCGGCTTCAGGAGGGGACAGGCGCGCAGTGCGCAACTCATTTTTAAATAGTGGCAAGCGATCCAACTTGGCTTTGTTTTTCTCTATGCGCTCGCCAATATCAACCAGATTTCTATCATTGTTTTGCATAAAATGACCCTCTTTGAAAAAGATAAAGCAGGCATTAAAGATACAATTAACTGTTAAAATCCTATCGGAAAACTTATGATGGAACTCGACATTATTAGCGGTGAAAAAATATGAAGCCGTCGAGAATAATTCCAAGTAGCAAATCTGAAACAATATAAAAAGCAGGGTTTCAAAGCATACATCATTTTTACGGGAAGCAATATCCCAGGTTATTATCAGGAATCAATATGAAGCTTTATGGCAGCTATACCTCGCCTTTTGTACGACACTGTCGAATTGTTTTACTGGAAACTGCGCAGGAGTGTGAATTTATAGAAACCGATGCAGCAGCAAGCGCCACCCAATCCCCGACCAAGCGCGTACCTTTTCTGCAGGATGGCGAACAATTTTTTAGCGATTCAAGCGCGATCGTGAAACACCTGCGCAGCAAAGCTGGCCAGGTATTTTTCGCAAGCGACAGAGAATTCGATGAATTTTGTCTGGTCAATACCACCCTGGACGCAACCCTCAATTTATTTTTTATCGAACGCGATTCAGTCAATATCAAAGAGGTTCCCTACCTGCAGCGCCAGGCTGCGCGCATAGCCTCCTGCCTTGCAGAACTCGATTCTTTACCGCTGCCAGAACATCCACCTTACAACGACACACAACTGCGGCTCGCCTGCTATATTGGCTGGGCGTTATTTCGTAAGCGGATAGATTTTTCTCCCTACCCGAATCTGCTAGCTTTTTATGCCGGTATCAATCTATACCCCCACTTCCTCAATACGGCTCCCGAACAATAATGCCACAGACCAGAAAATGAGAACGCCATCACAAACAATCATTGCGGCTGTAGCCCGCAAGATCCCTGTCCCTATTTCCTTTGACAAATAGTCAAAAAACCGCAAGATAGACGTCTTTACCGCTCCACATAAGGATAATTGCATGACGGAGATAACCCTCCCAGTAGGATTGGGCGGTGGAAACCAGCCTGTTGATACCCACTATATTCAATCGCTTCTCAATAAAAAACTGCCTCCTGCCGCACACAGGGGAGGTAAGCTCGTTGAAGATGGCACTTGCGGCAAAAACACCAAGACTGCCATCCGTGACGTCCAACAATTCATCATGAAGGTAGCCCATCCTGACCCCACTGGCATGCTTGACGCGGCAAAGCTGAACTTACCAACAAAAACTCCAAACCTGGATGAAAAAATTAAGGGCAGCAATAAAACATGCACACAGCAGGATATAAAATGACAACTCAAAAATTAAAACAGGTTACAAGCATTTTTATCATCGCGCTTTCATCTTGCGCATCCGCCACACCTTCTTCACAGAACCAAGAATGCACAACTGGCATCAGTAATTTATTGACACTGGTGGCCAGAACGGAATTTTTCGATGAATCTCGTGAAACTTTTGTGAGTAAAAGCGCAAATTTTTTGCATATTGAAAAATATGATAGCTATGCACCGGACGCCACAAGAGTTATCCTTAAAAAGGAAAGCTGGCTGAACAGCGGAGATCTTATTTACATCAGCGAGCATGGCTTACCCGCCAAATTCGTGCGAGCAGAATTTAGTATTAACCGTTCATGCTCACCCAAATATAAAGATTTTCTGACCCTGGCCACGAAAAACCTTAAGGGTGAGTACACCCTGCGTCCGTCACCAGAGGACGAGTCAGCGATTACGAGAGTATGGACTCTGCCGGACCCTGATTATAATATGCAACGAAATATCGAGGTTAGCGAATCCAACAGTAGCTTAGACATTACCGTTATACGTGCACCCTTCACGGAAGAGGGTGGCGAATAACGGCTAGAAAACAATGCCTGCCCACGGCAAATAATCAACCGTTCGCAGGCAAAAGAAATTTACATTCGCCATCTAGGCTTGATCTAACCAACGAATTTAGCCATTAGCTAAAAACCAAGGAAAACCATTGGGCTGATTCACTTATTCAATGTGGTAGAGATAAAAATGACAAGCAATAAGTTCACATTATTCACGAGTATCTGCTTTGCTGTATTTTCACCCTATGCATCCGCCTCGCCATCTTTGCCAACTCCAGAATGTATAAGAGGTATCACCCACCTATTAAAAATAGTTGGGCGATCAGAGTTTTTTGATGAATCGCCAGATGATTTTATAAAGAACAGCGAAGCTTTTCTTCACATCGCAAAAAATGAAACCGACAAAGAAAGCCGCTTCTCCTCACGCAACACAAAAATTGTTCTTAAAAGTGAAAACTGGCTCGACAGAGGAACCCTTCTCTTCAGCAATGATAAAGAACCATCATCACCTAGTGCAAAAGCTAAATTGACGCTGGCCGACTTTGACATCAAACCATCCTGCTTCCCCAACCAAAAAGACTTTCTAGCGCTAGCAACAAAAAACATTAAAGGGAAGTTTGCTGATACGAGAACGCCGAAGCATGATGGCTATACATTAAGGCGTTGGGCTATGCCTGCCCCAGAACAAGACTGGGAGCGTGTTATTGAAGTTTTAGAATCAGATAAACTTTTAAGCATCAAGGTTTTACCTGTGTTTAGCCCTTCAGAAGAGGCCGCAGAATAGTTGCGTGACGATCAGTCGTTAACGCGTCCAACAAATAAGCAATTTGTAAAGTAGCGTAACGTGAAAGAAAAATTTATAACAGGACAAAGGATAATTTTCAGCCTATTGTCAACACTGAGGTGATGCGCAGATAGCTTTTCAGAAAACAGCTAGGAAAACTACAGTCTGCAAGCAGCATTACCCCCCTTGTAATTAACCAACACAACGGAAGTTAAAGTGATAAATAGAAAGTTACAGTTCTTATCTGGCATTGTTTTTACTGCATTATCCCTCGACGTCTATGCCACGCAGGAACGACAGAGCCAGGAGTGCAATACAGGCATCGCTAATTTACTAAAATTGATCGGCAGACCCGAATAGA
>DATMSP010000063.1:0-6026 GCA_035565295.1 Cellvibrio sp. | reverse complement strand
CTGCTGCCACTGCTCGCCGCCACCATTTCCGCCTATGCGGTAACGGTGCTTCTGCTACGCCGCTCGATCCTGACGGAAAAGATCGCGCGGCGCGGCCAGCATATTACCCGCGAATACGGCATCGACCCCTTCGAATATACCCGCGCCCGCGACATCATGATCGATAAGGTCGATACGTTGCCGGCGGACATGCGTGTCGGCGATGCCTCCGCTTTCTTCGCAACCACCGAAAACACGCATCGGATTTATCCTGTTGTCGATCAACAAGGCGTGCTGAAAGGCATCGTTTCACGCGGCGATGCGCTGCAATGGCAGCAGAACCCGGCGCTTGCCGATCAGAGCCTCGACGAGCGCGTTTCCGACACCTCGGCTCCCGTGGCGCATCCGGAAGACACCATCGGTTATGTCGCGGATTTGATGCTTGCGACCGACACGGGCCGTATCCCTGTCGTCGATGCGGAAACCGGTCGCCTTGTTGGTCTCGTGGCCCGCAAGGATCTGCTGCGGCTTCGCCATGCGGCCAATACGCTGGAGAACGAACGCAAGCCCTATCTCGGACCACGCAAAACCGGCCCCGCAAGAGCAGACTGATAAGACTCATCTGAACAGCCATGGCCGGAAAGCAAGCATCCGCCTTGCCGACCGGCCGCTCCGGCTCTATAGAACAAATGTCGAAAAAGGCACGACTTGGTGTGGTTTAGCCCAAGTCCTTTCGGAAACGAAAGCTCTGTCCATGCCGCGTGCATGACGTTTGGATATTGAGATGCGCCCTGGTTCCCACCGCGACATTCCCCGCACCCAAAACAAAGCTCACCACCTGGGCCTGTAACTCAGCAGTCACCAGGGGGGTATTATTTTCAATGCGCAGCAGGGAGGCATGGCCGCCCTCGGTCAACCGCACATAGCCTTTGCCAAGCTGCACCTGGCCGAGGCCCAGGGGATCAGCATTCAGCAAATTAGCCAATGCCGCTGTACCAGTCAAAGGTGCACCGCTTACCTGGTTGGGGATAACCAAATCATTATTGATCTGCTGCAGCAGCACAGGAACATTCTCTTCAGCGGCCAGTTGCTGGGCAAAATTGACCACATCGCCTGAGTCCACCGTGCTCTGGGTGGTGTACACAAATTTCTCATAGTTGCTGGTGCCAGGCAGTAGACCTTTGCCAGCCAGGCCGGCATTGATCACAGGAGCAAAGGTAGCCGAGTTGGTCAGAATATAGGCCGTTTGAGTGCCCGCCGCAGAAGCCACAAGACCGCGGATAGGGTTGAGGTTAGAGGTCAAGCCCTTATCAGCATCATCTGCCCTGGCTGCTTCATTTACCGCCGTGAAAGTGGTGCCGATAATACCACCCAGGGAGAGACCAACCACGTACACCTTATTGAGATCCAGGCTGACACCCAGGCCAGCGAGGAAATCCTCATTGATGCCTTTCAAACTGGCGTTTAGGTTAAGCATATCCATAACACCCTGACGCAGGTTGTCGCGAGTGTTGGCCATATAGCCCAGGTTGATAAACTGCGCGCCGGAACCATCGCGGGCAGTGGGCGCGGTAAAGTTCATGGGTGCTGGAGCACCGCCGGCCCCGGCCACATTGAAGTGGCGTTCATGGGGTGCATTGGCCCCGTAATAGCTGGCGAAGATCGGGTTCTTTTCCACATTCAGCCCAACACTGCTAGCCAATGGGTTTACCCCGTTTACGCCAGAAGCGCTGTAGGCAGGGATCCCGTGTACAGGCAAATCAATCGCCACAGTGGCCACGCATTTACTCGCTAGCGTATGGCCCAGGGCAACCACTGAACTGCGGTCGCTGGTGATGCCGTGAAGGTAAATCACCACCGGATAACCGGTGCTGCCAAACAGCAGTCCACAGGTAGCAGACGGCGCGGCTGGAAATGCGGGCACATTATTTTGCTCTGGCAGGGTAACCTGCAAGGGTACGCTCTCATCCGCCGTTTTTGCTGCGAAGGGAAAGCGGTAAGTGAAGTTGTAAGTACCATCCACATCCTTTGGCAAGGTTTGGTTTATAGCCCCCGCCAATTGCAAACTGGGCTGCCAATTGCGGGTCAAGTAAGTACCAAATGCCTCACTGCCAGAGGCGGCGGTTTGGTAATAGGGCAGCTTGATATAACCAGTGTACAGTTTGCCTACATTCGCAGCCAAACCGGTATAAAGGGAGAGATCCCTGGCAGTCAGCGGTGATATACCCAACTCACGCTGCTTGGGTGTCGACAGCAACCCAGCGTTATCAAGCGCCTGGGCATTAATCAGAGCCGTTGCCGAATCAACTCCCTTCGCTTCTTGCAGATCGACCAAGGCCGCTCTCGGGGCAGCCATAGTTTTCAAGGGTGTCTGTGCATCTGTGGTGGTGAACGTGTAGCTCAATACCAGTTTGGACTTAGCGTCATCGACCGGAATTTTCGCCGCTGCCGCCAGGAAACCGCTGGCCAGCGCTTGCCAACCGGTAATCACTGGGCGAAGGTCTTTCAGCGAAGGGATGATAGGAGAGGTCGCATCCTGCAAGGCATTGTAGGTCCAGGAGCGGGTCAACGGCTTGCCTTGTGAATCCTGGATGCCATTGGTCAAAAACACCAGATACTTGGATTTGGCATTGAGTGGCACAGTGGGGCGAATACGCACAACATTATTAGTGCCGCCATCAAGAGACACCACCTGGGTATCAAAAGTAGCAGGAACCAGGCTAGTGAGACTTTTCACCTCCACCAGAAACACCGTTTGCAATGGCAGAACGCTGGCAGGATCAACACTGCCGCTGATCATCACATCGAAATAGGCCGAAGTCGAAAAACCATCGAGGCCGTTGATACCTGCGCGCAGCGAATCGCAGGGCGTTTCGGGGCAGTAGACATCAGCAGTGCCATCAGTCACTGCCGCCTTGGCGAACACCAGGTCAGTATTGAAAGGGACATCGGAAGTCACCGGGTCAAAGCGCGGGTAAGTACCCTCTGCATAAGCGGCTGCCCCTGTAGGAACGACTTCTTTTTTATCGCTGCCGCAACCCTGGAGGATAATCAGCGCCGAGAGGGCTGTCAGGGGCACCAATAGCTTTCTTTTATTCTTCATCATCAGTTCCTTAGCAAATTTTTAGGGGAAGGGAAGAAATTACAGCCATTGATTATAAACAAAAAATCCTCGATCTCTGCGATTACATGGAAAATGGTGCCAATAAATCTATGCTTTTAGCCAATTTTTGCTTTACAAAGACAAAAAATGCTGCAAAAACAACCGGAATAGTAAAAAACACACTCTGGCTAGCCTCCCCGGTCATTCGTCGCCCTTCACCTTTAACTATTTTTATTGCAAATTCTCCAGTGATCGAAACTGGCCCCTGCTGGCAAATCCAGCCCCCACCTGGGTTTCCGCCAGAGGACGAATGGGCCGCCACGCTTAGTTATAAGCTCATAAAAAAACAATATTTTCGGTTTTAAACACCCCCGATTAGTATGGCCACCGTCGCCAGGCAACCCTGCCCGGCCAATCATCGAGACCTTACGCATGGCAACTTATATCAATAAGCGCAATGAGCAGGCCACTATCGATGAAGACGTGTTGGCTGAAATAAAAAAGCAGCTTTCACATATTCAATTCGGTTCGCTGGAAATACAAATCCACAACGGCCAGGTCGTTCAGTTTGAACGCCGAGAAAAGAAACGCTGGGGAAAAAGCGAAAACGCTAAGTAACCAGCAACCAATATTACAAAAACGAAAAGCTAAACATCGACCGGATGACCGGAGGTGATATGTGAACTTTGGAGATAAGCATGTCATTACAAAAAAATGGGTCGGTTAAAAAATCTGCAGCCTTCGCCCTGAAACTATTACCTGCCGCCCTGGCTACATTGATATCCGCAAACGCCTCGGCGGGATTCCCTACACTGTACGGGAAGGTGTTCCTATCACTGAACGAATACGATCTTGAAAAGAATAAATTTACCGGCACAGCGCACACTGGCGGAACAGGTGTTGCGCCTGAGCTGGAAACCACAGCGCTGGAAAGCTCGGGCTCTCGCCTCGGTATCCAGGGTGACTTTGGTGCATCTTACGACACCACTATTTTCTACCGCATCGAATACGGTATTGATGTCGACAACGGCACCAACGCTAATGGCCGCGAATTGACCCAGCGCAATATCTTTGGCGGTGTGCGCGGCGAGTGGGGCCAGGTATTGGTCGGTAAAAATGATACCCCCTTGAAGACATTGCAAACCAACACCGTACTGCGCACGGATATAGATCGCTTCAATGACTATGCCCTGGCAGATATAGGTACTTACCTCGCCGGCGAAAACCGTCCTGACAATGTTATCCAATACACCTCTCCGATTTTACTGGGCGGACTGGAAATAAACCTCGCCGCAATCCAGGCAGAAGAGACTGGTGTTCCAGTACCCGCCTCTGGAACCACGGCAGTAAGCCCGCAGGATGACAACGATTTCGCCACCGGGAAATCTTTCTCGGTCGTTTATGGCAAAGCCAAATGGTTTGTCGGTGCAGCCTATGAAACTAATGTGGCAACTGCCGATACCCTGCGCGCTCTGGGTGAAGTGACTCTGGGCCCGGTCAAACTCGCCGCTATTTATCAGACTTCAGAGCGTCATGAAGACTATGACACTATAGGTGGCCTCACATCTTCTTTTGTCACAACAGCAACCACCACTACAGGTGCGCAGAATGGACTTAACCCACTGGCAGAATGGGATGGCGCTGCGGGCACCAACTATAAGGAACAGGATGGCTATGTGGTAAATGCCGCATGGAAAATTGCCGGTCCATGGGTATTGAAAGCCCAGGTTGGCCACGCCACCAGCACGCCCAGCAATATCGCCTATAGCGATGTGGATAGCGATGCAGCGGCGATTGGCCTGGACTTTAACTTGAGTGAAGCGGCTCGCCTGTTTACCTACTACGCGCAATTGGAAACAGAGGGCGATGTCAAAATCAACAAAGAATCTACCACTGACAAAACCTTTGCTGTAGGCCTTGATTTTAGATTTTAACAAAAACGGCGGCGACTAACCCTCGCCGCCCATAGTAAAAATATTCAAACGCATTCAAACATTTTCGGGGAAGATTAATTATGGTTTCATTCAAGAAATTAGCGATTATTGCCGGAGCGGCCTTACTGTCGTCTGCGGCTATCGCTAAAGATGTCAAGCTGCTCAATGTGTCCTACGACCCTACCCGCGAACTGTTTCGCGAGTACAATGCCGCTTTTGGCAAATACTGGCTGGCAAAAACTGGCGATAAGGTCACTGTTGAACAATCACACGGCGGCTCAGGTGCGCAATCGCGCGCGGTCATCGACGGCCTGCAGGCAGACGTAGTCACTTTTGCCCTGGCTGGCGATATTGATCCACTGCATAAATTCGGCAACCTGATTCCTGAAAACTGGGAGTCCCGCCTGCCGCAGAATAGCGCGCCCTATACCTCCACGATTGTATTCCTGGTGCGCAAGGGCAACCCCAAGAACATCAAGGACTGGGACGACCTGATCAAGAAAAATATCGAAGTTATCACTCCCAACCCCAAAACCTCTGGCGGTGCGCGCTGGAACTACCTGGCAGCCTGGGGCTTTGCCAAGCGCAAGTTGGGCAGCGATGCTGCGGCGCAGGATTTTGTGAAGAAACTGTTTAAAAATGTTCCTGTTCTCGACTCAGGCGCACGCGGCTCAACAACAACATTTGTGCAGCGCGGTATTGGCGATGTGTTGCTGACCTGGGAAAACGAAGCCTTCCTTGCTGTCAATGAATTGGGCGCGGATAAAGTGGAAATTGTTGTTCCATCCGTATCTATACTGGCAGAAGCTTCAATTACAGTAGTAGACAAGTATGCCGACCTGCACGGCACCCGCGCAGTGGCTGAAGAATACCTGAAATTCCTCTACGAAAAAGAAGGACAAAATATTATTGCGAAAAACTACTATCGTCCACGCGATAAAGACGTGCTGGCAGCCTATGCCAACAAGTTCCCCAAGATAGAACTCTTTACCATTGAAGAATTTGGCGGT
>DATMSP010000062.1:0-7080 GCA_035565295.1 Cellvibrio sp. | reverse complement strand
GCTGAAAATTGAACAGATACAATTTTCAACTGCTAGGGATGGTTTATGGCTCTGTCCAACTTCTTGAAAGTAAAATATTTTCGTACCCATATTGCTCCTCTTATTGTTATCGCCAGCCTGCTGATAGGTTGCGGTGGAGGTGGTAGCGGCGTAAGCAATTCTGTAACAACCTCTTCTCGTACAACTACTATCGCCCGTCCTGCGGGAGCTGCCGCCGTTACTGCAACACCTGTTGCAAAAAGCACGGAATTAACCAGCGGAATTGTCAACAGTCAGGCCCCCGTGGAATTGCCTTCCGGTGATTTGGTGGGCACCCTGAATGGCGAGTTCCGTGTTAATGAGTCAGGTGCTGCAACCTACAATATCCCTATCACTGTTGCCGATGGTATTGCCGGTGTAAAACCGTTTATCAATATTGCCTATTCAAGCCAGGGTGGCAATGGCCTGCTGGGAAAGGGCTGGGCATTGGGTGGTTTGGGGGAAATCACTCGCTGCCGCCAGACGCTATCGCAGGATGGCGCAGCCCGGCCCATTAGTTGGACAACAGAAGACAGATTTTGCCTGGATGGCCAGCGGCTGATGCTGGTCTCTGGAACATACGGCGCTGCAGGCAGCACCTATAAGAAGGAGATAGATACCTTTGTCACTGTTACCGCAAAAGGAGGCGTTAACGGAAACCCGGATTCATTTGAAGCTCTGGCAAAAGATGGTTCCCTGACCATCTATGGGGGCGATATCTCGGCCAGGGCGATCACTGCAAAGGGGACGCTCAGTTGGAGCATCAGCCGCTTTAGCGACAATGTGGGCAATGCAATTGCCTATGGCTATGAAAAAAAGCTTTCCGGTCAGCAGGTGATCAAACAAATCGACTACGCCTTTACCGCCACTTCACAGCCTGGGGCCTCCATTAAATTTGATTATGAAACTCGTAGCGATCAAAGTCGTGGCTATGTTGCCGGCGTGGAATTTTTTAGTACCCAGCGCCTTAAATCCATCACCTCATACAATGGCTCTGCTGTGGTCAGGGCCTACAGCATTAATTATGACTATGCTCCTGCAAGGATCGGCGGTTATAGTCGGGTAAAGTCCGTACAGGAATGTGCTGAAGCGAATACGGCTTCTTTAGCCAAGTGTTACAAGCCAACGGAATTTAGTTGGAATACTCCCAGTGCTCCAGAAACTCATGACCAAAGATTGGGATCTATTCCTCATGATGGAACGGAGATTACGATTACCAACCAGATCTTTGTCGATATCAATGGCAATGGCATTAAGGATTATTTGTGGGCAGACCTTAGTGGCGATATTAAATATATCCTCGATGCAGCTGTTGCTGCTACAACTCGAACAGAAAAGCTGAGCAATGTAGGTCGGAATAATGTCCCTCTGCTTGAGCCAATAGATTACAACGGCGATGGGCGACAGGATTTATTGGTCTATAACCCAAGCGAAAAAAAATGGATTCTTTATCTCTCGATCAGGACGGCAATGGCGTGGCAGTTATCCAGGGCAAATTTTGATGTGCCTTTTGCATTCATTAAGGATATTAAAGTTGGCGATGTCAATTCTGATGGTTTGGCGGATGTGGTGGCCAAGAGTTCAGATAATTCTAATGCTCGCATAACGATCTACAGCTTGGCAAAATCTGGGGTAGATCCGAGCTATAGCCTGTTTTATAAGTTCGATAATGGAAAGGATTTTTCTGTAAATAGCCTGCACACCTTTGTGGTAGAGGGGGCTATCAAAAATAGTAAAGAGGTGGAGGCTATAGAGGCTTTCGCTGATTTTAATGGTGATGGCAGGGTAGATATACTGCTTAAAATCAAGCATGAAGCATCAACTCCATATCCTCATTATGGTGGTGTGCCTAGAGAATTACTTCCGAAGGAAGAAATATATCGACAGTATACTTAAGAGGTCCTTATTAATAAGAGTAATGCATTCGAATCAACGGGCGTGCTCTTAAAGGCTGGTGATCAAACTGGTGAAGATATTTCTACGATATATGCCCCCGATTTAAATGCAGATGGCTTGCCGGATATTGTCTATAAATCGAATAAAGTTTGGCGATATATGGTCAATACTGGTGAAGGTTTTTCTGTGGCTAAAGAGCTTTATGGCTCTGACGAGAAGAATAAATTATCGAAAAATCAAAAAATCAGCTTTTCCGATATCAATCATGATGGATTTGTTGATGTGGTATGGCGTGATCTGGAATATGGATCCAATATGTCTGGGTCTTACGACGATATAATGGAAGACAATAACGGGAATAGCATAGCCGAAGCCCTTACCCGAATAGCTGCAAATAGACTGGTAACTCTCTATGCAAAGCAGTGGAACCCCGCTCTCGGAGAGTTTGGAAATACATTCGTATTGCTTGATAAGGAGCGCACCAACGCGAATTTCGATTACACCTTTGTAGACATCAACGGCGATGGCTGGACGGATCGCGTGGCAACAGCCATTTACGGGAAATCCTCATTTGCACTCTTTGATATCAATGGCTTTTCCTCTGAATCCGATTACACTAATTCAGGCATTGTGCCTCAAGCACAAATCAACAAGATCACCAATGGCCTGGGTGGTACAATCAATATCAGTTATGAACCTATGGGCCGCTCCAAAAACTATTTGCCCATGGACGATATCAAAGTCACCTCGGAAATGTTGCAAAAATGCACTATCTATGATGGCATGAAAGAGACTCCGCCGGTGTGTACCACCTATCCCTCATTCACCATAGATACACCCTCTTTCTACAAACGCCTCAATGATCCCTTCGCCGGTATTGGCAATCTAGAAGATCGCGTGCCTGCACCTGTGCTGGAAGTATTGGCCCCCATCTCCATTGTAACCAGGGTTGATAACTCTGCCCCCTTGGCTTCCAATCCCGATGCATTGAATAGCATTATTTACAGCTACAAATACCTGCGCATGCAGGCGGCGGGCAGGGGAATGCTGGGTTTTAGCATGCTCGCTACCCAGGATGCACAAACCGGTGTAATCACCGAGACCCAGTACCGCCAGGATTGGCCGCATACAGGCGCGCCTTGGAAAACCATTGTCAAAACCGCCGATGGCAAGTTGTTGAGCAGGGCCGTAAATGAATGGGATCGCCGGGTGGTAAAGGTGGGCAATAGCAAACTTTATCAGCCTTACCTGAAACAAAGTATCGAGCAATCCTATTCACTCAATACCAATGCGGCGGGAGAAATTGTTTCCGGCGCACTAGTGGATGAAGCAGGCAATGTAAGCGCACAGCCTCTGCAAACAGTGACCACCACCACAGAGATGATGGATGATGACTACGGAAACATTCGCCACATCACGGTTACCACCGAAGGCGGTGGCGATGCCCTGGTAAAAACCACGACCAATAAATATTTCAATGACCCCTGGAAAGATCAGATGGGCCGCCTGGAATCTTCAGAGGTGAGTTCAACGCTGAACGGTGTCAGCGATCCCACCCATAAAAAAGTCAAGTTCGATTACTACCCGCAGGGCAGTGCAGAAAATGGACTGCTGAAACAGGAAGTGGTGTTGGATAAGGCGGGCAATGATTACCTCAAAACCGAATACAAATATGATCGCAACGGCAATAAAATGGAGGTCAGTGTTTCCGGTGAAGCAGAAGCTGGTCGCATGGAGACCCGCAAAACCGTTTATGGTTACGACAGCAATGGCCGCTACCTCGTATCGACCACCAATGATCTGAGTCAGGCGGCGACCATTGATGATCGTAACCCCGTTACCGGGCAGCCCACCAAGGTCAGCGATATCAACCAGGTTCAGGCCCAGGTTTTCTATGATGTGATGGGCAAGGAATATCTGCGGATTGATGCCACGGGTGCCTGGTCGCGCAGCGACACAAGTTATTGTGCTGCTACTACAGCTTGTCCGGCCGGGGCTGTCTTCTTTACCCAGACTCGTGTTGCGGGCGGCGGGCTGGGCACAAACTATTACGATCGTATGGGGCGCGCTATTCGCAGCAGCAAAATCGGGTTTGATGGCACGACCATCAATATTGATACCGAGTACGACTTCCTCAGCCGCAGCAAGCGGCAAAGTGAAGCCTATTTTGCCAATCAAACCGCGACTGCCTGGGTGGAAAATGTTTACGATATCCTTGGGCAGCTGGTATCCGTCACCTTGTTGGATGGCTCCAAAACCACCAACACGCGCACCGATAACGCAACCACCATTACCAATGCTCTCGGTCAAAGCCGCATTGAAACCCGCAATGGCCTGGGGCAGTTGGTGCAAGTGGAGGATCAATTAAAAGGCACTATCCATTACACGTATACTATCGACGGCGCACTGAAAACAGCAACCACAACATCGCCAGATCATCCTGCAGAAGTGGTGGTACGCATCTGCTATGACTTCCTTGGTCGCAAGATCGGTATGCTCGATCCCGACAAGGGCGGCTGGCTGGCGACCAACACCCGCTGCGATAACCTCGCGGACAATTCCCTGGGGTGGTGGACCTACAGCTACAATGCCTTCGGTGAGCTTATCACCCAGAAAGATGCCAAGGGCCAGGTCACCCGTATGGGTTACGACCAGCTGGGCCGTATGATCAAGCGGCAGGATGAAGAGCAGACGCGCTGGTTCTATGACAAATCCCTCGATGGTTCGAGCACAGCGGGCTCCCAGGGCAAGCTGATGGAAGTGGTGGTAAGAAAAAACACCAGCGAAATCACTTCCTATCTCGGCAGCGACGATTACACCCACTACTCCTATGATAGCCTGGGCCGCCTCACGGATACCCTGGTGATGCACCCCAATGACAGCAGCGGCTATATCAGCTCAGTAAAATATGACTCCATAGGTCGCGCCTATGAAATGCGCGATGCGCTCAATGGTGCAGTATTTGTCGATAGCGGTGTGCAAACTCAATACAACATCTATGGCTATGCCTATCGCAGTATTGATATAGCGCCGGTCGGGGGAGGCAAGGGCATACTCAATGAAATTACCCGCACCAATGCCCGCGGCCAAATCCTGGAAGAATTGCGCAATAACGGCGCCTTCGTTGTTGTGAATGCCTACAACGATAAAACCGGCCTGCTCGAATCGCAAAAGGCCAGCTCTGCCTTGACATCGGCCCTGGGGCTGCAATCCACTATCCAGGATCAAACCTACGGTTGGGATAGTCTCGGCAACCTGAAATTCCGCACCAATAAAAGTGCTAATGTCGGCAGCAGCACCGCTAAAAATATTTCAGAAAGTTTTTGCTACGACGGCTTGAATCGCCTGACTGCCACAGTAAAAAACACAGCAGAACTCAACCCCGCCTGCGGCGCAGAGGATATCAAGTACGATGGTCTGGGAAATATCACCTATAAAAAAGACTTGGGTGATTATCACTATGGCGATCAGGATGGCAATGCTGGCCCCCATGCTGTAACTAGCATCACCCAGGGCAGCACCAAAGAAATTTTTAAGTACGATGCCAATGGCAATATGCTGCAGGACAATCAGCGCGCGTTCAGCTACACCAGCTACGATATGGTCAAAAGCCTCAGCAAAAACAGCAGCACCACCCAATTCAGCTACGGCGCAGATCGCGCGCGCTGGCAGCGGGTGGATAGCAAAAGCGGCATCACCACCACAACCACTTACCTGGGCAATATCGAACGCATCCAGCGCTCCAACTCTTCCGAAGTGGAGTGGAAGCGCTATGCGGGCGGCGCAATTTTTACCTATAAAACCAGCGCGCAACATCAGTGGCTGAGCAATGCCAGTCACACAGCCTTTGTGTTTAACGATCACCTGGGCTCGGTGGATGTGATTACCGACAGCAATGGCAAAGTCATCCACTCCCTGAGTTTTGACCCCTGGGGCGCAAGGCGCGATGGTGATACCTGGAGCTCACTCACGGATGCTCAGCGTATTGCCGCATTAAAAATAGATGCCGGAAATATATTCGCGCAACCCATCACTACTCGTGGCTTCACTGGACACGAGATGCTGGACGATATGGGCATTATCCATATGAACGGCCGCATCTATGATGCGCGCCTGGGCCGCTTCCTGCAGGCCGATCCCTATATCCAGGCTGCCGCCAATACCCAGAATTACAATCGCTATTCCTATGTGCTCAACAATCCGCTGAACATGACCGACCCCAGCGGTTTCAATTTCCTGAAAAAAGCTTGGAATGAAATCCGCCCCTTTGTCGGTGCTATAGTGGCCATAGTCGCCACCGTGCTCTGTGAAGGCAACACTGCCTGCGGATCAGCCGCCTGGGCCTGGATCGGCGCTGTTTCGGGTGCAGCCGGTGCAGCAGCCAACGGTGGCAATATTGCCATAGGGGCATTAACGGGCATACTCACTGCCTATGCGGGTGGAGGCAGTGACTGGGCCGGTTTCCTGAGCAGGGGTGTAGCGGGTGGAGTCTCCAGTGTGATGATGGGCGGTAAATTTGGGCATGGATTTATCAGTGCGGGTATTGGCGGTGCTGTGGGAGGTGGTGCGAGCAGCTGGGAAGGTTTTGTCAGCAGTGCGTTTGTGGGCGGGACAATTTCTGAAATTACCGGTGGCAAGTTTGCCAATGGTGCGGCGGGGGCGGCGTTTGTTTATGCGGTGGGGGCTGGGGTTAGGAGGATTGCGGAGGGGGGAGGTGTTGAGGAGGTTGATGGTGATTCAGCTGGAGCATCAAAAAACTTTATTAAAAACCCAGAATTGGCAGACAATATAACATTTGATGAAAATGGAAATGCAATAATTAAAGCCACAGTCAGTGTTGAGGGGGGCCAAGAGAAGCAGCGGGATGCATTAATATCTAAAGTTTCTGGAAAACGTACAGTAAAAGGGGATTGCAATTTTTTTGGGTTAGGTTGTAAAAAAGAATATACATTGACTATCGATTTAGAAGTATATAGCGGCAATGGAGTGGGTGATTTGCATGTTGTGAGTAGGGAGGGGCTGGCATCTGTAGATGCTGGATATGCTAAATTTTTAAGCAACTCTTCTAAGTGTCAATTTGCTTGTGCAACGGTTGGAAAAAAATACATTTATATAAATGACATGTCTTTAAATGGGAATCAGCTACTACATGAGGTTTTTCATAAC
>DATMSP010000061.1:0-26430 GCA_035565295.1 Cellvibrio sp. | reverse complement strand
ATCAAGCTGAGGTTATTGCTGGTTTAACTCGAGTGGATATGGACTATGCCCGTGATGAGATGGATGTTTATACCCTGGGTGGGAAATATTATTTTGAAAAGGTAGAAACAGCTAACCTGCCGATAGCAGAATCTGCATTTTTGAACAAGAATGGCGGTGTTTATGCTATTGCATCTCGTGCAGATTTTCCTGGCGAAGATTATGAATCATATACTGTGGGTGCAGATTATTTTATTCCTGACGCCTTTCTTTACTTTGATGTTTCTGCAGATCAAGCGAAATACGGGTCGGATACAGACAATGATTGGGGTACAACCTTGGGTGTTACGCCCATAGAGGGTTTGCTCATTTCAACCGAGTATTATCATGATCAAGGCTATGATGCCAATCTCTCGGCCAAATATGTTACAGCAACAGGTGCAGGGGAATTTATCAATATCGAGGCCCAGGTGGTAGATGGGGATGATGAGGGGGAAGAGACCTACACATCTGTAGGAGCTGACTATTACTTTGATCGTACCTTTAGTGTTGGCGGCCAACTTGAAAATGTAGACTCAGACAATTCCTACACTATACGCACACACAAATTTTTCACAGAACAGTTCAATGCTGGTCTCGCCTACACCGATGCTCCTGATGGGCATACTATTTCTGTTGCAGTCGGTCTGCATTTTTAATCAGATCATTCGGCTCAGCAAAAAGCTAATTCTTTGGTATTGGCTTTTTGCTGAATTGAATCTCTGAAAGCGTACTTGTGGTTGTAATCCTTTTCTTGCTTGCTTTTTTTCGATATTTTTTTCAAAGAGTAAAAATGTGATCGCCGCTTAAGTTTCTGTTGACGGATTTTTCCTGCATTTTCTGGATTGTTATTTAAGGGAGTTTTATGAGAATTAAAAATTTTGTTTTTTTCGGTATCGCATGTTTTTCAGGGGGCGTACTTGCTGATTCTTACCGGGCTGATATTCATGCGCTAGCATATCATTCTGATTATGATAATGCGGGGGCATCCGAAACCTATGGCCTGCTTGGCGGATTTTACTTCAGTGAGGTGGAAACTGCCAATACGCCCTTGGCCGAGGCAGCATTTATGGGAAGGAATGGTGCTGCTTATGCAGAAGCATATCGCACATCCTGGCTGGGTTATGATTTTGAATCCTATAAGGTGGGAGCGAATTATTTTCTATCGGAAGCTTCTTTGTATTTTAATGTCGAGGCGGCGCAGAGCAAATTCGAGTCAAAAGAATACGGATCAGACTTGAATAATGATTGGAATGCTACTCTGGGTGTAACTCCTACCGATGGCCTGTTGGTGTTTACGAGTTATGATCGCGACGATGGTTATGATGCCAACCTGGCTGTAAAATATGTTACCGCGTTGGGTGCAGACAATTTCATCAACATTCAAGCTAGTGTAGCGGATCAAGAGGAAGGGATATATACCCTGATGGGCGCTGATTATTATTTTGATCACAGTTTAAGCATCGGCGGTATATTTGGCAATGGTGACTCAGATACTACCTATCAGCTGCGCGCGCGAAAATTCTTCACCGAACAATTCAGTGCAGGTTTGTCTTACACCAATGGGGATAACTCATTTAGCTCTGTTATGCTGGATGCTGGCTTTCGCTTTTAATAATGCCAACAGGCCCTGACATATTGGCGATATAAAAAGATCCATGCGGATACATGGGTCTTTTTAATGGCTATTGCTCTTCCAGATAAGCGCTTACCAAATACCATTGGTTATTGATAAGGCTAAATTCAAACTGTTCAACTCTAGTATGCTGGTCTTCAGTTGAGGCATCCACCTTGTCTATCTTTTTAATAAGTTCGGCAAAGGGCATATCAATAAATTTATCTGCACTATCAAGCTGGGATACCGTCTGTTGCATTAGTTTGGGGTAAATTTTTCGCAGGTCATTTTTGCCATATTTTTTAATGGGTACATCATCTGTTGTGCCTTTTATCGCCAGAGGAAAATAAATCATTTTCTCCAGTTCGGGGTAATTATTTGCCAGGCTGGCCGCCTTGAATTTGTCCCAGAACGCTTGAAAATTGTGCTCTGTTGCGGAAGCTGCATGAGCGCTTAAAGAAAAATATAATAATAGGGTCAATAGGGTTGTTTTGAATAAATGCATATTAGCGCTCCTAAAAATCGCTATTGCCCTATGTAGGCTCGGGTTAAAAACCATTTTCCATCAATCAATTTAAATTTAATCTGATCGACCCGGATTTCCGTCTCTTTGGGGGAGGCCGCTATTTTTTCCTTTTTGCGGATAACTTCCTTGAGCGTTGTCTCGGTCAGCTTGCCGTCCTGGTATTGGTAGACCACCTGGGTCAGCAGCTGGGGAAATATTTTTTTGAATTCGTTGGCTTTGTAGTTGGCCGCGAGCGGTTCATCGCTTAGCCCTTTCACCTGCAGGGGGAATTTGGTCAGGCTGGCCAGGGTGGCATAGTCATCCGCTAGGCTCGCCTCTCTGAATTCTTGCCAGAATAGCTGGAAGTCGCTGTGTTTTAGCGGTGCGGACTGGCTGGCTGCCGACAGGGGCAGCATGATCAATAGAGTTAAGCAAAATATTAGTTTGCTTTTCCCTGTGGTCTTGATTCCCTTTGCGATTACGGTTTTCATTGGATATTTCCGTTAATATCATTTTATAGCTGTCAGAACTCCCCATCCCGAGCCATACGCTCACGCTCTTTGCGCTCAGCTTCTTCCTCTTTGGCATGCTCGATAATCCGCAGCATGCTGGCAATATCCGCCTCCACATCGCTCTCGGCGAATTGGCCGCTGAGTTTCACATTGGGGTGCAGGCGGCCATGCTCATAGAGATCCCAGATCTCTTCGGCGTAGTGGGTCACCAGCAGGTCTGGTGCATATTGGCCAAAATACTGGGTCATATTGCTGACATCGCGGGTCAGCATCATCTTTGCGTTGTTGTTGCCTGCGGCATTCACAGCTTGCGGTAAATCTATAACCACCGGTCCTTCAGCATCAATCAGCACATTGAATTCCGAGAGATCGCCGTGAACCAGGCCAGCGCAGAGCATGCGCACAATTTCCATCATCATGCGGCCGTGATAGTCACGTGCGACCTCGGCATCGAAGGCGACGTCATCCAGGCGCGGGGCCGGATCACCTTCATCATCGACGATCAGCTCCATCAGCAGTACGCCCTCGACAAACCAGTAGGGTGTGGGCACGCGCACACCGGCTTCGGCCAGGCGATAGAGGGCATCCACCTCGGCATTGAGCCAGGCTTCCTCTTGCTCTTTCTGGCCAAATTTTGTCCCCTTGGCCATGGCGCGGGCGCGCCGGGAATTGCGTACGCTGCGGCCTTCCTGGTATTGCACCGCCTGTTTGAAGCTGCGTTTTTTGGCTTCTTTGTAGACTTTTGCACAGCGGATCTCGTCGTTGCAACTTACCACAAACACCTGAGCTTCCTTGCCGCTCATCAGTTGGAATAGCACTTCGTCTATCAATCCATCTTCAACCAATGGAGTTAATCGTTTAGGTATTTTCATCGCAATCCGAATATTCTGGGTTTAATGGGGGTCAATGACCCTGGCAAGTGGGGTATTGTATTCAATCAAGCCAAGAATGCCACTGATATTCTGGTGAGTGCGGTATACCTCTGTGGTGCAAATTGCCGGCAGCGCCTGCTGCTGCCATACTGGCCGTAGTCTCCTAACCTTACGTGCGAGAAGTTTATGTCAGCCCTTATGTGTATTGCCCATCGCGGTGGGCCCCTGGTGAACAATAATCCACTGCCTGAAAATAGCCTGGCGGCGATTGCGCGGGCATTGACCCTGGGTGTCGATGCTATAGAGATAGATATCTGGCAGGTGGAGGGTGAATTGCTGGTGACCCACGACCGCAGGTTGGGGCGGGTGGTATCGGGGCAGGGAATTATTACCGATGTCTCCCTGGCCTATCTGCGTCAGCAGCATTTGGAGAACGGCGAAACCCTTCCCAGCTTGCAACAGGTATTGGAGCTGGTGGGTAGCAGGGCGCTGCTGAATATTGAAATAAAAGGTGCGAATTCTGTACCCGCACTCAAAGAAATGCTCGACAGCTTCTGCCGCGAGCGGCAGCAGAGTTACGAGCAGTATATTATCTCCAGTTTTGATCACCAGCAGCTGTACCAATGCTTGCAGCTATTGCCGCAGGTGCGGCGCGCTGCCTTGATCGAGGGGATTCCGCTTGACTATGCCCGCTGTTGCGACGCTTTGAAAGCCTACTCCTTTAATACCCACCTGAGTTTCCTCTCGCGCGAACTCCTGCAGGATGCGCGCAACAGAGGATTGCAAAACTGGGTCTATACGGCCAACCATGCCGATGATTGGACTTGGCTGCAATCCCTGGGTGTGGATGCCGTATTTACCGACAGGCCCGATGAATTGCTGGCCTTCAATGCGGCGCGAGCGGTTTAAACGCTCAAATATTTCTGCACCAACTCATCGCTCAGGCCAGAGATCGGGCCTGTGGCTACCACACTGCCTTTTTCCATAATAAAGAAATCGTCGGCCACGCGCCGGGCAAAAGGCAGTTTTTGCTCCACCAGCAAAACGGTCAGCCCAAGTTCGCTGTTCAGCTTGCGTATCACATTGCCTATATCGCGAATGATATTGGGCTGTATGCCTTCGGTGGGTTCATCGAGGATCAACAGCTTCGGGTCCAGCACCAGCGCCCTGCCAATCGCCAACTGCTGTTGCTGCCCGCCGGACAAGTCGCCACCGCGTCGCGATTTCATATCCTTTAATACAGGGAACAGCTCATAGATATGCGACGGAATGCTGCGCAGTTTATCGCTGCGCGCACCCAGAGATATCTTTAGATTCTCCTCTACCGTCAAGAGCGGGAAAATTTCGCGGCCCTGGGGCACAAAGCCAATGCCCGAGCGAGCGCGGGCCTCGGTGGATAATTTATTGATATCTTTTCCGTTGAATTCGATGGCTCCATCGCGCACCGGCAAAATACCGGTAATGCATTTCAGCAGGGTGGTTTTGCCCACGCCGTTGCGGCCAATCAGGCAGCCGCAGGTGCCCGGCTTCAACGTCAGTGACAGATCCCACAAAATATGGCTCTGGCCATAATACTGGTTGATATTGTTTATTGTCAGCACGCGCTATTCCCCTAAATACACTTCAATCACTTTTGGATCATTCTGCACCTGGTCCATGGTGCCTTCCGTCAATACGGAACCTTGATGCAACACAGTCACCTTGCGGGCAATCGAGCGGACAAATTTCATATCGTGCTCAACGACAATCACCGAATGCTTGCCGGCGAGTGACAATAGCAACTCGGCAGTTTTTTCGGTCTCCTCGCCAGTCATGCCCGCCACCGGCTCATCGACCAATAGCACGCGCGGGCTCTGCATCAGTAGCATGCCGATTTCCAGCCACTGCTTTTGTCCATGGGAGAGTGCCCCGGCATTTTTGTGGCGCAATTCCGCCAGGCCTATTTGTATTAATACTTCATCAATGCGATATTTTTGTTCGCCGGTAAGTGCCCTGGTCAAGGTCCACCACACCGCCTTGTTGGAGGCGGTGGCCAGTTCCAGGTTTTCATACACCGTAAGCGCTTCAAAAATCGTGGGCTTCTGGAATTTGCGGCCTATGCCTCCGCGTGCTATCTGGTGCTCGGAGAGTTCGAGTAAGTTGATCTGGCGACCAAAATACACAGCGCCGGAATCGGGTTTGGTCTTGCCGGTAATCACGTCCATCATGGTGGTTTTACCCGCGCCATTGGGGCCTATAATGCAGCGCAGCTCGCCATCGTCGATATACAAGTTCAAATTGTTGAGCGCGCGGAAGCCATCAAAGTTAACGGTGATACCTTCCACGTAGAGGATAGTGCGCTTGCTGGTATCAATGGGTGCTCCAAAATTATCGACAGCCCCGCCGAAATCTTCTGCCGCTGAATCACTGTCCAAGGCCGCGCCGAAATTGGGGTCTCTCACTGGCAGTGCCTGTTTTGCATGGGCGAGAATATTCATTCTGCTGTTACCTCTTTTTTCTCTGTGGGATTTGCCTCAAGGGACTCATGGGCGGA
The DNA here is from genome assembly GCA_035565295.1 of Cellvibrio sp. Classification (GTDB taxonomy): domain Bacteria; phylum Pseudomonadota; class Gammaproteobacteria; order Pseudomonadales; family Cellvibrionaceae; genus Cellvibrio. Next base: position 20,375 of record DATMSP010000061.1, on the reverse strand, counting down.
TTCGGTTTTTTTATTGCGGGCAAATAAACCCACCAGACCCTTGGGCAATACCAATGTAACCAGCACAAACAGTGCGCCCAGAACAAACAGCCAACTCTCAGGCGAGAAGGAGGTAAACAGTGTTTTGCTGTAGTTGACCGAGAAGGCGCCGACGATTGCTCCATACAGAGTGCCGCGACCACCGGTGGCAACCCATACCACCAGTTCAATGGAGTTGAGTGGCGAGAACTCTCCGGGATTGATAATGCCCACTTGCGGCACATAGAGCGCACCGGCGATACCCGCCAGCACCGATGAAAAAACAAATAGCCAGAGTTTGTAGGATTCCACCTTGTAGCCGCAGAAGCGGGTGCGGGTTTCTGCATCGCGTATCGAAATGGCAATGCGTCCCAGGCGTGAAGTCACAATGTAGCGGCAGGCGAGATAGGCAAATATCAATGCAAACCCTGAAGCTAAAAACAATCCAATCCGGGTGCCATCAGCGGTAATGCTAAAGCCCAGTATGTCTTTGAAATCAGTGAGGCCATTGTTGCCGCCAAAGCCCATTTCATTGCGGAAGAATGCCAGCATCAGCGCATAGGTCAGGGCCTGGGTGATAATCGAAAAGTAAACGCCGGTAACCCGCGAGCGAAAGGCCAGCCAGCCAAAGACAAATGCCAGCAGTCCGGGCACTAGCATCACCATCAGCATGGCAAACCAGAAATTGTCAAAGCCAAACCAGTACCAGGGCAGGTGTTCCCAATTCAAAAACACCATAAAGTCCGGCAGTTCGGCATTGCCGTATTGGCCGCGGTTGCCAATCTGCCGCATCAAATACATTCCCATAGCGTAGCCGCCCAGTGAGAAAAATGCGCCCTGGCCGAGGGATAATATTCCACAGTAGCCCCAGATCAAATCCACAGATAATGCCAGCAATGCATAGCATAAAAATTTCCCCAGCAGGGTGACTGTGTAGGTGGATAAGTGTAAAGCAGAATCGCTTGGCACCCACAGGTTCAATACCGGCACTACCAGCATAATCAGCGCAACCAGCCCCAGTACAATCAGACCGCCGCGATCATTCAATAATAAACGTTTGGTTAACATGCAATTCTCTCATCAAAAATTAAGGGGAGACGATTAATTTCTTTGCGAAATCAATCCGCCGCTGCACGCCCCTTTTGCGGAAACAGACCTTTGGGTTTTTTCTGGATAAACAGAATAAGCAGCACCAGCACCAATACTTTGGCGAGCACCGCACCGGCATAGGGCTCCAGGAATTTATTGATAATGCCGAGGCCCATGGCACCCACCAGCGTGCCCCATAAATTGCCGACACCGCCGAATACCACCACCATAAAGGAATCGATAATATAAGCCTGGCCGAGGTTTGGGCCCACGTTGGTCAATTGCGATAGCGCCACGCCAGCAACCCCGGCAATGCCGGAGCCCAGGCCGAAGGTGAGGGCATCCACCCAATTTGCGCGCACGCCTACAGCGCGAGCCATAGTGCGGTTTTGCGAAACCGCGCGCACTTTCAAACCGAGCGAGGTTTTTTTAAGGATCGCCAACAGCAGGCAAAATACGGCAATGCCGAACAACAAAATAAACAGGCGATTGTAAGTCAGCGATAACACGGGATTGATGACCAACGAGCCGCTCATCCATTCAGGCAGGCTAACTGCGCGATTGAGCGGGCTGAAAATACTGCGTGCTGCCTGTTGCAGAATCAGGCTGACACCGAAGGTGGCGAGCAGGGTCTCCAGGGGGCGGCCATATAAAAAACGTATGACACTGCGCTCGATAATCACACCGACAATACCCGCCATCAGAAAGGCCGCGGGAATGGCCATCAGCAGGCTATAGGCCAACTGGTTGGGAAATAACTGCTGGATAACCCAGGTGGTATAGGCACCTATCATCATCATTTCGCCGTGGGCCATATTGATCACGCCCATCACTCCGAAGGTGATGGCAAGGCCGATGGCCGATAGCAGCAGCACTGAGCCCAGGCTCAAGCCAAAGAACACATTCTCGCCGAAGCGGTAGTAGCTGATTTTATTGTCGATCGCCTGCAGGGCAAATTCTGCTTCCCGGCGAATTTCTTCGTTGCTGCTGTCGCTGGCAAGTTCGTTGAGCGCGGTGCGCGCCTCCGGTTCCAGGGAGCCGTGTAAATTCTTTATGGATTCCCTGCGCAAAGTTTCATCGTCGCTACGCAGGCCATAAATTGCCATGGCAACCTTGATGGCATCAATCACGTCTGAATCCTTTTCAAGTGCTATTTGCTGTTGCAGCAGTGCCGCACTGTCTTCATCCAGGCCATCATTGATAAAACGCTTGACTGCACTCAGGCGAACTTTTTCATCGGCGTGGTTGAGATTCAATTGTGCCAACAGGCTGCTGAGTTGGTTGCGCAGGCTGTTGTTGACGGGAATTTTTGTATAGTCATCGGTTTGTTCGCGAGCAATTTTGTTTTTGCCGAGAGCCTCATTCAGGCTGCCATCCTCCTGCGCAATAGCCAGTTTATTGGCGCTGTTGGCCAATAGTTTCCCCTGTTGCAGGGCGGCAATTATTTCTATGCTGCGACTATCGTTTAAGGCAGCAAGTTTTTTCAGCGTATCGGCGCGATCCGCCAGGCTGCCCTGGGGAATCTGCTCCAGTAGTTGTTCAAAATTTTGTGCTGACTCAGCAGTTGTGGCTGTATCAGTCACTGCTTCAGCTGTTTGCGCATGGCTGTAATTGATCAAGCTAAGCACTAGAAACATGAATAGCGTTAAGTGGCGCAACGAAAAATAATGGCCTGTAGTAAAGGGCGTTGGTTTTGCCATTAACCATCTCATAAGATCATATCTCGTGTTTCGATTTTTATTGTTGCGTGGCTTGCAAGGCAATCCATCAGTGATTTGTTTAAATAGAGGTGCAGCCTGGCTGCACCTCTATTTTTTTCTTTAAGAAAATCCTATTTGGCTGCAGCACCCAAACATTTGTTGGTTTTGGTGTTGTAGTTTCCGCACTTCAGTTTGACCCAGTCAGACTCCAGATCCTTGCTGCCTTCCAGGTAGTCGGACCAGGCATCGCCGGGAACCAGGTTGGGAGTTTGCGATACAGTGAGGAATTGCCCATCTTCCTGGATCTCGCCAATCAGCACTGGCTTGGTGATATGGTGGTTGGGCAGCATTTTGCTGACGCCGCCAGTCAGGTTTGGCGCTTCCAGGCCAACCATTGCATCAATGACTTTGTTGCTGTCAGTCGTGCCTGCTTTCTCAACGGCTTTAACCCACATGGTGAAGCCAATGTAGTGAGCTTCCATAGGATCGTTGGTTACGCGCTTTGGATTCTTGGTAAAGGCTTGCCACTTCTTGATAAATTCGGCGTTGGCTGCAGATTTGTCGCTCATGAAATAGTTCCAGGCAGCCAGGTGACCCACCAGCGGCTTGGCATCTATACCAGAGAGCTCCTCTTCACCCACAGAGAAGGCGACAACCGGAATATCGGTTGCAGTAATTTTTTGGTTGGCCAGTTCGCGATAGAAAGGCACGTTGGCATCGCCATTAATGGTGGAGACCACTGCAGTCTTTTTGCCGGCAGAGCCAAATTGCTTGATACTGGAAACAATATTCTGCCAATCGGAGTGACCGAAGGGAGTGTAGTTGATCATGATATCTTCTTGCTTCACGCCTTTGGATTTCAGGTAGGCTTCAAGAATTTTGTTGGTAGTGCGTGGGTAGACATAATCGGTACCCGCCAGCACCCAGCGCTTTATCTTGCCTTCCTTCATCAGGTAATCCACGGCGGGAATCGCCTGTTGGTTGGGTGCAGCACCTGTGTAGAAAACATTGCGCGAAGATTCTTCACCTTCGTATTGCACGGGGTAGAACAGAATTCCTTTCAATTCTTCCACTACCGGCAGTACCGACTTGCGCGATACCGAGGTCCAGCAGCCGAAGATGGCCGCTACTTTTTGCTTCTCCAGCAGTTCGCGGGTTTTTTCCGCAAACAGCGGCCAGTTGGAGGCGGGGTCAACCACGACTGGCTCAAGTTTCTTGCCGAGCAGGCCGCCTTTTTTATTCTGTTCGTCAATCAACATCAACATGGTGTCTTTCAATGTTGTTTCTGAAATAGCCATGGTGCCTGAGAGTGAATGCAGTATACCTACCTTGATGGTATCCGCTGCCTGGGTGCTCAATGAGGCGAGGGTCAAGCCGGCGGCTATACCGAGTGCCCCGACGTGTTTTGCTAATGATTTCAGCTTCATGGGTAGTCTCCGATCTGTTGCTCAGTTGGTTTACTTGCTTCATTTTTGTTGAGTAGGAATACTCGTTTTTTACTATGGCCTTTTGCCTGTTGTTGCAACACCATTCCTATCCCTGGCTCTTGCGAGTGTGTTGTTTGTTTAAATCTAATGATCTTTTTGCAACTGCTGTGCTTCGTAGAGCATATGCAAGGTAATCTTTCGCACTTCAGACTTGCTGGCTTCTATATGGGTCTTCAATAAACTTTTTACTTCTTCTGCCCGCCTTTCCATAATGGTGCGCAAGATTTTTGCGTGCTCATCGTAGGTGGCCTCAATACGATTTCGCTGGGTAAAGTCAATACGGCGAATAATACGAAGGCGCTCGGTAATATCGTGGTGAATGCGCGCCATTTCGCTATTGCCGGTTGCCTCTATCAACTGTTCGTGAAAACGTTCATCCAGTGCGCAGACTGTCGGCCCATCCTCAAGCCGGTCTTCCGGTTTTACCAGCCATATCCTTTTTAAATCCTCCAGGTTGGGAGGCGGCTCCATCTCGCATAATTTTTTTACCGCTGCCAGCTCCAGCACTATGCGCACATCGTAGAGCTGCTCAAATTGATTGAAATCAAAAGGCTTTACTTGCCAGCCGCTGCGAAAAGACACCTCGACAAAGCCTTCGCGTTGCAGTCGCGCCAGTGCTTCGCGCACCGGTGTGCGGCTTGCCATCACTCGCTCGGCAATTTCATTTTCGCTGAAGCGATCTCCCGGCAGCAGGCGAAAAGTAAAAATATCCTGCTTTATGGTTTGATAAATTTGCTCGGTTAAATTGGTGCGTGGCTCCGCTGCCTTTTTTTTAAAATTGCTTCTTGTTGCTTTCATATGTTTACCCTAGGCTACCGGGCAGCCTGCACTTGTGTCGGCCACCGGCAATTATTCTTCGAGCACTACCAACAAATCCCCGGCATTCACAGGCTTGCCCGGTGAACAGTGAATCGAGGTTACTTTTGCGGCGCGATCGGCATAGACCGAAAACTCCATTTTCATGGCCTCGACAATCAACAGTGGTTGATCGATTTCGACCATTTGCCCCGGCTCGACCAGCAGTTTCCAGATATTGCCGCTGATATCGGCGGTTACCGCATGGCCATCGACTTCGATCGGATTAGTGTTGATCTTTACTTGCAGCGCGGCATCAACCTGAGCCTCTTCATCGGCCTGCCAGAGAGCCACCTCTTTTGTGAAAGCAGCCTGCTGTTTGGATCTAAAATCGGCGATGCTGGCGGCATTGTCCTGCAGGAATTGTTCGTGTTCCGCCAGGCTGAAAAAATCCTCTTCGATGCGCAGTTGCAGACGGCCTTCGCGGAATGCTTCACGCTGCTCACTCAGCTCTTCTTCGCTCACCGGGTAGTAGCGCACGCGATCAAAAAATTTCAGCAGCCAGGGTTCGCCGTTTTTGAAATCGCTGTTCTTCAGAAATTTATTCCAGATCGGCAGGGTGCGGCCAACCAGCTGATAGCCGCCGGGGGAATCCATTCCGTAGACGCACATATAGACTCCGCCAATACCCACCGTGCCTTCGGCGGTATAAGTACGTGCGGGATTGTATTTGGATGTCAATAAGCGGTGACGCGGATCGACCGGCACAGCGCAGGGCGCACCCAGGTAAACATCGCCCAGCCCCAGCACCATATAGCTGGTGGCAAATAAAATATCGCGAACCTCTGCCACTGAATCCAGGCCGTTGATGCGCCGCATAAACTCTGTGTTGCTCGGCAGCCAGGGCGCTGTGTCGCGCACCGATTGGCGATAACGCGCTACAGCATCGAGTGTGGCCGAATCTTCGAAGGCCATCGGCAAATAGACAATCCGGCTAGGTACTTTGATATCGCGGGCATTGCCGAGTGTGGCTTCAATCAGCAGCAGTTTTTCTACCAGTTGCTGCTGGTGGACAATGCGGCTGTCGTAGTTGATTTGCAGCGAGCGCACGCCGGGAGACAGCTCTATAACCCCTGCGATAGGATTCGCTTTCAAGGCTTCCATCAGTGCATGCACACGCAGGCGCAGGCTCAGCTCGAGAATATTATCGCCGTACTCCAGCAATAAATATTTATCGCCGGCCTGGCGATAGCTCACCAGAGGGCGGCTGCCTTCGGGGGGCAGTGAAGCCAGGATGCAATCAGAGAGCGTGTTGAATGGCTTTACAATCGGAGTTAAAGCAACCTCGGCGTGCACGCTCAAACTTTCAATCGCTTTATCCGCAGCCAATTCCAGCGCGAGGGCGCTGTCAAAACTCAAGCGTTTGAAACGGATTTTATCGCCGGGTTTTACCTGGCCGACTTTCCACAATTCCGCTTTCACAATAGTGACCGGACAGACAAAACCGCCGAGGCTGGGGCCGTCCTTGGTGAGTATGACGGGCATATCGCCAGTGAAATTGATGGAACCTATGGCGTATTCGGTATCGTGGATATTGGAGGGATGCAGGCCGGCTTCACCGCCGTCGCTGCGCGTCCAGGTGGGCTTGGGGCCGTTGAGGCGAATACCCAGGCGATTGGAGTTGTAATGTACTTCCCAGGCAGTGGCAAAGAACATATCAATTGCATCTTCGGTAAAAAAATCCGGCGCACCGTGTGGGCCGTAGAGCACACCGATTTCCCATTCATTGGGGTAATCGGGGATCAGGCCCAAAGGTGCGGCGGCAGGAGCGAAACTGGGGGCGGGAGTGGTGCAGGCGGCAATCGCCGGATTGCTGATCGCCAGCATATCGGTTGCGCGCAGGGTGCGGCCGGCGTGGCCGCCGAACTGGCCGAGGGCAAAGGTGGAGCGGCTGCCGAGATAAACCGGTACATCGAAACCATTGCGCACCGCGAGATAGGCGCGGCAGCCGGTTTCGGCTTTGCCCACTTCCAGTACCTGGCCGGCCTTGACGCTGATCGGCGACCAGAAACCAATCAGTTGGCCATCGAGTTTGGCCGGCGATTTCGCGCCTGTCAGTGCAATTACAGCGTCGCTGTGGAAACGCAATTTTGGACCTATCAGGGTAATCTCCAGCGCGGCAGCATCGGGGTGGTTGCCGACAATGCGGTTGGCCAGGCGGAAGGCGTAATCATCCATCGGCCCAGAGGGAGGAACGCCAACGCTCCAGTAACCGACCCTGCCGGGATAATCCTGTATGCTGGTGTAGGTTCCCGGTTGGATCACTTCCACCACGGGTGCCTGGTAAGCAAAGCTGGCAAGTTTGTTGGTGGCAACATCACCGCTTGCAAAAAAATCCACCGCGATAATTTGCCGCAGGTAGTCGAGGTTGGTGGCTATACCGGCCACGCGAGTTTCATTCAGAGCTGCTTGCATTTTCGCAATGGCGCTGTTGCGATCTTCGGCGTGCACAATAATTTTGGCAATCATCGGGTCGTAGTAGGGCGATACCTCTGTGCCCGTGGCCACCCAGGTATCTATGCGCGCAGATTCAGAAAAGACAACATCGGTCAACACGCCCGGCGAAGGCTGGAAATCGCGCACTGGGTCTTCCGCATAGAGGCGCACCTCAATAGCAGCACCTTGCGGAGTGATATCAATATTCAAGTTTGGCGCTTCATCGGCGGCGGTGAGTATCATCCACTCCACCAGATCCACGCCGGTGCAGGCTTCGGTAATTGGGTGCTCAACTTGTAGCCGAGTATTCACCTCAAGAAAATAAAACGCATCGCGTGCGACATCGTAAATATATTCAATGGTGCCGGCAGAACGGTAGCTGACCGCTTCACCCAGGCTTTTGGAGGCGGCCAACAGTTTTGCGCGAGTGGCGGCGGGCAGATGCGGTGCGGGCGTTTCCTCAACCACTTTCTGGTTGCGGCGCTGCAGCGAGCAATCGCGCTCGCCGAGACAGAGCACATTGCCCTTGCCATCGCCAAAGATCTGCACTTCAACATGGCGGGCGTTGTCGACAAAGCGCTCCAGGAATACACCGCTATCGCTGAAAAAATTTTGCCCCAGGCGTTTTACCGATTCATAGGCATTGACCAGTTCTTCTTCGCTATTGCAGCGGGTCAAACCAATGCCACCACCACCTGCGGTACTTTTCAGCATCACGGGATAACCCAATGCTGCCGCTGAGGTAACAGCTTCTTCCACAGAGCCCAATAAACCTGTGCCGGGCGTGAGTGGTACGCCGGCGGCTTCGGCAATTTCGCGCGAGGTGTGCTTTAAGCCAAAGCGGCGGATCTGATCCGGTGTGGGGCCGCAGAAAGCTATGCCTGCGGCTTCGCACTGTTCGCAAAAATGGGCGTTTTCGGAGAGAAAACCATAACCGGGAATAATCGCCTGGGCACCGCTTTCGCGCGCGGCGGCGAGTATGCGATCCACTTGCAGGTAGCTCTCTGCAGCAGTGTTTCCACCGAGGCACACCGCCATATCGCAGGCAGTGACATGGGCCGAGTTGCGATCAGCATCGGAGTAAACCGCCACTGATTTCACGCTCATCTTTTTCAAGGTCTTGGCAATGCGCACGGCGATTTCGCCGCGGTTTGCAATCAGTACTGTATGGAACATGGTCTTCTCCGATGCAAATTCTTGAAATATTTTTTTGCTAACTTTTTTAATCCGTTTAGCTCTGCAGCGATTTGATGTAAGCGCGCCAGCCGCCGAAATGGGTAATATCTTTTGCTCCCTCAATGGCCGCACCCTCGCAAATAAAACCTTTGACTTCGCGGCCATCGTGCAGCGTCAATGTACCTATACCGAGTGGGGCGGGAATCAGGGCCACAAAACTACCGAAGTGCGCGAGTGGCACATCCCACAATTCCACAATAATTTCTGCACCACCCTGCTGTGGGCTGCGAATCAATCCCGGTTTCGGTGGTGTGGTATTGGGCAGGGCAAACAGGCGGTAATGGCTGGCGGTGAAGGTGCTCTCCACAAACAGCGCCTTGCGCTCCTGCAATTGGATATTGAGCGGCATACCGGTGAGGTGTGCCCCAACCACGGCAAGGCGCACATAGCCTTCGGGAGCGTTATTTTTTGCGCTGAGTGCTGGCGCTTTGCGCTGGCTGGTGCCGAGCGGTAAATCGGTGTGTGCCTGCCAGGTTTTGCCAAACGCGGCCAGGGCTGCATCCTGCCAGGCTGGGGCTATCAGGGTGATGCCGAACGGCAATCCGTCGGCGCGCAGGCTGGCCGGCAATGCCAGTGCAGAGCAATCGGCGAGGTTGACAAAATTGGTGTAGGTGCCGAGCTGGCTGTTGACGAGAATCGGGTCAGCCTCGACGGCGGCAAGGGTTGGGTGGCGCGGCGAGGTGGGCACCAACAGGGCATCGACAGCGCTCATCAGCGTTTGGATTTGCCGCGCTAAATCGGCGCGCTGGTATTCCGCAGCAAAGGTATCCATCGCGGAAAAATTTGCCGATTTTTCGATAATACTGCGCACCACAGGATTCATATCCGCTGCATGCGCCTGCAGGAATTCGCCGACGGCGACACCGCGTTCAGCAACCCAGGGGCCGCCGTAAAGGAGTTGCGCCAGGGCAAACATGGGCGCGAAATTGATCTCGACCAATTCGACATCGAGCGCTCGCAGAGTCTCCAGAGTCGCCTGCCAGGCAGCTTCTGCTTCAGTATCGCCAAACCAATCGGGTTCGCTGGGAATGCCAAAGCGCGGCCGCTGTGGAAAATAGCTTGCCGTTGTGGGTGCAGTGCGCGAGTAGCCATCGGCGGGATCAAAACCTTCCATTACCTTGGCAACAATTTCTGCATCTTCCACGGTGAGAGCAAAAATGGAAACGCAATCCAGGCTGCGGCAGGCGGGAACCACACCCTGGGTGCTGAAGCGGCCCTTGGTCGGTTTGAGTCCGACAATATTATTGAAGCCTGCGGGCACCCGCCCCGAGCCTGCGGTATCTGTGCCCAGGCTGAAGGGCACCAGCCCGCGCGCTACAGTGGTGGCTGAGCCAGAACTCGAACCGCCGGATACATACTCGGCTTTGAATGTATTGGCTACTGCCCCGTAGGGTGATCGCGTACCTACAAGTCCCGTGGCAAATTGATCCAGGTTGGTTTTGCCAATTACTATCGCCCCGGCTTTCTTCAAGCGTGCCACGCAGGTGGCATCGCGCTCGGGCAAGTAGCTGAACGCGGGGCAGGCGGCGGTAGTGGCTATACCGGCAACATCAATATTATCTTTAACGGCGAAGGGAATACCGAACAGCGGCAGGTTGCGGTCGGCAGAGTCGAGGTGATCCAGCTGTGCATCCAGCTCCGCGGGCGAGAGCAGGTAAATCCAGGCGTTGTCATGGCTTTGCAGCTGCGTGCGCAGGGCGTGAATCTCGCTGCGTGGATCTGTTTTTCCGCTGCGATAGGCGGCCAGCCATTCGCCGATTGTAGAGCCGAGTAAATGTGTCATTGGCGTTCCCGCGTAAAATCTTAAATACCATCTTGAATACAAGATTGCTTTTTTGAGATTTTGCAGTAACTATGCCAGGTGAAAATCAAACCTCGAAAAACGCTTGAGGCAGGCTTTAGTAAAGTAAGGTAAATCAATAAGTTAAATAACTTATCTGAGAGGGGTGTTTTTTACAAAAGCCAAGATCGCCGATAAATTTGCTGCCCTCTATTTGTGCGCATCATTTTATTCGGGGTATTTAACTGGTGCGCCTGTCGCATTTTTCAGCATTGGTTTTATTGCCTTCTGGCAATAAAAAATCACAGTTATTTGCACTATAAGTTGTAAACTACGGCTGCAAAAAATACAGCTGAACCCTGGCTGCCAAGGCATGCATGCAGCAAAAACGATTGAGAGAATATTGGATATCTTATGGCTATGAACTGGAATCAACTCCTCTGCGCTGAGCGCCTGGGCAATCGCCCGGCCAAGCATGAAGAGGGGCGCTCACCCTTCCACTCGGATCACGATAAAATTATTTTCTCTGGTGCCTTTCGCCGCTTAGCGCGCAAGACCCAGGTACATCCACTGGCCACCAATGACCATGTCCACAATCGTATGACTCACAGTCTTGAGGTGGCTTGTGTCGGGCGAACGCTGGGCATCAGGGTCGGGCGCGCGCTAAAAGATAATGGCGACCTGCCGACGCATATCTGGCCCACCGATATAGGCGATATTGTCCAGGCCACCTGCCTGGCCCACGATATAGGCAACCCGCCATTTGGCCACACCGGTGAAGATGCCATACGCAATTGGTTCCAGCGCGAGGGCGCCAGTTTTTTGCAGGATCTGGCTGCCGATGAGCAGGATGATATCCGCATCTTCGAAGGCAATGCCCAGGGATTGCGGGTGCTGACCACGTCCGAGTATCACCAGTATCATCAGGGCATGCGTTTGACCTATGCAACCCTGGCCTCATCCATGAAATATCCCTGGTGCTCATCGGCAACCCTGTTGAACCAGCGCCCTAAAAATAATAAATACGGCGTGTTCCAATCCGAGCTGGAATACTTTCATGAGATAGCTGAAAAAACCGGGCTGATCAGCAAGGGTGAACATTGGTACTGTCGCCACCCGCTGGTTTATCTGATGGAGGCCGCCGACGATTTTTGTTACGGCATTATCGATCTTGAAGACGGCCTGGAAATGGGCATCCTCAACTGGCAGGAGATTTACGCTATCCTCCGCCCGGTGATCGACGATTCGCCGCAGCTGGATGATCTTGAGCGCACCCTGAAAAAAGTCAACGATGGCCGCAAGCCGGCACTGGTGCGCGGCAAGGTGATAGATGCTTTTATCAATGCCGGCACTGAGGCTTTTATCAAACACCAAAAGGCTTTCCTGAAGGGTGAAGTCGAAGGCGATTTGATTTCCCTGTGCGATACTCGGGTGATGACTGCAGTGCAGGCGGCCAAAGATCTTGCCAAGCGCAAAATATTCAACCACTCCAAACGCGTTGAACTGGAAATTGGGGCCTACGCTACCATAGGCACTTTGCTGAGCACTATTTGCAGCGCTGTCTATGCCTCTCTCGGCGACCCAAGGCAAATGACTTACAAAGATAATCGCGTAATGTCCCTGATTGGCGATAACAATTTCCATCCCCGCGTCAGTGGCAGAGAAAAGAACTATAAATACCTGGCACTGATGGCAGTGATTGATTATATCAGCGGCATGACCGATAACTACGCCACCAATCTCGCCAAACAATTCAATGGTATGGGACAGTCGATTTATTAAACTTCTTACTGAGAAATCCCCATTGCGCTCCCTATCCAGACATCATCTATTGGCCCTGGCAGCTGGCGTATTGCTGCTGATAGCCTTCCCCTTTTTCTTTGTTGGCGGCCCTGATATTTACTCCACCCCTTTCTTCCGCGCGCTCTGGGACTGTGGGCATATATTCTTCTTTGCCGGCCTGGTATTCGCGCTGCGCAGACGGCTGCCTCATTCCCGGTTGCGCGCCAGTGTCATACTAACCTTGTTGGTATTGGTTGTCGGGGGAGGCATTGAGATTATCCAGGCTCTTATAGGTCGCGATGGCAACTGGCAGGATCTGCTGCGCGATCTCAGCGGTGCCTGGCTGGGGTTGTTTTGGCTGAAAAAGCCCAATCGGCTGGTGTGGTGCGCGCGCATACTGGTGCTGTTGCTGGTTTTCCCCAGCCTCTTTAAAGTCTATGTAACGGCGCAAAATCAACGCTATGCCGAAAAAATATTTCCGCTGATCGCGGATTTTGAAATCGACAGGAATCTGCATGGCATTCAGGGAAATATCGAACTTAACAGCGACTTTTTCAGCCAGGGGCAGCACTCATTGAAAGTGCATTTAACCACTGAGCAGTATGCTGAAGTTTCTTTTAGCGATTTTTTTAATAGCTGGCAGGGTTACCGCGAATTGGCGATAGATATCTACAACCCCGACCCCCAGCCTCTGCGGCTGACAATTCGCATTGATGATAGGCTGCACTATTTGTCTGATTTTAGCTACAGCGATAGGTTTAACCTGGGGCTCGATGTGGTGCCGGGCTGGAATACTATTAAGATCCCTGTTGCCGATATAGAAAATGCACCTGCTACCCGCAAGCTGAAATTGGATGCTATTCAATCAATGATTATATTTGCAGTGAAGTTGCCGGAAGCGCGGGATATCTATCTCGACAATATCAGACTGCAATAGCCTTGTGCCATTTGCAAATTCCAGGCTGCTATACTGGTCGAGATCTTTACGTTAAAAATTTTTCTGGCGATTTTCTATGCGCTTTGTCTACACCTTGATATTTTATCTGCTGCTTCCGCTGATCCTGCTGCGGCTCACCTGGCGCGCGCTGCGCGCACCCGCCTACGCAAAGCGCTGGAGCGAGCGCTTTGGCTTTGTCCCGACCATTAAAAACAGCGGCGATAAAAAAGTGATATGGCTGCATACCGTATCGGTGGGAGAATTTATTGCGGCTCTGCCGCTGATTCGCCAGCTGCAATTAAATCCAGCGCTGCAACTGGTCATCACCACCACCACGCCTACCGGCTCCGAGCGGGTGCGCGCCAGCCTGGGCGACAGTGTTTTCCATAGCTATGCCCCTTACGATATCCCCGGTGTCCTCGCTCGTTTCCTGAATCGCACCCGGCCTGCAGCCCTGCTGATTATGGAAACCGAACTCTGGCCCAATACCCTTGCCGCCTGTGCCAGGCGCAATATCCCCAGCATACTGATCAATGGCCGCATGTCGGCGCGCTCGGCGCGCGGCTATCAGAAGTTTTCCGGCTTGACCCGTCCCATGCTGCAACAGCTGAGCCTCGGATTGCTGCAGAATAAAGACGATGCGGCGCGCATGCAGCAATTGGGTTTGTCCGCAGAAAATATCAGGGTCACAGGCAATATCAAATTCGATTTAAGCTTGAGCGATGATTTGCGCTTGCAGGCTGCCGCATTGAAACAGCAGTGGAGTCGCGATGGCGAGCGTCTGATCTGGATTGCTGCCAGCACCCACCAGGGCGAGGATGAAATGATTCTCGATGCTCTGCAACAGGCCAGGCAAGCCAACAACCCAATATTCAACAATAGTCTGCTGGTGTTGGTGCCGCGCCATCCAGAGCGTTTTGCCAGTGTGGCCTCTCTTTGTGAGCGCCGCGGTTTCAAGGTTGCCCGACGCAGCAGTCAATCGCTGGAGCCCGATGCCGATATTATTATTGGCGATACCATGGGCGAACTTTTGCTGCTGTTCGGTGCAAGCGATATAGCCTTTGTCGGTGGCAGCCTGGTAGCCAATGGCGGGCACAACTTTATTGAACCGGCGGCCTGGGGTCTTCCGTTGCTGAGCGGGCCACATGTGTTTAATTTCGCGGAAGTATCGCGTTTACTACAAGAGGCGGGCGGTTTGGTTTTGGTTGCATCTGCGCAGCAGTTGGCGGCGGAGTTGAATCGTTTGACAGGGGATGCAATGGAAAGAACGCGCAGAGGGCAGGCCGCTTTAGCGGTGGCCCATGATAATCGCGGGGCTTTGCAAAAGACGCTGGCTGAGCTGGAGGTTTTTCTTTAAGTCGGCTTTTGTTCAACAAGCAAAAACACAGCGGCCGCAGAGCAGCCGCTGGCGAGCGCAGATTACTTGCTCTCTTTGTACATTTTTTCGGCGTTCAGGATTTCAGTGCGCGCTTCTTCCACATCACCCCATCCAGTAATTTTTACCCACTTGCCTTTCTCAAGATCTTTGTAGTGAGTAAAGAAGTGTTCGATCTGCTTGAGGGTCACTTCGGGCAGGTCGGCCAATTTTTTTACATTGCTGTAAAGGGTGGTCAGTTTATCGTGAGGCACAGCCAGGATTTTTGCATCTTCACCGGCTTCATCGGTCATTTTCAGCACACCGACTGGACGGCAGCGAATTACTGAACCCGCTTGTACGGGTTGTGGGAACAGCACCAGCACGTCTGCCGCATCGCCATCGCCACACAGAGTGTGGGGAATATAGCCATAGTTGGCTGGGTAGTGCATGGGGGTGCTCACTAAACGATCAACAAACAGGCTGTTGGAGTCTTTGTCGATTTCATATTTGATCGAGCTGTTCAGCGGGATTTCGATCACAACGTTAAAGTCATCGGGCAGGCTCTTGCCGGCGGGTACAAGTTCAAAGCTCATGGTGGGGTTCCTTATGGTCAATAGGTAATCAGGAAAAGTCGGCGCGAATTCTACCACAACAATATGATGACAATAATCATACCCCAAGTTAATCGTAATAAAGGACAATATCCCCCTAGGATATACACCTGTGCGGTGGTTTCCACGGGTGTCGCTGTTCTATAATTGTGCAATTTTCTGCTGAAGGCCCTTAGCTATGTCTGCCAATGAGAACAAAGTGATTATCCATTACTGCAACCAATGCCGCTGGATGCTGCGTTCTGCCTGGCTTGCGCAGGAGCTATTGTCCACTTTTGATGGCGATTTGCATGAGGTAACCCTGAAGCCGGGCACTGGCGGTGTCTTTGAGGTCTGGTTAAATAGTGAGCTGATCTGGGAGCGCAAACGCGATAATGGTTTTCCTGAGGCAAAGGAATTAAAGCAGAGGGTGCGCGACCTGGTGTGGCCAGACAGGCCTCTTGGGCATATTGATGGCCACAAGCAGGCGGACGAGGGGAGTAAGGCCGATTAGCCTTAGTAGGCCCAGGTGAACTTGTCGCTTCCCGGCGACACTAAGCTTGCACCAATAATGATTTTCAATAGAGGGCAACTGACGCATAATGGCCGGCAGTTTATGGTTTCCCCTTTGTTTTACGGTATATCACCCATTTTTTGGAAATAGAAAGGTTCTCGTTCATGTTGCATAAACTGCAAGAAAAAATTACCGCGCTCTATCTCTCCACCATCATTCATCGCCCCCGCTCAGTATTACTGGTACTTATTGCCCTGACCATACTGGCACTTTGCGGTATGCCTAATTTCAAACTGGATGCCTCTGCCGATGCCCTGACACTGGAGCACGACAACACCATAGATTACTTCCGCGAAATCAATAAACGCTATCAGCGCGGCGATTTCCTGGTAGTAACCTATACCCCCAAAGCCGATATGTTGTCCGACGAATCCTTGTCCACACTGAAAAACCTGCGCGATGAGTTGAGCAAGGTTGCCGGAGTGCAAAGTGTTAACTCCCTGATTGATGTTCCCCTGGTCTACAGCCCCATGCGCTCCCTGGCTGAGCAGAAAGAATCGACGCGCACCTTGCTGACGCCTGGTGTCGATCGCGAAATGGCCAAACAAGAATTCTTAACTAGCCCCATCTACCGCAATATGCTGTTGAGCCCCGACGGCAAGACCACCGCGCTACTGCTCAATCTGGAAGTGAACAACGAGTATATCGAAATGGTTCGCCACCGCGATGCCCTGCGCTCCAAGCGCGATAGCGAGGGCCTGACACCGGCGGAGAAGGTAGAACTTGAGCAGGTATCCAAAGATTTTCTCAATTTAAGGACAGTTGCCGCTGCCGAAGACAGTGCCCGTGTGGAAATTGTCCGCGGCATAGCGCAAAAATATCGCGGCAACGCCGAAATATTTTTGGGCGGTGTGAGCATGATCACCGCCGATATGCTCACCTATATCAAAAGTGACCTGATTGTTTTTGGTGCAGTACTGATTGCCTTTATAGTCGTAGTGCTGGCGATTATCTTCCGCGAGTGGCGCTTTGTGATATTGCCTTTGGCAACCTGCCTAGTTTCGGTCATATTGATGCTGGGTTGGCTGAGCTGGATCGATTGGCGACTCACCGTGATCTCCTCCAACTTTGTTGCACTGCTATTGATTATGTCATTCGCGTTTACCATCTACGTGGTGGTGCGCTATCGCGAATTGCACGCCCAGCATCCTGAGTGGAGCCAAGCTGATCTGGTCATGAAAACTGCGCGCATGATGGCCGCCCCCTGTCTCTATTCTGCATTGACCACCATTGTGGCTTTTATGTCTCTGGTAGAGAGCGGCATACGTCCGGTGATTGATTTTGGCTGGATGATGACCATTGGTTTGGTAGTCGCTTTTATATTGTCTTTTGTTGTTGTGCCTGTGGGACTGATGCTGCTGCCGAAAGGCGAGCCCAAGGATCGCGGAGATACCTCGGCAAAAATAACCCTGCAATTTTCTCGCATTGCCGAATTTCATGGCAATAAAGTGTTGCTGATTGCCTTGATTGCCGCGCTGCTCTCTATCTATGGTCTATCCAAACTGGAAGTGGAAAACCGCTTTATCGACTACTTCCACAGCGACAGTGAAATCCATAAAGGCCTGGAAGTGATCGATAAACAACTGGGTGGTACGGCAACGCTGGAAATTATTGTCGATGCCCCTGCAGCCCCGGCTGTTGCGCAACAAGCTGCGACAGAAGAAGACGACCCTTTTGCTGCGCCTGAAACCGATGCAGTCACCGCATCTGCTGAAGAAAGCGATGATCCCTTTGCGGTTGAGCCTAGCGAGAGTGCGCCGGTGGCCAATACCAATAGCTACTGGTTTACCACGTCTGGCCTGGATCAAATCAAACAGTTGCACAATTATCTTGAGTCTTTGCCAGAAGTGGGCAAGGTACAATCGTTGGCAATCGCCTATCAGGTAGCCCAGGATATAAACGGCGGCCCGCTTAATAATTTTGAATTGGCCGTTATGCGCAATTCACTTTCGCCGGACATCAAAAACTTCTTGATTGCGCCCTATCTCTCCGATGAGAAGCAGCAGGCGCGCATCACTCTGCGGGTAAAAGAGACTACGCCCAATTTGAAACGCGCTGAATTGGTTGAGCGTATTCGCCAGCATTCAATCGATCAGATAGGCTTTAAAGCTGATCAAGTTCACTTTACCGGTATGCTGGTGCTCTACAACAATATGCTGCAAAGCCTGTTCAAATCGCAGATCTCCACCATCTTTATCGTATTTATTTCGATTATGCTGATGATGATTGCACTGTTCCGCTCTTTCAGTATTGCCCTGATTTCACTGCTCCCGAATATCTTGGCGGCAGGTGTGGTGCTGGGCGGTATGGGCTTGGTGGGTATTCCTATGGATATGATGACCACAACCATTGCGGCGATTGTGGTGGGCGTGGGCGTCGACCAGGCGATCCAGTATTTCTATCGCTTTAAAGAGGAGTTTGCGCTCTGCGGCAGTTATGTCGAATCCATGCACAGGTCGCACGCCTCCATCGGCCGCGCTATGTACTATTCTTCGGCGACCATAGTGATTGGCTTTTCCATACTGGCGCTTTCGCAGTTTATTCCTTCCATTTATTTTGGTGTGCTGACATCGTTTGCGATGTTTACCGCGATCATTGGTACCCTGACGCTGCTGCCGAAATTGATTTTGATCTTTAAACCATTGGGACCTGAACCCGTTAAGTCTGAGGTTTAAAGTAGGAGGCGTTTAGCCTCTGCCTTATCGCGAACCTCATATGAGGCTCGCGAGCATTTTTCATTTTATTCTTCGATGAGATGATTCAGATCAATTATGTGTGGATTAATGTCTGCCTCAATAGCGCGTCGAAGAGTCCCTTTCTTTTTTCTGAGTGAGTAAGCTCTCATTGTCGAGATGGGAGCAAATTCCAAACCTTCTATAGGGCAATGGTCAACAATGACCGGTTCGTTGAAATTGATGTTTTTTTCGTCGTTGAGTTGAATCACCCACTTGCCACCGTAATTCGATTTTACTATTTCACCCAAGTGCCTGGCAAAATAAACAATAAGCCCATTTTTTTCGTCCGTATTACAGCCCTCACTCATTACGTCAAATAGTTCTTCTAGTTTTTCAATATCTGACAAAGAGCCGTCTAATATAATATTGTGTTTCTCGGCCTCTTCTTTTAGATGAGCTAACTGGTCATCCATAATCATTAGAAAATTATCGAATTTATCTGCTGCTTCTTTTTTGTTGAAAGTCATAAATTTTTTCCTTAACTATTCACTGTAATGCCTGAATAAGGCATGTGCGGTACTCCCCCTAATTGACGCAAAATGGTAAGGTATGGATCAAGTTTAACTTTCTCCAGGTTGTCCAGCATTAAGCGGCCGCCGGCAAATAAGGGTTGTTTAAAGCCATAGACTTCGTCGGGCTTTAATGACCCCAGTTTTTCCAGTGAGCGTAGAAATAATGGGGTGTCATTTTCATCATCAATGTCAAACTTGTTTTTCTTTGCAGATGAAAAGAAAAGCCCTATGTCGCTCTCCGGGGTATCTGATTTTTTTCGGAGTTTATTGTCTTGAGCTACTAGAGTATGGATAGGGCAGCACGCAGTAAAATATTGATTATTATTTTGGCCCCATAAGTAGAGATCCCCAAATGCTGTTCGGGCAATCACATGATATTGATCAATGGTTGCATAAGGTGTGTCTTCCAGCCATAGGCTGACCAGGTCTTCATACTCTTCAGGGTTAACCAGCCAAAATAATCCATCGGCAAAACCGCCCCAGCCGTATTTTTTTCAGATGGTCATTAGGGTGTTTGGCAGTACACCTGTGTATTTTTTATAGGTTTTTTCGGCAATAACAATAGAATCTTGAATGTTGCCAAGTTTATCTTCGAAAAGCTCCAGGAATTCCGATGTTCTGTCTCGCATAATGCTGTGTCTTCCTTTAGGTTTTTAAGGTTTTTTTCCAAACGCTTTTTTTGCCAGTCCTTTGATGTCCATGATTTCGCGCTGACCCATGCTTGCCAATATCTGAGACTGGATAAAGAAATTAACTTTATTGACAGTTTTTAAAGTTTGTTCTCCACCCAGAAAAAGCGCAGGTTCAAAGGTAAACATTTCGTCGGGGTTAAGTGGGCCAAATTTGTTGACCGCTTGCTCGAATAGCGGGGCATCTGTGTCAACATCTTCTAGGTTAATATTCTCTGGGGAGATGACTCCAAAAAAGCCCATAAGTGAAGTGTTTTCTCCCTCTTTTTTGATGCGTTTTTCATCGCTTCTCTTAAAGAAGATTTGTGCATCATTTATATCAATTCTCCAGCTTTGCCCAGTTCTTTTCCCCCATAGTAATAAAGACCCGAAACCTGTTCGCGCAATCACATGAAAGTCATCATAATTTTGTACCTCTGTATCTTTAAGCCATGTGTTTATGCTCTCTGTATATTCTTCTGGGTTGACTATCCAAAATAAACCATTTTTAAAGCCGCAGAACCCATATTCTTGCCAATACTCCAGTAAACGATTAGGTAATATACCTTTATATTTACTTAATACATTCTTGGTTACCGATACTGAGTTTTGTGGTTCT
>DATMSP010000060.1:0-10677 GCA_035565295.1 Cellvibrio sp. | reverse complement strand
TAATAAGATTTGCCTTACTTGCGCTCTTTGAAATATTCATGATTGATTCTCAAATTTGTTCCAAAAAAAAGGAGCCCGAAGGCTCCTAAGTGCATCGCAATAAATTACAGCGCGGTAGCTGCAACCTCGGCACGCACCATCCAGGTGTTGTTGAGGATTCCGCTGGCGTGCCAGGTTTTCCAACCCACGGAACCCCATTGGCCCAGCTCATCACCAAAGCGTGGAGTGCCAGGCTTCAACACCATCATGTTCACCGCTTCTTTACCTTTCAGCGGAGTAACGCCATAGGCGTCCTCAGCCACGTAAAGAATGGGGTAAACATCTGCGGAAGATCCGCCAGTGGACAGCACTGTGCCACCAGGTGTGCCACCGGCATTGATCCAGGGGCCCAGATTTTGAGTGAGGATATAGCGAACATCTTCAACGCTACCGATCTCCTCAGGGCACAACGGCTGCATAGATCCGTACTCGCTGACAGATTTAAAGCCAGCAATGCCGCGAATATCGGCTTCCGTATCCGTATGCGCAAAAGCGATATACGAAGCTTCAACAGGCTTGGTGCCGATGCTCACGGATGCAGACAGTATCTTGGTGATCTTTTTGCCGCGAGCCGCCTTCAGTGCACGAGTTGCTTTGCGCTGGGTTGCAAGTGTCACCTTGGTGTTGACTGCTGCACGACTCGCACCATTCGAATACAGCACGTTGGTTCCGCCAATCAAGTTACCGATCAGAACCTTTTCGACCGTCTCTGCCGCCTGCTCACCTGATAAGGTGGTCAGATCAGAAAGCACTGGATCTTCATGGGTGTCTTCAACGGCATCGGTAAACGGAGCAAATGCGCCGTACTGAGCCAAAGTGAAAGTCACATCTTGATAGACCAGTTGTTGACCTGTGGGGCGCACACCTTCAGTGATCGGCGTGGTTGCCGCAGGGAATGGCAACGCTCGACGCATCTTCAGCAACTGGCCTTTATTGGCACCGATAGGACGATGCTGCCCAAATTTTTGCAATACCAGCACAGGCTGGGCGTGAGCCAAAGCTTTGGTATCCAGAGCAATACCAACGCGGGGTGGAATATCACCATATTTAGTACTAGCCATAATTTTTTACCTCTTAATAATTACAGTTTTCCCGCATCCGCAAGCGCCGCATAATGCTTATACAGCGCGTCTTCATCACCGGTTGGCAAAATAGAGCGGCCATTGCCATCGCTTTTAAGCGCTGCCATGTCGTCGATATTTCGCTGGATTTTCTTTTCCTGAACCGGTTCTTGCTCGGATGAGGGATTGATTTTTGAAGGGTTTGAATCTTTGTAAAGCTTGAGCAGTGCCGACACATCGCTTGCGCTGTCGCTGCCGCCCAGTGCGCGAACAGACTCATGCTGACCATCTACCCATTGCCAAAATGAGGGGTCGCTTTGAATCTGTTCATAATCAGAGTGGGTTTGCTGTAATGACTCCAATTCGCGAGTTTGTTGCTCCTGGGCAGCCCGTGCTTGGCCAGGGGTAACAACTTGCTCTTGAACAAGCTCGCTGACACCGCTCATTTTTTTGCGTAAATTTTTAACCTCAGAAACCAGTGCGCCCAGCTCCGGCAGCTCCTCTACAATGCTGCCCAGGTCTACCTCATCTTGCTCGATAGACTCTTCAATTTTCTGAGCGGCTTTAGAATCGCCAAGGTTTTGCCTCTGCAACTGCTCCAGTTGATGGCGTTGCTCATCAATTTTCTTTTGCAGTGCACTGACTCGACCTTCGTCGCTCTTGAACTTGTGCTCAATAAGCTCTAAATCCTGAAACCTCTTTTTGGCAGCGGCGGGTAGCGATTCGAAATCAAATGCCGGCTCTTTAGTTTCCTGCGCGCTCGCTGGGTTTTCAGCCGGTGATTTGTTGTTTTCTTCCTCGGTATCGCCCTCGGTTTCAGTGGCTACTGTTTCTGTGGTGCTATCCACTATTCCGTTCATTTGATCAAAGGTTTTCGCCATATCAGCAAAAACGTCTGCCGCTTCTTGATCGGTAAGTGTGTTTTCGTTTTCTACAGACATAAAAAATCCTCGCTAGCGTCAGCAAAAGCCAAGGCCAGTTATTGGAAGGTTGATAAAACTTAGTTGGGAAAAGGGTTAATACTGAATTCTGAGAACCGCTTTGCGTCTTGGGCGATCAGATTTCGCAGGGATTCTATTTGTCCGCGCAGAAACAAGCTGCGCTCATGACTGACATTAAAGCCGGTTAGCTCAATGTAGCTCCGGGTTATATCGCTCTTTGCCTGGTTAAAAACCTGAATCCACTCGGGCGAATTAAAGTTAATGGGCGATTGCATCAGTTATTCAGCCCGTAGTTTGCAGTGAGGCCTTCCATCTGCTTCATTTGCACTTCAGTGGTGAACATGGATTTATCCAGGTCCATTTTCCAACCGGCCTTTTTCAGGTCAGCCTCGAGCTGAGCGATTGATATATCGCGATCATTGGCAAGACGGGCCAGCTCACCCTGGGTCTTCATCCTGGCGATTTCATACGCAAGCTGGTTGTTTTGTGCATGCATCTGCGCCTCCATCTCCAGCTCACGCATGCGGTTCTCGCCGCGCATTTGCTCGGCAACGATGCGAGGATCTTGCTGCTGCTCCTGGCCTTGCGCGGCCTCCTGAGCCTCGCGCAGCTCTTTTTCGTAGGTCTCAACATCTTTAATGATGTCGTCGGGGTTGACATGGAGCGACTGGATAGCTTTTCTCAGCACGCTCAAGCCCTCATCTTTAAAGAATCGGCTGAGCACTGGACTGCCCACATACTTATCCAGGACCGCAAACAGCGCCTGGGATTGCTGCTCTTTTACCAATAGTGCACTGGTGCCGCGAGCAAACACCCGCATATCGCCCTTGATTTCATCCCGTGGATTGAACTGCATGTTCCAATCGTAAAACCGCTGGATTATCGGCACAGTCACATCATCGTCGAAGTGCTTTACCTGGTTTCTGCGTACCGCGCCGGCAGCATTCATCAGCATGGACATACCGCCCAGTGTAGGGGTCACCTGCCCTTGCTCGCCCTGGGCAATCATTGGCAGATTGGTTTCTTCGTCAATTTGCGCCTTGGCGAGGTTATAAATGTTCGCCAGCTCATTCTGCACACTGGGGAAAGTGAAAATCCTAAAGGCGTCTTCAACCTTCATGTTGGGGTTGTTTTTCCTCCAGATTTTCCACGGGCTAATTTGGTAATTGTTGTCCATCGGCTTCACCCCATCGTCATGCACGATTTGTGGTCCGGCGGATTTGGTGGCGTTATCCAGCATCAACCGCCATGCGGTGTTGATAACCGCCTGCCCCATTCTCATTGCGCGCGGGATGCCGGTGCCGAATATGCAGTTATCATCCTTGTTCCAGCAAAACACCGAGTAAGGCCAGTCTTCTGACTCCATCGGATTGATTGCCGCCTTTATTACCTGGTCGCCGCAAAATATGATGATGCCGTCCACCTCTTTCGGCACCACCTCGTCATCGGGCTCCACCACACCAACAGATATCAGCACATCTTTCTTGATTGGGCCGCGATAGCGCCACACTTCATAGCGAGTGTCTTCTGTCATGGCAATAATGCCGGACATTTCCCGCAGCGCAGAAACGTGCTCACTGAAATTCTGGGTGTCTTTTCCTTCCGTTTCTTCTGTCAGTTTGCGAAGAGATTCTTTAACCACGCCTGGTATGCGCCGCATATTCCACAGCGCCTTCTTGCTCATGTAGGAGCGCTCGAACACAAAGGCGCACTCATCAATAGTTGATGCAGACAAGTCTGGAAAAAAATCCCAGGTAGGAACATGCCTGGCCACGGGGCGCTTATCGACCTTAAAGACGCTGATATGCTGACCACCCTCACCCCGGATCCATGACCTTTGCTCGCGGGCTTCAACTTCAGGAGCGCACAGAACGCCAGTCCCAAGAATTGCAGAATAGTGAATCATCTTTCTGGCCTGCGCGCCGTAATCGCACTCGACCAGCTGATCATCAATCTCGCGCTCCATCGCCTTTGCTGCTTCATCAGCCAATTCCATGTGGCCTTTTGCCACATCACCCTCGGTAACGGGGGATTTGTCATCGGCAAACTGCAGGGCATTGCCTTCCCTGTCATAGACCTGTTCTTTGCTTTCAGCGGAGGCGGCCAGGTCGGGGTTTGGTGTTGGCGATATGCCGTAATTCTTATCATCGGCGGGAAACAGCATATCCACTAACTGCGCCTCACCCTTATCCGTTTTTGAGCGGGTTATGTTGACGAAAACTTGGCTGCCGCCTTCGGGCATATTTTTTAGGGCTTCAATACTGTACTGGCCCTTGTACTGCCGCATATCCTCAACCCAGCCCTGCTCGATTATCAGACGCTCAGTGCACAGCTTGCGTATGCGCATCTGCAATTCTGTTCCGCATAGCTGCAAAGCATCACCTCTCACACTGTTTTCAGCGGAGGCTAGTTGAATTTCTTCAGGCATGGATTAGTAACCGGTGAGTTTGTCTGCGACTTTTCGGGGAGTAATTTCGTTCTTGCTGGTGATTGCACCAGCTAAATGCTCAGGCCTGGCCATGGTTGCAACCAATTCCATGGCCTCCATGAAGGATGCATGCCTGCTTTCGGCTACATCCTGAGAGCCCTGTTTAAATTTGTATGCACCAAGGAATCCTTGGCGAACCACATTGCAATTCTTTCCAACGGATAGAGCGGCTGCGCCCTTGTGAGCCAAGCCCGAAAGCCAGTGTCTACCATTTGCAATAAGCGCAGACTTCATTCCAGAGGGAGCGTATGAAATGTCGTAGCCGGCATCCAACAGTGTGCGGAAGTCGTTCGCCAGTTCGCCCTTACGGATTTCAGGGCTCACAACCAAAATGCGCTCAAAGCTACGATATTTGTCTGCAATGATCTTGGCCAAGTCGTGCTTGACGAATGCCTCAAAGCCGCCGCCACCCATCGAAAGCTCATCGATAATTCTTAGCTGACCATTACCCATCACCTGGCCAATGACACAGCAAGCGTATATGCCAGGGGATATCCCAAATATCACAGGAGAGCTTTTCGCTGGCCAGTAATCGCAGTTGGCGAAATGCAACGGCTCATTAAACTGATCGGCATAAACACTCAAATTGTCTACTGCATAAGAGAAGGTCAATGCCAGTGCCTCAGCTTCATCCGGGGATATTTCCATCTCATCTTTGCTTTGCAGCACTTTCTTGCGAGAAGTATTGTAGGTGTAGGACGGCTCCACCAAATCTGCATGCAGCGAGTCTAAATCAGGTATTGAGCAAGGGGCGTCACTTATCCAGTTGGCCATTCGGTCCCACATTTCAACGCGCTTGTTGATATACAAATCCGGGTTATCCGCGCTTTTACCTGCGTTCACCTCGACAACGATTGATCCATATCCCTTTTCGATAAGGATATCGGCCACGCCAGCACCGATACCGACCTCATCAACAAACACCGCATCTATGGGGTCACCAGCGGCAGCACAATCCTCAATGATTTTTATGATGATTGCGGCAAGCTCAGTAGTTCTAAGCTTTTTGTGGGACTCTAGCCCCCAGGCAACTCGACCGCGACGATGAATAATACTGCTGCGATCGCTACCCATGCGCGCAGGATCAACACCAAGCAAATGCTGCCCGCGTCGATCCTGGTCAATTTTGCAAACCCTTGCCGCTGCAATAGCGCGTGTATCGCATATCTTGCCGGTGCCAGAAGCCTGGAAAGCATCTGCCGGACAGAATGGATATTCCTGGAGAAACAACCAGCCAATGTCACCGGTCTCGCCATCTAGCTCGATATTCTTATCGTGCATCCATACGATTTGCTCGATATCAAGCGAATATATGTCGGCATATCGCTGTTCTTCCTTGCTTACTACGAAATTCGGCGGCGGGGTTTTCCGGTATTCCTTTTGCCAGAACCAAGGAACAAATATCGCTATGAACTCTGATTCGCCGCGCTCAGCCTTGCGCCACTGAGTATGAAAGTAGCCACCAATTCCATTGGCGGTACTCTCTAAAATAATTTCGGTCTTATTGCCCTGGGGGACAGCCTGCAGAACACCAGCAGCATGCTTCTTAGCATTTGGCCAGAAAGCAACTTCCGATCCATGGAAATAATGAATGGTTGAGCTTCGACCAGTCCCCTTTGATCCAGCAGTGGAAACTTTGTAACCGCTACCATTGGCCTTAAACTTTAATTCCTTGGCATTATCCGAACTGGTTTCGGGCCGCAACAGCGCATTTAAGTTGTTGTGGTAGCGTTCAACCATCGCAAAGAGGTTGTCTGTAGCTTCCTGCAGGTGGGTGAGAATGAACGCCCTAACCGCCTTGCGGAATCTCACCTTCCAGTAAAATCGCCCCTCAACGTAAGTGGATGCTCCCTGCTGCCGCCCCTTAAGGATAATTGCGCGAACCTGGCCGCACTCTTCTAGCTGCTTCTCAATCCGCTCATGGATATAACGCTGCGCATCATTAAGGACAAATGGTTCAAGCTTGCCGGTCTTGCTGGCAATCTTTAATTGCTTTGAGGCAAAAAATATAAAGTTTTTAATGCAGCGCGATATTAAATCCCGCAGCTTTTGATTAACCGTTAGAGAGCTCATCAATTAGAGCATCCAGCGAGGTATCGATAACCTTGTGCTCACGGAACATTTGGATAGCGCGGGAATTGCCGAGAAGCTGGAGAGCGCCTTTCTTATCGGCCATTTCATATTCACGCCTGAGAACAACATCGCCGGTCTCTTTATCGGTGCGGATGACTGTTTCTTTGATTTTGGTTACTGCTGCAGCAACATCGTCCGGTAATTCATGAGGCTCTAAAAGCCTCCCATCTTCGCTATACAGCTTTTTAATATTGAAGAACCCTAGGTTCCCAAGCTCTCGCATAATCCGCTCTTCGGTGATCTCAAGAGCGTTCACGGCGAATTTGGAGGCAATTAACTTGGCCAATTCGATATATTCGGAAATGTTAGGATTGGTTAGGATTAGTTGGCACCCCAGCGCCTTCGCATCCTTACCTTTACCGCCAGCCAAACGGTAAGCTTCTTCCTGGGTTTTGCCTTCGGATAGAGCCTTAGCCATGGCCAAGTGCATGGGCTTCATTGATGATGCAAGCTTATCCAGATCAGCTTTTAGCACCCCAATATCGTCACTCACTTCAAGCACCCGGCAGTTGCTGCCTCTAACTGGGCTTCATAGATAATCCGCTGGTGCCGCTCTACCATATAGGCATCGGTTATGGTGGCCAGGTCATCCGTTTGCTTGATAAGGCTTACCGCAAATACCGGCTTATTGGGCAATTGGTTGATGCATGGAACGTACACGGGAACCTTTACTATCACCGGCTCTTGCACCTTTGGCAGTGCTGCGCAGGCGCATAGCGTGAAAACTGCGACCAAAGATGCTGCCAGCAGAGTTACTTTTCTCATAGCATCGCGTCCTGGAGCATCTTTGTTCGGATATCGTCATATGATTGCGCTTTGGGCGCGCTACGAATTCCCAAAATTCGCCGCTCCTCTGCCTCAATCACGGGTATAGATTTCTCCCTTGCCTTCTCTGCTGCCTGGTAGGCCTTGAATGACTCACCTTCTAACCTATCAATTTCAGCATTCTGCAGGCTAACTGTTGCCTTGAGCGTGGACTTCTCTGCGCTGAGCAAATTGATTGTTGTTTCATGGTTATCAATTGTCTGTCCAGACCAGTAATTATTCAGCCCGGACCATACCAGCAGCGCCAGTAGCATCACGATCACAACATAACAAGCATTCAGCTTAATGCGGTCAATCATTTGTCTTGCTCCAAAATGCACTTTGAGTGAGAGCGTAGGCGATCCGTCCACAATCCAGCGCACCGCTTATTGCCCGGTGTCGAGCAGTCATAGCCTGCGGCATACTTAAATAGGAGGATTGCATCGCAGGCGCCGCGGTAGTCCGCAACGTTCAATCGCTTAACCATGGTGGAATTGCAAAATGCGGTTGGGCCAATGTTGTAGGAGAGATCGACATAAACATCGTATTCGACCTGGGTTAAGGGGGATTTAACACAGCGCTTAATCGCCCCCTCATACTCGGCCACATCTTTCATCGCCCTATTGACGGCTTTGACCGGGGTTGTGGTGTCCCCCATCTTTACGCCGCCAGTCGTACCAAAGCCCACAGTGGGAACATCACCCTTAGTGGGAATGATGGCAGTATCGGTATAGCCTTCGCGCTGCAGTATCCCGACAAATGCTGCAGCGCTGAGACTTAAGGCTGCCACAACCATGCGGATTTTCATTTGCCGCTACCTTTGACAAACCTGTCCCAAACCCAGCCACCTATTTGCAAGGCGAGCCAGACCAGAGTGGCTACATAAACCCAATCTGATATTGAATAGCCGGCCAGGGTCATACCGGTAACCACCACAGGAGGGGCAGACTTGGTAATCATCCCAGCGGCACCTGCCGCACCAGCGCTAACATGTTCGGAATCTCGCATTGTTGCTTCCATCAATAAAAAACCCGCCGGAGCGGGTTACAAGGGAATGTGAACGTTAAAAATTAACGATTGATTGGAAGTTCGCTGTCCAAGCGCGCCAGCAATGGGTTGATGTAATTTAATGCTATGCGAGTGGTTGAGGCTTCATTTAAATGCAGGCCATCACCCGTATCCGCGCTGCCATTTTTCCAGTAGCCAGGGTTGCCCTTTACATCCTCCACCAATTCGCGGAAGTCGCAGACATAATCAAGCAGGCCTTTGCCTACCTGAGTAAACAGCCATGCATTGAAGGTGTCGCGGAGGCTGGTGCCATTTGGCTCAAATCCAGCGGCGGGGGTTTGCACCTCACCCGCAAAAGTTACCCTTGGCAGAACTGTTACATGACCGACGCGGCGAACGCCGGAGCGCTTGGCATACGCCCAAATACCAGTGGCATAGCTTTGCAGATCTGCCAGGGTGTTGCCCTGGGAGTTAACCATGTCATTTGTGGCAAAGCCGCATAGGAAATCAGTTGCATAGCGAAACAGATCGCGGCGGCGAGAGCCTGTCAGCGTGTGAACGAAATGCTTCATCGTCTCCCCGCCACGCGTTGCCTTGATGTGCGGAATGTTGTAGCCGTTTACGTTGACACTTCCGCGCCCAAAGTAGCCGGTCTCGCCATCGGGAGTCAGGCCAGTTGTATCGCCGGCGCCGTCCATAATGGAGTCGCCAATGTAGAGAAACGATATTACATCGCTATCCGGGCTACCAATGATTGCCACTGGTGGAATTGGGGCAGATGATGTGCCAGTCGATGGATAGCCAGGCGTTGCCCACAGGGCACTAAGATCGGCTCCCTTTCTGGCAACCTGGCGATTGGTGATCTGGATAATCTGTGACGAGCCCAAAGTGATGTTGGTTGCCGATACGCGATCCCACTTTTTAACATTGAAGTTTGTGTTTGGCGGGATATAAACGTTTAGCGGATCGGTGAAGACCACGCCCGACCCGGCAGACAGGGTAATGCTACTCGCACCATTGAATGTACAGGGAATCACTGTTCCATCGGCAAGCTCCAACTGGACGCTGGTGGTTACGTCACCGCCGTTTGGTGTCTCGCCATACGGGCTGGAGCCCAATATTCTGAAGTTGGCAACACCAATCTGGATGTTGCCAAAACCGGCTTTGCCAGTTTTATGAACCGAATAGGTCAATACCTGGGTGTTGGTGCCGTCATTTAATACTGTGCCCTGCCCCTGTGTTCGACCAAGAGTCGCGCAGACTGTTCTGCGCAGCGCATTTATTGCGGTGATGCTGGCAGTATTGGAAACCACTTTCCCGGCATGATCTAATTTCATTTTGAGCCTCGTTTTCTGGGCAAAAAAAAGCCCCGCTCTGTTGCCAGGCGGGGCTTTTAAGGAATTAACTTTGTTTAGAGCGATAAGCTCGATAGTGGGAAAATATTAACACATCGCTGATTGAATACAATAGTTTTTACCGATTATCTCTACAAATATTTTTATAAGCGAGCTTATCATCGGCACGATACTCCCATAACCTATCCCAACTATACAGCTTATCTATAGCAAGCCGGAATGGTTCATAATCGTATCTCATATCGAAACGACACAGTATTTCATACCGCTCAAATTCCTTTTTTATATCGATGAGTAAATTTACTACGCTTGATCCTGTAAAATGCCTCACCCTGCCTTCGCAATTAAGAGTATGGGCGACCCCAGCAGGAACATGCTTTATATCACCTGCCTCTGGATGGTCTTCATCGCGAATGCTTTGCTTAAATAAATTATGGACCATCTCCCGAAGTTCCGACATTTCAATGAGCGCATTTACTGGGAACTGTTCACTGGAACTCCCCTTAACAAATAAAGTAACCACTTTACTCATAGAATCCGCCAAAAATTTGGAAACATTAAAATTTATAGGCTGGACGCTCAGATGGTTTTCAGGAAATAGGACAGAATAAATCTGTCTGGCATGTACGGCACAGCCTTCAAACAGGCGAGGATTTAGCTTCACAACCTTATCGACGTATTTTTCAAACTCCTCGATATGCTTGTAGTAATTCGCAAAGTTATTTTGTGATTTCGTTAACTTCATCGCTGCTTGCGCCTCAACTGAACGGTGATGGGCGGCATAGAGTGCAAGAATTGATGCCAAGACGGCTAAAAGCGCAAATGGCACCTTGAGGAGTCCAGATAAC
>DATMSP010000059.1:0-46802 GCA_035565295.1 Cellvibrio sp. | reverse complement strand
ACATTGGCGGAAATGCCTAATTTTTGTGCTAGGGCGTCTATGCCGCCGGGATAGGCCCGCGAGATGGTATAGAGAGCATCATGCTGGTTCATATCCGAATAGCGTCGAGTCATGGTGATTCTTCCTGTTTATTACCGATGCAACCCTGCCGGTAAGGTTTTAAGCTGCGCTGTTGAATTATGTAGATTGTAACTAATCCTATAGGAGTTAAAAGCCTGTAATATCACGCTCCTTTAAATTGAATCTGGTTTTTGAAAATTGAATCCGGTTTTTGATTGACCCGTTTTTTTATTGTCCACTGAGGTAACCCATGAAATTAATGAAAACCCTGAGCTGCCTGCTGATTCTCTCCCTGGCATTTGCCAGTTACGCCGAAGCCAAGGGCCGCAGTTTCAGCGGCGGCTTTCGCTCGCAGCGCACAGCCCAGGCGCCGCAGGCAGCGCCCAAGGCAACTCCCGCTCCAGCGGCCCAGCCATTGAATATGAGCAGGGATGCGAATGCGAACGCTGCCCAGGGCAGCACCTTAAAAGCGGCTGATGGCCGCAGCACCAGCAATACCGCCGAGACAGGCACCGGCTGGTTCCGCTCCGGCAGTACTGCCAAGCCAGCCGGTGCAGCAGCGGCTGCACCTGGCGCTGCCGTGCCTGCGGCAGGTCAGGCCGCAGCGCGTCAGGGTGGTGGGCTTTTAAACAATGTTATGTGGTTTATGCTGGGGAGTTCGCTGGCTTCGCATACTCGCGCAGCTCCCGCTGCTGAACAGGCTCCTGCCGGTGAAGGCGCTCAAGCTGCCGCAGTGGCCCAGGATGCGACTGTAGCGCAAGGCGCAGGCAGCGAGGCGCTCCCTGTTCCGCCCGGTGCACCGCAGGAACCCATGCTGATGAGTTTGCTGCGTATTGTGCTCTGGGTCGCCATATTCGCCGGTATCTATTGGTTAGTGAAAAGTGTTATGGGAAGGAAGGCGAGGGCGGAGAAAAAATCCCATTACACTTTTGGAAACAATTGATATGGGTTGGCGAGAGACCTGGCAGCAGGTAAAGAGTGCAGCGGGAAACAAGGGGTTTCTGGAGGAGCCTGAACAGGCTACCGGCCTGCCCTTGGGCGCGCGTATCGGCGGCTTGGTCAGGTTGCCAAAAGCTCCCTTTATCCAGGCCATTTCCAGGGGCTCTTTTATTGAAATGCCGGTGGATTCGCAAAATATCATCAAGGCTATCAGCCGGGTTGATTTAGATATTTCCGGCAGTATCTATCGCTACTACCTGGCAGTGGGCCATGCAGATAAAAAGACGGTCTTTCTGCAGGTCTATGTCGATGCCCAGGGCGAGGTCGGCGATATTATCTATTGCTCACAACTGACGCGGATGATTCCTGAAACCGAGCGCGACCAGGAGTTATTTATGGGGCTACTGGGCTATGGGCTGGGCGATAAAAGTTATTGTCTGTGGCGCGACCAGCTCGAAGAGCTGGGTTATGGCGAAGCCGATTTGCACGCGGCATTTGGCGGTGCCGAGGCAATTGAATACTGGCGCGATGCCGGCGACCCCGAGGCGGAGTTCACTCCCCCATTTATCGGCTGCGAAACCAGGCTTGAGGATACCCAGGGCATTCTCAGCCTGAAGCAGCAAATCTACTATATGCCTTACCGGCGCGAGATCCCGGGTGACAATGGCAAGTTGGAATACTTGTTTATAGCTACCGAAGTTGACAGCAGCCAGGGCGGCGGTGGCAAGCGCGATATGCAGGTGGATTTTATGGTGGGTATAGCGGTAGAGCTTGAGCAAATCGCTATCCAATAGCATCTTTCAAGGGCAACCTGAATTTCCGTGATTAGCAGTAATGGATGCAGGGCAACCACGGGCTGAGAAGCTCTGTCTGGCAACAAATTGCAGGCAGAGCTTTTTTATTGCCGGAAAAAAGCGCAGAATTCGCAGGTCTTACCGAGGCCTGTTACCACTGGCTTGCCTTTCAGAGCGGGTAGCAGTTCCTAAATTCGCCTTTTATCATTAGGGATATTGATAGTATGAATGCTCGTCTCCACTCCATCTGTGTGTGTGTTTTCCTGTTATTATTGGGCAGTTTGCTGGCCTCCTGCGATAAAAAGACAGGCCCCGCCAAAGCCGATGACCTGGCCCCGCACTGGGAAACCCATATAGCCGATTACCCCAAGCGCTGGGTCGCCGCCGAAAAGCCCCTCTTTATCCGCTTCAGCCATCCGGTAGTCGCATTGGAAAAAGTCAACCAGCCTGTTGAAGGTATCGTTGAACTCGATCCCAGGCTGCCCGCCAATGTGCTGTTTACCGCTGACAATGAATTGCGCATTACGCCGGTGGATCGCCTGCCCAACAATACGGCCCTCAAGGTCACTCTGCATGGCGAAAAATTGCTGGGGGTGGAAAAATCACTCAAACCCTTTGAATTTACAGTGCACAGCATTCGCCAGGAGTTTGATCTGAAAATTCACGGCTTGGTTGCACAGGACAACTCTGCAGAGAAAATGCAGTTCAGCGGCGAGCTGCGCACCGCCGATACCGCCGAACTGGACGCGGTTAAAAAAATCCTGAAAGCCACCATCAATGGCCAGCCTGCAGAGCTGGAGTGGACGCAAACTGCCGATCGCCAGAGCAATAATTTTGTTATCAAGAATATCCTGCGCACTAAAACGGAAGGGGCATTGCATGTCGAGTGGGATGGTGCAGCAATTGAGTCCACCGACAAGGGCGCGCGCGACCTGCCTATACCGGCGCTGACGGATTTTAAAATTACCGGTGTTGAAGTGGTGCGTGTACCTTCACTCTATGTTGAAGTCAATTTCTCCAACCCTATCAACAGCGCACAAAACCTACAGGGCCTGGTTACATTGGCTGGTAAGAATTTCCCGGTAAAAGTGGATGGCAGTCGCCTGCGTATCTATCCTGAAAATATTGGCGCAGGGCCACAGCCCCTGGTAATCGACAGCGCGGTGCAGAGTGTGGATCGCCAGGCGATAGGTGTGGACTACAAGCAATCCCTGGTGCTGTTGCTGGAAAAACCCAGCGTCAGTTTTGTCGGCAACAGCACCAGTATCCTGCCTCCTGCGGATCATTTGACCGTGCCCTTTGAGGCTGTGAGTGTGGATTCGGTACAAGTCGTCGCCTTTAAAGTTTACGCCAATAATATTGGCCATTACTTTCAAGACTCGGAAGATTTCAATTCATCCTCGGCCCCTGTCAAAGAGGGACGCTACCTGTGGCGCAAAGTCTACCGTTTGCCGGAAATTGCCCGCGATAGCTCACAGCGTTTCAATCTCGACCTGACTGAATTGATGGCACAACATCCCGATGGTCTGGTGCGGGTGGAATTGCAGATAGATCGCAGCAACTCCATTTACAACTGCAGCGCTGAGCGGCCCAAAGAGCCGGTGCGCGCTATGGGTAAGGATGCAGAAGATGATAATTATTACGATGAAGATGATGATGAGCCATCCTGGTACAAGCAATATTATCAGTCGGAGGGCTATTGGAATTACAGCGAGAGCAACAATCCCTGCAGCGATTCCTATTTCGCCTATGGTAATGCCAGCAAGACCGCGCGCACGTTTATGGTGTCCAATATTGGCTTAATGGCAAAGCGCGGCAGCGATAATCTGCTGCATGTGATTGCGACAGGTTTAAATGATGCCGAGCCTATGGCGAATGCCGATATCACTGTTTTTAACTACCAGCAGCAGGTGATCGGCAAGGGCACCACCGATAGCTATGGTATGGTGGATATTACCAGTGATGGCACGCCCTTTTATTTACAGGCGCAAAAGGATAAACAGATAGGCTATCTGCGCCTGCCGAAAAGTGAAGCCCTGCCCACCAACCAGTTTGATGTCAGCGGTGAACATGTCAAAGCTGGCCTGAAAGGTTTTATTTATGGCGAGCGCGATGTCTGGCGCCCGGGTGATGATATTCACCTCACTTTTATTTTGCAGGATAAAGACGAGCGCTTGCCCAGCGGCTATCCGGTGACCCTGGATTTCTTTGATCCTCAGGGCAAGAAAGTTTTCAGCCAGACCAATGTGACACCGGTCAACGATTTTTATACCTTCTCCTTAAAAACCGAAGAGGCGGCACCCACCGGCAACTGGCGCGCGGTGGTGCATGTGGGCAATCGTTTTTTCGACAAAGTCATCAAGGTGGAAATGGTTACCCCCAACCGCCTGAAAATTGATTTGACCTTTGATGAACCCAATTTGAGCCTGGCGAATATGCCGCAGACGGTGCATCTGTTCAGTCAATGGCTGCACGGCGCCACGGCCAATAAATTGAAAGCCGATTCGGAAGTGAAACTCTTCAGCAAGAAAACCACCTTTGAA
This sequence comes from Cellvibrio sp., assembly GCA_035565295.1. GTDB lineage: Bacteria > Pseudomonadota > Gammaproteobacteria > Pseudomonadales > Cellvibrionaceae > Cellvibrio. The sequence goes on along the minus strand of DATMSP010000059.1, from coordinate 42,466 downwards.
GGCTTTAACCAATTTGTCTTCGACGATCCTGCGCGCAGTTTTGAAACCAGCTCGCAAAAAGCCTTCGAAGGCAATCTCGACGATGAAGGCAAGGCTGAGTTTGAACTGAACATCGAAGCCAATAATCCGCCACCAGGCATGCTGCTGGCGATGTTCAATACCCGCGTATTTGAAGAGAGCGGCAATTTCAGCACCGCCTTGCGCTCCTATGATGTATCGCCCTATGACTATTGGGTGGGTGTGTTAATGCCGAAGGGCGATGGCTATTACAATTCCATCAGCCGCGATAAGGATCACCAGGTGATTTTCCAATCGCTCAATGCCAAAGGCAAGGCAGCGGCCAAGCGCAAGCTGGAGTTGACTGTGTATGAAATCAGCTGGCGCTGGTGGTGGGATGAGGGCGGCGATGATATAGCGTCCTATGTCGGCAACAGCAGCCACACGCCTATCCAGAAGCAAACGCTGGTGAGCGATGCCCAGGGCCGCGCTACTTGGACATTGAAAAAAGACACCTATGAATGGGGTCGCCATTTGATTCGTATCTGCGATACAGATTCCAATCACTGTTCCGGCCAGGTGGTGTATCTCGGCTGGAGTGAGAGCAATGCAAAAAATCCGGAATCGGCTACGCAACTGATGCTGTCCTCCGACAAGGAAAAATATCAGGTTGGCGATACCGCCACAGTACGCCTGCCGAAATCTATCCAGGGCAGGGTATTGCTCAGCATAGAAAATGGCAGCCGTGTGATTGAGCATCGCTGGCTGGATTTGAAACCCAACCAGAATGAAATCCAACTGCCGATTACTGCCGACATGAGCCCCAATGCTTACGTGAATATGGTATTGCTGTTGCCGCATCAAGCGCGCAAATCGGATGCGCCTATGCGCCTCTATGGGATACTGCCTCTATTGGTAGAAGATCCGGCAACTCATCTGGTGCCACAGATGGAATTGCCAGAAAAAATTCGCCCAGAGACCAGCTTCTCGGTAAAAGTCAGTGAAAAATCCGGGCACGCCATGACTTATACCCTGGCGATGGTCGATGAAGGCCTGTTGGGATTGACCGGCTTTAACGCGCCCGATCCCCATACCAATTTCTACAAGCGCGAAGCGCTGGGTGTCTCCACCTGGGATATGTTTGATTCGGTGGTGGGTGCCTATGGCGCATCGCTCGAGCGTGTATTGGCGATAGGCGGCAGTGACGCGGCACAAGACGCAGAGCGCAAGCGCCGCGAGCGCCGCTTCCCGCCAATCGTAAAATTCCTCGGTGCATTTACCCTGGCTGCCGGTGAAACGCGCACTCACGATATTGCTTTGCCACCCTATATGGGATCAGTGCGTGTCATGCTGGTTGCCGGCGATACCAGCAAGGTGCCGGCCTACGGAAAAGTTGAAAAAACCGTGACTGTTACACAGCCGCTGGTGCTCTTTGCTACCTTGCCGCGAGTGCTAGGGCCGGGTGAAGAAGTGATGCTGCCGGTGAATGTATTTGTCAGCGATGCCAATATCAAAAAAGTGGATATTGCCGTTGAAGCCAACGAAATATTTACCCTGGTGGACAATAAAGCGGAATTGGATTTTGCCAAGCCCGGCGATGCCATCACCAGTTTGCGTTTGAAAGTGAATGATCGTATCGGCAAGGGCAGAATTAAAATTACCGCGAAGAGCGGCGATGAAGTGGCCAGCCAGGAAATCTTTATCGACAGTCGCCCGGCCAATCCGCCCACGGTTATTTCGCAAAGCAAAATACTGGCTCCTGGCGAAGAGTGGCAAGTGCCGCTGGAGGCCCAGGGCATGGCGGGCACCAACACGGCCAGCCTGGAGGTCAGCAGCCTGCCGCCGCTGAACCTGGAAAAACGTTTGAGCTATTTGATTAGCTATCCGCACGGCTGCGTCGAGCAGACAACGTCATCGGTATTTCCACAATTGCACCTGGCCAAACTGGTTGCCCTGGATGCGCAGCAAAAAGCGGATATAGATAAAAATATTACGGCGGGCATCGCTAAGCTTGCCAGTTTCCAAACGGCATCCGGCGGCTTCAGCTACTGGCCTGGCGATGGCTATGTCAATGACTGGGCCAGCAGTTATGCTGGGCATTTTTTAGTGGAGGCAAAACGCGCAGGCTATGCTGTGCCGAGCGCACTGCTCGACAACTGGGTCAGCTATCAGCGCGAACAGGCGCGCAGCAGCGATGCCAATAACGACTATTACAATGAGGTTGCGGCCTACAGGCTCTACACCCTGGCACTGGCTGATAAAGCCGAGTTGCCGGCGATGAATCGTCTGCGCGAAAAATTGATTCATCTGAATGCAGAGAGCGATCTCAGTTCGCGCTGGCTGCTGGGTTCGGCCTATCTGCATATGGGGTTGAAGGATGCGAGTAAAGATATCCTTGGCAATCTCAGCGGCAATATCCCGGCACCCCATTATTCCGGCTATACCTACGCTTCGGATTTGCGCAACCAGAGTCTGTTGCTGCTCACCCGGCTGAAAGCCGAGCAGGGCAATAGTGAGCAGAGCTGGCAGCTGGCCGAGCAGGTGGCGAGCAATCTGGGTAGCGATGAATGGTACTCTACCCATTCCACCGCCTGGGGCCTGCTGGCGATGAGTGAGTTTGCCAGCAAGAGTGCAGCCAATAAAGACGGAATGAAATTCTCTGTTAAAGAAACGGCGGCGGCCAATTGGAAAAAGCAGCAGGTGCAGCAGACCTTTTATCGCCAGGCCTTGTCCCAGCCGCAAGTGGCCGTGCGCAATGATGACAGCAAAGCCAATGTGCGCGTACTAGTCAGCAATCGCGGTATTCCCGCCGCCATGGATGAGCAGGCCAGCAGCAATGGCTTAAGCATCGCGGTGAATTTTTTGGGTATAGACAACAAGCCGTTGGATATCCAGAAATTGCCACAGGGCACCGACTTTGTTGCCGAGGTGACGGTGAGTGCAGATTTCAACAGTGGCTTGAATCGCAATAAACTGGAAGACATCGCGCTCTCGATGGTGATGCCGAGCGGTTGGCAGATTCGCAACGAAAGGCTGGAGGGCAATCAATTGCCCAAAGGCATAGATCATATGGATATCCGCGATGACCGGGTGCTCAGCTACTTTGGTCTGTGGCGCGACTACTCGTGGAGCTATCGCTACAACGAGCGCAGCCAGACCAGTGTCACCCTGCGGGTTATCCTCAATGCGAGCTATGCGGGTAAATATTATCTGCCCGCCTGGCAGGCCGCGCCTATGTACGATGAAAAAATCCATGCGCGAACTAAAGGCTACTGGGTTGAAGTTGTCGGTAAATAACAGAGGTACACCGGGTGCGGCACAAGCTGCACCCGGTTTGCGATCTGCAAAAAAGTAATATCGGGAAGCCATCAATATTGTGTCTATTTTCCGCAAATACCTTCCCGCTAAAGCCTGGCTGATTGCGATTCTTGTCATTATCGGCTTTTGTCTTGCCCTGGTGTTTTATCCGCTGCCCAGTGCCCTGCAACACAATGATTATTCCCGCGTATTGTTTTCCAGTGATGGTGCTCTATTGGGAGCAAAAATTTCCCGCGATCACCAGTGGCGTTTCTCCCAAGTGGAACAATTGCCGGAAAAATATCGCCAATCCCTGTTGACCTTTGAGGATAAGAATTTTTACCGGCATCCGGGTCTCGATCCTAGTGCCATTGCCCGCGCACTTTTAAGCAATGTCAAAACCGGCCATATCGTCAGCGGCGGCAGCACCATCAGCATGCAGCTGGCGCGCATGCTGCGGCAGGAATCCCTGGCGCAGGCACCGCCGCGCAATCTCGCCAGTAAAATCATAGAAGCCTTTATCACTTTGCAATTGGAATGGCATTTCAGCAAAAGCGAAATCCTGCGGGACTATGCCAACCACGCGCCCTTCGGCGGCAATATTATCGGGTTGCATGCGGCCTCCTGGCGTTACTTCGGCCGCGCGCCTGAACAATTATCCTGGGCGGAATCTGCGCTGCTGGCGGTTTTGCCCAACAGCCCGGCGATGATGCATTTGGGTTTGCAGCGCGAACTTCTGCAAAAAAAACGCGATAGGTTGCTGTGCAAATTGCATCGCAATCAATTGATCAACGACTTGGATTTGCAACTGGCACTGTTGGAGCCTCTGCCGGAAAAGCCTCAATCGCTGCCGCAGCTCGCCCCACATCTGCTGGCTCGTTTAATCAAGGAGCATCCACAGCAGCCGCTGCTCTATTCAACCATCAATCGCAATCTGCAAAAACAGGTGAATGATATCGCCCGTCGCCACAGCACGCGGCTGGCGAGCGAGGGCATCAACAACCTGGCAATACTGGTAATCGACAATGAAACCCTGCAGACGCGTGCCTATATAGGTAATGAGGCATGGCAGGATGCGGTGCAGTATTCTCCCGATGTGGATATTATCAACCGGCCACGCTCCACCGGCAGTATTTTAAAGCCGCTGTTGTATGCCTCCATGTTGCAAGAGGGAGAACTCTTGCCCGGAACCCTGGTGCCGGATATCCCCACCCAGTTCGGCAGCTTTACTCCGCAAAATTTTGATCGTCAGTTTCGCGGCGCTGTGCCTGCACAGCAGGCATTGGCGCAATCGCTCAATATTCCCGCTGTGCATATGCTGAAGCAATTTGGTGTAAACCGTTTCCAGGAGCAATTGAAAAGTCTGGGCATGAGCACCTTGTTTCGCCCGGCGGACGATTATGGCCTGACCCTGATCCTCGGCGGCGCCGAGGGCACCCTCTGGGAGATCAGCAGTATCTACGCGCAGATGATTGCCACCACGCGCAGCGGCAGCCTGGCAAGGCTGCCGGAAAATATTGCCCTGCTGCAAAATGAGGCTGAGCAGGAGAGAAAGCGCCTGCCGATTATTCGCCAGGGCGCGGCCTGGTTGACACTGGAGGCCATGATCGAAGTCGCGCGCCCTGGCAATGATTCTTTCTGGCGCGAGTACCAGAACAGCCAGACCATCGCCTGGAAAACCGGCACCAGCTACGGCCTGCGCGATGCCTGGTCGATCGGCAGCAACAGCCGTTACACCGTGGGTGTCTGGGCGGGCAATGCCGGCGGTGAACCGGCACCAGCGTTGACCGGTTCGAGCAGCGCGGCACCGGTGATGTTTGATGTGTTTGATCTATTGGGGGCGAGCAACTGGCTGGCAAAGCCATCGCATGCGCTGAAAAAAGTGTCGGTGTGTGCCGACGATGGCTACCTCGCCGGGGGACAGTGTGCAGAAGTGGAGCAGGATATTCCCGAAGACAGTCACTTTGCCGTGGTGACACCTTTCCATAAGCGCATTCACCTGGATGGCAAAAAAATGCAGCGCGTTCATAGTGGCTGTGAGTCGGTCAATAGCATGCGCTCCTTGGATTGGTTTGTACTGCCTGCGGCCCAGGAATATTTCTGGCGGCAGAGACACAGCAATTACCAGCCTATGCCGCAATGGCGACCCGATTGTATTGCGCAGCTGGCGGAAGTGGACGATGACCAGCCGATGGATTTACTCTATCCCCACGCCAGCAGCCGGATCTATTTGCCGCTGGATTTGAATGGCCTGCGCACCCGCGCACTGCTGCGTGCGGTGCATCGCAATAACCAGGCAAAGATATTCTGGCATTTGGACGATAATTACCTCGGCGAAAGCAAAGTATTCCATGAGCAGACGGTCGCGCTCGAACCGGGTATGCATAAGCTATTATTGTTGGATGAACAGGGCTATAAATTGGAGCGCTGGTTTAAGGTGCTGGGCGATGAAAATAAAGATGAGCATTAACTACCTACTAGCGTTGCTGGCTATAGCCATGCTCGCCGGTTGTGCCACCATGAGCAAGGATGAATGCCTGCGCGCAGACTGGTATCTGAAAGGGCTGGACGATGCCAGCCAGGGCTATGCCCTGGATCGCCTCGACAATCACAGCCGCGCCTGCGCGCGCGTTCAAGTAGTCCCCAATACCAAGGATTATGAAGCTGGCCATAAAAAAGGTGCACGCCTGTACTGTGTGGTCAACAAAGGTTACAGTGAGGGGCGTCGCGGGGCATCCTACAACGGCATATGCCCGCGCGAGCTGGAGGATAGTTTCCTGCGCGCTTATCGCGATGGCCAGGCGCTGTTCTCCATCCAGCAAAAAATCGATTTCCTCGCCAGTGAGGTCTCCAATAATGAAGCGTTCATCGACGCTAATTACGATCAGATCCATCGCTTGAAGCATGAACTTGTCGATCGCGACAGCAGCGCCCAGGAGCGCCGCTACACACTGCGGCGAATTGATGACCTGCAATATGAAATAGTGGAGCTGGAGCTGCGCATAGATCGCGCGCTGCGCGAGAGGGAATTGCTCAAATACGATTTTCGCACGTTGGAAGATAAACACTATCGCCAGGGTTATACACCTTGAGCAGATTCTTCCAATCACTTTTTTCGCAGTAATATTTTCACAGAGATAGGTTATGCCAAGCTTAAACCAGCAAATTCTGATCGGCGTGCTCCTGGGTGTAGTCACCGGCGGCCTGTTGACGCAACTGGGCGACGAATCACCGCTGCGTGAAGGCGTGTTGTACGGCAGTACCCTGGCGGCCAACCTGTTTGTCGATCTTTTGAAAATGATTTTAATTCCTCTGGTGTTTTCCACCATAGTGGTTGGCGTTGCCAACCTGCAAGCACACAGGCAAATGCATAAAGTCTGGAAGACCACCATGGTCTTTTTTTTCTGCTCAACGTCGCTGGCCATGATATTGGCGTTGATCGTGATGAATATATTTCGCCCGGGTGAAGGTCTGCATCTGGATATGTTTAAAACGGCCATGGACTCTTATCAGTACAAGCCCATGTCGGCCTCAGAGTTTTTTGTGCATTTTTTCCATAGCCTGTTCCAGAATCCATTTAGCGCCTTTGCCAAAAATGATGTATTGGCGGTGGTGATATTCGCACTGTTTCTGGGTATAGCCTTAGTTGTGGGAGGGGAGCGCTACAAAAATATCATCAATCTATTCCAGGAATTCCTGGATTTGATGATGCGCATAATCGGTTGGATTATGTGGCTGGCCCCTGTGGGCATCTTTGCCCTGCTGGTTAAACTGGTGGCGACGCAGAATGCAGAGCTGCTGGGCACACTGATCAAATTTATTGTCATCGTTATTGTGACTACCCTGGTGCATGGAGCCATTGTCCTGCCGTTGATACTCTATGTGATTACCAAGAAATCCCCACTGTATTTCTGGCGCGGCGCGCGCGATGCATTGATCACCGCCTTCGCCACCAGCTCAAGCTCTGCGACCTTGCCAGTGACTTTGCGCTGCACCGAGCAGAATTTTGCCGTGCGCAAGGATATCAGCGGTTTTGTGGTGCCCCTGGGCGCGACAGTGAATATGGATGGCACAGCGCTCTATGAAGCGGCAGCCGCACTCTTTATCGCCAACCTGGCGGGCATAGATTTGACCTTTACCCAGCAGCTTATTGTTTTCTGCACCGCGATGATCGCGGCCATAGGTGCACCCGGTATTCCCAGTGCCGGCATGGTGACCATGATTATGGTATTGCAATCAGTGGGTTTGCCGGTGGAAGCCATTGCCATCCTCCTGCCGATCGATCGCCTGCTGGATGCCTTTCGCACGGCGGTCAATGTCGAGGGCGATATGATCGGCAGTCTGATTGTGCAAAAAATTACTGTAGACGATGCAGACAAATAAATCCTTTATAAAAACCTTGCTCTTTCTTGCACTGCCTATAGCAGCGCAAATGCTGCTGCAATCCTTCCTGGGCATGGCGGATGTGATTATGGTCGCTCCCCTGGGCGAAGAGGCCATAGCGGCCGTGGGACTGGCTGCAAAAATCCATTTTCTGTTATTGGTATTGATGAGCGGCTTTGCCACCGGCGGCAGTATTTTGATTGCGCAGTATCTCGGCGCAAAAGATTTCGCCAGCTGTCAGCGCACTATAGCTGTCTCTATGGTAGTGGGTATCAGTTTTGTTTTTCCTATTATGCTGTTGTGCGGCTTTGCCGCACCCACCTGGATTCACTGGATAACCCCCAATCCGCAGGTGGGCAATCTCGCGGCGCAATTTCTAGTGATCAGCGCCCCGGTTATTCTGCTCACTCAAGTGATTGTTATTTTTGAATCCTCCTTGCGTGCATTGGGTCAGACCGGCGTACCTTTGCTTGCGGGTGTCATCGCAGCCATTATTAACGTCGCCCTCAACTATGGCTTGATTACCGGCAACTGGGGCATGCCTGCCCTGGGCGTTGCCGGCGCTGCCTGGGCCACCCTGAGCGCGCGCTTTATTCAGTTGCTGGTGATTTTGTTTTGGGTCTATCAAAAAAAATATGGGCCTGCACGCGAACCTCATGGCTTTGCCCTCAGCTTGAAACAATTTTTGATTGGTTTTGATAAGACACAGATCAATCGCTATATGGCGTTTGCGCTGCCGCTGGTTGCCAATTATGGTATCTGGGCTCTGGGCAATGCTACTTATCACATAGTCACAGGCTATGCCGGCGCAGATGCGCTGGCGGTGATGGGCATGATAGTGCCGATTGAAAGTTTATTCTTTGCGCTGTTTGTCGGCCTGGCCAATGCCTCTGCCGTGCTTATAGGTCGTTCCCTGGGGGCAAGCGATCAGCAGGAAGCCTGGCGACTGCAAGTTTTCTTTACTCGCCTGACCCTAGTGCTGGTGATCGGCATGGCGCTGTTGCTGTGGTATTTGCGTCCGTTGGTGCTCTCGGTATTTACGCCGCTTTCCGCAGATACCGCCAATCTGCTGATGCAGACTCTGGCAGTATTTTGCGTATTGGTGTGGTTGAAGTCCTTTAACCTGATGCGCATTGTCGGCATCCTTCGCGCCGGAGGCGACAATAAATTCTGCCTAGTCACCGATGCAATTGTCATGTGGCTATTTGGTTTGCCGATTTATATTGCGGCGGTGTTTTTTGGCGGATTCAGTTTTGTTGTTCTTTATGCACTGATGTTTTTGGAAGATGCATTGAAGTTTATTCCAGTGCTGCTGCGCATCAAGCGAAAAAAGTGGATGAAAAACTTAACGCTTGAAGGTGCGCAGTCATAAATCTTCAGGAGAACATCTTTTCCCTGAAAATAAAAAATACTGCACCCAATAGACACAGCCCTGCCCACAGATAATCCAACTTCAGCGGTTCCTTCAAATAATAAAGGGCGAAAGGCACAAATACACTGATGCTGATAACCTCCTGCATTATTTTCAGCTGGCCAATGGTCATCACCGTGTGGCCAATGCGGTTGGCGGGAACCTGTAATAGGTATTCAAACAGGGCAATGCCCCAGCTGACCAGCGCGGCAATAATCCAGGGCTTCTGGTTTAACTCTTTTAAGTGAGCGTACCAGGCAAAAGTCATAAACACATTGCTGCATATCAAGAGCGCAATACTGATCAGTGTGGGTTGCATATTGACTATTTTCCTACAGGGGCTTTGGTATCATCCAGTTCCTGCTTCTTGCCGGCAAAATAGGATGAGATTGTGCTGATAATCCAGCTGAGAACAAACAGGGAAATGGCCTGGTGATAAAAGGGTATGTGAACGGCTATGCTCGCGCTGATATCACTGCTCAATTTACTTATATCGAGAAAAGCATTAGGGTTCTGTGCAACTTTTTCTGATAACTCGCGGGTCACTGTGGTGATGCCATAAATAACATAGAGAATGGCCGCGAGTGCTGGAAGCAAAAAAACATTGCCGCGCACATAGTGTTTCAATAAATACAAACCTGCACCGGGAAAAATCAGCGCTGAATATAAAGCTGCTTTAGTGGATTTTTTCATAATATTCCCCTGTGTTTATTCTGCAACCAACTGTTCAAGTCGATAGAAGCCTTGGCCATTTTCACCGAGTGTATCGGCTAGATAGGGCAGCGCCTGTTCCATGGCTGCCCAGAGCGTCCAGGGAGGGTTTATGACAAACAGGCCGCTGGAATTCATGCCGTACTCGGGATTGTCAGCGGCAATGCCCAATTCAAACAGTTGAATATTTTTGATTCCGCTCTTTTTAAATGCTCGTTCCATTTCTTCGATACGTTGACGCAATACCACAGGATACCAAATAACAAAGGTGCCGGTGGCAAAGCGCTTATGGGCCTGCACAACCTGTTTGAGCACTTCCTGGTAATCGCTTTTTATTTCATAGGAGGGATCGATAAAAACCAATGCCCGCCTGTCCGGCGGAGGCAACAACCCCTGCATACCTGCGAAGCCATCGTCTTCGGCGATAATTACCTTTTTATCCCGGCCGATCACTTCGCTGAGAAGGCGCCAGTCGGTGCTATGCAACTCATGTAAGAATAAACGGTCATCATTACGTAAGCTCGCCTGCATTAACAGCGGCGATCCGGGATAGTTGAGCAATTGCTGATCGGGATTATAGCTTTTGACGGTATCGACATAGGCTTGCAGCAGCGGCGGCAAATCAGTTTTATTCCACAGTTTGCCTATACCATTGTCAAACTCGCGATTTTTAAGGGGCTGGCTGCCGCCAAATTTATAGGCTCCCGCACCTGCGTGAGTGTCGATAATGCGCAGGGGTTTATCCTTTTGGGTCATATAGGATAGGGTGTGGATCAGGAGACTGTGTTTGAGCACGTCGGCAAAGTTGCCGGCGTGATAGGCGTGGCGATAGCTGAGCATGAAGGTATCCTAACTGTGAAGCGATGGATTATAGCGAAATTTCATCCAGAACCTTTGAGAGTTTCGGCAGCTGGGGTAAAGTAGAGTTTAGCCAATGTAAGGGTGATCCATTTTGAACGGCTGTATTCTAATGCTTTATTATCCAAGATTTTGTCATCTCTGTCGTGATTTGTTTTCTCGCTCTGCCGCGTCCTTATCGCGATCCTTCCTTTTGCTGGCATGCGCATTTTTATCACAGCCAGGCCTGGCTCAGGCAGAGACTGTTCCGCAAATCCTGATCGAGGGCGGACCTGGTGCGCTGCGCGAGAATATTCGTCAGTACCTTACCATAGATGAAGAGGGCTGCGCGGCCCCTATCTGGCGACTGCAATCCCTATTGGGCGACGCCCGCAGAGAGATGGCACAGGCCGCGCAAGCCCTGGGCTACTATCGTTCCACCTTCACCACCCGGCTGACAGAAGAGAAAGGTTGCTGGCAGTTGCATATTGCAGTAACACCGGGCGAACAAGTCAAGATCACTGCGGTCAATTACATTATTCATGGCGATGGTGGCAATGACAGGAGTTTTAAAGAGTTGCGGGATAATTCCAGTGTAAAGGTGGGTGAGCCTCTCAACCACGGGAATTATGAAACCTTGAAAAATCGCATGGCCGCATTGGCCAGCAGCCACGGCTATTTTGATGGGCGTTTCGAGGTTTCTACTGTGCGAGTCAACGCTGTCAACAGCACTGCCGAAGTCGAATTGATTTATGACAGCGGCAGGCGCTACAGGTTCGGCGATATTCGGATTACGCATAACATTCTCGATGAGGGCTTTTTGCGGCGCTATCTCGCTGTGAAGGAGGGCGATTATTACGATACGGATACGCTGCTTGAACTGAAGAACTTATACAACCAGTCCAACTACTTCAATGTGGCCACAGCATCGCCCGATATCCAGCACCTGGAGGATTACCAGGTGCCGATTGATATAGTTCTTGAAGAGCGCAAGCGCCGTGCCTATTCCGCCGGTCTGGGTGCCGCCACAGATACGGGTGCGCGGGTTCTGCTGGGTTTTGAGGATCGCTATGTCAATGATTCCGGCCACAGTATTGTGGCGAACTTCAACGCATCCAAAGTGACCATGGGTTATGAATTGGCCTATGTGATTCCCATGAAGCGCCCGGCCTTCGAGCACTTGAAATTGCTGAATGGCTATGAGAAAGAAGAGACGGATACCAGCTACTCCAATAAGAGAACCATAGGTGCAAACTATACCTATCAGCGCAATCGCTGGCTGCAGACCTATGCCATAAACTTTGAAAACGAATCCTCTCGCATTGGCGATAATCCCTATGACAAGACCAATCTTATTATTCCCTCGCTCACCCTGTTGCGCACCAAGATAGATGGTAGCCCTTATCCGCTGCAGGGCTGGACCCTTACCGGCACCCTGTCCGGATCGCCCAAGACCTTTGGCTCGGATGTCAGTTTTCTGCAGTTTTACAGCCGCCTTAAATATATTGTTGGTTTACCTGTGGGGCGGGTGCTCTTCCGCACAGAAATCGGTGCAACTCAGGTGAATGATTTCGATTTACTGCCCGCGTCCAAACGTTACTTCGCCGGTGGTGATACCAGTGTGCGTGGTTATGCCTATGAGTCCCTGGGCCCGGTGGATGATACCGGCAAAGTGGTGGGTGGTAATAACCTGCTGGTCAGCAGTATCGAATACGATTTCCTGTTTCGCCCCAAATGGGCTGCAGCGGCGTTCTTTGATATAGGTAACGCGGCCGATGACTTTGATGCGGATCTAAAGAGCAGTGCGGGCCTGGGTGTGCGCTGGATTTCTCCGGTGGGGCCGGTGCGATTGGATTTTGCACAGCCACTGAATGATGACAAAGGTTGGCAGATCCGTTTTACCATGGGCCCGGATTTATAAACACAGGTTGTTTATCTATGTTGAATTATTGATGAAAAGATTTTTTGCCTATTTGAAAAACCTGAGCCGCCCAAAGAAATGGCTATTGGGTGTGGTGGCATGTTTGGCTCTGGTGATATTCTCTATCAGCGCGGTTGTCGCCACCCAGGCAGGAAGTCGCTGGGTGTTGCTGAAGGTTGCGCAGCTGGCCAATATGCAGTTGGGCGAACTCAAGGGAAACCTGTTGACCGGCATGGATATTGCCAGTCTCGATCTACAACAGGGCGATGTGAAAATCCATGCCGAAAAAATCATTTTTCGCTGGCAGCCTGTGGCACTTTTCTACAACACAGTATCGGTGCAATCCTTTGCTGCTGAAAATATTCAAGTTCATTTGCCTCCAGCAAAACAGGAGCCGGAGCCTGAAATTTTTTCCTGGCCCAGCCTGGCCTTGCCGATACGCATTCAATTGGCAAATGTTTCACTGCGCGATATCCACCTGCAGCAGGGTGAGCAGCAGTGGCAATTGGACAGGATCAGTGGCTTTGCCAGGTTGGGCACATTTAACCTGCGCCTGCGCGATCTTGTTATCAGCAATCCGCAATTTACCCTGACCAGCAATGGCTCAATGCGCCTGCGCTATCCCTATGCCTCTAATCTCAAAAGCCATTGGCGCTATGCCGCCAGCGACGATTTGCTGTTGGAGGGCGATGCCGATATCAGTGGCGATATCAACACTATCAACCTTGTCCATAAATTGCAGCAACCGCTGAAGCTGGCCTCTAGCGGAAAAATTTCACCGGCGCTGCACAATAAAACCCAAAAGCCCTATATGGAGCTGGGCAGTGAATGGTCAGAGCAGACTATCCCCGCAATTTTTTTGCAGAACCAGGTGGCGCTACAAAAATTTCCTTTCCTGCAATCGCTCGTCACCATGCAGGGATATCTCAAGTTGCAGGGCTGGCTGGACAGCTATCAACTGCTGGGTGCCGTGCGCAGCAAAACGCAGGACCGGGCACTGACTGCCGATCTTGATATCCAGGGCGTCTATGCTGCGGATGCAAAAAATAAATCGGCGCCGCCGCTGATTAAATGGAACATTGAAAAGTTTCAGGTGTTCAGTCAACCGCTGGTGGCCGCTGCGACTGATACCGATAAAAGTTATTTGCAATTGAACGGCGCCTTCAGTCTATCGCCCAAATTGCAGTGGGATGTACTCTTGCAGGGCGACCATGTGAATATCGGCCAGGTGTTTGTCGACTGGCCCAGCGATTTGAATATTCATCTGGCTTCGCAGGGCGAAATAGTCAAAAAAGAAAACCAATTTTCTCTGCCCGGCAGCCGCATAGCGATCAACAAACTCAATATCAATGGCGAGTTGCGCGAATTGAAATTACTGGCAGCAGGCGCTGTGGATTTTGATGGAAGCCATTGGCGAGCGTCAGATGTCAGTGCTTCATTGGGCGCAAATCAACTGATGCTGAAAGGTAAGGCGGGCAGCGATATCGCGCTGGAGTGGAATATAACCGCTCCCATGTTAAATCAGATAGATCCCGCTATTCGCGGCAGCCTTATCTCCAGTGGCACCTTCGCCAGTATCTTCAATAACGGAAACCTGACGCAAACAAAAATGCAGATGAGTGCGCACCTCAATCAATTTTCCTGGGGGGGCTATGCCGTTGCAAACCTGAAGTCGGAATTGGCTTCCAGCGATGGCGATAATTACCATCTGACACTGAGTGCCGATCAAGTGACTGTGCAGCAACAAAAAATTTCCCAGGTAACCCTGGATGGCAAGGGCAATATTGCCCAGCATCAAATCTCGGCAACAATTCTCGCTCCTGCTTATGGCAGATTGGATTTTGATCTCGACAGCAGTTGGAAAAACCAGCAGTGGAATGGGCAGTGGCAGAAAATTTCCTGGACCAGCGAGAAAGTGCCGCAATGGACTTTGTTGTCGCCTGCACCCATAAGCGCAGATAAATCTCAATTTGATTTAAAAAACTTATGTTTGACCACTGAATTTAGCGATGCAGTAAAAGCTTCTCCCTCCGTCAATAAAACCATTGATCTCGCCGCCATGAACCAGGCGGCTGGCGGTAAATCCGATCAGAAGCCCAGTGTTTGCGTCAATAGCCATTGGGACGATAAGCAGGGCTTTGCGCTGGATCTTACTGCGCTTGCTCTGCCTCTGCGCCACGCCAGCGGCTGGCTCAAACCGCAGGCGGCACTGGATGGCACCCTGCAGGCTGAACTCAAGGTGAGCGCGAAAAAAAATATGGCGGCGCTGGCCGATTTCCATTTGCAATCACAGGATGCCCAGTTCGTCTATCAGCACGATGATGGCACTATCAATATCTATCCCGTGGAAAAAGGTTCACTGGATGTCGCTCTCAAAAATCAGCAGGCGAATATTGTTTCTGTGCTCGATTGGGGTAAATACGGCACCATCAATGCCGATGCAAAATACCTGCTTGCCGATAAAAAAATCCAGGGCAAGCTTGCCGCTTCACTGACCGATTTGGCACCGCTGGAAAGCATGCTGCCCTATTTGAACAGCGTGCATGGCTCCGCCGTTGCCAATATTAATGTGGCAGGTGCTATCGACAATCCCGCTGTGACAGGTAACCTCAACCTGATCAATGGCAGCGCTAACCTGCCGCAGCTCGGTCTGGAACTGAAGGAGATCGGCTTGGATATCAGCAGCCAGACCGCAGGGCTGCTGGCGGTCAATGGACAGATATTATCGGGCGATGGCCGCTTGATGCTGAGAAGCACCATGACCAATATGGGCTCCGACAACTGGCACTGCCAGGGCAATATCTATGGGGCGGATATCAGCATTATCAGGCACCCGGAGCTGTCGGCCAATATCAGCCCCAATTTGACCTTCACCGCCGATGCCAGCGCTTTCAATTTAAATGGCAGTACAGAAATTCCCTGGGCGCGCGCCGCCATTAAAGCCCTGCCTGCAACAGCGACACGCGTCTCTGCCGATGTGGTGGTTGTGGAGACGGATGATCCTGTCGTGCTCGCGGCGAAAAAAGCCATTCCCTTTTACACCAATGTGATTTTATATTTTGGCGATGATGTGCATTTCAACGGTTTCGGCCTAGATGGCCGCCTGAGCGGGAAGATGAATGTGCTCAAGGAAGAAAAACGGCAAATGCTGACCACGGGATTTATTGCGGTCAATGAGGGTAAATACAAAGCCTATGGCCAGGAGTTGGCCATAGAGCGGGGCCGTCTCATATTCCAGGGGCCCTATGACAACCCCGGTTTGGATATTCGCGCGGTGCGCACCATTGATGCGGATAATATTATTGATGAAGGTGTGAGGGTCGGGTTGGATATTGCCGGCACCCTGCAACAACCGAAAAGCAAAGTCTTCTCTGTGCCGACACTGGATGATACTACTGCTATGGCGCTGTTACTTACTGGCAAACCGCTGGATCAATTGAGCGCGGGTGATGCCTACCCGATTCTCGCGGCTGTCAGTGGTATGGGAGTAGATGGTGGGCCGGGTATCATGTCCAACGTCACCAGCTTTTTCCGTCTTGATGAAATAACGATTAAAGAAGATAAAAACCTGGATCAGAATGCGCTGTTGATTGGCAAGAATATTACACCGCGCCTGATGGTGCGCTACATTGTCGGTCTGCTCGACCAGGCATTTACCTTGGGAATGAGTTATCGCATCACCGATAAAATTCGCGTGGATGCCGAGTCTGGCAAAAAACAAAGTGTGGATGTCATTTATAAAATCGAACGCTAAGCTCAAAGGCTTACGTTCTTGTAAATATTATTCGACAATGGCTTAACGGATGGATCGTCCCAGGGCATTCACTTTCCAGAATTCGCTCAACAGGGCTCGGCCGGTCGATTTTCTTTCATCGCTTTCCAACCAGCTCTGTTGTGTCAAGGCATCTATCTGTTTTTTTGATGCGACTGAATAGGCCATAGACCAATCGCTAAATTCCCGGGCACTGATTGCCGTGTGAACGATTTGGATAATGTTGTGATGATTGTTGTCGGCTTTTATTATATCGTAAATAAAATTGAGGTCTGCGTCAGGCCCCTCTATGTATTGCATAAAGGTCCCCTTGTAGCACAGCAATAGTCCGGTTACCTGATGTTCCTTATTGCGCTCGCGCGCCCTTTCTAACAGATATTCAATTTCTCCTATCGACATATTGTGCGTCATGGTGCTGACATAGACTATGGCGAAAAGTTTGTTCATATCTTGCGTCCTCCTAACGACTCGATTTAAAAATTATTACGCGCTAGAAAATAACCAATGGTGGCTCCTGTAGTGCCGCTAGTTGCTCGCGCAATTCCAGAATGTGCTCCGCCCAGTAGCGCTCGCTATTGAACCAGGGAAAATGGTGCGGAAATGCGGGGTCGCTCCAACGGCGTGCAAGCCATGCACTGTAGTGCATTATGCGCAGGGTGCGCAGGGGTTCAATTAAAGCCAGTTCGGCAAAATCAAAATCGCAAAATTCCTGGTAGCCGTCAAGTATTTCGCTGAGTTGTGCGACTTGTTGTTCGCGCTCACCCGATAGCAGCATCCACAGATCCTGAATCGCGGGACCATTGCGGGCATCATCGAAGTCCACGAAGTGCGGCTCATCGCGCCAGAGAATATTGCCGGGATGGCAATCGCCATGCAGGCGCAGCGGTTGGTAGTTGACGCGGGCAAAGCTGGCTTCGCAGCGCGCAATCAAATCCCTGCCGAGGGTGCTGTAGGCCTCGCGCAGGCTCGCGGGAATAAAATTATTTGCCAGTAAAAAATTATAACTGTCTTTGGCGAAGGTCTGCACATCTATGGTCGGGCGATGGCGAAACAGACGCGTTTTGCCGAGCGCATGAATGCGTCCCAGGGTTCGCCCCAGGGTGAGCAGTGCATCAAAGTCATCGAGGTTGGGAGCATGGCCGCCCTGGCGGGGATAGAGCGCAAAATGAAAATCCTTGAATTCGCGCAGAGTTTTGCCATCGCCATCGGGCAGGGGCGGCACCACGGAAATCTCCAGGTCTTTCAGCGCCTGGGTAAATTCATGCTCTTCCAGGATTTGCGCCTGGCTCCAGCGTCCTGGGCGATAAAATTTTGCAATCAGGGGGCTGGCCCCTTCAATCCCCACTTGGTAGACGCGGTTTTCATAGCTGTTGAGGGCGAGTATGCGCGCATCGCTCAGGTAGCCGCAGGCTTCTATGGCATCCAGGACTGAGTCGGGGGTGAGTTGCTCATAGGGGTGATGTTGGGATAGTTCGGACATTGGCTCTGCCTGCAGAAAAAATAAGGCGAGAGTCTACTCTTTTCTCGCCAAAGATTGTTGCGACACAGGGGATTCTGGTCGCTCCTTGCAAGGTGCCTCAAAGCGGAGTTCAGGGTGGGGTGGTCAATCCTTGAGCGATTGGGGCGGGCTTTTCGGTCAATGTAAACTTATGCGCCTAATCGCTTCTGGCAGGTTCAGTCCTGTTTGCTACACTTCCTACATGAATGTCTCAATAATAAGGTCAGGCGCTGATTGTCCCGGTTATTCTCCACCGCGACAGGGGATGCCGATGCACTAGAGGGTTATATGGGAAGTATAAAATTTTTTTCGACCATCTGCCTGTTGGGCGCCCTGTTGCATATCCAGTTGGCGAGTGCGCAGACCATTGTCAAGGTGAACAAGCCAACCGATGGCAATGGCCGCTACGCGGTGGAAATGGCGCAACTGGCATTGAGTAAAATTGATGCTCGCTACAAGTTGGAAATGATTGATGCTGGCGATGCGACCCAGGCGCGCACGCTGAGCGATGTGGCTTCAGGCAACCTGGATCTGTTCTGGACAGCCACTGATGCCGAACTGGAAAGCATACTGTTGCCAATTCGCATTCCGCTTTATAAAGGCATGTTGGGCCACAGGATTTTTATTATTCGCAAGGGCGAC
Organism: Cellvibrio sp.; assembly: GCA_035565295.1. Classification (GTDB taxonomy): domain Bacteria; phylum Pseudomonadota; class Gammaproteobacteria; order Pseudomonadales; family Cellvibrionaceae; genus Cellvibrio. The sequence continues at coordinate 23,997 of DATMSP010000059.1, read as the reverse complement.
CAGGCGCGCTTTGACAGGGTGCGCACCTTTGAAGATTTAAAGCAGTTCAGATTTGGCCAGGGCACTACCTGGGCAGATACCAAAATCCTGGAGGCTAATGGCTTGAATGTGGTCAAGGCCATGAAATACCCAGGGCTGTTCTATATGCTGGATGGCGATCGCTTTGACGCTTTCCCGCGCGGAGTGCAGGAGCCCTGGGCTGAGCTGGAAAGCCATAAAGATCTCAACCTGGTGGATGAAAAGCGGCTGATGCTGGTGTATCGCATGCCGTTCTATTTATTTACCGGCCCGCAGAACAAAAAATTAGCGGCAGATCTGGAGTTGGGATTCAACCGCGCTATTGCCGATGGCAGTTTTGACAAGGTGTTCTACAGTTCGCCGATCGTGCAGTCGGTGATCGAAAAAGCCAATCTGGAAAAACGCCTGGTCTTTGAAATCAAAAATCCCAACCTGTCCAAAGAGACTCCGGTGGATCGTCCAGAGTTGTGGTTGAATATTAACGATTTGAAAAACCACGTTGTGAAATAATCTCATTGTGTAGCAAACAAGGGGCTAAGGGATTAGTCCGGTTTCACTCGTTCATGGTTCTCGCCAGCGCCCACACCTGAATTTCCCCCGCTCCCGCCTTGTTTAAAAACTGACTCAGTTCGCGCATGGTCGCAGTGGTGGTGACCACATCGTCCACCAGGGCAATGCATTTTCCCCGGATCTTTTCCCGCTGTGCCGGTGCCAGGTAAAAGGCGTTGCGCAGGTTTTTCTGGCGCTCGCGGCGAGTCAGCGCTTTTTGTGCCTGGGTGCGCTCGCGGCGCTGGACAAGACGATTGGCCAGCGGTATGCCCGTTGCCCTGGCCAGGTATTGCCCGAGCTGGTCGGCCTGGTTAAAGCCGCGCTGCCAGCGGCGGGTCCAGTGCATGGGGGTGGGAATCAGCAGGTCGGGTCTATGCCAGTCTGCTGCCGTCGAACACTTTTGGATATAGTCGCTAAATAGCTGTCCCAGCAGCTTGCCACTGGCCAGGGTGCGGCGATATTTAAAGCGGTGGATCAGGTTGTCCAGCGGATGGCGGTAGGCAAAGGCGATATAGCTGCGGCTGAATGCCGGTGGCTGCCTGAGACACTGGCCGCAAAACTCGGCCTCGGTTGTCAGCGCCAGGGCGCATTGCCGGCAGTGAGGCTGATCGGCCTTTATCCAGGGCAGGTCGGCGCGGCAGCCTTCGCACAGCAATTGTCCTGACAGAGTGCAGCCGCACAGCAGGCATTGGGTGGGCAGCAGGTAGTTGCCACACAGGCTTAAGGCCTGGACAAAGGCATGGCAAGAATAGCGGGATAGATCACGTAATAACTTCATTGTTAACCTAAAAGTCCTTTTCTGGTTGACAGCCTCGTTGAGGCCGTTAAGATTGATCCATGTTACTGGCTTTTTATTGAGCCGATCAATGTTAATTTCCCCCAGGGATAATGCTATGAATGCCTCTTTGATGAACCTGCAGGCGGCTCCGGCTGTGCGCAACGACTGGACCCGCAGCGAAATTACCGCGCTGTTTGAGCTTCCTTTCAGTGACCTTATGTTTCAGGCGCAGACGGTTCACCGCGCCTTCTTCAATCCCAACGAGGTGCAAGTCAGCACTCTCTGCTCCATCAAAACCGGTGCCTGTCCGGAAGATTGCGCCTACTGCCCACAGTCAGCGCGCTACGATACCGGCCTTGAGCGGGAAAAATTGATGGCTGTTGAGAAAGTCATCGAGGAAGCCAGGGCTGCCAAAGCCAGCGGCGCTACGCGTTTTTGCATGGGTGCCGCCTGGCGCTCGCCCAAAGGCCGCGATATGCCCTATGTCACCAGCATGGTACAGGGCGTTAAGTCCCTGGGGTTGGAGACTTGCATGACCCTGGGTATGCTGGATGCCGAACAGGCGCAGACCCTGGCCGATGCCGGCCTGGATTACTACAACCACAACCTGGATACCTCGCCGGAATTCTACGGCGATATCATTACCACCCGCACCTATCAGGATCGCCTGAACACTCTCGATAATGTCCGCAATGCCGGTATGAAAGTATGCTGTGGTGGTATAGTGGGTATGGGCGAAGAGAAAAGCGACCGCGCCGGCCTGCTGATGCAGCTCGCCAATATGAAAGAGCATCCCGAATCTGTGCCCATCAATATGCTGGTCAAAGTCGAGGGCACGCCCCTGGCAGACCAGGCCGACCTCGACCCCTTCGATTTTATTCGCACTGTGGCCGTCGCGCGCATACTTATGCCGCAATCCCATGTGCGCCTGTCGGCGGGCCGCGAGCAAATGAATGACCAGATGCAGGCGCTGGCATTCCTGGCCGGTGCCAATTCGATTTTCTATGGCGAAAAATTATTGACCACGGCCAATCCCGAAACCAACAAGGATATGCAATTGTTCAAACGCCTGGGCATCAATCCCGAAGCCTATGAAATCCATCAGGACGAAGAACAGCAGGAAGCTGCCATAGCGGCGCAGTGGCAGGCCGAGCAAATGGACTCGCTGTTTTACAACGCGGCCAATTGATCTCACATGGCTATCGCCAGCAGCGGTAGTCATTATCCATCCAGGGAGTGAAAACTCTTTTCACTCATGCTGTAAAACATTATGCAAAAGCAAAATTCACTCGACAGTTTACTCGCCCCGGCGCTCGCTGAGCGCAGGGCGGCGAATCTGTATCGCGAGCGGCGGCTGTTGATGTCTGCGCAGGCGCCGCAGGTAATAGTCGATGGCAAATCCTATATTTCCTTTTGCGGCAACGACTATCTCGGCCTGGCCAATCATCCGGAAGTGATTGCCACTTTCCAGCAGGCTGCCAATCACTATGGTGTGGGCAGTGGTGCATCGCACCTGGTTGCCGGCCACTCGCGCGAACATCACCAATTGGAAGAAGAGTTGGCGGAATTTACCGGCCGTCAGCGCGCACTGTTATTTTCCACCGGCTATATGGCCAATATGGGCGCGATCACTGCATTGGTGGGGCAGGGCGATGCCGTATTTGAAGATCGCCTGAATCACGCATCGCTGCTGGATGCAGGTCTGATGAGTGGCGCGCGTTTCCAGCGCTTCCTGCATAATGATCTCGCTAATTTGCAAAGCCGCCTGGATAAGACCGAAGCTGCGCGCAAACTGCTGGTGGTCGATGGTGTGTTCAGCATGGACGGCGATTGTGCTCCCCTGCCAGAGCTGGCTGCCCTTGCGCAAAAAAATAACGCCTGGCTGATGGTCGATGATGCCCACGGTTTTGGCTGTCTGGGGAACAATGGCGGCGGCAGTGCAGAGCATTTTGGTTTATCGCAAGATCAATTGCCGATTCTGATGGGAACCCTGGGCAAGGCCTTCGGCACTTTCGGTGCATTTATTGCCGGCAGTGAAACCCTGATAGAAACCCTGATTCAATTTGCGCGTCCCTATATCTATACCACCGCCATGCCGCCCGCCGTGGCGGCGGCCACTCGCTGCAGCTTGCGGCTGTTGCAGGCAGAGCAGTGGCGACGCGATCACCTGCAGCAACTTATCGCGCATTTTCGCTGCGGCGCTGAGCGATTGGGATTGCAATTGATGAATTCACATACGCCGATACAGCCCATCATTATCGGTGAGGAGCGTGCGGCCCTGGCAATTTCCCAGGCGCTGGCCGAGCGTGGTTTTTTAATTATTGCCATTCGCCCTCCCACTGTTGCCGCAGGTAGTTCGCGCCTGCGCATCACCTTCAGCGCTGAGCACAGCTTGCAGCAGGTCGATCAGTTATTGCTTGCCCTGGAGGAAGTTGTTGAAGAGATGGGGTTGCCCGCGAGTGAAAAATAAAACACTGGTATTGCTGCATGGCTGGGGGTGCGACTCTTCACTCTGGTCACCTGTGCTGCCGCAGCTGCAGCAATTCGCCGAGGTGATTGCGCTGGATTTGCCGGGTTTTGGCAGCAGCCCTGTGCTGGAAGATTTTTCGGCGGCTGTGGTAGATACTCTTGCCGCGCAGCTGCCCGATGCCTGTGTGCTGCTCGGCTGGTCACTGGGCGGCATGCTGGCGGTACAGCTGGCTGCGCGCTACCCGGAAAAAATCACCCAGGTTATTACCCTTGCCAGCAATGCAAAATTTGTTGCAGCTGAGGATTATCCCTCAGCCATGCCCTTGGCCACCAATCGCCAGTTCAATGCTGGGTTTGCCGCAGAACCTGAAGCCACGCGCAAATTATTTAGTGGCTTGCTGATTCAGGGCGATAGCCAGGAGCGCGCATTGCTGAAAAAAATTCGCCCGGCAATGGCGGCAATCGCGATCACCGACAATTGGGCGCAGGCTTTGCAGCTGCTGGCAGCGTTGGACAATCGCGCGGCCTTTGCCAGCTTGCAGCAGCCGGGTCTGCATCTGCTGGGCGAAGCGGATGTCCTGGTTCCTGTCGCTGCAGCGAATGCCTTAACCGCGCTGAACAATAGCCAGGATATTCAAATATTGCCGCAGGCTGCTCATGCACTACATTGGAGTCAGCCGGAAAAAGTGGTACAACTTATCGCTGACTTTTTGCAGCGACCAGTTGCACAAGAACAACATGTAAAGCACCGCATTGCAAAATCCTTTAGTCGCGCCGCCCACAGCTATGACGCTGTGGCCAATTTGCAGCGCTGTGTTGGCGGGCAATTGCTGAGCGATATTGCCCAGGATAAAACCGCGCAAATTGTCATGGATCTGGGATGCGGTACAGGTTATTTCGCACAGCCGCTGCGGGAAAGATTTCCCGCTGCAAAAATCCTCGCCGTGGATTTGGCAGAGGGCATGCTGCAATTTGCCAGGGCGCGCAATTCTTTTGCGCTGGATTGTGTGTGCGGTGATGCCGAGTATTTGCCGTTGGCTGATGCCAGTGTCGATGTGATTTTTTCCAGCCTGGCCTTGCAATGGTGTAATAATTTGCCGCAATTATTTGCCGAGCTGCAGCGCGTGCTGAAGCCTGGTGGGAAATTATTTTTTTCCACTCTGGGGCCCGACACTTTGCACGAATTGAAAACCGCCTGGCAGCAGGTGGATAGCTACGTGCATGTAAATCGCTTTACATCCCGCGAGCAATTGCTGCAGACGCTGCAGGCCAGCGGGCTGAGCCTGGATAATTTTACCCGGCAGCTATCAGTGCTGCAGTTCGAAAAACTTGTCGATCTGACTCGTGAGTTAAAGGCACTGGGAGCGCACAATGTCAATTCCGGTCAGCCCGAAGGCCTGACCGGACGCAAAAAAATTGCCGCCTTTAAAGCGGCCTATGAACAATTCCGCCACAACCATTATCTGCCGGCCAGCTATGATATTTTCTATGTGGCTGCCCGCAAAGCGAGTTCGCACAATGGCTAAGAAAGCATTTTTTATTACCGGCACCGATACCGATGTGGGCAAGACCGCTGTAACCGCAGGCCTGTTGCAGGCGGCAAAGGATCAGGGCTACAGCACTTCCGCGCTCAAGCCGGTTGCGGCGGGCTGCGCAAAGACGGAGTTGGGGTTGCGCAATAGCGATGCACTTATTTTGCAATCGGTGATCACCCAGGCGCTGCCCTATGAACAGATAAATCCTATAGCGCTGGAAGCTGCAGTAGCGCCCCACCTGGCGGCACAGCTGGAAAAACGCAGCCTGTCGGCTGACCGGCTGACGGGCTTTTGCCGCGGTGTCTTGAATTCGGCAGATGTCATTCTGGTGGAGGGCGCTGGCGGCTGGCGGGTGCCGCTCAATCCGCGCGAGACTCTGGCGGACCTCGCCAAAAATTTACAGCTGCCGGTGATCCTGGTGGTGGGCATGCGCCTGGGTTGCCTGAATCATGCACTGCTTACCTTTGAGGCCATAGTGGGCGATGGTTTGCCAATCGCTGGTTGGGTGGCCAATTGCATTGATGCCGATATGCCGCTGCTGCAGGAAAATATTGCCAGCCTTTGCAGCCGTTTGCCGGTGCCTTGTCTGGCGGTAGTACCCTTCCTGGCTGAGCCATCCCCGGCGGCAGTGGCGGAGCATTTTTTCGCTGCTGAACTCGACAAGATTTTGCGCTGATCTGCAAATGAAAGCGCTGTCTGCCCTTGTCTTTATGGTTGTGATCACCGCCCTGAGTGGCTGTGCGAACAATCCTCCCTCGGCAGCTGTCCCTCTGGACAATGTGCAGCAGCGCATCTATCTGGTCTATCGCAACTGGCATACCAGTATTGTGGTGGATGCGGCTCAATTGGAACGTTACAGTCCCAGGCTTGCAGGCGATAGCCTTTGGCTCGCCGCCAATGTTCACCAGGAAACGTTTGTGCGGGTGGGCTGGGGCGATGGCGATTATTTTACCGGCAAGAGCAAAAGCTGGGGCTCGGCAACCCGCGCGCTCTTGGCTTCAAACTATTCTGCGCTGCAACTGCTGACCTACAGCGAACAGGGCTTGCAGCAAATCCCCCCGGAGACCATAGTGCCGCTGGCGATCAGCGATAAGGGCTTGCAGCAGTTGATAGCCTATGTGGATGCCTCGCTAGCCACTGACAGCAGCGGTGCAATTGTCCCCTTGCCCGGGGTGGCGGTAGACGGCCTGGATATAGGTATTTTCTTCAAGGCCAACAATCATTACAGCCTGTTCAACAATTGCAACACCTGGACCGGAAGAGCCTTACAGCTGGCGGGGCTGCCATTTGCTGACCGCCTCACGGCCCAGGGGGTTTTCAAACAGGCGCGCGCCATGTCAGAAATGCAGGCGCGTGCTGGGTTGTTTAAAGCTGTGCCAGCTCCGCTAGTTCTATAGCTTGCCTTTTTAAAGCAAACTTGTCTTAAAACGAGACATAAAAGCGGCAATGTCAGGCTGTTTTTTGCGCACTTCTGGCTTACAATTAAACCATTGAAAAAGATTGATTAATGGGTGGGGGGAGCGATGGATATAGGTGCAGTTGTCAACCAGGGTCTGATAGGTATGCAGCGCAGCCAGACAGAGATGTCGCGGTCTGCCCAGCAGATAGCGTCAGTGGCCACTCCCCAGCCAGCTGGGTCTGACCAAGTGAAAGATGTGGTTGAGCCTATGCTCAAGCTCAAAGAACAAGCGCAGGTCTTTGATAGTTCGGCCAAGGTGGTCAAAGCCGCCAATGAATCCATAGGTACGCTGCTTGATATCAAAGCCTGAGGTGGGTTATCTGCGTGGTGAGGTAATTTTGTGACTAGTCTCAGCAGTATTCCATCCAACTATGCCAATGCGGTGACACCTTATGTGCCGCTTGGGCGTCAGCCCGTGGGCCAGGAATCCAGCGACCTCAAAACCTCCAGCTTCAAGGCCCTTGAACAGCCAGCGGCCTCGGCCTATAGCGAAAATCGCCGCGCTCCCGATGACAATCCCGCCGACCAGCAGCAGTTTATCGCTGATGCCGATGCCAGGCAGGCACTGGATACGCAAAGAAAAGATCAAGCCCAGGTGGCAGAGAAAGAAAGACTGGTAAAAGACCAGGCGAAGATCGCCGAGCTTGCCGCGCGCGACCGCGAGGTGCGCGCCCATGAGCAGGCCCACGCCGCCGTTGGCGGCCAGTTTGCCGGCTCCCCTACCTATGAATTTACCCGCGGCCCGAACGGGGTCAACTATGCCGTCAGTGGCGAAGTTTCCATTAGCGCCGGGGCCGTAGCCGGCGACCCAGAGGCGACCATTGCCAAGGCGCAACAAATCCGTGCGGCGGCTACAGCCCCTGCTGACCCTTCCGCGCAGGATCGGCTGGTTGCGGCGGCAGCCGATAAGATGGAGGCCAATGCCCGCGCCGAACTCAGCTTGAAACGAAGCAGTGAAATAGAAGGGCAGGAGAGAAAGCTCGAGGAAACTAGCAAATTGCAAAAGGCCGAGGAGGCGCAAAAGGCAGAGAAGGAGGAGCAGACTCGTAAAGAGGAGCTTGAGAAGTTGGCGAAAGAGGAGCAGCGGCAGGCCTTGAAGCTCGAAGAAGAGCGCGCTGCGCAGAGTCGCGCCGAGCGAATTGAGAGCTTCAACCAACTCAACCATAAGACCTTTGATATCAACCGCCATCTGGTGGAAATCGGTGTAGTGGCTGGAGGTTCCAGCAAAGGTGCACTGTTAAATCGCCAGGCCTGATGTTGCCGATGTCCTGTCTTTAAGCGGTCATGAATGGTCATTAGACTATTTCCCCTATACCTTTCTATAGCGGGGAATCTACCTGGGATTCATCTTAATTGACCCTATTCATAAGTTTTACTTGACCGCCTGGGCATCTATCCATACAATGCGCCTCCTCACTGAGACTAAGTCAAAACGTGAGTCATGGACGCGGGGTGGAGCAGCTTGGTAGCTCGTCGGGCTCATAACCCGAAGGTCGTAGGTTCAAATCCTGCCCCCGCAACCAAATTTTTGTTTTTTGCTGACACAGGTGTGCTGCAAAAAACACTTGAAAATCCAAACCCTGATTTGATTTTCGCAACAGATCCACTGAGTGGCCAACGCAGTCACCCAGTTATTAGAAACCCCTTTATGGGGTTTTTTTATACGTGTCGTTCAGGCGATTCGTTTGCAATGCAGACAGAGTTATCAGCAGGTGGTTAGCGTGGCTAATGTTTGGTTGGCCCCTGTGGTAGTTGTTAGAATGGGCCTTGAGCCCATTTTTGTTTTATGGGTTTTTTATTTTTTGAATTGTCGTCAGTAGGTTTTAGCGCATGGCATCCAAGCAAGAATTATTGCAAGAATTGATCGCTCCCATTGTCAGCTCGCTGGGTTGTGAACTCTGGGGCCTGGAGTATTTAACCCAGGGCCGCTATACCACGCTGCGTATTTTTATCGATGCACCCGCAGGTGTCTCCCTGGATAGCTGCGAAAAAGTCAGCCGCCAAATCAGTGCAGTGATGGATGTGGAAGACCCAATCCAGGGCGAGTACACCCTCGAGGTATCTTCGCCGGGTATGGATCGCCCGCTCTACACCGCCGAGCAGTATGGGCGTTATATTGGCGAAACTATCAATGCCCGCCTGCGCATTGCCCGCGAAGGCCGTCGCCGTTTCAAGGGTGAGATTGTCAAGGTTGAGGGCAGTGAAGTTACCCTGCTGGTTGAGGGCAAAGAATATGTGTTTGCGGTAGACGCCATTGATAAGGCGAATATAGAGCCGCGCTTCGATGACATAGTGTCGCGCATCGAAGAATTTAAAGAAGATTGATTGAGTAATTATTGTTAGCACCGGAAGTGTGTTCTCCATCACCAGTCCGGCCACCCATTATCTAGTCGTAAAGATTAGCTTGAGGAGTTAATAGAGGTTAAGAAATGGCAAAAGAGATTTTATTAGTTGCTGATGCAGTATCTAACGAGAAGGGCGTAGACAAGGAATTGATTTTCCAGGCTATCGAAAGCGCCCTGGCCATGGCAACCAAAAAGCGCTTTGAAGAGGACTCAACGGTTGAAGTGCATATCAATCGCCAGTCCGGTGACTATGAAACTTTCCGCGTATGGGAAGTGGTGGCTGATGATGTAATGGCTGAATTGGGCACCCAGTTTTATGTTGATGAAGTGAGCGATAAAGATGCGTCCGTAAAAGTGGGCGATCAATACCGTGAAAAAATCGAAAACGTCGACTTTGGCCGCATTGCCGCGCAAGCTGCCAAGCAGGTTATTGTGCAAAAAGTTCGCGAAGCTGAGCGCGCGCAAATGGTTGACGAATACCGCGATCGCATGGGCGAATTGATCAGCGGCACCGTGAAAAAAGTGACTCGCGACAGCATTATTGTCGATCTTGGCAACAATGCCGAGGGCCTGCTGCCGCGCGATCAACTAATTGGCCGCGAAATTTTCCGCATGGGCGATCGTATTCGCACCCTGCTGAAGGAAGTGCGCAATGAAAATCGCGGTCCACAGTTGTTCCTGAGCCGCTCCTGCCCGGAAATGCTGATTGAGTTGTTTAAAATTGAAGTGCCGGAAATTGCTGAAGAGATTATCGAAATCAAAGGTGCGGCCCGCGATCCCGGTCTGCGCGCAAAAATTGCAGTAAAAACCAACGATGGCCGCATTGATCCCGTGGGCGCATGCGTAGGTATGCGCGGTTCGCGTGTACAGGCCGTGTCCAACGAGTTGGGCAACGAGCGTGTCGATATAGTGCTGTGGGATGATAACCCGGCGCAATTTGTTATGAATGCCATGTCGCCTGCAGAAATTGAATCGATTGTGGTCGACGAAGATGCGCGCTCAATGGATCTGGCCGTCAACGAAGAAAACCTGGCGATGGCGATTGGTCGCGGCGGTCAGAATGTGCGCCTTGCCACTGACCTGACCGGCTGGACCATCAATGTGATGAGCCTGGCCGATTGGCAAGCCAAGCAGCAAGCTGAATCCGGCAGCTATATCCAGATATTTATGAGCGCCCTGGATGTCGATGAAGACGTTGCGGCGGTATTGGTTGAAGAGGGCTTTACCACCCTTGAAGAAGTGGCTTATGTTCCACTGGAAGAGATGCTGGCCATTGATGGCTTCGATGAAGACATTGCCGAAGAGCTGCGGGCGCGTGCAAAAGATGCCCTGCTGACTCAGGCTCTGGCTTCAGAAGAGCGTCTTGAAGGCGTGGCGCCCTCTGAAGAACTGATCAATATGGAAGGTATGGATCAAGCCCTGGCGATTGCCTTTGCCAGCCGCGGAATCATTACTATGGAAGATCTGGCCGAGCAGTCTGTTGACGATTTAACGGGTATTGAAGGTGTCGATGCCACTCGTGCGGCAGCTTTGATTATGAAAGCACGTGAACCTTGGTTTGCTTAATGCTAGTAATTTAATCGTGCAACATTTTATTTGCAGAATGCGGCTTATCCAGATCTGAGCCAAGAACTATCCCTGAGGAAAAACAATGGCAGAAGTAACAGTTAGCGACCTCGCCAAATCGGTAGGTGCACCGGTCGAGCGATTGCTAAAACAAATGCAAGAGGCCGGCTTGAATCAAAAGTCACCCGAAGCGCGCGTTTCCGATGAAGAGAAGCAGCGTCTCCTGGCTTTTTTAAAGACCAGCCATGGCGAATCCCATGCTGAGCCTAAAAAGATTACCTTGCAGCGCAAAACCACCACTACCTTGAAAACAGGTACTGGCAGCACGCGCAAAACCGTTAACGTTGAGGTGCGGAAAACCCGCACTTACGTGAAGCGCGAGGAAGAGGAGATCACTCCGCCACCCGCCGTGGCTGTGGCCGAAGCGCCGCAACTTGAAGTGGTTGCACCTGTTGTTGAAGCCAAGCCGGTGGTTGAAGTTAAGCCCGAGCCGGTTGCCGAGGTGGAAGTTGCAGTGGTTGCTGAAGAACCTGCAGCCGCTCCTGCAGAAGCTACACCTGTGGTTCCGCACCGCGTTTCTTTTACCGATGGTATCGAAGAGAAGCGCCGCGCGGCCATAGAGCGTCGCCAGATTGAAGAGGCCCAGGCCAAGGCTGAACAGCAGGCTCGCGAAGAGGCCAAGCGCCAGGCGGCACCTGCGGCCAAGCGTCCCGAAGCTGCTGTGGAGCAAAAACCGGCAGCGACTAAGGATGCCGCTGCTGCGCGCCCTGCGCACAAACCCAAACCCTCTATCGCGGCTGTGCCCACCGATCTGGATGTGAAAGGCCACGGTCATGGTCACAAGAAAAACCACAAGCGCGGCGATGAAGACATAGATGCGGGCGAAGATCCCCGCGGCAAGCGCGGTGCTGGCAAGGCGGCGAAGAAAGGCGCAGTCAGTTCCAAGAAAAGTCCGAAGATCGATTTGCTGGATTTTGTGGCCGAAGAGAGCGAAGACGATGATGTATTGGCTCGCCGCAGCCACCTGCGCGCGCACCACAAAAAGACCAACAAGCACGCCTTCAAAAAACCCACCAGCAAAATCATTCATCAGGTCGATGTGCCTGAAACGATTGTGGTTTCCGAGCTGGCTCAGCGCCTCACAGTCAAGGTGGGCGAGCTTATCAAACGCCTGATGAAAATGGGTGTGATGGCTTCCATGAACGAATCCATCGATCAGGATACCGCAGTATTGCTGGTTGAGGAGATGGGTCACGAGGCGAACCTGGTGAGTGTCGATGCTATCGAACACGCCCTGGAAAAATCACTGGAAACGGAAGGTGACCTGGTGCAGCGCGCACCCGTGGTGACCGTGATGGGTCACGTTGACCACGGTAAGACCTCGCTGCTCGATTATATTCGTGAGGCCAAAGTTGCTGCGGGTGAAGCCGGAGGCATTACTCAGCACATAGGTGCCTATCGAGTGAAGACCAGCCGCGGTGAAATTGCCTTCCTGGATACACCCGGCCACGCCGCGTTTACCGCAATGCGCGCGCGCGGTGCTCGCGCCACCGATATCGTGATTCTGGTGGTAGCGGCTGATGATGGTGTTATGCCTCAGACCGAAGAGGCGATCCTGCACGCACGTGCGGCCGAAGTGCCGATAGTAGTGGCTATCAATAAAATCGATAAGCCCAGTGCCGATCCAGAGCGCGTGAAAAACGAATTGGTGGTAAAAGGGGTCATTCCTGAAAATTACGGCGGTGATACCCAGTTTATTGAAGTCTCTGCACACACAGGTCAGGGTATTGATGAACTGCTGGAAGCTATTTCCCTGCAGGCTGAAGTTCTGGAATTACACGCAGTGACCAATGCTGCTGCCAAGGGTGTGATTATCGAATCGCGCCTCGACAAAGGTCGCGGTGTGGTTGCCACCCTGTTGGTTCAGCAGGGCACCTTGAAGCATGGCGACCTGATCCTCGCCGGCCAAAGCTATGGCCGCGTGCGTTCCATGAGCGACGAGCGCGGCATAGTGGTGAAAGAAGCTGGCCCGTCGACGCCGGTGGAAATTCTCGGTCTGGATACAGCGCCAAGCGCCGGTGACGATTTCGTGGTGCTCACCGACGAGCGCAAGGCCCGTGAAGTGGCCCAGTTCCGTGCGGAAAAAGAGCGTCAGGAAAAACTGTCTCGCCACACAGCGGCCAAACTGGAAAATATGTTTGCCGGTATGGACGCAGGCCAGAAGAAAATACTGACCGTTGTGGTGAAAGCGGATGTGCGCGGTTCTCTGGAGGCTATTCAGTCATCGCTGGCTGATATAGGCAACGAAGAAGTGCAGGTGAATGTGATCTCTTCGGGTGTGGGTGGTATTACCGAGAGCGATGTCAACCTTGCCATCACTACCGGTGCCATCATTGTCGGCTTCAATGTGCGCGCCGATGCGACTACCCGTCGCCTGGCCGAAACCGAAGGTGTGGATATCCGTTACTACAGCATCATCTATCAATTGTTGGATGAGATCAAAGCGGCCCTCAGCGGTATGCTCGATCCAGAGCGCATTGAAACCATCGTCGGTATTGCCAATGTGCGCGAAGTCTTCACCTCGCCGAAATTTGGCCAGGTGGCTGGCTGTATGGTGGTTGAGGGTACAGTCTTCCGCAGCAAACCGATCCGCGTACTGCGCGAAAACGTGGTGATTTTCCAGGGTGAACTGGAATCGCTGCGCCGCTTCAAAGACGACGTCAATGAAGTTCGCAACGGTATGGAGTGCGGTATTGGTGTGAAGAACTACGATGTGAAGGTCGGCGACCAGATCGAAGTCTATGAAGTGAAAGAGGTTGCGCGCAAGCTGTAAGGCCTGCGCAATGCCCCTTCGCCCCGGCGTTTATGACGTTCGGGGCTTTATTATTTTTTACCTGTACAGGTTTTTTTGAGGTTAATGGCGAATGCCAAGAGAATTTACCCGGTCAGATCGCGTTTCCGATGCTATCCAGCGCCTGCTGGCCAGAATCATTCCGCAGGAGATCCGCGATCCCCGTATCGGCATGGTCAATATCAATGATGTGACCGTAACCCGCGATATGGCCTATGCCAAAGTGTTCGTGACTTTTGTCGGCGACGAAACCGAGGCGGAAAGCCTGGAAGCCGCCAAGATATTAAACAAGGCCGCCGGCTTCCTGCGCACCTTCCTCGCCAAAGAGCTGAGCATGCGCACTGTGCCCAAGCTGCAGTTTATCTACGATAAAACCGCCATTCGCGGCCAGGAGTTGAGCCATTTGATCAACCGTGCGCTGGCGGAAGACAGCCAGCACCAGCACGATGAAGAGCCCGAGGGCGATTCCCCCGTTGATGATGGCAGTGGAAAGATCTGATGGCGCGTCGTAAAGGCCGTCCCGTCGACGGTGTATTGTTATTGCATAAGCCTGCAGGCATGACCTCCAATCGTGCATTGCAGATTGCCAAGCGCCTGTTTTTTGTCGAGAAGGCGGGTCATACCGGCTCCCTGGACCCACTGGCCACTGGTGTATTGCCGCTGTGCTTTGGCGAGGCCACCAAGTTCTCGCAGTTTCTGCTGGATGCCGACAAGCGCTATCGCAGCACCTTCCTGCTGGGGCAGAGAACCAACACCAGCGATGCCGATGGCGAAATCCTCAGCACCGCATCGGCGGCGGCTATCACCCGTGCCCAGGTGGAGCAGGCCCTGGTGCCGCTGACAGGCGATATCTTGCAGGTGCCCTCCATGTTTTCGGCATTGAAGCATGAGGGACAGCCGCTTTATAAGCTGGCTCGCGATGGCATTGAAATAGAGCGGCAACCGCGCCCGGTGACTGTGTACGCTATTGAAATCCTGGATTTCCGCCCCGGCGAGCTGGCTGAAGTGGATGTGGATGTGCGCTGCAGCAAGGGCACTTATATACGCTCCATCGCCGAAGACCTGGGCTTTGCCCTCGGCTGCGGTGCCCATGTCAAAACCCTGCACCGCTCGGCCGCAGGCCCCTTTGCCGAACAGCAATGTATCAGCCTGGAAAGCCTGGAGGCAGAGTTTGAACAGGGCGGCTACAATGCCCTGGATGCGCACCTGCTGGGTGCCGATGCCCCGGTCGACAGCCTGCCAGCCCTATACCTGTCGGAGTCGAGCGCCCATTATTTTCGCCTTGGCAACCCGGTAATGGACAGCCAGGTCTATCGCATTGGCCAACAAGGTGATATGGTGCGCGTCTTTTGTGCGCAAACTGAACAATCTGCCCAGCAATTCCTGGGGCTGGGCGAGCTGACCGACGATGGTCGGGTAGCGCCGAAACGAATTATTGCCAACCGCTCGGCCAACGAGCGCTGATGGCTAAAGCATTTACCCTGCTGATTTTTCAGCAAGGTAAAAGGTCGCGCTGACATCCTCTCCACGGTGAGGTGGATAATCAGCGCAACAACCCACCTGTAAATATGCGCGGTTGGGCTGTAATTGATTGCATATTAACTGAGGAAAATATTATGGCACTGAGTGCTTCTGAAAAAGCTGCAATTGTAAAAGAATACCAACAAGCTGAAGGTGACACTGGTTCACCCGAAGTCCAAGTCGCTCTGTTGACTATCAATATCAACAAACTGCAAGGACACTTCGCCGACCATAAGGCGGACCACCACTCGCGTCGTGGTTTGATCCGTATGGTTAACTCGCGTCGTAAGTTGTTGGATTACCTGAAGGGCAAAGACGCTTCTCGTTACTCTGCACTGATTCAAAAACTGGGTCTGCGCCGTTAATTTGATCCATGCCCGCCTCGGCGGGCATTCTTGTTTTTTGTGGGGCGAAAACTCATGGAGTTGTGCGCTGGCAATCGTTATTTGCGCAAAGCAGGATGCGAATCTGTAAAACCTCAGTGGTAAATATTTATTTTATTGAAATAGTTTGATGCGTGAATTAGCGAATTATTAAGAGACACGCAAACTTTCTAAGAAAACAAAATCTAGCAAACGCAACAAAGGATAAAAGAGTGAATCCGATAATTAAAAAATTCCAATACGGCAATCAAACCGTAACCTTAGAAACTGGCCGCATTGCCCGTCAGGCAACTGGTGCAGTTTTAGTGAGCATGGGTGAAGTATCTGTTCTGTGTACTGTAGTTGGTGCAAAAGAAGCCAAAGCAGGCCAGGATTTCTTCCCGCTGTCTGTACACTACCAGGAAAAAACCTACGCTGCCGGCCGTATCCCCGGTGGCTATCTGAAGCGTGAAGGCCGTCCATCCGAAAAAGAGACATTGACCTCGCGCCTGATTGACCGTCCAATCCGCCCTCTGTTCCCGGAAGGTTTCCTCAACGAAGTGCAAGTGGTTTGTACCGTTGTCTCCACCGATAAAAAATACGATCCCGATATTCCAGCCATGATCGGCACCTCTGCGGCACTGGCCATTTCCGGTATTCCGTTCAATGGTCCTGTGGGCGCTGCACGTGTTGCCTACACCCAACAGGAAGGCTACATCCTCAACCCAAGCTTTGAACAACTTGCCACTTCCGAGTTGGACATGGTGGTTGCCGGTACCAAAGATGCTGTGTTGATGGTGGAATCCGAAGCGAAAGAATTGCCAGAAGATATCATGCTCGGCGCAGTGCTTTATGCTCACCAGGAAATGCAGGCTGTTGTACAGGCCTGTGCCGATTTGGCCCGCGATGCTGGCAAAGCGCGTTGGGATTGGCAGGCTCCTGCAGAAAACGTCGCTCTGAAAGATGCGCTGGCAAAAGATTTCTCTGAGTCAATCGGCGCAGCCTATCGCATCACCGATAAGGCCCAGCGCTATGATCGTCTCGGCGAACTGCGCAGCCAGGCTGTTGCAGCCTTGGCCACTGAAGCTACAGGTTTTTCAGCCGATGATGTGAAAGGTGCATTCGGTACCTTCGAATATCGCCTGGTGCGCTCGCGCATTGTTGCCGGCGAGCCGCGCATCGACGGTCGCGATAACAAAACTGTGCGTCCTATTCAAGTTGAAGTGGGTGTATTGGGCAAGGCTCACGGCTCTGCGCTTTTCACTCGCGGTGAAACCCAGGCGCTGGTGGTTGCGACTTTGGGCAATGCGCGCGATGCACAAATCATCGACTTCCTCGAAGGCCCGAAAAAAGATGCCTTTATGTTGCACTACAACTTCCCACCCTTCTCTGTGGGTGAGTGTGGTCGCATGGGCGCAACGGGTCGTCGCGAAATCGGTCACGGCCGTTTGGCGCGTCGCGGTGTTACTGCCGTATTGCCAGCAGAAGACAGCTTCCCCTATACATTGCGTGTAGTCAGTGAAATTACTGAATCCAACGGTTCAAGTTCAATGGCCTCTGTGTGTGGTTCCAGCCTGGCATTGATGGATGCGGGTGTACCACTGAAAGCACCTGTAGCCGGTATTGCTATGGGCCTGGTAAAAGAAGCCAGCGGCTTTGCTGTACTGACCGATATCCTCGGCGACGAAGATCACCTCGGCGATATGGATTTTAAAGTGGCCGGTACCAGCAGCGGTATCACCGCCCTGCAAATGGATATCAAAATCGAAGGCATTACCGAAGAGATTATGGAAATCGCGCTGGAGCAGGCCCTGGCTGCGCGTTTGCACATTCTCGGCGAGATGAACAAAGTGTTGCCTGCTGCACGCACTGCCGTGAGCGAAAATGCACCGCGTTTTGAAACCATCAAAGTTCACCCCGATAAGATTCGCGATATCATTGGTAAAGGCGGCGCAACCATTCGCTCCATTACTGAAGAGACGGGCGCATCTATTGATATCGATGACGATGGTACTGTAAAAATTTACGCCGACAACAACGAAGCCCTGCAAGCGGCCATCTACCGTGTACAAGGCATTGTTGCTGAAGCTGAAATCGGTGCTATCTACGAAGGTACTGTTGTGCGTATCGTAGACTTCGGTGCATTCGTCAACTTCCTGCCAGGTAAAGATGGCTTGGTTCATATTTCACAAATCGCTGACGAGCGCGTCAACAGTGTTGCCGATTACCTGAAAGAAGGTCAAGTGGTTAAAGTGAAATGCCTCGACGTTGACCAGCGCGGCCGCATCAAGCTTTCCATTAAGGAAGCTACTGCGGATGCAGCGGGTGAGTCGGCCTCTGTGGCAGAGACCAGCGCTGAGGAATAATTCTCCGCTAGTTTCCGCTCTAAAAAAACGCCCTGATAACCTCAGGGCGTTTTTTTATGGCATTTGTAAATCCGTTGTGTTGATAGCGAAGTATCTAGCTGCCTCCTTAAAAATTTGTCATGGCTGTTTTTGCCTTGTGCATCCTGGTCTTTATCTATACTTTAGTCTGTGCTGAAAATGATTTCAGGGGTTTGTTCGAAATGCGTATAGTAATTGCTGCTCTCAGTTTTGCCCTGTTGCTGGTGGCAGGGTGTGATAACCAGGCAGGTGTACAAAAAAATAAAACGTCACTGCTGCATCCCTGTCCCGGCTTTGCTGAGACTGGCACACCGGCGTTGGTCTATGGAGCAGAGTGCGGCGAGTTGCAGGTGAAGGAAAATCCGGCTGATGGCAATAGCCGCGAAATTTCCCTGCAAATTTTGCGACTGCCGGCCATCAGTCCGACGCCCAGGCAGGATCCCCTGTTTTTGATCCAGGGCGGACCAGGGGCATCATCGATTGATATGGCCAAGCTGGTTTACGGTGCATTTGCCGATGTGCGTAAGAATCGCGATCTGGTATTTGTCGATCAGCGCGGCACGGGTAAATCCAATGCGTTAGTGTGCGAACAAGAGCGTGATGTTGAGCAGCTCCTGCCAGAGCTTGAACAAAGCGAAAAAGCCCTGCGGCGGGCGATAGCCTGTGCAGAAAAATATCGCCAGCAGATTCCTTTTTACACTACGCCTTACGCGGTACAGGATCTGGATGCCGTGCGCAGTGCATTGGGCTATCAAACGATCAATCTCTGGGGAGTATCCTATGGCACCCGCGTAGCACTTGAATATATGCGCAGATTTCCGCAGCAGGCGCGGGTGGCTATCCTGGATGCTGTTGCACCCGTACAATTGGCCCTGCCTAACTATTTTCAGGAAGATGCTATGGCTGCCCTGGAGAAAGTCAACAGCGATTGCCAGCAACAGGAAAAATGCAAACTCCTGTATGGCGATATTATTGCAAAGGCTGAGCGAGTTACCCAGAGATTAAGCGTAAATGAAAAGCCGCTGGTCATTGAATTTATCCATCCGCAATACCAGCAGCCCAGTCGCATCTTACTGACAAGCAAACGTTTTTCCAGTTTGATATTTATGTCTCTCTATTCGCGCGATCTCACCGTGCTGCTGCCGCGGGCCATCACTGATGCCGAGCGCGGTGATTACCATTTGCTCGCCTCGCTCTCTGCGTTCGCCGAGGCGCAGCCCACCTTTAAAAGTATCAGCGAAGGTATGCGTTATACTGTGATATGCAATGAGGATGCAGGGTTGGATCCGCTGGCCAGCAGAACAGACGGCAAACCCTTTTTGGGTTTGGATATGCGCAGGGATATTGCCGATATATGCGCGCTTTGGCCAAAAGCCAGCCTGCCAGAAGATTACTATGATCCGATAAAAAGTGCAGTGCCCACTTTACTCCTATCTGGATACCGAGACCCGGTGACGCCTGCGCGCTGGGCGGAGCTGGTGGGAAAAAATCTGCCGAATTCGCTGCAGCTGGTGGCTCCCGGAGGCCATCACTCCATTTCCATGGAGGGCTGCCTGCCCGCTATTATTGCCCAATTTGTTGAGCAGGGTTTCGCTGTTGGTATTAACCATGAATGTGTAAAAAATATTGCGTCTCTGCCAATGGTTCTGGGGGGCAATGAAAAAAATGCATCTTCGCAGGGAAATGTTCTGCCATGATTCGTATAGACAATCTTTCCAAAACATTTTTCTCTGCAAAAAATGCAGCGCCTGTACATGCGCTGCAAAATATCTCGCTGCAATTGCGCGATGGGGAAATCACCGGTCTTTTGGGGCTCAATGGCGCGGGCAAGTCCAGCTTGCTGCGTTTGCTGTACGGTTTGCTGGAGCCGAGCAAGGGTGAAGTCTTTGTCGATAATTTTAGTGTAACGCACTCGCCCAATGAAGCGCGCAGGAGATTGGGGGTTCTGCCCGATGATACTGGCTTGTATAAACGTTTGACCGCGCGCGAAAATATTCGCTACTTTGGCGAGTTGCAGGGTCTCTCTGGTGCGAGCCTGGAAAACAATATCGAGCAATTAATTCAATGGTTGGGAATGGAGACTATCGCTGAGCGCAGGACGGAGGGTTTTTCTTTGGGTGAGCGGATGAAAACTGCTCTGGCTCGCGCTATTGTTCACAGACCTCAGCATATTTTACTGGATGAGCCCAGCAATGGTTTGGATGTGATTACCACTCGTGCGGTGCGCCGGCTGCTGCATGAATTAAAAGCTGAAGGGCGCTCTGTGCTCTTTTCCAGTCACCTGATGCACGAGGTGAGCGGCCTCTGCGATCGCGTGCTGGTGATTGCCGGTGGCAGGATTGTGGCTGATGGCACGGTGGCTGAAATCAGAGAGATGGGCGGCGGACATAACCTGGAAGATGCTTTTGTCAATTTGGTGCAGCTGCCACCCGCTGAGGAGAATTGAAAAAAATGATTCAGTTCTGGAAAACACTCAAGATTATTTTTGTCAAAGAGCTGTGCGATGCCCTGCGCGACAGACGCAGCCTGCGTCTGGCATTTCTAACACCGGTCTATTTTGTCGCTATGTTTGTTGCCAGCGTTTTTTTTATTATCCATATACAAAACCAGGCCACAGGCAGGGGTGGCGATCCCGTCCAATTGTCGGTATTGGGTGTGGAGCATTTGACTCCGCTGATTACTTGGCTGAAGGAGGAAGGCATAAAGGTAACACCGGTGGGCGATAATGCCTACCAACAGGTAGTGCAGAAAAAATTGGATTTCGCTTTGATTATCCCCAGACAGGCAGAACAGCAATTTGCCACTGGCGAGCCTGTGGATATTTGGTTGGCCTATGATGCCAGCAACAATAAAATTCTCACCAGTATCGGTTTTATAAAACAGAAAATCTGGAGCTGGAACAGCCGTATGGGCAGCTTGCGCCTGCTGGAGCGAGGTGTGGCTCCCGGTGTTGCAAGCCCGATTGCGCTACGCGATATGAATGTGGCTAGCGATCAGAAAATGGGATTTTTTGTGATGGCCAGCCTGCCGATGTTTTTAATTTTATCCGTATTTATCGCCAGCGTAGGCTTTACTGCGGATATGACCGCAGGCGAACGCGAGCGGCGTTCGCTGGAATCGCTGCTGATTACCCCCGCTTCATCCGCGGCAATTATTGTCGGCAAGTGGCTGGTCAGTCTGATGCTGACCTTTGCCGTATTGATCCTGATGTTGGCATTGTTGGCGATAGCCTTTACCTTTATTCCCTTCAACCAGTTGGGATTGCGGGTGGATGTCTCTGTAGCGGATCTGCTGTGGATTTTTGTCACCCTGACATCCCTGGCTGTCATCGCGGTTTCCCTGCAACAGCTTATTGCTCTCTTTGCGCGCTCCTTTAAGGATGCACAAACCTATATGGGCCTGGTGATATTTGTGCCCATGATCCCCATGGTGTACACCATGATCAACCCGGGTGCCAGCGAGCCCTGGTTTGCCTGGGTGCCGGTATTGGGGCATCAGGCACTGGTCAAGGATTTGCTCCTGGGTGGCAGTGTCAATCTTGTGTCATTGCTAAAGTTTTGGTTGGTAGCCATACCGCTTGCGATTGCCCTGCTGGGTTTTACTGCTGGGCAATTGCGCAAGCCGCGAATCGTCTATCACTAGATCAGGTTTCTGGTATATTTGCTTTTACTCGGCACAGCCATACTCTTTGGTGACAGATTTTTTAATTTTTAGCTCGACTATTTCAACCGTAAAAGTCATCGGATTGCATTTAAAGTCGACGAGAAAAGGAACATTGGTGATGTCAGTGTCATAGCTTAAATGAGCTTTTGTGCTGACAACTTGTTTGGTGGCCTCCGTTATTCCTCGCGCCTCATCATCGGTTTGCGGAGTTGTGGCTGTGAGTTTTACTGTAAGATAGGCATTCTCGGTTTCAGGCACTTTTATTTTTTTGATTTTTACCTTTACAAACACATCACTGAGCATTCCATAAGGATCTGACGGCTCTCCTTCACCTACGGTCTTTCCGGTTACGCGATCAAAAATATCGACATCTATTGCCGCTATACTAATAGGGGAATTTTTTGTCGTATTGGTGGGCTTGGCTTTTGTTGCGGTGTTGTCTTGCGCGCTCACTTGCAGGGTCGCCAGTGCAATTAAGGTAAATAAACCGATATTGAAAATTTTCATATTTACTCCTTTGTAATACAGATTCATAGATTCTATATATTGTGACACATAGTTCCGGGTTTGAATAAAAATCGCGATTGAAAAATTGAAGCTCAAGAAATTTTATGGGTAGAGGCTTTTTGCTGTAACTCTTATCCTGATTGAGCTTGCCGCCTGGGCAAGATTTTCAAGGAGGGGTTGGGGCAGGCACGCGGGCCCGTTGATGTGCATGGTGCAATGGTCCTTATGGCTATTACAGGAATTTATAGTGCCGTCGTGCTTGCCAAAGGCAGCGCTGAAGCGATTTGGTATTTAAAGCCAAAGCGTTAGCGATTAACTGTAGGCTGCTTACAGTTAATCGCTTGACTATTATTCTGCAACCTCTTCGTCAGAGTCAATGGCGCGCACAACTTTGATGCTTAAGAATTCATCCGTTTCATTCACTTCGATGCGACGCTCCCAGCCTTCTTCCGGGTCAGGCACAGACCAGACTCTTAAGGTGTTTTTGCTGGGCGCTGACAAGGCAGACTCGGAAAATTGACCCTTGATGTTTTTTGTGGACAACACCAGGAAATCTTTGTATTTGGGTGAACAGGTTTTCTTAATATCAATGTCGGCCTCACGAAACCTGGCGTTTTGCAACGCGGGCTGAGCGTCATCGCTGTAGAATCGCAGTGTTCCGCCGTTTAGCCAGCTTTCACTTTTTAGGGTAATTGTTGTGTAACGTTCTCCCTGCTTGGTTACAGCGCTGGTTTCATTTTTTGCGATTTGCAAGAAACCCGTGCTATTTTTTACAAAGTTCTCGGGTGATTCATCAAAAAACTCTGGTCGGCCAACTATTTTTAATAGGTTGGTGATGCCTGTTATACATTCTGGAGTTGGTGAAGATGGCGAGGCGGATGCATAGGATGAAAGTGCAACAATGCAGGCGCCCGTGAATAATTTAAAATTATTGCTGATCATTTTCGTCGATACCCTATTAGCAAATTGCTATGTCTTCCCAATGTGTTATTACCAGCCTTTGCAGGCAATTAATTTTCCCAGAGTTATTCCTCCCCATCTCCCTCGGGGACATATGCGCGTTCAATTTTAATGAAGAGGCTATCGGTGGTTTCGACAACCTCAATGCGGCGTTCAAAATATTCTTCTGGGTCTGGCATAGTCCATGTCCTCGATATGTAATTTTCGAGTTCTGGTATCCGTTGCTCTAGAAATTTTCCGGTGATATTTTTCGAAGCTAACGCCAAAAAATCTTTGTATTTTGGCGAGCAGGACATATTAATCGCAAAATCTGCGCGCGTGAATACGAAGGGTGAATCATTGGTGCTGAAGTAAGATAGTTTCCCGCTATCTAGCCAGGGCTCTTTCTTCAGTGTAATCCTTCTGGCGCGCTCCGAATAGTTACTCTTTGGCGCAGTTTCATTTTTTGCAATATGCAAAAAAGTCGTGCTTTTTTTGACAAAAGTGTCTGAGGGCTCATCAAAGAAGTCTGATCTGGAGACCAGCTTTAATAAGTTGCTTATACCTGCTGTGCATTCGACACTTGGCGTAGAGGGGGCGGCAAAAGCGCAAGATGAGAGCGCAACAATAGAGGCTGTTGCTAATATTTTTAATTTGTTGCTTATCATTTTTTCTACCATGGCCGTTCTTAGTGCTGCCTGCTTTTCGCAGGCAATTGATTTTTCCGCAGTGATTAGTTGTCCCCTTCCGGCCTGTATATTCTTGATACATCAATGACCAAAAGTTCGTCGTTTTCTGTTAGTTCAATAACGCGTTCCCAATACTCTTCTGGGTCGGGTATGGCCCACTTCCTGGTTTCTTTGTCTGGATCAAGCATTCTTGCTTCCGCAAATTTACCTTTGATGTTTTTTGTTGCTAGCGACAGAAAATCATTGCGTTTTGGTGAGCATGACCGTTTGATGGTAAATGAGGATTTTAAAAAATAAAATGTCTTATTTTCGGCCGAAGTTGTATCTTTAACGAAGCGGAGAACCCCGCTGTCTAACCAACT
>DATMSP010000058.1:0-57734 GCA_035565295.1 Cellvibrio sp. | reverse complement strand
AATGAATTTAGTGAACTTGACTACAAGTTATCTCACGAACAAGGCCTAAGAAAAAGCCCTCTTATCCCCTATAAAAAACCTATGTTTCCACAAAAAAACCGGGAGTGCCTTTTATTTTTAAACGCCTATGAAGCGAATATATGGCATCGCACTTATGGTGTTCGCGGTGGCGATGAGGGAATCGAAAGCGAAAAAATTATTATTAAAATCCTCTCTAATAATTGAGAGCGTATGAACAGAATGGAACCTTTACTTGTCACACCCGCTATTGGAGGCTCAGCGAGCATTGTAATTATCAGCATAACGATTGCAGATCAGTCAGAATCAGCATCACCGTATCAACACCAATGCAAGGAAAAACCATGCAGGAAATAAATAATCGCTTCGGCACTATGGCAGGCGAATATCAACAGCATTTGGAAAACCTGGGAAAAATGAAGTTAAGCGAAGCCTTTGCTGATGCGGACTTTTTTACCCTCGAACCTTTCAATGCCGAACTCTACAATATTGATACCAGCACATTTTCGCTGCATGCCTCGCAGGACCAGCTCTCCAGCAGCAGTGTCTTTCACTGCTTTTTGGATATGAGCGAGAAACGCATGTACTTTTATCGCGAATGGCTGGGGAAAGATGTGTATTACGATTGCTTTTTTGAGTACAGCGAAAACACCAAGACCCGCCTTGTCTATCATGTCAAAAACGAAACAATAACACCCATTGCCCTTGAAACACTTTATCGCGATGATTCAGGCAGATACGTCTCTTTTGCCAAACGCGATTTATATTATTGCTTTCACTGCGACTACACCTATAAAGCCAATAGGGTTCAAATTCATAAAACCCATTACGACGAACAAGGCAAGGAAAGCTTCCAGCAGCAGTTTCTGGTAACAATGCATTCACAACCGCCGGCAATCAGGTTTATCCATAGTATTGAGGGCAAAGATCAAATCCTGATCTACGATGGCAGCCTCAGCAACCAGACACTGGAACACTTATTGGCGCTCGCACAAAAACAGCTGACCCAGGATATATTGCAGGCTTGCCAGGACCCTGATTTGAGCCATACAGAAATGCATTGTCTGCTGCTGGAATTCACCATGCAGGGCCCCTTCCCTCCCACCCTGGCCTTTGCGCAAACCAAAGAGGTGAGCAACCTTGCCGATGAGCACCCGCTGGCATGGTTAAATGCACCTGACCTCGAATTATTTATGGAGATAAATTCTGCCGAGGGCGATAGCCTCTACCAGCAGATCAACGGCAGAATTGCGGCGCTGACCGATGCAGAGTATCAGCAGAGCCTCGATAGGGGTGACGAGAGTGACGGGGATGGTGAAGACGAGCAAAATGAGCCCACAGAATCCACCACAGAACAATTGATTTTTGCCTTTTATGTCAAGCTGTGCAAATCGCTGACATTGAAGTTGCGTCAACTTGACGACCTCAATTTGACACCGCAATTTTACGCCTGCGCCCGCGATTTCGAACAGT
Organism: Cellvibrio sp.; assembly: GCA_035565295.1. Lineage (GTDB taxonomy): Bacteria > Pseudomonadota > Gammaproteobacteria > Pseudomonadales > Cellvibrionaceae > Cellvibrio. Next base: position 56,243 of record DATMSP010000058.1, on the reverse strand, counting down.
GCAATGAGGTCGAATTTTTACAGGCGATACTTCCCAAACGCTATTTTTCCAGCATACAGAAATCAATCGGACAATACGAACGAGAAGTCCAACAAAAAGTTGATGCCAACCCCTACAAAATCGCCCACCAGCAAGCCATGGAACTGGCAGGGCGAGAAATCCACGCGCTGATCAAGGCTGCCAAGGAGGCCGCCACAGAAACATTTTACAGCGAGCTATTCCTTTACCATATAGAGCCCTTTGGCTGCGAAATAAAAAGCGGAAAGCATTATGCTCGCTGGCAGGATCAGTTGAGCAGGCAGATACCCGACCAGGATTACTATTATCGCTATCACATGCAGGGTGATACCCCCCTCTCCATCAGCCAGATGTCAAAGGGAAAAATCGTCAGGCAGTGGTATTGGCAGCACACTCAGGAGCAGATCCTGAAAATTGAATGGTATTGCTGCAAAGGAGAACCCCATATAGAAAGCTGCGCAATAGCGCGGCTGGAAAATGGCCTGGTAAGTGCTTATACGCGTTATTCTTTACTTACCGACCACTATGATTACCAATATGCCGATGGCAAAATCATTGCGGCGCAATGGCGCAGGATTTTTCAGAATAACCCTGAAAGTGCCACAACACACAGGACAATTCCTATTTTTTACCAATATTCAGAGGGTCGACTGGAAAAAATCTATCGCCACAAGCAGAGCGAATACGATGAGTTCCATGTGTATTTTCCCCGGAGTGCGGACAGGGAAGATTGATGCTCTGCCCGCAATAGCCGCTGATATTTTCCCAAGGGTTAACTATCAGCGGGGCTGCTGAGCCTCAGCAACCACCACCCCATTGACAACGAAAGCTTCCGCTTTCTTGAATTCCGGACAGATAATATAGTCCTTGCATCCCACAACCTCGGCGATGATATTTACGCTGGAAAGCAAATCCGCAAACAACTCCTGCGACTGTATATCGCCTTTTTCAATATCTATAGTCAAAAGATCATCGTCAATAATAGCCAGGGATAATCTCAAGAGAGGGGTCTGGATATCGGCGATATAACATCGCTCTCCAGTCAAAAATGCATTCAGATTCAATTTATTTGAGCGATCGACATTATACTGATCGCGCAGATATATCACCTTGCCCTCCAGCCAGTCAAAAAGTTTGCGCCAGGACTCTGCATCCATGGCGTGAAAATAAATTTCGATAAGATCGTTTGGATCTCCCGAAAAATATTGGCTTACTTGATGCCATTGCATAGATATCCCTCTGGCTTGTTCATTGTCAAAGTTCACTTGGAAAAACCAAAGGTAGTGGCTGCATGGCGACCTTGTTCTGATAAAAATGGCCAAAGAGTGCGATAGGGAATAGCCACAGTATCATCACAGGGACGCATCACATAGCTGGTGGACACTTCAAACTGCAGCCCCTTCTCGGAAGGCCATAAATTGCCTCCGTAGAAACTGATATCCTCTTCGCAGCCCTCTTGCGCACTTCCGCCGGTCAGATATTTTTTTAGAATTAGCATGCCCAGCGGTGAATCCTTGGCGATCTCGGATTTATATTGCGCAATCAGCCAATCGCCGACGTCCACCCGCTCTCCGTTCTGCAAGCTATAAGTCAGGAAAAGGGTGTCGCTACTCGAGTGAGCGCCTCCCATATAGCTATCATAAAAATGGCTCAGCACAACAAACTCAGTGTTAGCTGTTTTAACTTCCCAAGCTTGGCTAAGACTACAGGAAGCACCTTGATTTAATAATGCCTGAGAGTTGCAATCCAACAAGTCGCCAATGGAAGTAAAATAATCGGCACGCAAGCTTTGATTCAACTTTTCCAGGGCTGGCGTCTTGGTCGAAAAACGCGGAAACTCCACATCCGGGAATGCTGCAGCCTTAAGCAACTGATAGCTCAGGGCACCCTTTTGTTGCGTATTCCCCTCGGTAAATTTCAAACTATCCAGGCGCGGCTGCTGAAAGTTTTTTAGGGGTTTCGCACTGAGCAACAACTTGGTTTTGCCATCGGGCGAACGCCAGTCGCCGGTGAGACTATCGCCCTTGCATAAGAGATTACTGAAATAGCCAGTGATATTACCCTCGCCATCCTGCTCTTGCCAACTCTCTAAACTGGTATCATCGGCCTGCAGCACCAACTCTTCAAGCTTGGTTCGATAATAGTAATGCCCTGCCACACTATCGGCATGCCCAATGAATTCCAGTACCACCGGCGTCTTGGCCAGGGTGCCCTGCCAGGCCTTCAGCAGACAGGAATCCGAGGCGGCAGTCGCAAAGGATTGCCCCAGCAGCCATAGCGTCAATGAACATTGGATCAAGGGTACAATTTTCATAAAATAAGTCCTTTATAAATAGAGGGGGCGATTAATTCCGGAAGGATTTTTCTGAATTTATTGCCTCTGCAACACCGCCACAAACATGGTGTCGGAATCCTGCAAAGGCGCTCCGAGAAGGCTTTGCGACTGCAAGCTAAATTCGGGGTGATTATCGAGGAACCATTTCACCTGGGCTTCATTTTCACTGACTTGCCAGCTGCAAGTTGCATAGACCAGAGAGCCCTTGGCGCGAACGGCAGGAGCGGCATTGGTCAAGATTTTGCGCTGCAGTGCAATCAGTTCGGCAGTATCTTTTTCACTGAATCGCCAGCGCGCATCCTGGTTGCGACGCCAGGTTCCGGCAGAGCTGCAGGGAGCATCCACCAGCACCCAGTCAAAGCCCTGCTGCTGGGCAATTTCCTTCGGCAGACGCAAGGGTTCAGCACCTTCCCAGGTAAACGCGCGCACATTGTGAATATCCGCCCGCTTGCTGCGACGTTTTAATTCTTCGAGTTTATAGCCGTGCAAATCTGTGGCAACCACTACGCCTTTATTGTTCATGCGCGAAGCAATCGCCACGGTTTTACCACCGGCACCGGCACAGCAGTCCCAGACCTTATCGCCAGTCTTTACATTCACAGCCAGGGCAATTTGCTGGCTGGCGAGATCCTGAACTTCAACAAAGCCCTGCTGGAACAATTTGGTTGAACTGACTCCCCTGCCACCCTGGGCAGAAATATCACCGCGCTCGGTGATACTGACATTGACCCCTTCGTGAGCGAGATCGTTATAGGCATCGCGAATGGGTTTGTCGCGCTGCAGGCGCAGCCAGATCGGGGGCGATTGATTTTGCTGCACAATAAATGTCTGCAGTTGTTCGGGCGACCAGTTGCTCGCCGTCGCGCGCTCTTGCAGCAGTGGATACCAGCTGGGGCGCAGGCCATTCCACAAGAGAAACTCGGCGGTTTTCTCTGTCTGGTCCAGCAGGGCCGCGCACTGCTTGAAAAACTCAGCGCGCGGCTGGGCATCGCGCAACTTGCGCGGCAGGGATTGCTCGGCGCCTTTTAAGCGCAATTCTACCCAGAACCAAAAGTTAGCCACGGGAATTTTCTTTACCTGCTCAAATTGCCATTCGCCATCCCAGGCCTGCCAATCGATATTGGCCTGGCTCAATTGATAGGCGTGCTCCAGGGCGCAGGCCAGTTGCAGATAGCGCACACCGGCAAACAGCGCGCTCGACAGCCCCAATTGCTGCTGCAGGGATTTATCCACTTTGCGCACATATTTGCCATGCTGGATTTTATTGCGGCCTTTTAACCAGCGATCCAGCGCCGGCAATTGTTTGTCCGATAGCAGCTCGCGCCACGCCGAAAATAATTGCTGGGCAAATTCATCGTTGCTGAAAAATCCGGGAATGGCTTGGCTCATGCTATAACTCTAATTAATCGAAAAGGTAATACGGCTGCAGGGATATTGGCTAGTGGACAAACAAACGCTGCTGGAACCATATGATAACAGGATAAGCCGCCGGCCAGATCCAGAAAAAGCGATTCAGACCAAATAAACAGGCATTTCCCAGATGGAACACGACAGCAATGGTCAGGGCCAGCAGCAGACTCTGCTGGCTCAGCAGCGCCAGGGGGAACAACAGCTCAAAACCGATCACAGCCCAACTCATGGCCAGCATAAGCCGCGGCGATTGCGCCCAGCGGCGCACAGACTGGCTGACGGGGTAGGCCGTGATAGCAAACACATCGGTCAAAGCCTGACCTGTTCGCCAATCGCGGTTGATGATTTTGATATAGCCCGATTGAAAATAGGAAAAGGTCAGCTGGAAAGCCAGATAGCCCAGGGCTATTTCCTGCCAGGCGCGACTGGGGGCCAGATGTGAGAGGAGCAGGCACAGCAACACCAACAGCGTCATGCAATCGCTGCCCCCGTTGTAAGGGCCCTGGAAGCGATGCAACAACAGGCAGGCCACCAGCAATAGACCTGCCTCGACATACACAGGATAAACTCCAGCGAACAGCAATATAGCTAAAACCAACTGAATAAAGCCGAGTGCTTTTTCCGGCTGCAGGCCGCGAATATTCTCCAGGCTCTGCTGCACACAGGCAAATGCCAAGATGACCTCTGCAACTCGAACAGCCTGTTCCAGCAACATCAACAGATACCGCCAATCGCTGCGGGCCGGGAAACAAATACCAGTGGCTGGGTCACCTGCCCGTCTTCGCGCAGCACAGCAGAAATACGAAACTGCAGATATTTTGCCTCAGCAGCACAGCTAACCTCACCCGACTGGAGCGCACGCAGAATGCGCCGCATAATTTCCTGCTCGCGCATTGGCGAATGCTCTTCGAATAATCGCTCCGCACAGCTATTGATATAGAGATTTTCATTCCAGCGCGGATTCCACAGCAAACGCCTCACCCCCTCTGCCCAGGACACACGCAAAGGCCTTGGCCTGAACTCCTGCCAGAACTCTGGCGAATCGTTTTCGCTCTGCATAAAAGCAAACTCTATGCGCGGCGAAGGGCCTATGCCGCTGAAAAAGCGCCAGGAGGGAAAAATAACAGGCAGAAGAAGTTTTAGCATATTTTTATTATTGAAAATTCCCAGAGTAACGGATTACAGGGCTTTTGCTTTTAACTTTTCAATCTGATCGCGCAACTTGGCTGCCATTTCAAATTCCAGATCCTTGGCGGCCTGGAACATTTGCTTCTCCAGCAACTCAATCGACTTCCACAGGTTTTTCGGGTCCACATCAACATTGTACTTGCCCTGCTTCTCCGCCACCGCAGCGCGGTTGCGCGCATTGCGGCCACCAGCGCCCGGCACAGGACCCGCTTCAAGAATGTCGGTAATGCTTTTGCGAATGCCCCTGGGAGTAATGTTGTGGGTGATATTGTGGGCGATCTGCTTTTCGCGGCGGCGCTCTGTCTCTTCGATGGCGCGCTGCATGGAACCGGTAATGCGATCCGCATAGAGAATCGCCTTGCCGTTAAGGTTGCGCGCAGCACGGCCTATGGTTTGGATCAATGAGCGATCTGAGCGCAGGAAACCCTCTTTATCTGCGTCCATAATCGCCACCAGGGATACCTCGGGCATATCCAGGCCTTCGCGCAACAGGTTTATTCCCACCAGTACATCGAATTCACCGATACGCAGATCGCGGATAATTTCCACCCGCTCCACCGTATCAATATCCGAGTGCAAATAGCGCACACGCACACCGTGCTCCGTTAAATAATCGGTCAGGTCTTCCGCCATGCGCTTGGTGAGCACGGTAATCAATACCCGCTCATCCTTGGCGGCGCGCAGGGCGATTTCCGACAGGATATCATCCACCTGAGTGCCCGCAGGGCGAATCTCCACTTCTGGATCAATCAAGCCCGTGGGGCGAACAATTTGTTCGACCACCTGCCCTGCATGCTCTTTCTCATAATTGCCCGGGGTGGCGGAAACAAAGATCATCTGCGGCGCGAGCCGCTCCCACTCATCGAAACGCATGGGGCGGTTATCGAGTGCCGAAGGCAGGCGGAATCCGTATTGCACCAGGGTCTCCTTGCGCGAGCGATCGCCCTTGTACATAGCGCCTATCTGCGGCACAGTTACGTGGGATTCATCGATCACCAATAGCGAATCCGGTGGTAGATAATCGAATAACGTCGGCGGCGGTTCGCCGGGATTGCGCCCCGATAAATAGCGCGAATAGTTTTCTATACCATTGCAGTAGCCCAGCTCCTGCATCATTTCCAAATCGTAGCGTGTGCGCTCTTCCAGGCGCTGCACTTCCACCAGCTTGTTGGTCTCGCGCAAAAAATCCAGGCGCTCCTTCAACTCGTCTTTGATTTCGTCTATCGCATTGACTATGGTTTCGCGAGGTGTGACATAGTGGGACTTTGGATAAACAGTAAAGCGCGCAACCTTATGCAGGATTTCACCGGTCAGCGGATCAAATACCGAGAGCTGTTCAATTTCATCGTCGAATAATTCTACGCGCAGGGCTTCACAATCCGAATCTGCCGGGTAGATATCAATCACATCGCCGCGCACACGATAATTCGCGCGGTAAAAATCCACATCGTTGCGGGTGTATTGCAATTCTGCCAGGCGCCGCAGGATTGCGCGCTGATCAATCTTATCGCCGCGCACCAGATGCAGCAGCATTTTCATATAGGATTCGGGATCGCCCAAACCATAGATCGCCGATACTGTGGCCACCACTATGGCATCCTTGCGCTCCAGCAGCGCTTTGGTAGCCGATAGCCGCATCTGTTCAATATGTTCGTTGATAGATGCATCTTTTTCTATAAACGTATTCGATGAAGGCACATAGGCTTCAGGCTGATAGTAATCGTAGTAGGAGACAAAATACTCCACAGCGTTATTGGGGAAAAACTCTTTAAACTCACCGTAAAGCTGGGCCGCGAGCGTTTTATTGTGAGCCATGATCAAGGTCGGGCGCTGCAAATGCGCAACCACATTGGCGACGGTAAAGGTTTTACCTGAACCGGTTACCCCCAGCAATGTCTGGTGGGCCAGCCCCGCTTCAACCCCCTGGATCAGGCCGGCGATGGCGGAAGGCTGGTCGCCCGAGGGAGCGAAATCACTTTTAACCACAAATTGTTTTGCCATAATTTTTTCAAGCGCGAAAGAAGATAGGTTTACTCTAACAGATTCGGTGTCAGTATCTGTCAGTAGTTTACAGGTGTTTTCCAGCACAGGCTCTAGGTAGATGCTCTTTCAGTATTTCCGCCAGTCGCCGTGTCGCCGGCCCGGAGAAATCCTTGTCGGCGAAAGTCAGATAAGTAATCACCTCACGCTCACTGCCAACCTCTACCGGCAGGTATTTCAAGCGACCATTGTCAATATCCACCTGGGTATAGGCATCCGGCAGCCAGGCATAACCCAGCCCCATGCGTATCGCCTCCAGGGAGGTGTGGACATGGCTTACCGTCCAGCGCTGCTCAGCCTCCTGCCAGCCCTCGGTGCGGCGGCGATACTGACCGGAATCGCGCACAATGATCTGGCGGTGCTGACGCATATCTTCAAAGGTCACCAGACGCCCCAACTGTTGCAGGGGATGCCCGGGGCTGGAAACCCCATGCATACTGACACTCATCAGTTTTTCACCCATAAAGCCTGTAGGCACTCGCACCCCAATGGCAAGGTCGACCTGGCGCTGCAACAACGCATCCTCCGTTCCGCTCAATACAGATTCGAAAATTTCCACCCGGGTATCGGGAAAATCCTCAGCAAAGAGCGCAAGGCAATGGAGGATTTTGACCTGCGGAATAATCAGATCCACAGCAATTTTCACCAGAGGCTCTACGTGTATTGCCAGGCACCCGGCCGATTTTTCGAGGCGATCCGCCTGTTCCAGCAGCAACTTAGCACGCCGGTAGAGCAGTTCCCCCACAGGGGTCGCAACCGCCTTGCGCCCCTGCAGATTAAATACTTTGACATCCAGCGATTGTTCCAACTGGGCAATGGCATAGGAAACTGCTGACTGGCTCTTATCGAGCTGCTCTGCCGCCTTGGCATAGCCGCCTGCCTCTATCACCGCCAGGAGCGCGCGCCACTGCTCCAAAGTAACTTTATTGCTGTTGGTCACAAGGCTATTGGGGGTATTCATAAGCAATCAATCCAATTATTCGATCAAATCTCACTAAATATCGCTATTTATCATTCATCCGTCAAATCATTTAATAGATCCATGGCGATCAAGCCACAAACCACCCACTTGAGGAATTGACTATGAGCACCCTTTTACAGATCAACAGCAGCGTTTTTGGCGACAATGGCAATTCAAGTACCCTGAGCAATGAATTCGTCAAAACCTGGCAGGCAAAACACCCCGATGGCAAGGTTATTGTCCGCGACCTGGCCAAAGTGGATACCCCCCACCTGGACGCCGCCCGTGTGACCGCTTTTTTCACCCCAGCGGAAAATCGCAGCGCGGAACAGCAGGCTTACGTGGCTTATTCTGACGAACTGATTAATGAGCTGAAAGCGGCTGATGTGGTGGTAATTGGCGTGCCCCTGTATAACTTCGGCATACCTTCAACCCTTAAGGCCTATTTCGACCAGTTGGCGCGGGCGGGAGTGACCTTTGCCTACGGCGAAAATGGCCCAGTGGGTCTGCTGGCAGACAAGCCTGTGCATATTATTGCCGCGCGCGGTGGCTTTCACCTGGGCAAAGCCTCGGATTCACAGACCGCCTTTTTAAATACATTCTTGAATTTTATCGGCCTGAAGTCCATTCACTATATCTATGCCGAAGGTTTGAGTATCTCCACCGAAAAAGATCAGTCGCTTAATATTGCACGAGTGGAAATTGAACAGGCGACTGCCGCTTAACTGATCTATGATGGCAGTTCCCCTACCAGAGGTTACTGCCATGAAATCACTTGAGCACCTAAGCTGTAGCGCCTGCCGTGCCGATGCACCCAGGGTAACCGCAGAAGAAGCAAAGCAAGGCCTTGCACAATTACCCGAATGGAAAATTGTGCAAGTGGATTCTGTCGATCAATTGCAGCGGATTTATAAATTCAAAAACTTTATAGACGCACTGCAATTCACCCAGGCAGTCGGCATGCTGGCCGAAGAGCACAATCATCATCCGGCGCTCTTGACCGAATGGGGCAAAGTCAGCGTGAGCTGGTGGACCCACAAAATTAAAGGGCTGCACGAAAATGATTTTATTCTGGCCGCAAAAACGGAAGCGCTGTTTAGAAAAATGAATGTCACAATCGCAACCTAGTGAGGTCACAAGATGCAAAAGCAACTTCGCCACCTGATTCAGGGGCAAGCCACCAGCGATGGCGCTGGGGTAAAAATCAAACGCAGCCTGGGGCAGACACCCAACCTGCGCTTTGATCCGTTTTTAATGCTGGATGAATTTGGCTCGGAGAGCGCCACTGATTATATTGCCGGCTTTCCCTCGCACCCGCATCGCGGTTTTGAAACCGTGACCTATATGCTGGAAGGCCATATGCTGCACGAAGACCATATGGGCAACAAGGGTCATTTGAGAAATGGCGATGTGCAGTGGATGACCACCGGGCGCGGCATTATCCACTCGGAAATGCCACAACAGGAAGCGGGATTGATGCGCGGTTTCCAGCTGTGGCTAAACTTGCCTGCTGCCGAAAAAATGAAAGCGGCAGCCTATAAAGATATCCCCTGCAGCGATATCCCGGTTGCCGAGATGGCCAATGGCGGCTGCATAAAAGTGATTGCCAATACTGCGGTCATAGATGGCAAAGTGATCGCAGGCCCGATTCAGGGACTGACCACTGACCCAATCTATTGGGATATGCACCTGCCGCTCAACGCTGAGTTCAACCACGCCATCCCCGAAACACATAATACTTTTATTTATGTGTATGAGGGCGAGGTCGCGGTGGGAGAGACTGGCAGCGCAGAACCGCCGCGCAAGATTAAGGCTGGCAATGCAGGCCTGCTGGGCAGCGGAGATAAAATCAGGGTTACCGCCCTGGCAGAAGATTCACGTTTTATCCTGCTGGCGGGAAAACCGCTGAATGAGCCTATTGCCCAATACGGTCCCTTTGTGATGAACACAGCGGAAGAGATCGAACAGGCAATCAGGGACTATCGCAGCGGCGCGCTAACCGATTATTAAGAATCTATCCGTGTTCAGGAAGACGGTATTACTGACCCTGGCTGTAGGCCTGAATATATTGCTGCAGTAATTTCTCATTGGCTTTGACAAAGGCTATATCACTCGCAGACACGGCAAGTATTGCCGGGTCTGCTTTTTCGCGCAGGGCTTTTTTCTGCTCTTCTGTTACCTTCTGCAATGAGTCCAGCAAAAAATAAGCCGCTATGGCATTGCCCAACCGGCTACTCAAGCGCATATATTCGCCGACCGATTTCCAGCCGCGCTCAGCCGCCACTTTCCTGGCAATATCCAGCTTGTTGTTCTGCAGCAAAAACTGGTTAATTTTTTGATCCTGTTCTGCGGCAGGCAAGCGCTCAAACCCTTGCATCTCCAGCTCTGAGGAATAAATACCATCCAGCATCTGCACAAGGGGTGCAAAATCGCGATTGGAATCCATCCAGCGCTGCACAGATTGCACACTGAGCACGCCGTTATCTGGCAGCAATTGCGCCTGCACCAGATTGCTGCAAAGCAACACCAGTAAAAAAAATATCTTTAGCAAACCCATAGCCATAGTTACCGTGCAAACTTAATAATCAGGCTGGTGCACAGGGCCCACACCCACCAAAAAAACACCACCACCAAGGGAGTCAATATACCCTGTGACAGACCGGCAAAGCTCTTGCCCTCGAAGAAAGGATAAAAAATAAATAACTGTACACAAGCGGGGATCAGGCACAGGACAAGACTGCGAACCACCAGACCGCCCGATAGAATCGGCAGCAAAAAGACCAGCCCCCACAGGCCACCCCAGACAATACGCGGATACATCCAGGCTGGCGAATAGGATGCAGCAATACGCACACCCAGATCCTGGGTAAGGCCATAATGCACGGCCAGACTCATGACAACAATTTGCAAAAGCGCGCCCAGACTGCCAGCGGCATAAACGAAAAGTGCATTTTTCATAAACTCTCACTGCCCATAAAATAGAGATGCAATAATAGCGGTAAATATTATTAAAGTGAGCAAAAATAAACAGCAACAATGACATTAAAATGCTAGCATGGTGATTATATTTTGCGCACAGCCTCGTATCTCATCTTTTGCGGCTACATCAACCTTTGTGAATATCTATGTATCGTTTTTTTGAATCCCTGATCAAACCCTTCCCTGCCGAACCGCCCAAGCAACCGCCGAAAACGCTGTTTGCCTTTTGCCGCTACTATGCGCGCGGCAGCGAGCCCTATCTGCTTCTGATGGCAATCCTGACCGGCGCTATCGCCATAATGGAAGTATCCCTATTTGGCTTCCTCGGACAATTGGTCGACTGGCTCAACACCCAGTCTCCGGCAACCCTGCTCAGCCAATCCCAGGACAAACTGCTGACCATGGCAGCGATCGTGCTGCTCGGCCTGCCGCTGGCCGTGCTTGTCCACGGCTTGATTATGCACCAGACCCTGCTTGGCAATTTTCCCATGCGCATTCGCTGGCAGGCACACCGCTACCTGCTCGGACAGAGTTATCAATTCTATCAGGATGACTTCGCCGGTCGTATCGCCACCAAGGTCATGCAAACCTCCCTGGCGGTGCGCGAAACCATTATGAAGCTGCTCGACGTATTGCTGTATGTATTGGTTTATTTCTCCGGCATTATTGTACTGCTCGGCACCCTCGATTTTCGCCTCGCGATTCCACTGATTATCTGGATGTGCAGCTATGCCGGCCTGCTGTATTATTTTTTGCCACGGCTCAGCAAGGTCTCTACACTTCAGGCAGATGCGCGCTCCGACATGACCGGCCGCCTGGTGGATACCTACACCAATATCTCCACGGTAAAATTATTTTCCCACTCAAACCGCGAAGCTGAATACGCGAGACAGGGAATGGAGCATTTTCTCTCTACCGTCCATCCGCAGATGCGACTAGCCACAGCGCTGAGTTCAGGCGTCTGGGCGATCAATGCCCTGTTGATTTTTTCAGTGGCCCTTGTCTCTCTGTGGCTGTGGAGCAGCCTCGCCATCACTACCGGCGCCATAGCTGCCGCTATAGGCCTGGTGCTGCGCCTCAATGGCATGGCGCAGTGGATTATGTGGGAAGTCTCCGCCCTGTTCGAAAATATAGGCACGGCGAAAGATGGCTTGAATACCCTGGCTAGCGCGCGCGACGTGCAGGATATTACCAACGCACCAGCGCTGCTGCCCATTAAAAATAATATTGCATTTGAAAAGGTCAATTTTCACTATGGCAAAGCCAGCGGTGTGATCAGCGATTTTAATTTGACCATCAAGGCGGGTGAAAAAATTGGACTCGTGGGCCGCTCGGGCGCGGGCAAATCCACCCTCGTAAACTTGCTGCTGCGTTTTTATGATGTGGAGAGCGGCACCATCAGCATCGACGGGCAGGATATCGCCAAAGTACAGCAAGAGAGCCTGCGCGCACATATAGGCATGGTCACCCAGGATACCTCGCTGCTGCATCGCTCTATTCGCGATAACCTGCTCTACGGCAAGCCCAATGCCACCGAGGCCGATATGGTTGAAGCGGCCAAGCAGGCCGAGGCCCACGATTTTATCCTGCAGCTCAGCGATAGCCAGGGCCGCACAGGTTACGATGCCCATGTCGGCGAGCGCGGGGTAAAACTCTCCGGTGGTCAGCGCCAGCGTATTGCGATTGCGCGGGTGCTGATTAAAAACGCCCCCATTTTGATTCTCGACGAAGCCACCTCGGCACTCGACTCAGAGGTGGAGGCCGCCATTCAAACCAACCTCAATACCCTGATGCAAGGCAAAACCGTTATCGCCATTGCCCACCGCCTATCGACCATAGCCGCACTCGACAGATTGATCGTATTGGATCAGGGCAATATTGTTGAACAGGGATCACATGCAGAGCTGATTGCCAGACAGGGAATTTATGCGCAGTTATGGCAGAGACAATCGGGAGGCTTTTTGGGGGAAATGTAGCCGACCCTCGGGTCAGCTACATTTTTCAGGGGAGCACGAATGCAGATTATTTCTCTACAAACGCACGCTCAATCACATAGTCGCCCTGCTCACCAATGCGCGGCGATATTTTAAAACCGCGGGCATCCAGCAGGTCGCAGGTATCGCGCAGCATCTCTGGACTGCCACACAGCATGGCGCGGTCGTGCTCAGGATTAAAGGGCGGCAAGCCTATATCTTCAAACAACTTTCCGCTCTCGACCAAATCGGTCAGACGACCCTGATTGCGGAAAGGCTCGCGGGTAACACTGGGGTAGTAGATCAATTTATTGCGAACTTCCTCGCCAAAGAATTCGTTATTTGGCAATTCATTCATAATAAAATCCATATAGGCCAGCTCACTCACAGTGCGCACACCGTGGAAGAGCACAATCTTTTCATACTGCTCATAGGCGGCCGGATCGCGAATCAAGCTGAGGAAAGGCGCAAGGCCCGTGCCTGTGCTCAGGTAGTACAAATGCTTGCCCGGCTTCAAATCATCCAGCAGCAATGAACCTGTTGGCTTGCGCCCTACCAGCAATTCATCACCCACTTTTAAATGTTGCAGACGCGAAGTCAATGGACCATTGGGAACCTTGATGCTGAAAAATTCCAGGTGCTCATCGTAGTTTGCACTGGCGATACTATAGGCGCGCAGCAGAGGACGACCATCCACCTGCAGACCAATCATCACAAACTGGCCGCTCTCAAAACGCAGTGAATCTGGGCGTGTAGTGGTAAAACTAAACAGGGAATCATTCCAGTGGTGAACGCTTAAAATCTTTTCCGGGGCAACTGCGGCCATCTTTTTTTACCTTGTCTAAAATTAATAAGAAGCGGTGATTTTCGCTGTGGTTTCAAACAGATCAGCCACCAGCCCGTAATCGGCCCACTGGAAAATCTGCGCATCTGGATCATGGTTGATCGCAATAATCGTGCGACTGTCTTTCATGCCGGCAATATGCTGGGCCGCACCCGAAACACCAATCGCAATATAAAACTCGGGGGCAACCACCGTGCCAGTCTGACCAATTTGCCATTCATTGGGCGCAAAGCCTGCGTCCACAGCCGCGCGGGTTGCCCCTATGGCGGCGTGCAGCTTATTGGCGAGCGGCACCATCACCTCATCAAATTTTTCCGCACTGCCCAGCGAGCGGCCACCGGTAACCACTATACGAGCAGTACTCAAATCCGGGTGATCATTCTGCTGGATTTGCTCGCCGATAAAGCGCGATAGCTGTTTATCAACTGCTGCAATCCCAGCAACTTTTTCGATTGCTGCAGCCTGCGCAACATCTTCTGCTGTATCAAAAGCAGTTGGGCGAATGGTCAACAGCTTGATGGTTTCGTTGTTTTGCACGGTTGCATTCAGGTTGCCGGCATAGAGCGGGCGCACGTAGGTGGAGGCATCGATAATTCGCGTAACCTCAGACACCATGTCCACATCCAGCAGAGCCGCCACACGCGGCAAAAGGTTTTTGCCAAAGCTGTCGGCAGCAGCGAGGATATGTGAGTATCCCTTGGCGAGTTCGGCAACCAGGGGAGCAAAGTTTTCGGCGAGCGGCTTGGCATAGACCTCGCTTTCGGCCACCAGGACGCGGGTCACGCCCTGGATTTTTGCCAGCTGTTCAGCGACCGCTTGAACCCTGTCGCCAATCACCAGCACATCTATAACTGAGCCCAACTGCTGGCCCGCTGATATCGCAGAGCGGGTGGCCGCCCTGACAGACTGTTGATCGAAATCGGCAATAATGAGAATCGACATTTAGACTACCTTCGCATGCGTGTGCAATACATCAATTAATTCTTCTACGCTATTCAGCATTTTACCCGGCTTGCGCGCCGGCGGCTCAGCCACCTGCACAGTGACCACCTTGGTTGCCAGATTGACAGTCAGGTCGGCCAGGGCAATGGTTTCCAGAGGCTTTTTCTTGGCCAGCATCAGGTTGGGAAGCTTCAGGTAGCGCGGCTCGTTCAGGCGCAAATCAGCCGTGATCACCGCAGGCAAAGTCAGCTCCAGAGTCTCCTGACCGCCGTCAATTTCTTTCACCACCTCAACCTTGCCGTCCGCAATGCTGATCTTTGAGGCGAAGGTGCCCTGGCCTATATCCAGCAGCGCGGCCAGCATCTGGCCCACCTCGGCGGCATCATCGTCAATCGCCTGCTTGCCTATCAAAATCAGCTGCGGCGACTCGCGCAGAGCGATTTCACGCAGGATTTTGGCAAAGCCCAGGGAGTTTGGCTTAGCATCTGTCTCCACCAGTAAGGCGCGATCCGCCCCCAGGGCCAGGGCGTGGCGCAGCACATCCTGGGCGTTGGCAGCACCGGCTGTCACTACCACGACCTCAGTCGCCACACCGGCTTCCTTCAGGCGCACTGCCTCTTCCACGGCATGTTCGTCAAAGGGATTGATGCTCATTTTAACAGCATCTATATCCGCACCTGATCCGTCTGCCTTGGCGCGGACACGAATATTGTGATCCACCACCCGCTTTATACCTACCAGCACCTTCATGACACTACCTCTATATTTGTCTTCTCAATCATTATGAATAGCCACCAAACATCTGTAAAATTGATTAAACTGATAATATTAATCAATAATGCTGATATATGGCACCTTAACTATTCAAAACTCATTCCAACAAAACCAATGAAAATCAAAAGCTGCATATAATGCAAGATATAAGAGACAGTCTCAAATGAAATTTACGCTCAGGCAATTGGAGGTATTGGTTGCCGTTGGTCGTGAGGAGAGCGTCTCCCGCGCCGCCGCCGCCATAGCCTTGACCCAATCGGCAACCAGCATGGCCCTCGCTGAGCTGGAAAAGCAGTTCAACACCAGCCTGTTCGATCGCCAGGGCAAGCGCCTGCTACTAAACGCCACCGGCCGCCAGATATTACCCCAGGCCATGGAGCTGCTGGATCGCGCCCAGCAATTCGAATCCCTGCTGGAGGGCAACACCAAGGCGGGCTCCCTGCGAATTGGCGCAACGCTCACCATAGGGAATTACCTAGCCACCCTGCTGATCGGCGACTACATGCAACAAAACCCTGGCAGCCGGGTTGAATTGGCCGTGCAGAATACAGCTGCGATTATCGATCAGGTTGCCCATTTCAAATTGGATGTAGGCCTGATTGAAGGAGAGACCTACCATCCGGATCTGCAGGTCACGCCCTGGGTCGACGATGAACTGGTCATCTTCGCAGCGCCCGACCACCCCCTGGCCAGCAAAGAAAATATCACTCTCGAAGATGTCTCAAGCGAAGCGTGGATTTTGCGCGAACAGGGCTCCGGCACTCGCCAGGTATTCGATGCGGCCCTTCGCCATCAATTAACCCACCTGAAGGTTCTGCTGGAGCTTGAACACACAGAAGCAATAAAGCGTGCAGTTGAATCGGGCCTGGGCATCAGCTGCATTTCTCGTCTCGCGCTGAAAGATTCATTTCGGCGCGGCAGTCTGGTACCCCTTGAAATTGCCGGCATAGACTTGCGACGAAGATTTAATTTTGTTTTGCACAAACAGAAATTTATCGGCAGCGGCGTCTCGGCTTTTCTCAACTTGTGCAAGCAGGCCACCGAAGGTGCTGCCCGCAGCGATCTTATTGTAATGCTCCACCCTGATGGTCGCCCCATTAAATATCGCTAAGCTTCGCTTGAAAAA
Organism: Cellvibrio sp.; assembly: GCA_035565295.1. Classification (GTDB taxonomy): domain Bacteria; phylum Pseudomonadota; class Gammaproteobacteria; order Pseudomonadales; family Cellvibrionaceae; genus Cellvibrio. The sequence continues at coordinate 39,653 of DATMSP010000058.1, read as the reverse complement.
TATCGTTCGCCAGCGTACATAATCAGCCAAACATAAAGAATAAGATAAGCCCCTGCAAAAAATGATTTCAACTCTGGCAAATATTTAGATTTCACCCACCGTTTACATATTTACGCGCCAGAGGTTTATGCCCCTTTGTAGAGACCGAGATTGCACTCTTGTGCATGCCTCGCCCAAAAAAAGAGCATGAAAATAATAAAATCCCTTGCAAACTCGTTCATTTTCTTATTAAATCCGATGGCATAGCTATTGCTATACAATAATTAAAGAAAATTTCTTTCGACAGATAAAGAATATTTACTTAGGGAAGCAATTAATACTTATCTTTTAATATTTATAAAAAATTTACCCGGACAATTAGCAGTCACACCGAACAACATTTAAACAGATTCGTGCACGCTATTGGGTTATCGACATTCAGACCATCAGAAAATTGTAAAAAAACAGGCCCTGACTGCGATAAACGCGGAGAAAATACGATAGACAATTTTACGACATGACAGCCTGACTGGACATGTACCGATTGATTCAACAAGGAGGGTATGGCGTTGACAATTTGAAGTGTTGAATTGCTGCATTGAGAATCGAAGTAGTATCGGGCATTTATTGAAAGTTCTGTTCACTACTCTTCTTGCTTAAGCGCACGCAATTCTAAAAAATCTCTCAGGCTGACGCCAAAATCTTTTTTTGTTTTATTGGGATCAGGGTTTCAAGAGTTTTCAAGAATCATAAACATTCATTAGGGGTTATATATGCGCATAAGTGTATTTGGGCTTGGCTATGTTGGCGCTGTGTGCGTTGGGGCATTGGCATCTCGCGGCCATAAAATCATCGGGGTTGATGTTTCTACCACCAAAATTGACCTTATCAATCAGGGACTGTCCCCCATTGTTGAACCTGGACTGGGCGAGCTTCTGGCTGACGGAGTGAAGAAAGGCCTTATTTCCGGCACTTTACATGTAACCAATGCCGTGCATGATTCAGATCTCAGCATGATTTGCGTGGGCACCCCAAGCAAGCGCAACGGCGACCTGGACCTCAGCTACATCGAATATGTCTGCGAAGAAATCGGCCTGGCGCTGCGTGAAAAATCCGAGCGTCATACGGTCGTTATCCGCAGCACCGTACTGCCGGGTACCGTGAGCAATGTTGTCCAACCCATTCTCGAAAAATTTTCCGGCAAGAAAGCAGGCGTAGATTTTGGCCTGGCGATCAACCCCGAATTCCTGCGCGAAAGCACCGCCATCAAAGATTATAACTTCCCGCCCATTACCGTTATCGGCGAGTACGATACCGCTTCCGGCGATGTACTTCATGAACTTTATTGCGACCTGCCAGCGAAAATTATCCGCAAGCCTATTTCGATTGCGGAAATGATCAAATACACCTGCAATGTATGGCATGCGACAAAAGTGACCTTTGCCAATGAAATCGGCAGCCTGTGCAAAGCGCTCGGCGTCGACGGCAGAGATGTCATGGATGTTGTCTGTCAGGATGAAAAACTGAATATTTCCGCCTACTACCTGCGTCCAGGCTTTGCCTTTGGTGGCTCCTGCCTGCCGAAGGACGTGCGCGCACTGACCTATCGCGCAAGCCAGTTAGATGTGAAGCACCCGATGCTGGCAGCCATCATGGACAGTAACAGCTACCAAATCGAACGCTCCTATGAAATTATCGATGCTTTCAAAATGAAGAAAATCGGCATGCTCGGACTGAGCTTCAAAGCCGGCACCGACGACCTGCGCGAAAGTCCCCTGGTCACTCTCGCTGAAATGCTGATTGGTCGCGGCTTCCAGTTGAAAATCTTTGATCGCAGCGTAGAGTATGCGCGTATTCACGGCGCCAACAAGGATTACATCAACAATCATATTCCGCATATCTCTGCGCTGCTCACCTCAGACCTCCACGATGTCATAGATTCATCTGATGTCATTGTTCTGGGCAACAAAGATGAACTGTTTGAATCTGTGGTAGATACACTGCCAGAGGGCAAGAAGGTTCTGGATCTGGTCGGATTTATGAAATCCACCAGCACCGAAACCCTCGAGGGAATTTGCTGGTAAGAGTGGTCGTTGCTGAAGCCATGGATCAATGGCTTCAGCATTCAATACCTCAGCCATGGACAACGCCTTTAAGCATAACTGTTGCTGCAGTAACATCCGCACCCTGTTATAACGTTAAACCATAAATTTCAATTATTATTACTGACCATCAACACTGAGAGAACAATGGAAAACCGCAGTGACAAGTCTGGAAAGCTTCTGAATTACCTGACAGGATGGCTGTTATGTTTTGCTGTTCTGGGCTATTTAGCCAGTCTTCTCCCGGCCAATTTATTTGATCCATTCAGCCATGAATTTTTATTTATCATAGGCGTGATAGGGATATGGCGCTACAGCCTGGGAATCATTCATTTTATCCGTGGATTGATTTTTTTATACCTCGTCTTTCCCCACTACAAACGCAAGATGCTCAAACTGGGGGATAGCGCTGCGCCATCGAAGGTTTACCTGATGGTGACCAGCTTCCGCATAGATGCCCACACCACTGCAATGGTTTACGACTCGGTTATCAAAGAGGCAATCCTGTGCGGCTGGGAGACCATGATCGTCTGCTCTATTGTAGAAGTGTCCGACGAAATGATCGTCCGCCAGTTGTGGGAAAAGCACAATCCACCCGATCGGGTTTCACTGCATATAGTGCGCATCCCCGGCACAGGCAAGCGCGATGGCCTCGCCTATGGCTTTCGCGCAATTTCGCGCGATATGCCCGATGACAACGCGGTGGTTGCCGTGGTGGATGGCGATACAGTGCTGGAACCGGGTGTTGTAAAAGCTACAGCGCCCTATTTCCACATGTTCCCCAACCTGGGCGGGCTTACCACCAATGAGTTCTGCGAAGTGCGCGGCAGCTATCTGATGTCCGAGTGGCACAAACTGCGCTTTGCCCAGCGCCATATCAATATGTGCTCCATGGCCCTGGCCAATCGCGTTCTCACGCTGACGGGGCGCATGTCGGTATTTCGTGCGGCAGTAGTGACCAATGCCAATTTTATTGCCGATGTCGAACACGACAAGCTCTATCACTGGCGGCTGGGTGAGTTTAAATTTCTCACCGGCGATGATAAGTCCAGCTGGTTTAGCCTGATGCGTCTTGGCTACGACACCTGGTACGTTCCCGATGCCAATATCAATACGGTTGAGCATCCGCCAGATAAAAACTTCTTCCGCGCAAGCCGTAAATTGATGTTTCGCTGGTACGGCAATGCTCTGCGTCAAAACCGTCGAGCAACCTCACTGGGCCCGCAGCATCTGGGTTGGTTTACTTATTATATTTTGTGGGATCAGCGCGTCTCCATGTGGACCAGTATCCTCGGACTGAGCGCGGCCATAGTGGCCAGCATTAAATATTCACCCTTGATACTGTTAATTTATTTTTTATGGATTGGCATAACACGGCTTATTTTGACCTTTTTGTTAGTGGCATCGGGGCATCCCATTGGCCCGCTCTATCCGGTGATTCTTTATTACAACCAGATTGTTGGTTCGATAATGAAAATATATGTTTCATACCGTTTAGACAGGCAGAGCTGGACGCGGCAGGACACCAAGCTGACACGCGATCTGGTCAGTTTTCAGAAATGGTTCAATACCTGGTCTTCGCGCGCGATGACTTTTACAGCAATAAGCGTGTTTTTTGCCATAGTTTTTTCAATTGCCTAACATTTTTGTAAGAGAGCGCACATGACTACTTCAGCCAATCTCAATATAGTTCACGAATCCGAAGCGCAACGCCAATATGCACGCTTGCGCATACCCGCGAAAATAGCGGTTAAACTCAACGGCACTACCTTTGTACTTCCGGTGCAGGATATCTCCGCCGGGGGCTTCAGTATTGGCGAAAAGGCCGAGCTGTTTAAGCTGAACGATTTTTATGAAGGAAATATGGAGTTCACTGTCGATGGCTTTACTTTCTCCATCACGATGAAATTCAGTGTGAAAAATATCAACACCAAGGAAAATCGCGTCGGCTGCGAACTGTCTGACATGGGGCCGCGCGAAATAGCCAGTTTGCGCTATCTGCTCACCTCCACATTAAATGGCGAACTCTTTTCCACCGGCGATATGCTCAACACCCTCGCCCGCGAAAACTTCACCAAAGCGAGAAACAAGCATGGCGTAAGCCAGCAGTCTACTTTCCAACGCACCAAGGCTTCAGTGTTCAGCGCTGCATTTTTCTGCATCGGCCTGGCAGCATTTGCCTTTGTAGCCAAATCAGTCTACGACAACCTCCTGCTCATCCATGCTACGACTGCAAAAGTTGAACGCGAATCCTTTGTGGTGACCATGCCGCGAGAAGGTGAAATCAACAGCCTGGTCAAAATTGGGCAAAAGGTGACCAAGGGACAGCCCATTGCCACTATCAAGGCTCCTCTCGCTGATTTCCTGGGTGCGACAGTTGCCGAGGGCCTGTCGCCCGCGCTGATCAATGAAATCACCAAATCCAATGTTGCCGGCAGTATCAATAGCCCCTGTGATTGCGTTATCAATAATATGGAGTTTACCGATACTCAATACCTCGCCAAGGGCGCCAATCTTTTCAACCTGAGTGCGCCCGATGCGCCCCTGTTTGCGCGGGCCTGGTTTGACTTTACCTCCATGAAAAAAATTGGTGTCGGCAAGGAAGTCAGCTTCCATGTACCAGGCTCCTCGACTACCTATTCAGGCAAGGTTGCTGCGATAAAGCTCCCTGTCGGTACTAACGGCCCCCTGTCGCAGATAGAAGTCAAAATTGAACTGGCAGGCAATAGTGATGCACTGGTGGTGGACCAGCCGCTGTTGATTTCTACTTCTCGCTTTTAATGATGGCAGTTAACCGATGTGCTTAACATATAAGATAATGAAACAAATCAGAGTTGCGGTTATCGGCCTGTGTGCAGTCACTGCATTGACCGGCTGTGAAGTGGCTGATTATCGCCATGCAAAAGTATCCCTAACCCAGGGCGACATTCAGGGTGGCCTCGCCGAGATGACTATTCTCGCAGACCGCGGCGTCCCCGAAGCACAGTTGGTGGTTGGTGATCTTATTGTCGATACAGATCCTGTACAGGCTGAAAAATATTATCTGGAAGCTGAACAGCGCGGCGAATTCAAAGCCAATGGCCGCCTGGCAAAGCTTTACTCCATGCGCGCGGAAAACTTCAATGAAGTCGATGCGCAAAAAAGCCTGGAGCACATCAGAAAGGCCATCGCCATAGGTGATGACTCAGTACTGAGCAACCTGGTTGAACTCGCCGTCGCCTTCCCTGCACTTGGGCTGGAAAGTGAAGCACAGGAAGCTATCGACAAATACAAAAGGGTCGGCTCAACCAATGCGCAATACAGTGAAGTGGTATGGTGGCAGGCGCAGGGGCTTACCGAACAGCATGCCGACGCTATTGAAGCCACCTGCCTGAAGCTTATCGATATTGAAACTGGCTGTTTCCAGGCACTGATCAATATCTACCAAATAAAAAACCAACCCGCCGATGTTGAAAAAACGGTTGACAGGGCGATCACTAACTACAACAAAAAGTTAATGACACCCGCCTCGGTTGTCACCCTGGTGAGATGGATGTCGAATCCCGACAGGAAGGCGCCACTGACCAATGAATCCCTGAAACTATTGGAAATGGTGAGCCCGAACTGGTCGCCAGCCAATTTTGAAATTGCCAAGATCCTGTATAACAATCCATCGCTGCAGCGCTCCCAGCAGCTGGATGACATTCTTAAAAAAGAACACGAACAAGGCAACTGGCGTGCAACAGAGATGCAGGCGCAAATAATTTATTTCGGCAAGAACCGGGTCCCGGACCCCAAAAATGCCCTGCCCTTATTGCTGAGTATCAAAGATAAATCTCCCGTAGCCAATTATCTGCTGGGTATCATTTATCGCGATGCCATCCTCAGCGATGCCGACCCGAGCAGCGCCCTTGAGCATCTGCTGATAGCTGCACGCTTCGGCTATTTGAAGGGCGACCTCGCCCTGGCGCAAATGTTCTCACAGGCAAAAGGGACAATTCCCAATCCTGTCTACGCCTATTCCTTTGCCAGCCTGGCCGCTGCCAATGGTTCCACCAGCGTCCAGCAACTGCAGACTGATATTGCAGCCGGCATGTCCAGCGCCGACAAAGCAGCGGCAGAAAAACTTTTTTTACAAGAGCAAAATGCAAGGCTTGCATTAAAACGCGATCATGCGATTTGCTGTGTAACCACTTTAAACACGACCCCCTAATATGAATCAGAAAAACCATTTGAAATTAGCAGTCCTGTTCGGTTTTTTTTTAAACCAGCCCGCGTTTGCCTCTGCATTCAGCGACTCCATTGTTGTCGACAGAGCGGCCAGCGTGGAAACCTTTATTGGCGATAACCAGGTTGCGCCCAAGGATGCACCACAAAGCGGCACCCTGGTGGGTATCAATATCAAACCCAATATCAGTGTGTCTTTCGGCCAGAATTGGCAGGCCTATTTTGAAGGCCAGCTCTACTCCGCAACCAACGGCACCTATATTGACAGCGAAGACAAGGAGACCCAATCCAATGACTTCGCCGGCCTGCGCGAACTATGGGTAGGCTATAAAGGCTGGACCTCCTATCCGGGCGAAACTTTCCGTGTGGGTCTGGAAAGAAAAAGAATCAATGACGGCATTATCCTGGATGCACCGCTACTGGGAGCCAGCTGGAACTTTGATACCAGCCTGTTACAAACCGTTGTCGGTTACGGCGAGCAACACAGCAACATGAGAACGGGTGACTACACTCTGCCAGCCGGTGTCGAAGATTTGAAGCTCAGCTATTTGCAAAGCCGGTTCCAATATTACAATCGCCACGCTGTCAGTGGTTACGCGATCCATGGCGATGGCCACGGCAATCCACTGGATACCAACCTGACCTGGGCGGGAATAGGCCTGGACAATGGTTACTACTCCGACAAATCCGCGCCGGGTTTAAGCTACTCGTTGAGCGCACACGCTGTTTCGGGAGAGCAGGCGGATCTTCCGGGGGCACCTATCAACGATGTCAAAGGCTATGCCCGCGACCTTGGCCTTCGCTGGCAATTTAATGGCGACTGGACCAAGACCATCGGCCTGCAATACGCAGAAGCCAGCGGCGGTGCTGAAGGCTACAGGACTACAGACCTGGAGACAAACCGCTCCAAATTCACCGGCAGCGGTTCAGTGCTCTATCGTTTTAACGAAGCCCTGCGCGCAGATTTCCGCAATCTGGATGCAATTACTGTCTATGGCTCCCTGGCTCAGTTTAAACAGTGGAACGTCAATATAGTCTACAACCGCTTCAGTATTCACGATAGCGGTGAGCCCTACTATATCAGCGGCAGAGCCAAACCCGTCTCGGCGGACATCAGCACCCTGGGTCAGGGCCTGGACATTGTCTTTACCGGCTTTCTGCACCGCAAAGGCCCCAGTCTCTTTGCATTGAAATCGTTTGATTCCAGTGTAAGGCTGCGTTTATCCGCATTTACTTACAACGATGCAATGAAAGATCAGGTTCCCAGAAAAAATCTTTACTCGGCCAATTTAAGCTGGATTATTCAGTTATGAAGAACGTAAATTTTGCATGGATCTGTGTGCTTATTTGCTTGAGCGCTGATGTTTTTGCAGCAGATTCAGGTTATACCTTCAAAACATTTGACAGGCAGACGGTTGTGGACAAACCCGCGAGTCTTCCCGACTTATCGCGCTACACCCGCAAAGCCATAGATGAAAAAATCGATAAGCTGACCCACCCGGCTGTGCGTCAACCGATTGTTATCGAGGTCAAGCACGTCTTCAAAGAATTTGCGATGTTCCTGTTTACTGACGGTGGTCGCGCCGGGCGCTGGGCAAAACTGCAGGGCGGCGTTCCCCGGGCAATCTTTATCCGCAGTGGCGTTGTCACGCCTGCCGATATTGCCGCAGCCGTCAATGACCCAGGCATTTTCCAATACTCAGCCAGCGAAAAAATAGCCCTGGCACGCCTTCCTGTGGTTATCGAAAATGGGGCAGCCCTGATTGTCCAGGGCGAGACCACAAAGTCCTTCAAAATGTCCCAGCAGCGCGGTGCCTTCCTGGTGGTAGACGGTGTCCTCGCCATGCTGGATACCCAACTGGTCGCCTGGAATGAAACCAAGCAATCACCCGCCTGGTATGAAGAAAAAACCCAATTTCGCCCCTTTCTAACTTCTCTGGGCGGAAGCGAACTCTATATGCACAACACCCACAACCTCAGCCTGGGCTATTACCACAGTAAATCCTACGGGCTGACCGTTACCCAGCATCCGCAGATCCACAATGTTATTGCCAAAAGACCCTCGCCTATTGCCTGGATCCTGAATTCAGTGTTTGAGGATCTGTATTACGGATTCTACTGCTATGAGTCAGATGGTCTGGCACTGATCGACAATGTCTACAAAAACAATATTATTTACGGCATTGATCCGCACGACCGCTCAAGTCACCTTATCTTTGCCAGAAACACCGTGTACGGAACCCAAAAGAAACACGGTATTATCGGATCGCGCTCGGTGAATGACAGCTGGTTTATAGATAATGTCAGCTATCACAATAAACTCTCCGGCTTTATGCTTGACCGCAGTTCAAACAACAATGTTGTGGTCGGCAATAAGTTCTATGAGAATGGCTCCGATGGCATCACCCTCTATGAAAGCGATAATAATTTTATTGCGAATAACCAGGTATCCGGCAACAAATTTCACGGTGTGCATATCCGCAATAGCCAGAATGCGCAAATCATTGACAACAATATCACCGGCAATGGAGCCTATGGTGTCTTCGGTCAGATTAAAAACCTCACCGAAGGCGATGAAGCCAAAGAAAATCGCGATATTGTAAAAGATCCCTATGTGCAACTTTATTCATTCACCCTTAAAGGTGGCCAGATCAATGCCAACCTCACCGGGGTGATTTCGGCAATTGGCCCTGAATATATCAAAGTGGCCGATATAGATGTAAAACACTCCTTCAAGAAAAATGGTTTTGGTCTTGAAGGCCCCCTACAAGATTTTTATACTGACTTCTGGGATACGCTTTACAAAAAGCAGCAGGGCTTTGAGCTGGTCCGCAAAGATTCCGTGTCGGTCGTTAGCCAATAGGTAACATCATGGTCTTTTCTTCCAGTATTTTTCTGTTTTTATTTTTACCCATTTTTTTCACCATCTATTTTTTGACACCGGATAAATGGCGCTCTGCAGTAATTGTACTGGCCAGCTATATTTTTTACGCCTGGTGGCGAGTGGATTTCCTGCTGCTATTCTTTGCAGTAACCGCCGTGAACTTCTGGCTGGGCATAAAAATAGAACAAGCGCTCGGTGACAAAGAGCGCAAGCAGTGGTTGATCGGCGGCCTGGCAGTCAACCTGGCGACCCTGGGCTATTTTAAATATGCCAATTTCGGTGTGGACAGCATTAACACTATTTTGCTGGCCTATGGCATGGAGCCACTGCAGATCGGCAAGATCCTCCTGCCTATTGGGGTTTCATTTTATATTTTCGAGTCCATCAGCTACCTGATGGATGTGTATCGCAGAGAAATTCCTGCCACGCGCCGCTTCCTGGATTTTTCGGCTTTCGTCGCCCTCTTCCCGCATCTTATCGCGGGACCCATACTGCGCTTCAAGGACTTGTCCGATCAATTCGCCAATCGCACTCACACCCTGGATAAAACGGCGGAAGGCTGTGCGCGCTTTATGCAGGGTTTTATCAAGAAAGTCTTTATCGCCGACACCATTGCTCCCCTGGCAGACCAGGCCTTTGCCCTGGAACAAATGACCACGGGTGATGCCTGGCTCGGCGCACTGGCCTACACGGCACAACTTTATTTTGATTTTTCGGGCTACAGCGATATGGCCATAGGCCTGGGATTGATGATGGGCTTCCGCTTTATGGAAAACTTCAATCGCCCCTACTTCAGCCAAAGTATTACCGAGTTCTGGCAGCGCTGGCATATCAGCCTGTCATCCTGGCTGAAAAATTATTTGTACTTTTCCCTGGGCGGCAATCGCCACGGGCAACTCAAAACTTATCGCAACTTATTTATCACCATGCTGCTGGGCGGCCTGTGGCATGGCGCCAACTGGACGTTCATTATCTGGGGAGCCTGGCAGGGCATGTGGCTGGCCATAGAGAGAGCCCTGGGTGTCAAAGTGGACGCCAGTAAATTCAGGCCTGTGCGTTGGCTGATAACCTTCCTCCTGGTGGTGATTGGCTGGGTTATTTTCCGGGCCACCAATGTTGAAAATGCCATGATGATCTACAAGGCCATGTTTAGTTTTGGCGATTTTGGACTGAGCCAACTCTACTCAATCAATATCACCAAGCAACAGATTTTTATGCTGGTGGTGGCCTATGCGATATTGGTCCTGGATTTTGTCTGGTCGCGGAAACCAGCAACAACGACCACCTATTCCAAAAAATGGGCTTATAGTGGTGCGGCAATTTTATTGCCTCTGTTTGCGCTGTCGGTATTGAAGCTGGCATCAGAACTCTACTCGCCCTTTTTATACTTCCAATTCTGAGGTTGATATGAGAAGCAAACATTCTTTTTATGTCGGGACTTTCGGCTTGATGGTATTGCTCGGCTGCTGTTTCAGTGTCATAGCCCTGAGCAACTATCAACCCAAGGAAAACCCGGATATCCTGCGCGGCAAGGCCGCCCTGGATGTAGAGGAGTACTACAATGAAAACTTTATTGCCAAGGATATAGGCACAAACCTCTGGGCACTGATCAATTACCTTGCCTTTAATGAAGGCCGCAAGGGCGTTGTGATTGGCGAATCGGGCTGGCTGTTCACCCAGGAAGAGTTCAAGCAGGAAAAGCACTCGGAGAAAACCCTGGAGGAAAATTTTGAAAAAATTTCCCAGGTTCAAAGCTTTCTCAAAAAACAGAACATTGAATTGATGGTCGCACTTATCCCGGCCAAAGCGAGTATTTACAAGGAACACATCGGCGACCATCAGCGCGCAGATATACAGGAGACCCTCTACTCCAACTCGCTTGAATTCTTCAGGCAGCGCAATATAGCTGCCCCAGAGTTCAAGGATACTTTCTTGCAACAAAAGCAGAATGCCGAGATTTTTTTGCGCAGCGACACCCACTGGACAGTGACGGGGGCAGATATTGCTGCGGCAATTCTCGCAAAAAATATCGAAGAGACAAAACTGCTGAGCAATTTACACAGCAAAACGTTTTCGGTGGTGAAGGGCCAAACACTTCCCTACAAGGGCGACCTGCTTAATTTTGTACCGCTCGGCCCATTTTTCCGCTGGTTCAGTGTAGCCGAAGACCAACTGACAGAAATAAATACGGAACTATCTGATAGCAGCCAGGACAAAAGCTCTGCGGATTTGTTTTCAGATAACACAACTGAATTAGTCCTGGTAGGCACCAGCTACAGCGCCAACACTAAATGGAATTTCGCCGGCTCCATCAAACAGCATCTGGGTGAAGATCTGCTGAATGTGGCGCAGGAGGGCAAGGGGCCGTTTTTACCCATGGCTGAATACCTCAACTCTGAAGCCTTCAAGGCGAGCCCTCCGCGGCTCGTGCTATGGGAAATTCCAGAGCGCTTTCTGCCCGTCAGCTATGACCACAAACTGCTCAATAGCATACTGCAGTAAAATCAGAGTGCAGTAAAATCAGAGTGCAGTAAAGCCAGGGGGCAGTAAGTCAGGCAAACGCCTGAATAAGTCCAGCAATCCCACTAATAACAATTTAGCCAATCGCTTAAAGGAGACCTGAAATGAAATTATTTTTACGCTTTTCGTTTGCCCTGCTGTTGATACTCAGCGCCGCCTATTCCGCCGCCGGAGAAGATGCACTCTACAAAACCCCGCCACCCGGTTCAGCGTTTGTCAGAGTTTTCAATATCCAGAGTGGCAAACCTGTTGCCGCCGTGAGCCTTGCCACGGCCAATATAAGCCAGGTTGAACCGCTTACCAGCAGCGACTTCGTCTTTGTCGATGCCAAGGCAACCACCAGCATTCAAATTGACCAGCAAACCCTGCCGGTCAGTTTGCAGGACGGCAAGTTTCACACACTGGTTTACGATGGTGCCAGCCTCAAGAATATTATCCTTGAGCCGCTGACCGACAAGCGCAAGGCGCTGGTTCACCTGATCAACTTGACCAGCGCCCCCGCTGACCTGAAAACCGTCAAGGGTGATGTGGCCATTATCCCCGACGTCAAGCCCGCCAGCGGCGGAGCCCGCGCCATCAATCCAGTAAAAATTGCCTTTGGCGTTTTTGCTGGCGGCAATAAAATTGCCGAGAGCCCTGAAATCTTTATCGACAGAGGTGTCTCTGGCAGCCTGTTTGTCTTTAATCAGGCGGGAAGCATCAAGACCCTATGGACAGAAGACACCTTGTCTACTGAAAAATAATTCTTACAACCTGCAGTAAATTATCGGATTTAATATTTATGAGACTCCACCTTTCAGCTGTTTTGTTTTTGATGTTGTCCAGCCTCACAGTGCATTCGGAGGAGTTTCCTACTTATTCGGTAAAATCTCTCAGCTATGATTGCCCGGCAGCGGCAAAGGAAGAAAACTACACCACCTCCAGCCTTGAGCCACTGAAGTTGCTGGCTTTGGGCAAGGATGAGTGGATTATCAGAACCGTAACTGATCTGCGCACAGACTATGGCCCCACCCCCTATGGCGCAGATCAGTTAAACCGGCTGGTAAAGGCGCTTGGCGAAAAGGGCACCAAGATGATGATTGTGTATATTCCTCCCCGAGGTTTAATGCATGCCGATAAAATACCTGATTATTTAAGGTCAGGGTTTAACGATTCATTGGCGCTCACCAATTACCAAAACGCCCTGAAACTATTTGCTCAGCAAGGCGCATTTGTAGCAGATTACAGCAAACTTATAACCCCAGAAAACTCCAAACATTTCTTTTTCAAAAGAGATATACACTGGACTCCCGACGGCGCTCAAGCCACAGCCAAGCTGACTGCCGATTACATTAAGCAGTTAGATATATATAAAAGCTTTGAGAAAAAGAATTTTATCAATAAACCAGAGGGCGTCTACAACCCCAGCAACTCAGGCATCCCCAATGCCTGGCGTATAATCTGCGGGCAACTCTTCCCCAAGGAATATGCACAAAAATATACTCATGAAGTGGTCAATGAGGGCGGCGATGGAATTAATGAAAGCAATTTGTTTTCAGAGCAATCAGAACCAGAAATCGTTGTTGTGGGCACCAGCTTCAGCGCTAATACCAACACCAGCTTTGTAGGGTTTTTACGTGAATACCTCCACGCCGATATCAGCAATGAAGCCATAGGTGGTGGTGGCTTCAATGGCTCAATGACACAATACCTCGCCAGCGAAAACTTTCATAAATCGCCACCCAAACTGCTGATTTGGGAGGTAATGTCCTACTACGCACTGGACAACGAAGAGTTTTATCGCGAAGTAATCCCTATGGTCAACAGCGGTTGCGACGGAAAGAAAGTGGTGCTCTCCGATGAAGTCCAACTGCAGGCAGGAAAAAATGAATTTTTATTCAACTCTGGCAGCCCGGGAAGTGAAACTGTCGATAGCATCCTCAATAAGGATCATATTATCGACCTGCAGTTTTCCGATCCCAATTTTAAAAACCTGGAGTTGACACTCTGGCAACTCAATGGCCGCAAAGACCCGCTGAAGATAAAGCGCGCGCAACGCGTCAATACCAACGGCCGCTTTATGTACGAACTGAAATTTGAAAGGGAGTGGGGAGACTTAACCTATCTCTCTACCGAGCTGAATATTCCTGAAGAATTCAAAAATATGAATTTGAAAGTACGACTCTGCCATAAATAAATACCCAGCTTGCCTGCGCGCAACCGCAGGCTGAGTTTATCGCTGCGCATGGCATGGTTGCCAGGAACTTTATAGATTCGCTGATAGTCGTAACTCCCAATTCAAATGATTGAGTATGCAATTCAAATGATTGACCAAGGCTGCACCTGCCCGGCAAGCCTTTAGCGGAGTTTCAATATGGCGTTCAGCATCTATAAAGCAGCCTTTGCAACATTCACCCTGCGCAGACCTTTCCAAGACCTAGTGGGAACTGCAGGTGTTATGATCAATCTTTTGCTCGCCGCTGCCTGTCTCTACGGCTGCTCTGCGAAACCCCAGCCCAAACCTGTGGTCTTGCCCGAGGCCTTTAGCCAGGCACCCGCTATTTCAACTAAGCAGTCGAAAAACTTTACCTGCCCGGAAACCCCTGCCCCGTTTGTGGAGCAATTGGTTTTTACCAGCAAATACGAAGGCAGTGACAAATCGCGCTCAACCCTGAATGCTGCAGCCTTTGAAGAATACATGGATCAAACCGAATCCATTGTCAGCTTTCAGAAAACTTTATCAGGCCTGAGCGACAAATATTTTTACACGGGCGACAAAGCCATTCGCGACTGCGCCCTCGATATGCTTAACACCTGGGCAACAGCCCCTGCCCTGTTGAGCAAGGATACCAATCACACTGGCCGCTCTGCGCGCAAGTGGACCCTCGCTGCCGCGTCATCCTCCTATGCAAAGCTGACCCACGGCAGTATCAAGAATGCCCCGCCCAATGCCAAACAAACTGAGGCTATTGAGCACTGGCTGGCAACCATTGCCGATATTGTTGTGGTCGATTACACGCAAAGCAATATAGATAAGGTCAACAATCATGACTACTGGGCGGCCTGGGCGGTCAGCATTACCGGCGCAGTTCTGCATCGCAAGGATTTGCTCGACTGGTCCTACAGCAAGTTTTCGCAAGCTATGAACCAGGTGGACGAGAATGGTTTTCTCCCCAATGAAATTCGCCGCAAGCATCTGGCCCTCAGCTATCACAATTTTGCGATTCAACCTTTGGTGAGCATGGCGCTGACCTTGAAGGTCAATGATTACGATGTGCTTTCCATTAATAACAGAGCACTTGAGCGACTGGTCAATAAAACAGTGGCCGGCCTGAGCAATCCGGACATTTTCCGCAAACAGACCGGCGAAGAGCAGACTCTGAATAATGTGGTCAGCAATACCGGACTCGCCTGGATTGAACCCTGGCTGATCATGGAGCCGAAGGCCAATATACCGCAGGAGTGGAAAAATCTGCGGCCCTTGTCGTCGAGCCGTATGGGCGGCGATTTGACTTTGCTTTACACAAAGCAGCGGGTGAAAAAAGAAAAAGATCAATAGGGGAATTGGCAAGGCAGAATGAATAGAAGAAGGAGAGACAGAGGTTTATCAGGCAGTCCCTGCCCGAGGGTCACTATCAGGCATTGATCATCTTGATTAAGGAAGATGTGGGAACCCTGGGCTCCTGTTGCCCTATAACCAGCTTGGCAAATATATCCGCAAGTTCCTGGCTGGCGATATCCAACTCAGCACCGAACCCATTACTTAATTTATGTGTGACCAGCGCCGGTATTTTTATACGCTTTGACTTGTGGGCACCATTCCGGCCAGGCAAAATTTCCAGTGAAACCTGATGTTCGCAATCTATATCCGTGAATTCCGTTTCAACAAATACACCCGCCAGGCTGGCATTCTTGATGCGTCCCAGGGCCACTGGCGTTTTATCCTGATAAATCTGAATATTTAAATCACTGTCGTATCGATTTGTGCATCTATGTTCCATAGTACCTCCATTGAAAGTGTTATTGCATTAAGACAAACGATCATAACGTGTTAAATGAGTCTTCAATCTATGACTAAGTTCCTGAGGAAATTGTAGCCATGAAAACTGCCATGTCCAGTTTGTACCTGTAGTGCCAGGTACATTCATCCGGTGAGCGCCATCCAGTTCGAGGATATCCTGCAGGGGAATAATGGCCATTGGTGAAACAGACGCCAATGCAGCATCAATCAACAGCCAGGGTATGCTTTCTCTACTGGAAAATAAATACTCCTGGGTAATCGCTTTGTGTTCGTCCGACAACGCTTGATACCAGCCCAGCGAGGTATCGTTATCGTGGGTGCCGGTGTAGATAACATCGCTCTGCCGATGATTGTGTGGCAAATGCGGATTCTTCCTGTTGCCGTCGAAGGCAAACTGCAGCACCAGCATTCCCGGTAAATTAAACTGATGCCGCAAGGCTTCTACTTCCGGGGTGATCAGGCCGAGGTTTTCCGCCACCAAGGGCAGCGAGGGATAGGCGGCAAAGCAGGCTTTCAGGAAAGCCTCTCCCGGAGCCTTGACCCACTGCCCCGAGCGGGCATCCTGACTATCTCCGGGAATGGACCAGAAGGCCTCAAAACCGCGAAAATGGTCGATGCGGATTAAATCAAACTGCTTGAGCTGCGTGCGAAAACGCGCCAACCACCAACTGAAACCCGAGGCTTCCATCGCCTCCCAGTTATAATGCGGGTTGCCCCAGTGCTGACCCGTCTCTGAAAAATAATCGGGCGGCACTCCGGCAACGGTGAGTGCATTCCCCTGTTCATCCAGATTAAAAAATTCCTGCGCGGCCCAGACGTCGGCGCTGTCATGGGCAACAAAGATAGGCATATCGCCAAACAGCACTATATTTTTTTCAAACGCGTAGCGCCGAAGTTGGTTCCACTGTTCAAAATAGGCAAACTGCTCAAACAGATAGAGCGAAATATCCAGCGCGAGAAATTCACGCAGCTCCTGCAGCGCCTCGGGCGAGCGCTTTTTCAAAGCCTCGGGCCACTCGCTCCAGGAGCGGTTGCCATAGTGCTTGCGCAGTGCCATAAACAGCACATAGTCATCCAGCCAGTATTGGTTGTCTTCGCAAAAATGACCCAGCTTATGGCGCAGCTCGGCACCTCGCTCCTGGCTTACAAGTTCATAAAATTGATTGGCGCAGTCAATCCGGATCTGCTGCAGGGACTCTTTGTCTGCAACCGCCTGATACCATTCCTCTGCAGGGGCGACCCATTGCTGATCAATAAACCAATCAATACTGATCAGATCCGGGTTGCCAGCATGGGCAGACACAGACTGATAGGGAGACAGGTCGGCGTGAGTCGGCCCGGTTGGCAACATCTGCCAGACACTGATACCGGATTCCGCCAGAAAGTCGACAAAAACATAGGCATCCCTACCCAGGGTACCATGCAGTTGCGCAACGGGCCTCTCGCGGGAAAACGACGTTTGGTTGGGTAGAGATGTGGGGTGTAACAACACCCCTGCTCGCCTTGTCAAAAAAAGCGGCGAGACTCCTGCGCTATTGGGTTGCATGAGTGCTCTTCTCTTATGATGGCTTATTGTTCGTGACCTTGACGCATTACGCCACCTGCTGAAGGAGAGCCACCACCCACACTGATAATGTCATCCAGGTAAGCGGGTGCCGGGGTTTTAATAAGCTGATAAAGGTTTTTCAAGTGCTGGCGATACAGGTACTCAAAATCGCTGACACTCTGCGAGGGGTTGTAATCGCCAAACCACCAAAACCAGTCAGAGCCTTCACAAAGCGCCAGTTGCTTTTCAATTTTTGCAATCTCTGCGGCTTTGAATTTGTGCGTCGATCTCGCCAGGTCGGTGGCGAGCTTGGCCTCACACAACATATCCCAGCCACGGTTTTTATCCTTATCGCCGATCCAGGTAGAAAAGGTGCCGTACACCCAGCTGCCTGCCACCAGATGCGGCAGCGCCAGAGGTTCAGGCTTTTGCGTTTTCAGCAATTCACTGTAGGTGGTCAACTCCAGTTCAGGGTGTTCGCCTATGCGGCGATAGAGTGCCTCGAGAAAATAGTAGGCGTTTTCCGGGAAATACTCCCAGGCATTTTCGCCATCCATAATCACCGAAATAACCGAGTTTTTGCGATTGTCGCAGGCATTGGCGATATTGACCATATGATTGATCAGATCGCCCACCGCATCTTCCGCATGCCAGGTGGCATATTTAAAGCCGATCAAATCCGAGAGGCCATCATCGCGGAAGAAACAATTGATATTGCTGTTGGCAAAATTATAGGGGCGGTGCAGGCAGGCTTTTTTGGCCTCCAGCTCGGCCGCTATCTCCCTGTTGTCCTGATGGTGCAAACTGTTGCGCAGAACAGAATCGCCGGTCGCAGCCCAGCTGAAGCCGGCCTCTGCCAACAGCTTTAAGGTTTCATCGCTGAGCGCACCCTCAGACGGCCAGCAACCGCTGGGAGCATGGCCGAAATAATGCTTGAAGGATTTGATGCCTTCGGTCAAATGCCACTTGGCGCGCACATCGCCACCGGCATAGTTGGTGGTATTGGGCAGGGTGACATCGGCCCAGGCCTGGCGCGCTGAGTTGATATCCAGCAACAGCGGCACTATCGGGTGGGCATAGGGGCTCATGCACATTTCGATCTGGCCCTTCTCATATAGCGCCCTGTAGCGCGGGCCAATCGAGCGAACCTGTTCGCCAATCAGCTGCAGCAATTGCTCTCTATCCTGGGTAGTAAAACCTCGCCCCTTGTTTTGCCATGCCTGCACATGGACATCGGTGCGACGCAGGGTTTCAGCCAGCCAGCTGAGGTGGTACCAGAAACCCAGGTCAATCAAAAACTGATCATTCAGGTAGTGACTCAGCCAGGGCTTTTCTTTCAATGAATTGACTGTATCGGCAAGCTCGCGGTAGATGGGGAAACGCTCAATCATCCGCTCGCGGTTTGCGCGCAAATATTTGTTAGCCAGCTCAAGGTATTCCGCTGAACCTGAGGCTGGCAGGTCACTCGCCACCAAGGATGCCAGCACAGCATCCTTGATGGTCTCTTTGGCACTGAAATAACGCTTAATCTGTTGGCCGTAATCGTCCAGCTGCTCCAGCAAAATGGGCGCGAAATTGAATACTGCGCGGGCTTTGGGTTGCGCTTCCAAATGCGCAACCATATCCACATAATCTTTCAGCGCGTGCAAATAAGTCCAGGGAAAATAGTATTCACCGGTCATAATATTGCGATAATCAGGTTGGTGCATGTGCCAGCAAAAAACAACTTTCATTTTAGCGTTAGACGGCATGAGGGTATCCTTTAGTCAGCATTCAGCATTTCAGGGGTGACCAGTACAACGCCTTTAGGCGATACAAAGAAACGTTTGCGATCTGCTTCTTCGTCGTAGCCAATCACAGTTCCGTCGGGGATTATGCAGCGCCTGTCGATGAGTGCCTTGCGGATTTTGCAATTGCGCCCCACCTCCACGCTGGGAAACAGCACTGAATCGGTAATTTCGCAGTAGGAATGCACGCGAACCCGTGGGAACAGCAGCGAGTGGCGAATCGCAGAGCCAGATACTATGCAGCCTCCGGCAATCAGGGAATCCACAGCGAAGCCGCGGCGCCCTTCGTCGTCAAACACAAATTTTGCCGGCGCCACCTGCTCCTGGTGAGTCCAGATGGGCCATTCACCATCATAAAGATCCAGTTCTGGAGTCACATTGGTCAATTCCAGATTAGCTTCCCAGAGAGCGTCCACTGTACCCACATCGCGCCAGTAGCCGTGGCCACCATTGATCGGATCGCGGAACGGGAAAGCGGTGACACGATGGGTATTGATCATCGCGGGAATAATATCCTTGCCAAAGTCGTGGGAGGAGTTGGGGTTGTTATAGTCTTTCAACAACTCAGCAAACAATACCTTGGTGCTGAACACATAAATGCCCATAGACGCCAGGGCAGTATCGGTCTTACCCGGCATAGGTTCAGGGTTGGCAGGCTTTTCGGTAAAGCGCACTATTCTATTATTGTCGTCGATATCCATCACACCAAAGGCGTGGGCTATATCGAGCGGTACTTCAATACAACCCACAGTAATATCTGCCCCGCGCTCAACGTGCGCGGCGATCATGGTGCCATAGTCCATTTTGTAGATATGGTCACCCGCAAGAATCAAAACATACTCAGGATTATGACGACGAATAATGTCAAGGTTTTGCCATACAGCATCGGCAGTGCCGACATACCAGGACTCATCCAGGCGCTGCTGCGCTGGAAGCAGCTCCACAAACTCACCCAGCTCGCCCCCCAAAAAACCCCAGCCGCGTTGAATATGACGATCCAGAGAATGGGATTTATATTGGGTCAGGACACTGATACGGCGTATGCCGGAGTTGACGCAATTGGATAAGGGAAAATCGATGATGCGGAACTTTCCGCCAAAGTGTACAGCTGGCTTTGCACGCCAATTGGTCAACTGATGTAGACGTGAACCGCGACCACCGGCGAGGATTACAGCTAATGTTTTTTGGGTTAAACGACTTACAAAGCGACCAGAGGTCTGGTTAGTACTCATTAAAGCTCCTTTCTTTATTGCATTATGGGAGTTCGATTATTAATAGCCTGTCATTTGTATTTTTCATTACGCAACATCAGTGCCAATAAAAAAATAAACAAATTTTATGGGTGAGGATTTTTTGGCTATTATTAAATTAAATTATGAGTGTAGCTGTTTAATAACTAATGGGCTTGCAAATATTTCAATATTAACGAAATATTTACATCAGTGTGCAATCAGGGGACCCCTGGAAGCCATAAGCAACAACCGAAGGTGTTTTGGCGTATCGCACCTTAATGTAGCCATTTCCATGTTTAATACAAGCCATTAATTATAATTTAGATGCCAAAATAAAAGCCTTTACCCATAGATGTGTTTTTTAATGTAATCTTCAAGCACTTCTTCTAACTTATCAGGAAAAATGTTCATGCTCAGTGCCAAGCAAGGTAAACCTTTATCGAATGATCTCCTTAGAATAGTTTCTGCGACACACCACGATCCATTTGAAGTCCTTGGCAAACATCCCCTGAAAGAAGCCAGCGCCAGTGCCAACACCCTTATTCGCGTGTTTTTACCCGGCGCGCGCAGCGCATCTACAGTGGTGAACCATAACACCCTGCCCATGCAACGCATTGAGGGAACAGATTTCTTTGAGTGGTATGGGCTTGATACCGAGGTTGTTGACCTCTACCAGATCAACTGGATTGACCGTCACAACAATTCCCACACTCAATATGACCCCTATGCTTTTGCACCACAGCTGGGCGAATTGGATATCCACCTGTTCAACGAAGGGCAGCATTGGAATATTTATGAGATCCTGGGTGCACATGAACACAAGGTAGATGGCATAGACGGAATTCTCTTTGCCACCTGGGCACCCAGTGCCGAACGCGTCAGTGTGGTAGGCGATTTTAATGACTGGGATGGGCGCCAGCACCCCATGCGGGTTCGCGGCAGCAGCGGCTTGTGGGAGCTGTTTATTCCGGGATTGGCCCTGGGTTCATTTTATAAATATGAAATACGCAATCGCCACAATCACAGCGTCTTTAAAAAAGCCGACCCCTATGGCCAGGCCTTCGAGCTTCGCCCTAAAACGTCTTCCATTGCGATTGCGAAAAGTCGCTACCAGTGGCATGACAGCGACTGGATGGCAAAACGCACCCATTGGGATTGGCAACACTCGCCCTTCTCGGTATACGAAGTTCACTTGGCCTCATGGCGCAGGGGCGACGACAACCAGTTATTGTCCTATCGCGAACTGGCCCACCAATTGGCAGACTATGTTACTGACATGGGTTTTACCCATATTGAAATCCTGCCGATTACTGAACATCCTTTCGATGATTCCTGGGGCTACCAAACCACAGGCTACTACGCTCCCACCAGCCGCTTTGGTTCACCCGACGATTTCCGCTATTTTGTCGATCATCTGCATCAGCACGGCATAGGTATTATCCTTGATTGGGTTCCGGCACACTTTCCCAAGGATGCCCATGCCCTCGCCCGCTTTGACGGCAGCGCCCTCTATGAGCACGAGGACCCGCGCCTCGGCGAGCACCGCGATTGGGGCACCCTGATCTATAACTATGGCCGCAATGAAGTGCGCAATTTCCTGCTCGCTAATGCGCTCTACTGGTTGAAGGAATTCCATATTGATGGCTTGCGGGTAGATGCCGTGGCCTCCATGCTGCACCTTGATTACTCGCGCAACGAGGGCGAGTGGATTCCCAATATCTACGGCGGCAATGAAAACCTGGAGGCTATGGCTTTCCTCAGTCAGCTCAATGTGCTCTGCCACGGCCAGCATCCGGGCACTATCATTGTCGCAGAGGAATCCACCGCATGGCCACAAGTGACCCGGCCCACCTGGGTGGGCGGCCTTGGGTTTTCAATGAAGTGGAATATGGGCTGGATGCACGACACCCTGCAATATATGAGCAAGGATCCTATCTACCGCAAATACCAGCACAACCAGCTGACCTTCGGCATGATGTACGCCTTTACCGAGAACTTCCAACTGCCCTTCTCCCACGACGAAGTGGTACATGGCAAAGGCAGTATGCTGCGCAAAATGCCCGGCGATATGTGGCAACAATTCGCAAACCTGCGTTTGCTCTATACTTACCTTTATACCTATCCAGGTACTAAACTATTATTCATGGGGAGCGAATTCGGCCAGTGGGATGAATGGGCCCATAAACGCTCGCTGGACTGGCATTTGCTGGGCGAGGGTGAGTTTCACAGCGGGTTGAAGCTGTTGGTAAAAGACCTGAATAAACTCTATACCGGCATGCCTTCGCTGTATGAGCGCAGTTTTCAGGAAGACGGTTTTGAATGGATCGACTGCAACGATTCCACGCACTCGGTTATCAGTTACCTGCGCAAAGGCAGCACCGGTTCGACCCTGGTGATCTTAAACTTTACACCGGCACCGAGGGAAAACTATCGCCTGGGTGTGCCCCAGCCAGGCAGCTTCAAGGAGATATTTAATTCGGATTCGGCCTTTTATGCAGGCAGCAATATGGGCAACAGTAATTCTATTGCAACAGCGCCGGTTAGCCATATGGGACGCGAGCATTCCATTGAATTAACCCTGCCGCCACTGGGTGCCATTATTTTACAATTTAATTGATAGCAAGACAGGTTGGTCAATGAGAAAAGTTTTATTTGTCGCTAGCGAAGTTTATCCTTTGATTAAAACCGGTGGCCTCGCCGATGTGGCCGCCAGTCTGCCCAGAGCCCTGCTGAAATTAGGTTATGATATAAAAATTCTGCTGCCCGGCTATGCCAGCCTGGCAGCTCAGGTCAATGAGGCTGGCAGCAGGGAAATAGCACAATTTTCCATCCAGGGCCATGAGGTAAGGCTACTGCAGACCCGCTTGCCGGGAACGCGGGTCACAGTGTTGCTAGTCAAGACAGAGCTTTTTTCCAAGCGCGAAGGCAATCCCTATTGCGGTGCGGATGGCAATGACTGGCGAGACAATCACAAACGTTTCTATCTTTTTGCAAAAGTTGCCGAGACCATTGCGCTCAATCGCGTTGCCCTCGACTGGCAGCCGGATATTGTGCACTGCAACGATTGGCAGACCGGTATGGTTCCCGCACTCTTATCGCAGACACCCCAGCGGCCGGCGACCGTGTTTACCGTTCACAACCTCGCCTATCGCGGTCTGTTTTCTCACCAGGCTTTTTTCGAACTGGGATTGCCAAACGACTTTTGGCATCATGAGAAGCTGGAGTTTTATGGGCAGATGTCCTTTATCAAGGGTGGACTTATTTTTGCCGATGCCATAACGACTGTGAGCCCAAGCTACGCCAGGGAAATTCAGACCGCCGAATTTGGCTGCGGCCTGGACGGGGTGCTGCGCGCCCGCGCGCAGGATTTGCAAGGCATATTGAACGGGATTGATATGGATGAATGGAATCCCGGAACCGACCCCTTGATCCACCAAACCTACAATCGCCGCACCCTTCCGCAAAAGGTAAAAAATAAAACCCACTTGCAGCAACAGCTGCAATTGCCGGTCAATGAATCCATACCGCTGCTGGGTTTTATCGGCAGGCTGGTAGAGCAGAAAGGTGTAGATCTCATTGTCAATCAGATAAACCAATTGCTGGCCCTCGACTGCCAGCTGGTTATCCTGGGCAGTGGTATTTCCCACTATGAAGAAGCGCTGCAGCATATAGCCCATCAACACCCCGACAAGGTCTCTCTGACGCTTGGCTACAACGAGGCATTTGCCCACCAGATCGAAGCCAGCGCGGATCTTTTCCTGATGCCCTCCGTGTTTGAACCCTGCGGACTCAATCAGATGTACAGTCTGCGCTACGGCACACTTCCCATAGTTCATGCTGTGGGCGGGCTGCGCGACACCATCTTTGAACAGGCGCTGGATAGCGATAGCTCATCGGGCACCGGCTTTGTCTTTCACCAGGCGACAGCCACTGATTTGCATGATGCGATCCAGCGCGCACTGCAATATTACCGCCACCCTGAAAAATGGAAACAACTGCAACAAAACGCCATGAAGCAGAATTTTTCCTGGGAAAAGAGCGCAGAAGCCTATGGCTCTGTCTATGAGGATGCATTGAAAAAACAGCAAAACAAATAATAAATAGTTAGGCCAACACTGACCTTCGAATCCAAAAACTGGGAAAGATATATGAATATATTTCGCTCGCCAACCCTGTTATTTATCGGCCTTTTTGCACTGGTTGCGTATTTCTTTTCCAAAGAGGATTTACCTAAACCTGCACAGGAAAACAGCGATAGCGGTATCCCTGAAAATCAGTACCCCAGAGCCCACAACTACAACCAGAACAATAACGATAGTGACTCAGTCGATGACAAAATGGTTATCCATTCCAATGATGTCGGGCAAAATTTTTTACCCAATCGCAAGAGCAACAGCGATAACAATGAAATGCTGTGGCAGCGTTATAGCATGCAGATGCCCAAGGTATTTATGTTGAGCAATGCCGCCAAAAAAGGAGTTGATTACTCCGAAAATAATATCCAGGTCTTGCAGCAGCTGGCTAGAGATGGCGATATACTGGCGCAATTTGTCTATGGCTATTATCTGAGCAAAAAACTTGAGTCCAGCGCAATAAAAAATGGGAAAATTGTAGATGCCGCCGAGTGGAACTCGCGCACCAAAGAAATCCGCAACCTCTACATAACCTCGGCATCTCATGGCATACATGCCAGCGCACAGGAAATGGCCCGCATATATTCATCCGAATATTTGCGCGACATGGTAGAAGCCTTGGCCTGGGCGTTGATAGCCGATGCCATGAGAGGCAACGAAGAGGACAAGGCACTGAAGAGTGTCTGCACCGACAAGAGCCATGTCCCCTGCAGCCATGATCTGCTCAGCAAGGCGCTGGACAGGGCAAAAAGCTATCTAAAGGTTTATTCCTTTAAAATTGAAAAATCATAAAGACAAATGAAAACGAAACATATACCATTAGGCGGTGCTGCCTGGATTTCCATCGCAGCAAATAAATATAAAAGCAGTATCTGATAGCAATACCTGCGGCACCGGTCAGTCGTTTTAAGGAATAGAGTTCACTCAATATTATATGTCAATGCCAAGAGCAAGGAGACTCTCGCCATGCCATACCAACAGGCACAATATAAATTTTATTCACGCCTTTCACTGGGCACATTTCTTTTTTTCATTGCATCCCTCTCGACCTTCAGCTCGCTGTTAAAAATGTTTTACCTCAGCTCGCATGTAAACACCCCAACCGCCAATGCACTCATGTATTTCCTGCGAAACACGGTCAAACCCAACTATCAAAGCACCCAGTATTTTAGCTATTTTTGGTCTCACCTGCCCCTGCCCAACCTGGAAGTGCTCTGGGCAAAGCAAAATTTTTATTTTTTGACCAGCTATATCGCCATATTTATTAGCCTCGCCTATGTAAGCTCAGCATTGACCTTGAGAAAAAAGCTGTTGGCCGCCAATAAAAAAGTAGAATATGCACTGATTATTGATTCAGCGATAGGCAGGAAAATACGCAGCAGACAAGAGATTCTAAAAGCTATTCCGATTCCAACCCCAAAACTCCAGGCACAATTGCGCATGCTGTATCTGGCCCCTGTACTTGTTGCAGCGTTGATTATACTTTTTAGCAAATGTGCGGGGCTTATATAGAGTCCATTCAAACAAGTGCGGTTGCCACCAGTATTTGCACAGGGGCACTGGAGGCTTTAAGCCAGAGAGAGTAAAACTCCTTGCCAAACAATCCCTCGGGAATAAAGGCGGCAACCTCCGCTGCCACCCTCTGCTCATGGTCACCCTGCACTATGGTGCATGGGCTGCCAATGGACATGACCAGCGCATAGCTATTCTCTGCGGTCAGCGGGTACTGCTGGAAGGCTTCGAGATAAATTCTTATCACGCGAAAATCAGCAAATCCTACCACCTCCTCAACCCTAACCCCCCGCCCCTCAAACAGAAGCCTGAGAGGTTGCTGCGCAGGCGTTTGCAATTGTGCTATTTCCAGGGCCGCCTCAGTATCCCACTCGCTTTGCGTAAGAACCTTTTGTGCGAAAGATAATATCTTCCGCTCATAGACAGGCGTTTGGAATTCGACTGTGCGCACTCCATGCTGCAGGGCGTGGGGAACAAGGCAGGGAACCTTGACCACATCGCCCAGACGCAGAGAATGGCGAGCAACAAAGCTATTCATTTTCGCCCTCGCCTCGCGCTCTTGCGCCATCAACAGCTCCGGCAGATGCCGGCACCACTGCCGCAAAGTATCCGCGGGGATGGACACAGTCAAATCGATACCCGCCGCTATTCTGCTTTCATCCAATAGCCCATCAATTTGCCGGCGAATTTTTTCGTAGTCTTTGACAGCCGCCAGATAAGCCGCCTTGAAATCTTCGCCGGTCGCAAATTGCTGATATTTTTCTGCGCAGAACCCCAGCTGAATAGCTCCTACCCCATCCGGCCAGGCCCGCGAGTCAATATGGGTAACTATGTAGACTTCCTGCTTTTGCTGGTGCAATTCAAAATATAAATCGCCATAAACTTCATCAGCAACAGGATCCAGGGTTTTTAACAGGGTAATTTTTCTAGCCAGTCCAGCAGCCAGATACCTGGGCATAAGTGCCAACACCCAAGGCAGGGGAACAGTGAACCCCTGGGCAAGAATATTGGACTGGCCGCGGGCCTCAATACCTGTATACCAAATTTCCTGCCCCCAGGGCTTGGGGATCTTTACTGGGTCCAATATCAAGGGCGCCGATAAATTCAGCCAGGGCCGACACCTCTCCCAGGCAAACTGCTGCACTGCGGCGAGATCATTTTCCAGAAAATTTATAGCATTGCGCAACGCAGGATCATTGCGGAAGATGGTCGCCGATATGACCAGACTTCCAGAATCCCTATGCAGATGCACAATAGCCAATAAATCCAGCGGGCCCGGCACCTCAAGGTAATATTGATCAACCGCAAACTCAACAGCAAATACCTGACTTGTCTCAGCGCTCGCCAACAATTGCCGCTGCTGCTGGTCGATAATGGCCTCAGGTTGGTCAGATGTAAAGATAATCACGGCAGCTCGTCTTGAGTTAGGTTTGACAGAAAGGATTTTAAAAAATAAAAAACTCGGCTGTTCGCCGAGTTTTTTATTTTTGCAAAACGGCTCTCGTTAGTTCAGGCGTTCAATAACCGTAGTGATCCCCTGCCCTAAACCAATACACATGGTAGATACTCCCAGTGTTGCATCCTTCTCTTTCATCACGGTTAACAGTGAACCGGTAATACGTGTTCCCGAACAGCCGAAGGGATGGCCGAGTGCAATAGCACCGCCGTGAAGATTGACCTTGTCATTCATCACATCCAGCAACTTGAGGTCTTTCAATACCGGCAGCGCCTGAGCGGCAAAGGCCTCATTCAGCTCAACCACCTCAATATCATTGATACTCAGCCCGGCTGCTTTCAAGGCTTTTTCCGTTGAGGGGACAGGACCATAACCCATGATGGAGGGATCGACGCCCGCAATGCCCAGGGAGACAACCTTCGCTATGGGCTTAAGCCCCAGTGTCTGAGCGCGCTCGGCAGACATCACCAGCATAACCGACGCGCCGTCAGAGATCTGCGACGAACTGCCCGCAGTAACCTGGCCATTTTTGGGATCGAATACCGGCGGCAACTTGGACAGAGCCTCCACTGTGGTTTCGGGGCGGATAGTTTCATCCTGATCCACCATCATCAAAAAACCATCGGCATTATGCCCTGCGACCGGAATGATTTCGCGATTGAAACGCCCCTGCTCGCGCGCCTGCGCGGCCAGCTGATGCGAGCGCGCGCTGAACTCATCCATCTGCTGACGATTTATACCATGCAGCAGGGCGAGATATTCAGCGGTCATACCCATATTGCCTGCCGCTTTTGCCACTGACAGCCCCAGCAGCGGATTGATATTGATGGATTCATACATGGGCAAGTGCCCCATATGCTCTACACCGCCGATCAAATAGACATCGCCCAGGCCCGCGCGAATATTCGCCGTGGCCGTATGCAATGCTGACATGGATGAACCGCACAGGCGGTTGATGGTTTGCGCGGGAACTGTATGAGGCAAACCCGACAGCAACAGAATATTGCGAGCGACGTTAAAGGCCTGCTCTTCGCGCTGCATAACGCAGCCCCACAACATATCGTCAATAGTGGCTGGGTCCAGTTGGCTATTGCGGGCCAGCAGGCCCTTGATGATGGCCGCAGAAATATCGTCTGCGCGCACATTGCGGAAACAGCCATTCTTGGAGCGTCCCATAGCGCTGCGCGCATAGTCGACGATTACGGCATCTCTTGGTTGTAAACTCATTATTTTTCTCCTTAGCCGTAGAATTTTTGATTGTTGTCAGCTTGCGCTTTCAGGCTGGCTGGCGGCTCATAGAGCGCTCCCAGATGACTGAATTTTGCGGCCATTTCACAGAAGGCTTTTGCACCCAATGAGTCGACCCAGCGGAATACACCCCCGCGGAAAGGCGGAAAGCCGGTACCGTACACCAGCGCCATATCGGCCTCAGCGGCCGTTTCCACAATACCCTCTTCGAGGCAGCGCGCCAGTTCGGTAACCATGGGCACCATCATGCGCGCGATAATATCTTCATCGCTGACTTCCAGGCTGCCGGTCACAGTAGGCTTGATGACAGCCAGGGCTTCCTCACTTGGCACCTTGGCAGGCTTGCCCTTTTTATCCAGGGTGTAATCATAAAAACCTTTTTCATTTTTTTGCCCGAGGCGACCCGCAGCAAAAAGTGCATCTGTGCAAGAAGTGAAATTATTCTGCATGCGCTCGGGAAAACCTTCGGCCATCACTTTTTGCGCGTGTACAGCTGTATCTATGCCCACAACGTCCAGCAGATAGGCAGGTCCCATTGGCCAGCCCCAGGTTTCCATCAACTTATCTATGCGCTGATAGTCCACGCCGTCGCGCACCAGAAAGGCAAAGCCCGCAAGATAGGGAAACAACACACGATTCACCAAAAAGCCGGGACAATCCTTAACAACAATAGGCTTTTTGCCAATAGTGTTGGCATAGGCCACCGTGCGGGCAATAGCGACATCCGATGTTTTTGCACCGCGAATCACTTCCACCAGCGGCATCATATGCACCGGATTAAAAAAGTGCATGCCACAAAAATTTTCCGGGCGCTGCAGCGCTTCAGCGAGATGGTTGATGGAAATAGTTGATGTGTTAGACGCAATAATAGTGTCTGCACTCAACTTGGTTTCGGCCTCGGCAAGGACACTGCGCTTGACTTTCGGATTCTCAACAACCGCTTCAACCACAATATCAACCTGGTCAAAACCATCATAGGCAAGTGCGGGTTCAATGCGATTGAGCACATCGCCCATTTCACTGGCCGTCATTTTTTTGCGGTCAACGCGCTTGCTCAATAATTTATTGGCTTCGGACAAACCCAAATCAATGCCCTTCTGGGCAATATCTTTCATTTTGATCGGCACACCCTTGAGAGCCGACTGGTAGGCTATGCCACCGCCCATAATCCCCGCCCCCAATACTGCGGCGCGCTCGATTTTTTTATCGGCCTTTTTCTCCCAACCCTTGGCTTTTTTGCTGAGCAACTGTTCGTTGACAAATATACCCACCAGAGAGGCAGCCACAGGCGTTGCAGCCATCTTGGCAAAGGTTTCGGCTTCAATCTGCAAGGCTTCATCGCGACCTTTGTCTGCCGCCTTCTGCATAGCCTTGATCGCGGAAACAGGCGCGGGGTAATTGCGGCCTGCCTGGGCGCCGACAAAGGCTTTGGAGGTTTCAAAAGCCAGCATGGATTCCATAATGTTCAATTGCAGCGGCGCTTTCTTCTGAGTGCGACGAGCCTGATAATCGAACTTGCCGTTGATGGCTTCATTGAGCGCAAAAAGTGCCGCTTCACGCAGCTTTTCCGGTGCAACCACGGCGTCTACCACTTTTGCAGTCAAGGCTTGTTCAGCGGTATTTTCCTTGCCTGCTGCTATCCATTCCACCGCCGTATCCAAACCGGCCACACGCGGCAGACGCACAGTACCGCCCCAGCCGGGAACAATGCCCAGCTTGGTTTCAGGCAAGCCAATTTTGGCTGCGTTGGTGCTGGCAATGCGATAGTCGCAGGCGAGGCAAAATTCCAGGCCGCCGCCCAAGGCTATACCATTAATGGCCACCACCGTAGGGAATGGCAAATCCTCCAGGCGGCAAAGATTGCGATTATTCTTGGCGAGATGACCGACAACCTGCTCCGGCCCCGCGGCGAAGACCGCACCAAATTCCATAATGTCGGCACCCACGATAAATACATCCTTGGCGCTGGTAATCAGCAGGCCCTTGATATCTTTTGCCTGCTCCAGCAGCGTAAGAACCTGCTCGAGTTCGGATACCGCCAGCAAATTGAATTTATTGACGGACTCAGCCTGCAGGTCAAAGATCAATTCGGCAATAGCTTCAGGGTGTTTGACGAGGGATAGCGCTTTTCCTTGAAACATAAGCATTTTCTCTTAAGTTTGGTTAATTGTTATAAGGATAAGTGTAGCAGGCAATGAACTGGCAGGGCTAATAAATGAAGATCTAGACGCCGTCAGGCTTTGCAAACCAGCAACTCGCAATGGGTCGCTGACGATAGATTGCGCAATCTGTACGGCTGCTGCGCGGAAAGCGAAAAAGCATCACCGGCATGCAACAAAGAGACATGGGTATTCGCTGTAAGTTCAAGCTGGCCGGAGACCACCAGGCCGCTGACTGCCTGGTTTGACAACTGGGGAATTGCGCCAATATCCGCCAGGCAAAGCAAAATAAACTTTTGCAAGCTAATTCCGCTGTAGACACTTTTCTGGGGAATATCCTGAACAATCAGTTGATCGTATTGTTTTTGCTGGCCGATAAGTTCGCTCGAGCGATAGACTACCTGAGAGGCATTATCGGGATCGCAAATAAAAAACTGCGCCAGCGTCATGGGAATACCACTGAGGATTTTCTCGAGGGAACTGACCGAGGGACTGTTTTGCCCCTGCTCAATCATCGAAATACTGCTGTGGGTCACGCTGGATCGCTTGGCCAATTCTCTCTGTGACAGGCCATTCTGCTCGCGCACCACTTTTAATCTGGCACCGACCTCCAAACGCCCTTCCGACTCATCCTGGCGGGATAAGGCTGCAGGCCCAGTATTGGCAAAGGGATCAATCATCTTTTAACAGTTTTTCACGCTCGGCATCAGGCAAGTTACTGACAATCAAATTATACGAATGGTCGATCATATCGTAAATTTCTTCGTCGGGAACGCTGCCATCGAAAATCACGGTGTTCCAGTGTTTTTTGTTCATTTGGTAGCCAGGCTGAATAGCATCGTATTGCGCACGCAGCTCCAGCGCCAGCTCTGGGTCGCACTTTAAATTGATGCGTGCATAGGCTACACCTGAGGTCAAAGTGGCGAACATCTTGTGACAAACTTTGTAAACACCGACTGTCGGATCAGCGGGAAAGGTTTGTACCGCGCGTTTTTTACTTAAAAGGTATTTTTGTGCAGAAGAAAAATCCATCATGCAGTCCTTTAAACATCTCGAAAAAGATATAAAGTTAAGGAATATTCGCAATCACAAATTGGACAGCGGGTTATACGTAAGGTTTACAATAAAATTCTACAAAATCGCAAAGCAAATAGTTATTACATGTACTTGCGTAATAATTGCCCCGCTTTGCCATAACTGACTATTTGTCTGGGCAGTTGACTGAATATCTGCTTTAACTCTTCGGTGGATACACCTTGGCTCAACGCGTATTCAGCATCAGCAACACTTGAAATAACAGACATCATGGCGTCTATTTCATCGTAAATTGTGTTTTTGATTATAGCAGGTAGCTGTTCGACCGTCTGGGATTCTTCTAAAAAAAAATTCCAGCGGCTCTGGCAGACAATAAAACCCTGCATAAACCCCCTCGCCCATTGCTCAATATCCGACCTTCCATCAGGTTCTTCAGTATATTCATTGGGGCAAGGCAAATAGCACTGATTATTTAAGAATTGCACCTTGTGCATATTGTAGAGCGAATTTAGTGCACGAGTAATAAATAATTCATGATCTTTATCATCAAAATTAGGATTTTGATCCACAAATACCAGGGAAACCCAATCTTTGATGTCAAGCGGCTCAGGCCCAAGGGCCATGGCACGAACGTAACCATCTAATTGGGAGAAATTCATGGTGTGGGGAGGCCGGCCTGGGGAGGATAAAAATCCCTCCAATATTTCTCTTATCTCGGGCGGGGATAAAGCAGCTTTGGTCTTAAGGTCTTCACTGGCGGACATCAATACTTTCCTATCTACAACAGGTATCTACATAAATAAAGGGAGATGCTATTTAAAAAGAAGTTCTGCGGTACTCGCGATACTCAGGATTCCAAAAATTATCCTCTATCTTTTCTATCATCAGCTCTTCCGGAATAGCCATGGCAACGCCATCTTCTATTGCCTGTTTGAATACTGCCAGGGCGATGATTTTGCTCACCTGGCGTATTTCTGCCAGGGGCGGCAAAAGAGCCCCGCTGCCATACTTCACTATGGGCGAAACCTGTGCAAGTGCGCGGCTTGCAGCCATCATCATGCTATCGGTAATGCGCCGCGCCTTGGCTGCGAGCACTCCCAGGCCAAGCCCGGGAAATATATAGCTATTATTGCACTGGGCAATTTCGAAATGGCGGCTGCCCATATCCACGGCGGCAAATGGACTGCCAGTGGCAATCAGAGCTTTCCCCGACGTCCAGCGCAAAAGATCCACCGGCTGGGCCTCGGCCTGGGACGTGGGGTTTGACAGAGCCAGGACTATGGGCCGCTCACAGTAAATCTGGATGGACTCCATGATTTTTTTGGTAAATAGCCCCGCCTGCCCGGATACACCTATCAATATAGTCGGTTGGGCATTGACCACAACATCCAGCAAGTTGATAACATCCTCTGCTTTGCCATGGGTCAGTGTCCAGGTGGCTACCAGCTCATCAGGTACACACAGGGGCCGTTGAAAATCAAACAGCTCCTTCGAACTCGCTTGCAACAAGCCATCTTTGCTCAGCATAAATATGCGGCTGCGAGCCTCGGCCTCGGTCAAACCATCTTCCACCATCTGCCGGATAATATGTTCGGCAATACCTGTCCCCGCAGAACCTGCCCCGGCAAAGGCAACGCGTTGATCCCTTAGCCTCTCACCTTTTGCCGTGCAGGCAGCGAGCAGAGTTCCCAGGGTGACTGCCGCCGTTCCCTGGATATCATCGTTAAAGCAGCAAAGTTCATTGCGATAGCGATTTAACAGCGGGGTTGCATGATCCTGGGAAAAATCCTCAAATTGCAACATCGCCTTGGGCCAGCGCATTTTTATGGCCTGGATAAACTCATCGACAAATGCATAATACTCATCACCGGTGATACGGGGATGCTTCCAGCCCATATACATAGGGTCATTGAGCAAGGCTTCATTATTGGTGCCCACATCCAGGGTGACCGGTAGGACATAGGCCGGGCTGATACCGCCACAAGCCGTATAAAGGGCGAGCTTGCCTATGGGAATCCCCATGCCGCCGATCCCCTGATCGCCCAGGCCCAAAATACGTTCGCCATCGGTAACCACAATGACTTTGACATTTTGCTTGGTGGCGTTCTGCAGCATATCTTCCATGCGGTCGCGGTCGGGATAGGCAATAAACAATCCGCGCTTGCGCCGGTATATTTTTGAAAATTGCTGGCAGGCCAAGCCCACGGTGGGGGTGTAAATCAAGGGCATGATTTCTTCGAGGTGATCATTCACCAGGCGGAAATACAGGGTTTCATTGGTATCCTGGATATTGCGCAGATAGATGTGCTTATCGATATCCGTCTGGAAAGCGCAGAATTGCGCATAGGCGCGAGCCTTCTGCTCTTCGATGGTTTCGATTTTGTAGGGCAGCAGGCCCTCGAGATTAAACTGCTGTCGCTCGCGCTCGCTAAACGCACTGCCCTTGTTCAACAGGGGAGCTTCAAGCAGAGCGGGACCGGCGAAAGGAATATGAATTGGTCTTTTTTTAATCATTTTCTGGCTCGCCTTTTGCGTTACATGCTTCAACATAGCCCAAAACAAGAGCAATAGCCACCACCGTTAAACAAAATTCTAGGTCGTGACTCCAGCTTATTTAAAACGCTAAAATAGCCGGCACAACCACCTCTTGAAAGTAGAGATAAAAATGCCGTTAAATGAATTTCTAAATAAGCTAGCCAACACCCCGGAGCAGATTCAGTTTAAAGAGACTATTGCTGTTATCGATAGCCTTTACCGCTTTACTCCCACCGCATTTCGCAATGGTGAATTCCATAACGAAGCGGGACAAAACTCCGGCTCATGCAAAGTGTTTTCCTTTGCAAAGCTTCACCAACTTACCCCGCAGCAAACCCTGAACTGCTTTGGCGATTACTATCGCGTCGATGTGCTGCAACACCCTGAAGCCCAGGACCACCAAAATATTCGCAATTTTATTCGCTTCGGCTGGACGGGAATTGAATTTTCTGCCGCGGCGCTTGCCCAAGCCAATTGATTGCCTATCGCGCAGTTTTCATTTCACTCAATACCTAGGTTCAAGTTTATGCGTTATTTATTATCTGGAATAATCGCCCTCAGCCTGCTGTGCAGCGCCTGCAGCAGCTCACCGGAAAAGCCACCCAAAAGTGCGGACCTGAGCACCCTGGAGGGTCAGGCGAACTATATCACCAGTAAAAATGTCACACAAAAACTGGCAGAGGTGCATATCAATTTTGTCGGCAACCCTTTTTTATTGGGCGCGTTTGATATCCGCGATGGCATTCCTGCGAGGGTTCCTGAAGAGAGTTACAACGAACTTCTGGAGGCAAGCCGCATTGCAAGCTCACCCATAGCCCGCGAGCAGACAAACACTGACGCTGAACCTGAATTCCCCAATGGCTTGCGCACCCTGGATGAACGGATCAGTTATTTGACTGCGCGCGAGATTGCCAAGTCTTTTGGCAAGAACGGCATTCCCGTTCTACCTGCCAGCATGGCTGTCGGCCTGGCTGATACCCTGAGCAAAGATGCACCGCAAATTTCAGCTGCCGAAGAAAAAATGATTGTCAAACAAATCCGGGAAAAGATTCAGAATAGCGATGATGACTGGGCGGCAAACCGCAAGCAATATTATATTAGCGAAGAGAAATCCTTTTTTGCGGCAAACATCACCAAAGCCAATGTGACCTCCCTGGCTTCAGGGGTGCAATATGTCATAGTTAAAAAAGGCAAAGGCAAAGTACCAAGGGCCAAGGATTCGGTGGTAGTCAATTACAAGGGCACCCTGCTGGATGGCCGTGAATTTGACAGCAGCTATAGTCGCAATAAAGCCGATACATTTAAACTGAGCGATATGATTCCCGGTTTTACTCAGGCGATGACACAGGTACCAGAGGGTTCCAAAGTGATTATCTATATACCCTCCGCACTGGCTTATGGCGAAAAAGGCAGCGCAAATATTCCCGCTTTTGCTGCGGTAGTCTTTGAAGTGGAGCTCCTCAGTGTGAAGTCAGGATTTTTTTAACGGACACTGAGAAATTTATACTGAATAAACCTCTGCAAATTACAGGAAATGCTTTTTCAGAGGTTCTCTAAATGTTTAAATCATCATCGCCGTTATCCAGCAAATCAATTCCCTTGCGCTGCCCACGCCACTCGCGGCGCGACAGCAATTTTGTCTGGGCGGCATCGGGCAAATCGGTGAAGCGGATAGTGCCCTGATCGACCAGCAGATTAATCACGTCGTCCAACACGCGCGCCATCGCCTGATCGGAGCGCTCCAGGCTGAGCAATTGCGAATCCTTATTACCGTTTAAAAACCTCAGCAGCTCCAGCGAATCGCTGGAAATAAACTCATTGATATCGCCATCAATCACCTGGCTCACGGCGGTGATTTGCTGCGTTGCATTGCGTTTTACATACATGTTCATCCCACCCGCTAATGCGCCCTATTCTCCCGCACAAAAACAAGGGAGTGAAAGCATCACTCCCGCGAACGACAATTAATCAGTAATTAAATTTCCATTGTTTTTCAGTTGATTAATAATATCGGTATCTGTACCTGTCAAACTAACACCCGTCAGGATAATGGTTTGATCCGTGGTTGAACTAAAATTGCTGCCATCAAACTCGCCATTGCTGCTGATGGAAATCGTTGTATTCTGACCATCGGACGAGAAATGCAAATAGTTGGTCAGGTTGCCGCTATTTTCATACTGCAGCAAATCCTTGATATCCAGCTTATCGCCATTGACCCCGGTGGTGAAGTCAGAGATAGTGTCAGTCGCATGATTGGCCGTACTACCTTTATCCGCAAGATGCCAGACAAAGGTATCGACACCAGCTCCACCCGTAAGCTGGTCG
This sequence comes from Cellvibrio sp., assembly GCA_035565295.1. GTDB lineage: Bacteria > Pseudomonadota > Gammaproteobacteria > Pseudomonadales > Cellvibrionaceae > Cellvibrio. Next base: position 2,994 of record DATMSP010000058.1, on the reverse strand, counting down.
TTACCGGCTCCACCATCGAGCAGATCGGTACCCGAACCGCCCTGCAGGTTATCGTTGCCAGCACCGCCGATTAAGGTATCGTTGTCACTGCCGCCTTCCAGGCTATCATTGCCTGCACCGCCCTTCAGCAAATCATTGCCAGCACCTCCTATCAAGGTATCGTTGCCGGCACCGCCATCCATAAAATCATTGCCGCCAGCGCCGGCCATAATATCGTTGCCGCCAAGCCCCGCCATAGTGTCGCTGGACTCAGTGCCAATCAGCGTATTATTCGAGGCATTGCCATTGATATTGGCTACATACACATCGGAAACTACTGTGCTGGTGCCGCCGTGGTTATCGGTAATGGTGTAACTGAATTGCGCTTTGCCGGTGAAACCGACATAAGGTAAAAACATGACATCGCCGCTATCTATCCAGACATAGCCATTCACCGGTGAGCTGACGCTGAGCAGAGATAATTTATTGCCATCAATGTCAGTGTCGTTAGCCAACAGTTCTCCTTCGGAAATCCTGATCGCAAATTCATTGGAGCCTGCCGCTGCAGTATTTTTAGCGGTGATGATAATATCCGGGTTGGCTAGTGGCCGATCATTCATGGACAACACATCAATGGAAACCTTCGCCGTATCAAACCCACCGCGACCGTCGCTCACCGTGTAGGTGTAGCTCGCCGGGCCGCTGTAGTCAGGTGTTGGGGTAAAAGTAACATTGCCGTTGACCAATTTAACTGTGCCATTGACCGCATCCTGCACGCTGACGATGGTCAGGGTATCACCATCCGCATCTGAGTCATTGGCCAGCAATTCACTTGCAGGTACTGTCCAGGTACTGTCTTCATCCATAAAATGTGTAGCCACATGGGTTGTGGTTTCGGAAGAGAGGATCTTGTAACTGGCACCGTGATCGCTGCTCATCTCCACCTTTAATACCGCTTGTATACCTTGATCCCAATAAATGATTTCAATATTGTGCAGGCCGCCTGTCGCTATAGTGAATTCTTGGTGCACAGTCGTTTTTGGAGCCTGGTTTTCATTCACTTCTGCAACAACAACACCGTCGATCTTGATCTGGTAGCCATCATCACCATAGACACGGAAATTATAGGTGCCCGCAGCCAATTGAATATTGCCCGACATACGGATAATGGCATCGCTGCTATTGCCTGGATCTTTGCTTAGGCTAGCGGCATCAGCGCCGAGGAATTTTTGCAGGTTATCGCCCTGCCCCAAACTGGTATTAAATAACGTGGGACTGCCGTAATCAAACTTGGTGGCAATAAAGGTGGCATCGGGACCGTGATTGGCAATAAACAATTCCGCCTGCTCAATAGTCTCCAGGTTTACACCATTGGGACCTTCGAAATAGGAATAGTATTCCGCACGAAGTCCAACACTGGTCACTATGCTACCGTCTGGATCATCCACAGCCACAGGGGCATCATTAACAGAAATCACATTGATAGTTGCATGAGCGGGAACACTGGTCAATGCACCATCGCTGACAGTCACAGTGATATCGCGCGGTATAGTGCTGGGTGTCTCCGAAGAGTTGGAAAACGTAATACCGTGGATTGCCGCCTGGTAACTGGCAAAGGATGCGGTGCCGGACAAGGTGATTGTATTGCCGGAAATATTGGCGGTAATTCCCGAAGGCAGCGCACCGAGAGACAGGAGGTCATTTGCCTGGGGATTGGTCAATATAATAGTTGCACCCGTAATATTGGAAGAGTCCACATCGCTGATCACAATATCCGTATCGGAGATAGAAACCGGCACTCCATTTTCAGTAAAAGTCGCGGTGTAACCGAGGCCTGGGCTGGAGGCATCCAGATCTATAACCGGCGCATCGTTAACAGGGGTCACACCTATAGTAATGGTGCTGACCGCTGTACCGCCATTGCCATCGGATACAGTGACTTTGAAACTGTCTGAACCGTTGTAATTAGCCCCCGGACTATAAACAAATTCGCCAGTAGTTGGGTTCAATGTCACTGTGCCGTGGGCAGCATTGGTGGTGACGCTGTAGCCCAGGATATCATTGTCAACATCGCTAGCAATAACCTGACCTGAAATCGGTGTGTCTTCCGGCGTGGTGAGACTTTGATTGGCTGTTACCGGAATATCATTCACCGGGGCTACATTCAGGGATACAGAAGCTGTAGAGGTGCCGCCATGACCATCGCTGATGGTATAGGTGAAAGACGCTGGGCCATTGTAATTTGCAGTGGGAGTAAAGACTATGTTGCCGTTGACCAGAGCAACTGTTCCGTGGGTGGCATTTTGCACTGAGATAATGGTCAAAGAGTCATTATCCGCATCCGTATCATTGATTAACAATTGATTTGGAGTCAGCGTCAATGCAGAGTCTTCATTGGTGCTAAAACCAGAATCCGCAACGGCTACAGGTGCATCGTTGGTGCCATTAATAGCAATGGTGACACTGTGGGTGGTGCCGTCTGCACTTTTTACTGTGAAGACCTCGCTGGGCAGGCTGCTACCCTCACCCAAAGCCTGGACGGCAGGATCAGCGTTATTGAGTTGGTAACTCCAGTTGCCGGCGGCATCAATGGAGAAGCTGCCGTGCGCACCCGGAATATTGTTTTGCACCTGGAAGACGGCTTCGCCATCATCCACATCAGTAACAGTCAACTTGCCACCGGTGGTCAGAGTTACATCTTCTTTCACGGCACCCGTATCGGTAGAACCTACCGCAGGTGTAATAATCGCCGCATCGTTAGTACCAGTGATGCTCACGGTTACCGTGTGCGTAGTACCGTCTGCGCTTTTTACGGTAAAGATTTCGTTCGGTAAGGTTTCACCTTCACTCAAGGCTTGCACCACAGGATCAGCATTATCGAGTTGGTAGCTCCAGTTGCCGGCGGCATCAATGGAGAAGCTGCCGTGCGCACCCGGAATATTGTTTTGCACCTGGAAGACGGCTTCGCCATCATCCACATCGGTAACAGTCAACTTGCCACCGGTGGTCAGAGTT